>NZ_BAAAZN010000003.1:0-573938 GCF_039536925.1 Amycolatopsis ultiminotia | reverse complement strand
CGGTGGCGTGAAGATCGACACCATCGGCTCGGTGCGTGAGGCCGGCGCGACCGTCGCCGTCGCCGGCGGCGCCATCTACAACGCCACCGACCCCGCCGCCGCAGCCAAAGAACTCAAAAAGCGCGCCACTGCCTGACCACACACAAACCCGGCGCTGACCGAACAATCCAGTGGTGTTCCGGACCTGGCCGCGGCAAGTGAGCGCGACGCCGGACCAGTCGTCCGGCCACCACTGGACGGAAAAAGTGTGGTGGCTCATGAGAATCCGGTGAGCCGCGTCGGGAGACTCGAAGAGAGAAGGGATTCGGCGTGCAAGACCAAAAGTCAGGTGCTCGGTCCAACCGGGCAGCAGCGGCACACGACACCTACTGCGCCTTGCTGCTGCAGGCCGCGGGCGTGCTGCGATTGCGCTACGTGCGGTGCACCCGAGACGCCGGCCTGTCCCCAGCCGCGGCAGAAGAGCTGGCAACCGTCTTCGAGGGTCTCGCCGAGGGTTCTCCGGACTTCGACCAGATCGACCCCAAGGAAGCGATCGCCTTGGCACACCGACTGATTGACGACGACAATCCGGAGCTGTCCGGAATGTGGCCAAGGGCCAGATGACCGGTCGCGGGTTGCACCGGCCACCCCGTTGAGCACAACTGTGCACAGGTGATCGCGAGGGCCTGTCACGATCGCGTGCGTCAACGGGCGAGGAAACCCGGTGACGAAAGGAGAACCGGCCCCGGTGTGGTCCGCCGGTCAGGTGTCGATGACCGATGGGCCTCGCCCGAAATCTCGGATTTGTTCAGGCGACTATCTCCCTTCAGGGAAAACATCCCGGCGAGACAGTCGATCGTGACCACGGCAACGATGTTGCCGCCGAATACCTCGCCCAACGCGGCCCGCTCGGTCGCAGGTGGTCCTCACGTCGCAGCTCGAGGAGGTTCGCGACACGGGCGACGGCAAGGTCCGCCGTCTCGACCAGGCACCGGTGACCGGGCTCGGTGTGGAAAGCGGGTGGTGCCACCGCGTCTCCCGCTTCCATGGCGACCGGCCGATCCCGGGCCGCCGCCCAGCCCGACCGCACTCGAGGATCATTCGCAGCTCAACGAGGAGTACACGATGACCACTGCCGTAGCCACCGAAGCCACCGAGGCCCCCGTCCGAACCACACCGGAGGGCGACCCGGCCCTGATCGGCGTGCCCACCTTCATCGTCGGCGCGATCGCGCTCGGCCTGGTGCTGACCGGGTACGTCCCGGCCGACGCCGTCGGCGCGTCGATTGCGATCATCCTGCCCGCGACCGGCCTTGGCCAGCTCATCGCCGCGATATGGGCGGCGTCGCTCGGCCAGAACGCCGTCGCCTCCGTGTTCGGCATCTTCGCCGGATTCTGGATCAGCTACGCGGTGCTCGTGCTCGGCCTCACCCACAACTGGTTCGGCGTCGGCGACGCGGCGATCTCGACGCAGGGCCTGTTCCTGATCGCCTGGCTGGTCACGATCGTCCTGCTGACGCTGACCACGCTGCGACTGCCCGCTGCCTTCACGGTGCTGTTCGTGTTGATCGACATCGCACTCGCCCTGGTCCTGTACGGCACCGTGGGCGGCTCCACCGGCGCCACCACCGCCGGCGGGTACGTCACGTTCGCCTTCACCGCAGTCGGGGTCTACCTGTTCGTCAGCGCAACATCCGCCGCAACCGGCGGCAAGCCGTTGCCGCTGGGCCGCCCGGTACTGAACTGACCCCCCAAGCCCAGCGCTCCGACCAACACGCCCCACCGCCGAACAGCAGAAAACCCCCTGGCAACAGGGGGTTTTCTGTATCTGCAGCGCCACAACACCGCCGCCACCGTCCGCCATCCCCCGAGGCACTACAACCCGAACCCCAGGTACAAGCAACCACCGAGCAAGCCCCAACCGACGCGACGAGGGGACCTCAGCGTGAGCCAACAGTACAAGCGTACGTGACAAATGGTGAGATGATTTCCCCGCAAGACACAAGCAGGGACCCTGTCTCCCAAGAGAAACAAGGCCCCTGACCTGCTTTTACTGTCTCGACCAGACGTGCGCCCGAAGGGATTCGAACCCCTGACCTTCTGATCCGTAGTTCGGACGCTGGTGTGGGGATGGCCGGAGCGCCTGGTCACGGTAGGCAGCAGTTGCGCGAAACTGGGCGTATTCGGCATCGGTGGGCAACAGTTCGTGGACCAGGTTGTGGACCAAGATCACCGACATTGAGTTGGTGGACCCCGTGTCGCGCCGGCGTTGCCTGCCTGTGCGCGCTGCGCAACCGCGGCGCGCTCCAGTTGCCGCTCGTACTTGGTGACCATGACGCGCTCCTCCTGATGACGAGGCCGGGGCGAGTGCTTCCCCCACTCGCCCCGGCACACCAGAAGAGTAGAACACACGTTCGATTCAAGGCAGCATCCCCAGATGGAGCGCGCACGCAATGAAGAAGATATCCGTTTTTCGAAAAAGCCCCGTTCGAGGTGATCCAGCGGCCGTAGTCGAACGGCAGGGCCGTACGCTGGGCGCGGGTGCGGGGCCAGATAGCCGCTGGCCCCGCACCCTTCGATCGTGGGTTCAGTTGCCGCACTTGCAGCAGACCCAGCCCATGCCTTTGACGTAGTGCTTGTAGCAACCCTCGGCGCACACGTTGAGGAATGCGGCGGTCCGGATCATGGTGCGCAATCGTTCACGCATCACTGCTCACCTCCTTCCGCTGCTGTTCGTCCTTGGTGGGTGATGGCTTCGGGGGCGGTGAGGATGGCGCGCAGGCGTTGCCCGATCCAGGCGCCGACGGCTGGGGAGACGGCGTTGCCGAACCCGTCGGTCTGGTCACGGGCCGAGCCCCACACCTGGAAGCTGCCAGGGTGTCCGGGTCGGGTGACGTCGAATCCACACCCGACCCCGATCTCAGGGGCGCTCATCATCCGGAAGAAGCAGTCCAGCAACGGAATCTCGGCCAGCATCGTCTGCCACGCCGCGGCCGGCTGAGGCGCGCCGGTGGCGGTGAGCAGGCCGGGGATCTGGTCGGAGGTCACGGTCGGCATCGCTTCGGCGTGCACGGTGGGGATGGTGTTCTGTCGGAAGGGCACGATCCCGGCCGAGACGATCCGGTGCGCGGCCAGCACGGTGCCGGTGGTGAGGATCGCGGTTTCCTGCTGGCTGGTCTGGGTCGCCAACGGCTGCCACAGGTGTTTCTCGGTGCCGTGCACGGCTTTCGCGGGCATGAGCACCGCGGGGAACTCGGCGAACCGGCGGCGGCAGCGTTCGGCGCGTGCCATCGTCGCCGCCGCGAGCGGCCCGATGCTGCCGTCGCGCTGCTTCTTGATCGGCTTGTCCCCGATGCGGGTACCGAGGTTGCTCAGGTCGAGCGCGGCCAGCGACGGCGTCATCGGCGGCACGACCGGCCCCCGGCAGGACGGGCAGGTGTAGTGGTACTGCGTGCCGTAGCGCACCGATCCCGAGGCGGGGACCCCGGTCTTCCAGCTCCACACGGCCTGCACGGCACGGTCGCAGCGCGGGCAACGAGCCTCGGGCCGGTGGGCGAGGTCCGGGGTCGGCAAGTGCCGGTCCCAGAAGGCGATGTAGAGGCGGTCGCGGGACTGCGGCACCCCGAAGAACATCGAGTTCAGATACAACACCCGGTGCCGGTAGCCGAGGTTCGTGAACTGCTTGAGCCACCACTTGAACGTCGTGCCGTCGCCGACCTTCGGACGGCCGGGCAGCGCCGGTCCCCAGGAGGTGAGTTCGGTGGTGCACTCGATGAGGATCAGCCGCGGGTGGTGGCGGGCGGCGTAGTGCAGCACGCAGTTCGCGGTCGCCCGGTCCCGCTCGGAGCGGGTGACACGGGCGTCGAAGTCCGGGTCGTCGAGGTCGAACAGCGACAGGCCCTGCTCATAGGCCTTCTGCGTGTTGGCCTGGGAATGGTTGACGCACGACACCCCGGCGACCAGCAGATCCGCGGCAGGCAAGTCACGGGCGGAGTGGTAGTCGGCCGAGTCCGGGTCGACCAGGTCGGCGATCCAGTGCTCAGCGTCGGGATGGTTGGCCTCGTGCACCTCGACCTTGTACGAGTTGTGGTTCGCGGCCATGATCGTGGTGAACCCGGCCTGCTTGATCCCCTGCGTCAGTCCCCCGAACCCGGAAAACAGATCGACCGCGACCAGATCGTCATGACGGAATCGGCGACGACGAGCCGCGGGCCGATGCGTAGCGGTCCTGGTCCGGGCGGTAGCGCGACGGGCTTTCGCCTGCGTGCTCATGCCCCACCGCCCGTGGAGACGTAGTTGGCGCCGAACTGGCCGTCGGTCCACACGTACAAGGCGTGCAGTGCCAGCTCCAGGCCGGTGACGACGCCTCGGTCATGGTCAAGCCCGAGCCGGTCGGCGTTGTCCGAGTACTGCTGGCGGAGTGCGGTCATGCGCCGTACCGCATCGCCGAGGTTCATTCGCAGCTCGCCTCCCGGCGATGGGATGCTGCTGCCGTTGGTGGTGGCCATGGTGATCCATCCTTTGTGGTCGGTCAGGAGTCGATGCGGGAGGCGAGGAACGCGGCGGGGTCGTTGGCGTCGGGCACGAACGCCCGGTCGCGCGCGCTGATGCTGTCGAGCACCTGGCGTGGGGTTTCGCCGGTGTCCTGGCAACGCTGCAGCGTCTTGTACTTGAGCGCGCCGTACGCCTCGGAGCTGGCGATCTCGTGCAGGTCCGTCGGGAACACCGCGCCGAGGGCGTCGGCGAGTTGCTGCTCCAACGTCCGGGACGGCTCGTCGTACTCGGCGGGGTCTTTCTCATCGCCGATCGGGTTGCGGGCAGCGGTTTTCAGCGCTGTCGCGAGGAACGCCGCGAACCGGTCGGCAATGTCGTTGCCCTCGTCGTCGGAGGCTTCGTCGATGTGGAGCACGACCTGGCTGCCGCCTTCGTGGTAGTTCTCCCCGGCGTGCAGGTACCAGCCGGCGGGGATGATCGCGTCGGGGTCATCGGGGTGGCGGGTGGCCGCAGGGATGTACTCGATCCGGCAGGTCTGGGCAATCTCGCGCACGGCCGCGTCGGCGATCGCGTCGCGGGTGGTGGCGTCGTCGCTGGTCATCGTGATCTCCCGTTCGTGAGTGCTGGGTTGCTGGGGTCGGGTGGGTTTCTTCGCTGCCCGTAGGGCGGGCGACGGCTTCACCCCGTCGCCCTTAGAGGCGCCACGCACGGCCCCGGAGGCTCGCGGTCAAGGGATCAGGCCGAAAAAGTTTTGAAGCCACGCGCTTTTGGTGGGTTCAAAAGTTTTTCGGACCCCTTGATCGTGAGGTGGGGCCGTGCTAAGCCGGGCTGCGAAGCTCGAAGACACAGGCCGCGCTTGCGCGGACCTTGTTCCGCCCGCAGAGGGCGGCTTCGGTAGCGGCGACCGGTTGTGCGTGTGGCTGGCACCGTTCGGGCTGGTGCTTTTTGTCGGTCTGCCGTGTCACTCTGGGGGTATGGAGTTGACCGGGCACGATTTCGATGGCATCCCGAAGGGGAATGTGCGTGTGCCGGTGGTCGAGTTCGCGCGTCTGTGGCTCGCCGCCGAGCAGCGCTATGAGGCGGAGCCCACGTGGGCGAATTTCGGTGTGGTGCAGACGTGCCGCTGGCTGGCCACCGCGACGGTCCGGCCGGCGCAGGGCCCGTGGTACCTGGCCGAGGCGCCGGTGACGAACCGGTTCGGGCAGGCCCACGAGGAGACGATCGAGGCGGAGTCTCTGGCGGCGGAGGTGTTGTTGTTCCGTCGTCCGGTGGCTCCGTGGCTGTCTGAGCGGCCGGGCTGGTTGCTGGCGGTGGTGCAGACCCTGGCGTGGGCGTGGCGTCGCAGCGGCTGCCCGCCGATCGACGTCCCCGCCCACGTCCAGGGCTGACTGTTCATCACTGCAGCGTGTCTGCCGCCTCGTCGGCGCGCTGTTGCTCGGCGTCGACGGTGTGGCGGCGGTGCAGCTCGGCCGCCTGTGCCTCCTCGGCGGCGTGCTGGGTTTCGGTTGCCTGGCGGGTTTCGATCTCCCGTAGGGCGCGTTGCGCGCGCTCGATCGTGTCCGCTGTTTCGTCAGCGGAGGGCACCCGGACCTCCTCCGAATCCGCTGCGGCCGGTTCTGTCGCGGCGGTGTCGCGCAGGTCATCGATCTCGGTTTCGGGCATCGTGTCCTCCTCGTGAGCGTCGGCGACCGACGCGGTGTCGGCGGTGCGCTGGTCGACGATGTCGGTGAGGTCGTGCTCGCCGGTGACCTCGCGGTGGCTGTCCTCGGCGGCCTCGTGCTCGCGGTGGACGTCGAGCCATTCCGCTGCGGTGACCGTTTCCGGTGGTGTGGCGGCGATGTTGCGTGCGGCCAGTTCGAGCCGTGCGCGGTCACCGGCGGCGCGGGTTTCGGCGGTGTGGGCGTACCACGCCGCCCGTGCCTCGTCGGCGTCGTGCAGTTGCGCCGTCCGCTGGCCGAGGATCTCGGCCAGCGCGTCGGCCTCGTCGGCCTCGGCCAGGAGCCGTTCCCGGACCTCGGGGTTGGTGGTGGCCTTGGCCTCGGCGCGGTGCAGCTCGGCCTCGCGGCGGCGAGCGGCGGCGGCTTCGTGGGTGCCGGCGAGTTCGTTCCCGACGAATTCCGGTCCCCATGCTTTCTCCCGTTCCCACGAGCGCACCCGCACCAGCAGCTGACCGTCACTCATTTCCAGCTCGTCGCGGCCGGATTCCGGGCGTCCGAGCGCCCGCCACGCGGAGCGCCACGACGCATAGGTCTCGACCTGCCCGGCCTTCGGCGCGGGCCCGAGCGCGGTATCGGGGTCCTCGTGCGCGGTCAGTTCGCGGTGCGCAGCGACGGTCCCGGCCCGTTCGATCCAGCGGTGCTGCTGCTCGGGCTGTTCCGGCACCGGGCCGAACGCTTCAAGCGCCCACTGCTGCGGATGCTCGGCCAGCTGCCGGCCGAGCTCGTGGCGACGCTGGTCGGCGGTGTCGGCCAGCGTCGCCAGATACGCGGCCCACTGCGGGTCCTCGACCCGCGGAACCCAGTCGGCGTAGCTGTCGCCGACCGGGTCGAGGGCAACAGTGTCGGTGATGCGGTGGTGGATGACGTTGGTCAGCTGCCGCGACCCGGACAGCGACCGGGCGGTGATCGCGTCAGCGAGCACCTGCTGCGGGTCGTGCCCGGCCAGTTCGGCACGGCGCAGCAGCCGCGCGAGGGTCGGCCCGCCGTCCTCGGCGGCGATCCGGGCCCGCTGATCGGCGGTCAGGGTCCCGGTGGTGGTGAGGTCGTCCAGCCAGCGGGCGGTGCGCCCGGCGGTGGCCAGTTCGGTCGCGTCGGCGAGCAGTTCGGCCGGGGTACGGATCGCATCGGTCTCGGCAGCGGATTCGGCTGCCTCCGCGAGCGCGGAGCGCTGCGGCCCGGCACCGTCGAACGCGCCCGCCAGGACAGCCGACGGGGTGCGTTTCACCGCCTTGAGAGCCGCGCCCTCGGGGGCGTCTTTGGGCACGGCGAGGGTGGTGACGTGGGCGGTGTTGTTCTCCCGGCCGCGGGTGAGCCCGACGTAGAGGGCTTCCTGTCCGGTGTTCTCCGTCGCCACTGCGTGGCTGGTGTCCACGGTGAGTCCTTGTGCACTGTGGACGGTAGAGGCGTAGCCGAGCACCACGTGTTCGCCGACGTAATCGGCGGGCAGAGCGATCCGCCCGCCCAGTACTTCACCGATCCCGTCTTCACGGCCGAGGACCGGGGCGACGACCAGCCCGCCGTCGTCGCGGGTGTCGAGGACCCGGTATTGCTTGCGGTTGATCGGGACTTCCCGGTTGCCCTCGACTCCGGCGAGGTCCCAGCCGTTGCGGCGGGCCTGCACGAGGTCCCCGATCCCGGCGTAGGTGCCCTGCATCCCCAGCGGCACGCCGTCCTCGGCGACCTGGCCGAGGCGCACGAGGTCACGGCGCAGTTCTGCGCACAGGTGCGCGGCCTGCTCGTTGGTGTCCACGATCAGCAGGGAGCGTTTCCCGGCGAGGGTGTCGCCGAGCCAGGCTTTCGCCGCGCTGGTCTCGGCCTGCTCGCGGGTTCCGGCATCCAGCAGGCGCCCGTTCTTGTGGTAGTCACCCAGCACGCTCGCGTCGCCGTCGCGCAGCCGCAGCGACGCGGCGCGCTCCCACTCGGCACGGAAACGGCGTACGTCGGTCAGTTCGTAGACCGCGCCGGCGTCGGCAATCAATTCCATGCCGCCACCGGCGCCGACCGCGGCCAGCTGCCGGTGGTCCCCGGTCAGCAGCAGTTTCGCCCCGGCCTGCTGCACGTGGTGGTGGATGCGGGCGAGGTCGGCGGTGTTGGCCATCGCCGACTCGTCGACGACGACCAGGTCACCGGGGTCGAGTTTCCATGCGGCGTGGTCGGGGTGGGTGGAGCCCTCGGCGAGTTTGTCCTGCGCGCCCAGCCAGCGGGCGATGTTGCGGGCGGTGAGGCCTTCACCGGCCAGCACGTCGGTGGCGACCTGGCTGGAGGCGAGCCCGACCACGGCGCGGCGCGTCCCGTCCCACAGTTCGGGGTCCTGCCAGGCTTTCGCCAGCGCGCCGACCACAAAGGACTTGCCGGTCCCGGCCGGGCCGACCAGCGATTCCATCGCCGCACCCGAGCACAGCACGCCACGCACTGCCGCGGCCTGATCAGCGCCGAGCACCACACCGCCGTCGGCGAGCGCCTCAACGAACGCCTCGACGGCCGCGTGGTCCAGTGCGGGCGCGCCGCCGCCCGCCGCAGCCGAGGCCAACGCCCGCTCGGTGTGCACATGTTCCGGTGTCGCGTACAGCTTCCGGCCCGGCGCCTCGTAGACGGACTGGCCGTTGGCCAGTTTCAGCTCGGCCGGCAGCACCGCCGTGCCCGGCCGTGCCGCGTGCAGCGGCGTCGCCAGCTTCACACCCTCGGCGGTCAACGTGTCGAGCAAGCGGGTCACGTCCGCGCCGGACAGGTCGCCAAGCTGATCGGGCAGGGCATCGCTGATCGCCCGGGTCAGATCGGGCGCGGTCCACCCGGCTTTCGTCGACTGCACATCGGCGAGCGCGGTCTTGAGGACCTCCTCCGGCGACCAGGTCGCCTCCTCCCGGGCCTCGCGCGACAGCGTCAGCACGTCACGGGCGACACCGGCAAGCCCGTCGGCGACCTCTGCACGCAACTCCCGGTCCCAGCGTTCCAGCCGGGCCTCGGTCGTTTCCCCGTCGTGGGACTTGGCCCTACGGGTCGCGAACGTGGCCTGGCGCTGCAACCGGTCCAGCTCCAGCGAGTTCGGCTCGCGGCCGAACTTCGCCTCGAACGCCTCGACCAGGGTCGCGGTCTTCTTCGTGATCGCTCGCCGACGCGAAGAAAACAGGTCCATCACCTGCTGATCGATCCCCACGACCTCGCGGGACTTACCGTCCGGGCGGGCGGCGAAGCGCACGCCGAGCGCTGTCGCGAGGTGTTCCTCGGTGGTGCGCTCCCCCACCGCCGCCGCGGCGCCGCGGTGGGCGTACAAGGCCCGGCCGTCGATCGTGCGCCACTGCCCATCGGCACCTTCGACACGGTTGAGGATCGCGTTGTGAATATGCAGCTGCGGATCATGGTTGCGCGAATCGTGCTGGAAAAACGAGGCCACCACGAGGTCGTGGGCGTCGATAAACCGGCCCGCGGCACCCCCGTGGTGCCCGACCCGCGAGTAGCCGGCGTGCTCGGACAGGTAATCCAGCGCCGCGCGGTTCCCCGCCCAGATCGCGTCCTCGACCGCGTCCCGATGCTCGCGCCACGCAGTCGCGGCCGCGATCGCGTCGTCGCGCTGGTGCGCCAGCTCCGCCAACTCGCCCGCGTCCGCACCGGAACCGGCTGCCGCGGACAGCGTGTCCGACAGCCGCCGTGCCGTCCGTTCAGCCTGAACCTGCTGCGCCTCGAACGCCGTATGCAGCACCGTCACCGACTTCTGAACGCTGAACGTCGCGTCCAAAAACGCCACGTTCTGCCGCGCGGACTTGTTCGCCTCCAACCGAAGTTCCTCCCGGCGTTCAGCCGTCGCGCCCGGTTCGGCGTCCAACGCCGCGGCGTACAACTCGTCCGCCGTTGGATAGTTCCGGCCCGTGTGCCCGAGAGTGGACGCCCCGGCCCACCGCTTCGGATCCCTGAACGCCTCGTCGCGCGGATCCACGAACTGCTCATACACCGCGCGCATGTCCTGCTCATCGACCAACCCGATAAGGCCGAGTTTTTCCGCCCCAGCGCCATACCAACGACCCGGCGGCTCCCCCTCCGCCACCGCGTCCGTGTAGTAGTTCTCCCGCCCCTTCGCCACCTCGTCGGTGAGGTACTTAACCGAGTAACCGTTCGACACCGTCAGCATTCCGCACCCCCGAACAAGATCAATAAGCGACTTTCAAGATCAACAAAGTGTGGTGCGGTCCCGGGCGCCCGCCAGGGCGCACCGGCCCGACAGATCGTGATGCATAGGTGTGCATCGTTCTTTGGCTTTGGTGTTGAGCTGGGTAGTGAGTTGTGGGACTGGGTGATGGGCTTCGTGAGTGTGTTGGTGGTGAGTGCTGTGGTGGTGAGGCTTGTGATGGTCATGAGTTGGCTTGGTTGGTGGTGAGTTCGGTGATGAGCTGCAGTGGTGCGGGCTGGTTGCGGAGGTCCTGCAGGGCGGTTCCGGCGGTGCCGCGGGAGACCCCGGCGAGGTTCATCAGTTCGTCGACGGTCGGGAGGCGCCCGTGGTGGGCTTGGTGTCTGCGCGCCGCCGCACGCGCCCGGTCCTTCTTCGGTGACGACGGTGCCGCGGCTGGACGCTCCGGGGTTTCCTCCGACGGCGCCTCGGCTCCCGGCTCGCTCGACCGGACGGATTCCGGCTCCGGCGTTGTACGTTCAGCCGCCTCCGGCCCACTGGACGGGTTCAACGCCGGAGGCTGTACAGGCCCCGGTTGAACGTACGGCGGTTCCGGAGTGGTCGACTGGACGGGCTCCGGCTGAACGGCCGGGTGGGAGTCGGCGGGCTCGGAGCCCGGCCTCGGGTGCGGAACCGGGGACCGCGCGGTGATCAACTGGTGGACGACGACGCCGCCGATGGACACCACCGCCATCACCACGCCGGTGTCCCAGTGGTGACCGGTCGAGTAGCCGTGCAGGAAGTTCAGCCCGGCCGCGACCGCGGCGAACACCCACACCCCGGCCTTCAACCATCCGGTCGGCTCACCACGGCCCGTCGCGAGCGTCACCGCGAACGCGAACGCCCACATCGCCGCCTCGCTGAACAACGGCAGCAATGTCCCGACCGGGCCGAACACCTGCTGCCCATAGGCGGCCATCGCCGACCATGCCAGCACCGCCGGAACCAGGATCACCGGCACGAACAGCAGATCCAGTGCATGCTTGCGCGACGCAGCCGCGGCAGTTTTCAGGAAACGGGTTCGCGCCGCCTGCCGCGCAGCAGTCCGCACCTCACGAGCCTGCCGCATGGCGATCTCCGCGGCCCGCTGCTGCTCGAACTCCAGGCGGCGGTCCTCACGCTGCTCGGCACGCTCTGCAGCCTTGTCCGCCCGACGCTGGTCCGCGACCGCAGCCCGGTCCGCCCGGGCTTCCTCCCGCCGTGTCGTCACATCGTCCCCGCTCATCGCGATCCCCACTCGTCACTCGTCACGTCGGTCGCGGCGCACACCCGGTCGTCGCTGTTCCATCGGGCGCACCGCTCGGCCCGGCAGCTGTCTTCCTGCTCGACCTCGGCCTGCTGCACTGCCTGCTCGGCCTGCGCGACCGCGCGTCCGCAGTCCTCGACCGTGGCTCGCAGTGGCGGTGGATCGGGCTCGTCGGCGAGCACCTCGTCGATCCGGTCCAGCACGTCATCGGTGCCATGGCCGGTGTCCCGTTCGCCGCGGTGGTCGTCGGTCTGCTGGTGTGTGTCCTCGGCGCCCAGGGTGTCGACCCGCCCGGTGTTCATGCCGACGAGCCGGGTTCGGGCCGCCGCGGCGAGATCCCGCAACGATCCGTCGTCGTGTTCCTGTGCGCTGCAGGTTGCGCATTGGCCGACGTCGAGGTTGCAGCCCGCGAGATGCCGGTCGATCTCCTCGGCCTGCTGCACGACCTCACGGACCTGCTCGATATCCAGCTGCGCCACCCACGCGGCGTTGGCTTCGCGTTCTGCACGCAGTTCCGCCTCATGCTGCGCAACCTCGATATCCAGCTGCGCCGACCACGCGGCGTTGGCTTCGCGTTCCGCACGCAGTTCCGCCTCATGCTGCGCAAGACCGTCGTCGTCATCCTCGTCGGCCCGCCGGTCGAACTGCTGCGGAGCAGCGCCAAGGTTGCGGGCGATCCAGCTGCCCGGTTCCGGTGCCCGTTCCGGCACTTCCGGCGCTGGTGGTGGGTTCCACCGCCAGCCGGCGTCGTTCACGTCGGCCTCGCCGACACCCGCGGCGGGTGCTTCGTCGACCTGCTCGTCAAGCAGCGCGTCGGATTCGGGAACGGTGATGGGTTCTCCTGGCTGCGCTTCCCGGACGTGCCCGTCGGGTTCGACCCGTGTACCGGGTGTGTGGACCGTCGCGAGGTATGCGGCGGTCTTGCCCCGGGCCGTGTCCGGGTCGTCGCCGTCGCTGACCAATCGCTCATACATCCCGAACGCCTGCTCGGCCAGATCGCGCTCGCGTGCCTCGGTGCAGCCACCCAGTGCCTCCTCGCGGGCACGCGTGAACTGGCTGCGCACCGCGTAGTGCACGTTGTCCAGATCGAGGCCGAACCGCTCCAGCTGGCGATCGAACTCGCGCAACGCGTCGCCGACGGTGTGGTAGTCACGCAGTGCGGCAGCATCGGCCGCGGTCGCCGCCCCGGAGGGGAGGTTCCGCGCGATCCAGCTGCCCGGTTCCGGCTCCACCTGCGACACCAGGTGACCAAGTCCCAGGGCTTTCCGGCTGTCGATCGCGCGCCCCCGGGCCAGTTCGACGCCGGCGCCCGCATTCAGGGACGCCACGAACGACGCGGCGATATCGCGCGCGTCCCGGCCCATCAGGTGCTCAACCTCCGCGAGCGCCACCCGGTCGGGGCGGCCCTGATCCCGCAGCTCCAACACCCGGCCGATCGCCGTATCGGCGAGCTGGCGCACACCGTCCACGAACTGCTCTTCCACGCGCCGACGCTGGGCACGCCTGCGGAACCTGTCGACAATGCCCATCACCGGCCACCCCCACTGCGGCGGTGCGCGGCCTCGGCGGCACGAGCGTCCGCGACCACCTCGGCGTCGGGTTCGGGTGCGGTGCCGGTGCGGTCACTGCCCCACCACACCGCGATCGGCGCCAACGCCAACCCCGCGGGCACGATCGGACCCGGCCGGTGCAGCGCGCCGCTGTCCTGGTGCATCTCCAGCGAACAGTTCGCCGTCGCCGACCTGATCCGGCGCACCGCACCCGGCCGGTACCGGTCGTGCCAGTCCGCCGCACGCCCGACGGTGGCGTCCTTGTCCACATAGGCCGCCAGCCAGGTACGCATCAGGCACACCAGTTCCTCGACCACATCCGGGTGCCACCACCAACATTCCGGCACCGCCGCGGCGGCATCCGGGTAACGCAGCAACACCCGCACCAGCCAGAACGACAAATCCTCCAGCACCTGCTGCGCCGCCCCGACCGGATCACCGTCAGCGTTCCCACCGTCGCGCAGATCCAGCCACGACACCGGACGCGTCTTGCCGCCGCTGTCGTCCGGGCTGGCCTGATCCACCAAGGTCTTCACCACCCGCGCCAGCTTCGTCACCTGCGCAGGCAACGGCTCCACCTGCTCGGCCAGGGACGTGACCTGCTCCGGCAACGGCGTCACCGCCTCCAACGCCATCCGCAAGCCCTCAACCTCCCGAGCCAACCCGGCGACCGCCCGCATCGTGTCCTCCGGCCCGGTCGCGGAGCCGCCGTTCGGGGTGTTCTCCGTGCTCATCAGCGGTCGCCTCCCTCGTTGGCTCGTCGGTCCCCCAGCACGTTCCAGATCACGGTGAACGTCTCGCCCTGGCGTGCCATGGCTTCCTGGACGAACTCGACTTCCCCGACCGTCCGCCCGGCGAGGCGCCGCACGGTGTCCTGATGTTCATCGCGGCGTCCCCGGACGTACCCGCGGGCGCGCGCCTCACGCACCAGTTGCCGCATCGCGCTGCGGGACAACGTGATCCGCTGCACCGCCGGGTCGTTCTGCCCGGTGGTCATCGCGCACCGTCCCCGACCCCGGCGAGCAGGTGAACTTGCGCCACCCAGGAGCGCGCCATGTCCAGGTGCCGCGAGCGGTCCGGCAGGTAGGCGGGGCTGTGGACCGCGGCCAGCACGTGGGCCACGCAGGGCAGCACCACAGCATCCGGCACCGCCCGCCGGACCGCAGCGGCATGCTGGATCGCGCGGGCCAGAGCGAACACGACCGCCGCCGGCACGGTCATGTCCGCCGGAACGTTCACCAGGTGGCTGGTGGCGAAACGCAGCATCGTCGCGTGCAGCTCGATCACCGCGGATTCGCTGCTACCAAAGCCGGCCAGCCAGGGCTTCAGCTCCGACACATCGGCCTCGACCCGCATGCCGCGGAAGTCGACGGTGTAGCCGTCGCTGCCCATCTCGTGCTGCCGGAACTCCTGGACCAGGGTCTCGGTGTCGGCGTAGATCGCGGTGTTCATCGGGTTACCTCCACGAGGTCGAATCGGGTGTGCAGTTCGCGCCAGTCGGCGTGATGCCGTCCGTCGCGGGTGTGCCAGCGGCCGTCCGGGCCGGGACACCACTGCCGCATCAGGTCGTCGCGCACGGTCGGCCCATCAGTCGGCGCCGGGCAGGCCCCCAGGCCGGCCGCGAGCCACACCCGCGGCACAGTGCTGGTGCTCATCGCTTCCCCTCCCGACGTTCACGGGCGATACGGTCGTGTTCGCGGGTGATGTGCTCGTGCAGCTCCCACGGGTCCTCCGGTGCCGGCATGGCTCAGCACTCCTCGACGGCCGGATCGAACCCGGCCGCGCCGTCGTGTTCGGCGTCGTCGAGCCACGCAGTGAGGGCGACAAGGAGTGCGTCACCGGCCTGTCCGGGTACTACGCCAACGGCACGCATGGTCAGGGCTTCACCGGGAAAAGGCAGCTCGGCCAGATCAAGGAACCGCTTCCAGTCGGCGAACCGAGCGCGGATCTCTTCGCGGGACAATCCATCGGTGTCGACGTCGGCGACGGCCGAACCACGCGTGGTGAGGGTCCAGGTCACCGGCGGCAGGTCCGCGTCGTTGGCCCGGTCGAGCACCGCGGCGAGGACCGCATGTGCGCGTTGCTGTCCCCTTCGCCGCACGGCAGGAGTCACCTCGCCGAACAACTCATCGGAAATCGGGTTCACAGCGCCACCCCCGGGAACTCGGCGGTGTCGGACCAGTCCAGGCAGGTGTGTTCGGTGCCGGGCGGCACCATCTCGTGGGTGCGGTGCACCAGCTCGGCGACGTCGTCGCGGCGGAACACCACCACGGCCGACCCGCACGGCGAGGACAGGCCCAGCACGATCAGGTCACCGCGGGCGGTGAGCGTCACATCCCCGACACCGGCGCGGCCGTAGATCAGGGCATCGGCCAGCAGTTCCCGCGACAACGTCCATTCCAGACCGGGCTGCACCGCGTCGAACCCCACCGTGACCGCGTAAGGGTCGTCGCTGCGGTAACTGGCCGCCAGCGTCGTGTGACCGGACTCCAGCAACGCGGGCAGCGGCACAGTGATCGCGTTCATCGCTGCTCCCCCTCCCCCTGCTCGTCGGCCTCGCCGCGCACGGTGTCGGTGCGCACGGTGTCGAGGCGCACGACCTCGGCGTGCACCGGCTCGGTGCGGTCCTGCACCGGAACCCGCACCTCGGTCCGAGCAGCCCGGCGGGCCTCACGACGCGCCTCGGCACCAGCGGTGAACCACTCCTCCACCTGGGTCAGCCACGGCTCGATCCGGTCGGCCAGCCCGTCCACGAACGCACCCACCCGGATCGCGAACTCGTCCCGACGCCGGATCCACCGCTCCACCGCGAGGGCACGACGCTCGGCACGAGCAGCGGCCTTCACATCGCGGCGTTTCCACGCCATCTGCAGCTTCCCGACCGAAGCCGGCATGCCCCGGCGCACGATCACCGCGGTTTTCGGCGGCAGCTGCGAAATCTGGCCGGGCGAAAGCACCGGCACCTTCCGCGGCGAGCGCCCGGTCACCTTCCCGTCGGCGTCCTCGTTCTCGACGCGCTCGTCCCGATCCGACGTCAGCAGCGAGTAGGCATTGAGGTCGCTCTCGTCGCGGGAGCCACCGAGGATCAGCACCGTCGCGCTGTTGGTCATGATCGACGCGGCACCGGTGGCGCCCCACCGGGCGATCAGCTGCGCCCGGGACTGGGCACCGATGTGAATGGTGATGTTGCGGCCACCCATGTCCGCAGTCCACAGGTGCAGCGGGATCTGGCAGATCAGCGCCGCCTCATCAAGAGCCAGCGTCAACGCCGGGTCCAGCCGGCCACCCGGGCGCTGCGCCGCGATCCGCCGGGCTTCCCGGGCGATGTGCGCGGTCAACGCCGTCACCAACGGGGCCGTGTGCCCTTCCTCCGCACCCAGCATGTACACCGTGCCGGACTCGGCCAGCAACGCCTCCACATCGAAACCGCCCCCGGCCGCCGCGGCCCTCGCCGTCGGATCGGTCAACCACCCCAGCGCGGGCATGATCGTCGTGGTGATCGACGACCGGGTCCGCTCATTGGTGGTCAGGAACTGCTGCGCCGCGGTCGCGAACGTCGGCTCGCTGGAGCGGCGCAGCAGCCGCAGCACCTCGTCCGCCGCTGCCTCGGGGTCAGCGACCCACGCCTGCACCTTGGCCATGTCCAGCCCACCCAGCGCGGCGGCGTGCAGCAACGCAGCGAGGGCCTGCCTCGCCAGCGACCCCCAGTGCTCCCGCTCCGCGTCCTCCGCCGAGGGCACCAGGTCACCGGCCCGGTAGGTCGCCATCACCGGGTTCTCACACCCCGCCAGCGGGTCGAAACTGATCGTCGATTCAAGCCCGCCCAAACCGGAAGGATTGAACACGTACACCGGGCCCTCGCCGCGGCGCACACCCGCGGTCAGATCGATCAGGTCGGTACGGGTGGAAGTGGCGATCACCGCGCCCGGCGCGTCCAGGATCCGGCACGCCAGCTCGCCAGTCTTGCCCGTGCGGGGACCACCCATCCGCAGCGTGACGTCTTCCACCGGCGACCACACACCCTGGCCACCGACCCGCGCGATCCGCGTCGCGTACTCCCTCACCGGGGTCCGCCACCGCCGCAGCGCCGACACCGTCCGCAGGCTCGGGGACAGCACCTTCGCCTTCCGGCGCATCGCGAACCGCGACGCCACCCAAAAGATCTGCCACCGCGACGCCACACCCTCATTCCGCCGCGACCGCCGCGACCACCGCCCAATCAGGCCACGCGAACCACCGTGCCGGCGCATCCCGACCCCGGCCGCGATCACCAACACAGGCACCCCGACCAGGCCCCACATCCACAGGCCGTACCCCGGAGTCTCGGCCGGCGCGGTCACCGCAAACCACACCGCAACACCCACCAACCCAGCCGCCGCCATCACCAAACGCGCACTGTTGCCCCGCGCCAGCTCCACCAACCGGAACACCAACACCGCGGCACCCGCGACCACAAACCACGGCCACACCACCGCGAACTTCACATCCCAGCCAGCCAACGCCGCACCCAGAAAAATCAACACACCCGCCACCACGACGGCACCGAACGTACGCATCACGCAACACCCCCAGCCGCCTGCTCGCTCCAGCGCGCGGTCCACTCGGAGATGTCGAGGCAGCCGCCGGCGGCGAGGATGTCGTTGAGCAGCCGCTCGACGACGACTCGCGGCACGACGTAGCGGCCGCCGATCTTGAGGCCCGGGAATCGACCGGACCGCAGGTGTCGATACATCGTCGACGGATCGAGGCGGAACACCCCTGCCGCCTCTTCCACGTTGTAGAACGTCGGTTCAGGTCGCATAACTGCAGGTGAGAGCGACATCCTTGCCGCCCCACCCGCGCTCATCGCGTTGCCCATCGGAAAGCCCTTCTCTTCACCGCCGGACCGTCCAAGCGGTGTTTATAGCCCCTAAACTCCTTGGCCGCGTATGTTTGGCTTTGAGTTGTTTAGGGGGGATAAACGGCAGAGTAGGCCCCCTAGGCGAGAGGTGTCAACCCCCTCTAAACTGACCGCCATGGCGGATCCGGACGACTTCGACGCGGTACGCGACGACAGAGACCCGTTGCGGCGCGCGCGCCGCGCCGCCGAGCTGCAGACGCACTACCAGCAGCGAGCCACAGAACTGTCGCGACTGAGGAAAGCCGCCATCGAAGAGGCGCATCGCGACCTGGACATGAGCTACACGGAGATCGCCACAGCGCTGGGCATCTCGAAGGGCCGGATCACACAGATCAGAGGCAGCGCACCGGCACGCGAACGTGCCTTCTTCGGTGTCGGCCCCGTGGCAGTCGGTGTGCCGCTCCGACGCGGGACGGACCACCGCATGCGAACCTACGTGGACGCTGCGGACATGACCGCCCAGACTCAGGCTGAGGGAGTCCTCGCCAGCCTTTCGCTAGCCGCTGAGCCGTTCAACATCGAGCCGGACCTCGAATCCGTGCCGGTAGGCGACGCGATTGTCATTTGCGGGCCGCGGTCAGCTCCGGTCGGCGCAAGCCTTCTCGCTGCGGATACGCACCTCGGCTTCACTCGCGAGGACGAGCGTTGGCGCATCGACGACCACAACTCGGGCGTGAAATACTTCTCCCCCCGGCTGGACACCCCACCGCGGGACGAAGAGTTCGGCTACTTCGCTCGCCATCGCCAGGACGACCGGGTGATCATTCACGTCGCCGGCATCACGGCGGTCGGGTCCAGCGGTGTCCTGCACTACTTGCAGACGAACGTCCGGGAGTTGTTCACGTCCGAGGGCGACGTGTCGTTCAGCATGGTCGTTAAGTGCAGCTTCACCAGTGATACGACGATCACGGGGAGCGAACTCGTAGCCGGCCCCTATAGGTGGTGACATCCGTGCAGGTAGCCGTAGCGCAGACGCCAGCACCCGAAAGCAGCCAGGACCGCGTTGTGGCTGACGACCAGATCGCGCTCGTTCTTGACGGCGCAAGCGCTTTCGAACCCGTCGACGTGTCAACCAGCACTTACGTCAACCACCTGGCGAATGAAATCAGTGCAAACCTGAAGGAGGGGCCGGAGGTCGCGCTGGCCGAGTCGGTCGCGGCGGCTATCGAGGAGACCGCCCGCGAGCTGGATCTGAAGGCAGGGAACGCACCGTCGAGCACCGTTAGCTTGTTGCGGGAGCGCGACGACAGCGTCGACATATTTTGCTTGGGCGACAGTGCGATCTACTACGGTGCCGATGATGGCGAGCCGATCGAGCTGATCGACCTCCGGCTCGCAAACCTTGGCATAACCCAACATCGGGCATACCGCGAGCGCATCGCCGCGGGCCACGGTTACGACGCGAGGCATCGAGAGCTGCTCTCGGAACTACAGCGAGAGCAACGCAAATGTCGAAACCGACCCGGCGGCTACTGGATCGCGGAAACCGACCCCGACGCCGCCCGGCACGGATACACGAGAACGGTGCCGAGAAAGGACATCACCTGGGCCGTGCTCGCGACGGACGGCGCGTACGGACCCATGCTCCACTTAGGACTTGCGAACTGGGCATTACTCGCCCGCCAGCCCGCGCCAACGCTTGAACGGACGCTTGCAGAGTGCGCGAGATGGGAACACGAGGTTGATCCTGACGGTCGATTGCTCCCTCGAGCGAAGGTCAGCGACGACAAAGCGTTGGCTTGCGCCGTCCTGTAGGACGCTATTCCACACTCGCCGCGGCACGTCGCACAAGCTTAGGCATACGGCTGCCGATCGCCTCGGCTGCAGCCCTGTCTGCCGCACCGCGCCAAGCCGCATAGTGTCGCAGCGTTGTCGTGCCGTCGCCATGTCCCAGCCTGCCGGCGACCGTTCGGAGGTCGGTGCCAGAAGTGAGGAGCTCCGTCGCCGAGTAGTGCCGCAACTCTTTGAGCTGCGTCTCGATGGAAAGCTTTGCGGCGAGCCGCGCGTACTTACGTGTGAGCGAGCTCGGATCCCGCGGTTTGCTGAGATCGGGCTTGGCAGAGAACAGCCACGTCTTGCCCGTCAAAACGAGTCCCAGGCCAGCCAACTGGTCGATGGCGGCCTCCCGATGCTGTCGAAGCAGGGTCACGGTTTCCGGGTCCAAGGAAAGCCGTCGCCCCTGGTGCGTCTTCGTATCCTTGAGAATCATGCCGTCCGGCCCGCGAACGTAGTTCTCATCCAGGATCACCACGGCGGCGTCCATGTCGATATCCTCCCATTGGAGCGCAACGACTTCGCCTCGGCGCGCTCCGGTCACAGCTGACAGCCAGACGTAGGTCCCCCACTCCGGGCTGTTCTCGTGCGCAGCCTCGATAATCCGCGCCATGTCCGCGCTGGACGGTGGTCGCGGCTGCGGCTTGCGCTTCGCGGGCAACTTCACCGCTGGCGCTGGATTGTAGGGGATGCGGTTCCAGCGGACGGCGGCGCTAAGCGCGCCGCTGATGATCGCGTGCATCGACCGAACCGAAGAGGCCGCATAGGGGTTGCACTTGTGCGGCTGGCATTCGGTTACCACGCACCCGGCGGAATCGCAGTTGTGCGACGTCGCCCAATCTGGCCGTGGCCGGCCTGCGGGCCGACGGTGCCGCACTGTGCGGCATTGGTGCGGACCATCGACACGATGCTCGATGAACGGTTTCCCGTCACACCGCTTCCGGCAACGCCGGAGATCGGCGTAGAACGCCTCCAGCCGCGAGGATGCGTCGCGTAGCAACAGCACAAGCGGCACGTCACCGAGCACCGGGCGAATGTGGTCGCGGATCATCCACTCGTAGTTCATCCGCGTTGTGGCGTCGATCTCGGCCTGGGGCAGCCACTGGTCGAGGAGTGCGCCGAAGGTTGCCTTCGTCCGCGCGACCTTAAGGGAATCCGCTTCGCCCTGTAGCCGCGTGCGGAGCTTCTCTGCTTCCTTCCACGCCGCCCGCTCGGACCGTTCGTTGCCTGGCCGCTCGATGATCACCGAGTCGGTCAGCACGATCCGTTCGCCGGTTGCGGGGTCCTTCCCGGCGGAAATCCGAACCTGGAACTTGTCACGGTGTCGGCGGATGCTTCCGCGTTGCCGTGCCCCTTCTCCCGCCCCCGTGGTCGCCATGTGATCACGGTAGCAACGTTGGTGGACCAGACTGTGGACCAAGATCAACTGAGTGAGCCTGAACCGCGAGCGGGCGGGCAGGCAAAAAAAGGAAACCCCCTGCTAAGAGGGGGTTTCCTACTGTCTCGACCAGACGTGCGCCCGAAGGGATTCGAACCCCTGACCTTCTGATCCGTAGTCAGATGCTCTATCCAGCTGAGCTACGGGCGCGTGTTCAGTTGTAACCTAGCACCTGCCGGAACAGGTACCAGCGGAGGCTCCGGGATTTGAACCCGGGAGGGGGGGTTACCCCCAACCGCATTAGCAGTGCGGCGCCATAGACCAGACTAGGCGAAGCCTCCTGGGCCCGAACGACCACTGCTCAGATAGGTTACACACCTCGGCGGCTTCGCACGAAGGCACCCCCCTCAACGATGCAGCAGCCGGCGCATCCAGGGGGAACGGCCGCCCAGCCCCTCGGCCTCGAAGGTGGCGATGCCGACTCTCGGCAGGGAACCCACGCCGGGGTACACCAGGTAGCGCGGGACCCACCGGGGCTGGAACTTGGCGTTGAACCGGTAGAGGCTTTCGATCTGGATCCAGCGGGAAAAGAAGTGCAGCACTTTCGCCGACAGCCTGGCGACCGGGCCCGCCCCGATCCGCTGGCCCTGCTCCATCAGGGCGCGGAAGGCGGCGAAGTTGAGGGACACGTGGTCGATCCCGTGCTCGCGCGAGTGCAGCAGCAGCTCCGAGATCATCAGCTCGTTCACGCCGTTGTCCACGCTGCGGTCGCGGCGCATCACGTCCAGCGACAGGCCCTTCTCGCCCCACGGCACGAACTGCAACACGCCGCGTACCCGTCCGTCCTGCTCCGCGGTGACGATCATCGAACCGGGATCGCCCAGCCGCCCCAGCGCCATGGAGAAACCGCGTTCGGTCTCCGTGCCGCGCCAAGTGGCCGCCAGGTCGGCCAGTTCGGACAGCTCGCCGGGGCGCAGATCCTCCGCATGCCGCACCAGGACCTTGTAGCCGGCCCGTTTGGTGCGCGACGCGGCTTGGCGCACTCCGCGCATGCTGCGGCCGTCGAGGGTGAAGGTCTGGGTGTCGACGACGGCCTCGTCACCGATCTCCAGCACCTCCAGGCCGAACCTCGCCCACACCGTCGCGCCGAGCTCGGACGCACCCATCGCCGCAGGCACCCACGCGTTGCGGCGGCAGATCTCCAGGTACTCCTCGATCGCGCCGGGCCACGCCTCGTGGTCGCCGAGCGGGTCGGCCGAGGTCAGCGCGACCCCGGCGATCACCCGGAACGTCACGGCCGCCTTGCCGGACTTCGAGAAGACCGCGAACTTGTCCCGGCGCAGCGCGAAATACCCCAGCGAGTCACGGTCACCGTGCTGCTTCAGCAGCGCGTGCAGCCGCCCCAGCTCCTCGTCACTCAGCTCCGGGGCCGGCTCTGCCGAGCGCAGCAGGAAGTACGTCGCCAGCAGCACGCCTGCGATGCTGAACAACAGCCCGAGCGTGGCGGAAAGGTCGTCCAGCCACTCCTCGTGGAACACCGCCGGCCCGCTCACCCCGGCCAGCGCGAACGTCGACTGTTCGAGCCGCTGCGAGAAGGCAAGCGGTTCAAGCATCCGCGCCGGTGCCACCGACAGCAGCGCCACGTTGATCACGAACCCGGCCAGCACCATCTGCAGGAACACCCGCGCCGCCCGCCAGCGCCCGACCGTCGGGTCCGGGCGGGCGATGAAGTACGGCCGTGTGGCGAGCAGACCCGCGAGCAGGATCACCGAAACCAGCCCGGCGCCGACCACGTGCCGCAGCCCGAGGTGCGACACCGTCAGCAGCGCACTGAAGGCCACCGCGAGCTGCCATGCCCGGCGTTTGCGCCGGCGCAGCCCGGCCGCGAGCATGATCAACACCACCCCGGTGACGATCGCCACCGCGGCGGCCGCGGTGGTGGCCTCCTGCGGTAATTCCAGCCACTCCGACAGGTGCCCGCGCATCCGGTGCCCGACCGGGACCACCACGCTCACCAGCGTCAGCAGACCGGTCAACCTGGTCACCCAGGTGATCGCAACGACCGACGTGACCCCCGCCACCTGCCAGGTGTGCTGCGCGCGAGTCCCCGTCACCACGCGTGCAACACGTACGGCCCAGCCATGCTTCCCCCGTTTTCGTCACTCCACGGCGAGCTCCACGAATGGCGTCAGCGCGGCCGGGTTGGCCAGCGCGTCCCTGCTCACCGCCCTCTCCGGCGCGACTCCGGAGAGTATCTTCTTCACTGGTACCTCACACTTCTTACCGTTCAACGTACGGGGGATCTCGGCGACCACCACGAAGCGGTCCGGCACGTGTCGAGGCGACAGCGCTCCGCGGAGTTCCTTCCGCAGGCCCGGCTCGATGTCGGCGAGCGCAGCACCGTCGGCGAGGACCAGGAAGCAGAGCAACTGCCCGTCCTCGTTGCCCACCGCCGAGGTGTCCACCACCAGCGAGTCGGCGACCTCGTCGAAGCCCTCGACGACGCGGTAGAACTCGGCAGTGCCCATCCGCACACCGCCGCGGTTGAGCGTGGAGTCGCTGCGGCCGTAGATCACCGCGGAGCCACGCCGGGTGATCTTGATCCAGTCCCCGTGCCGCCACACCCCCGGGTACATCTCGAAGTACGCCTCGCGCAGCCGGGAGCCGTCCGGGTCGTTCCAGAAGAACACCGGCATCGACGGCATCGGCTCGGTGATCACCAGTTCGCCGACCTCCTCGATGACCGGCTCGCCCTTCTCGTCGAACGCCGCCAGCGCGGCACCCAGCGCCGGACAGGACAGCTCGCCGAGCCACACCGGCACGTCCGGCGCCGCGGCGACGAAAGCCGCGCACAGGTCGGTGCCCCCGGAGACCGAGCAGATCTGCACGGACCGGCCGATCTCGTCGGCGATCCACCGGAAGCCCTCCACCGAAAGCGGTGCACCGGTCGAGCCGAGCGCACGCAGGGCACTCAGATCGTGCCCGGCGGCGGGTTTCAATCCCGCCTTGAGGCAGCTCTGGATGAACGGCGCGGAGGTGCCGAAGTAACTGATCCGGTGTTGTTCGGCCAAGCGCCACAACACATTCAGGTCGGGATGGCCGGGGCTGCCGTCGAACAACACGATCGTGGCACCGACGGTGAGACCGGAGACGAGGAAGTTCCACATCATCCAGCCGGTGGTGGTGAACCAGAAGAACCGGTCGCCCGGCCCGAGCCCGCTCTGCAGGCTCAGCGCCTTGAGGTGTTCGACGACGATGCCGCCGTGCCCCTGCACGATCCCCTTCGGCAGACCGGTCGTGCCCGAGGAGTACAGCACCCACAGCGGATGCGCGAAGTCCACCGGCTCGTAAGCGAGTTCGGCACCGCGGTGTTCGGCGAGCAGCTCGGCCCAGTCGAGCGTGCCCTCGATGGTCCCCTCGCCGACGTAGTTCACCAGCACGGTGGCTTCCAGCGACGGGATCTGTTCCTGCAGCTGCCGGACCGTGCCGCGTACGTCGAACGAACGGCCGTTGTAGGCGTATCCGTTCACCGCGACGAGCACCTTCGGCCCGATCTGGGTGAACCGGTCGGAGGTCGCGCGGATGCCGAAGTCCGGCGAGCACGACGACCAGATCGCGCCGAGCGCGGCCGTGGCGAGGAAGGCGATCAGCGTCTGCGGGCAGTTCGGCGCGAGCGCCACCACCCGGTCGCCCTTGCCGACGCCGAGCGCCACGAGCGCGGCCCGCGCGGCAGCTACCTGGGCACGGAGCTCGCCGAACGTCAGCTGCTCGGTGAGCCCGTCCTCACGGTGGAAGAGCACGGCGAGTTCGTCGTCGGCCTTCGCTGCTCCCGCGACCCCGGGGCTGAGCGAGTGCTCCGCGTAGTTGAGCGTGCTGCCCTCGAACCACTTCGCCGAGGGCATCGCGCCGGACAGCACCGCACGCGGGCGGTCGTGCCAGCGCACCTCCAGGAATTCCGCGACCGCCGCCCAGAACTGCGGCACGTGCTCGACCGAGTAGTGCCACAGGTCCTGGTAATCGGCCAAGTCCACGTCGTGGTGCGCGCGCAGCCAGCGACGGAAGGCCTCGATCTTCGTGTCGGCGACCTGCTCGGGTTCCGGCCGCCACAGCACTTCGGGAACATCGGCGTTCAGCGTCACGCACCGAAGCTAGCCGCGGCCGATACCCCCGGCAAGGGTCACCGCAGGTGCGCGTCGAACCAGTCCAGCGTGCGCTGCCATGCCTCCTGCGCGGCACCGGGGTCGGCGTCGAAACGGTGGTTCGCGCCCGGGTAGCGGACGACGTTGGTGGCCACCTTCGCGGCCGCGGCGGCGTCGCGCAGCCGCTCCACCTCCGCCTCCCCCGCCGCGTCCCCGGCGTCGCCGTACATCCCGAGCCACGGGCTGGTGACCCGGCCCGCGATCTCCAGCAGCCGGGGCAGTTCGGCGACCGCCTGCCCGCCGACGCTCACCGCCGCGCCGAGCTTGCGGTGCGAGGCGACCACCAATGCGGCCGTGCCACCGAGGTCGAAGCCGACGACGCCACGCAGATCCGCATCGACACCGCGGTCGACGAGCCATTCGAGCGTGATGTCCGTCGCATCGAGCAGGTCCTGCTGGGTCAGCTCCGCATCCGGCTCGAGGTGCGGTGTGACGGTGAGCCAGCCCTCTCCGGCGAGGCTGGTGACCAGCAGCAGCACGCCATCGGTGACGCCGTGGCCCTCGTGCAGGACGATCAGGCCACCACGTAGGGCTCGCTCGGGCTCCGCGAAGGTCAGGCGCAGGGTGGCGCCGTCGGTACGCTGGTAATCCACGGTGGTCGTCGACGTCATCGCCTCATGCAATCACCTCCAGGTGAAGGTTGGGAACCTTTGCGGATCCGTCCGGGCGAGATACGGTGACCGCGCTGTCCCAGCGAGACTCCAGGAGACCGACGATGCCGTCTCTCACCCCGCGATCCGACCTCGAATCGTTGCCGAAGTACGTCCCCGGCCGGACAATCCAAGGCGCGATCAAGCTTGCCAGCAACGAGGTACCGGGCGGCCCGCTGCCGAGCGTGCGGGAGGCGATCACCGAGGCGCTGACCACCGTGAACCGCTATCCGGACAACGGCGCGCAGGCGTTGCGGGAGCGGCTCTCGCAGGAGCTGGACGTGCCGCAGGAGCAGCTCGCCGTCGGCTGCGGCTCGGTGTCGTTGTGCCAGCAGCTGATCCAGGCGGTGTGCGGGCCCGGCGACGAGGCGCTGTTCCCGTGGCGCTCGTTCGAGGCCTACCCGATCGTGGCCCAGGTGGCGCATGCGACGAGCGTGCAGGTCCCGCTCACCCCCGAGCACGGTCTCGATCTCGACGCGATGCTGGCGGCCGTCACCGAGCGGACCAAGCTGGTCTTCGTCTGCAACCCGAACAACCCCAGCGGCACCGCGCTGCACCGGGACGAGATCGAGCGCTTCCTCGACGCCGTGCCACCGCACGTGCTGGTGGTGCTCGACGAGGCGTACAAGGAGTTCGTGACCGACCCGGAGGTCCCGGACGGCGTGGAGTTCACCCGCACGCGCGACAACGTGGCGGTGCTGCGCACGTTCTCCAAGGCATACGGGCTGGCCGGACTGCGAGTCGGCTATGCCGTTGCCCCCGCGGCGATCGCGCAGGCCGTGCAGCAGGTGTACGTGGCCTTCTCGGTGAACTCGCTGGCACAGACCGCCGCGATCGCCTCGCTCGACGCCGCCGAGGAGTTGTTGGCGCGCTGCCGGGACATCGTCGCCGAACGCGAACGGGTGCGGAACGCGTTGCTGGACATGGGATACGAGATTCCGCCGACGCAGGCCAACTTCGTGTGGTTCCCGCTCGGGGAGCGCACCGTCGCCTTCGCCGAGCACATGCTGGACCGGAAGCTGGTCGTGCGGCCGTTCGCGGGCGAGGGCGCACGGGTGACCATCGGGACGGCGGAGGAGAACGACCAGTTCCTGGCCGCGGCACGGGAGTTCGCCGCTATTTGAGCAGCAGCTGCACCACGGCGGCGAGGCCGATCACCACGATCACGCCGCGCAGTACGGTGGGCGACAGCTTGCGGCCGATCTTCGCGCCGAGTTGCCCACCGAGCGTGGAGCCGAGTGCAAGCAGCCCGATCACCGCCCAGTTGACCGGTGCGGTGCACGCGTAGATCACGCCGGCGACCACGTTGACGACCGCGGAAAGCGCGTTCTTCACGCCGTTGAGCCGCTGCATGGACTCCGACAGCAGCATGCCCATCACGGCCATCATCATCACGCCCTGCGCCGCGGTGAAGTAGCCGCCGTAGATGCCGATCACGAACAGCAGTCCGAACAGCAGCGGGCCGGGCTTGTGCTCGCCACCGTTGACTTCGCGGCGTTTCTGCACCCACTTCGAGACCTTCGGCTGCACGATCACGAGCACCACGGCAAGTCCGACGAGCACCGGCACGATGGTCTCGAAGGCGTCCCGCGGCAACGTCAGCAGCAGAACCGTGCCGCCGATGGCCCCGAAGAACGAAGCGACCGCGAACCGCACCACCTGCGGCCAGTATCCGGCGAGCTCGGCCCGGTACCCGTAGGCCCCGCTGATCGTGCCCGGTGCAAGCCCGACCGCGTTCGACGTGGTCGCGGTGACCGGCGGGTACCCGAGCGCCACCAGCACCGGAAAGGTCACCAGCGTGCCGGATCCGACCACCGCATTGATGCCGCCTGCCCATACCCCGGCGACGAAGATGATCACGGCGTGCCACCAGGTCATAGGGGGACCCTAGGCATCCGGCCCGATGACGGCGACGCGATGTGGCCGGACCGACACTCGGACGGGCTCGTCCCGGCCCCGGCCGGTTCGGCCGCCCGCTCAGCAGACGCAGAACTCGTTCCCCTCCGGATCCTGCAGCACGGCGAAGTGGTCGGCCTCGTCGTCCACGGTCTGCAGGTGCCGGGCACCGCGCTCGGTCAGCCGGGCGACTTCCGCGGCCACCAGTGCTCGACGGTGCTCCTTCGGAGTGCCCCGCGGCCCGCCGGTCAGTACGTCCAGGTGCATGCGGTTCTTCGCGACCTTCGGCTCGGGCACGCGGTGGAAGAGCAGCCGCGGGCCGAAGCCGTCCGGGTCCACCAGCGCCGACCAGGCCTCGCTGCGGTCGCCGACCGCTCGGGAGAACTCGGCCCACGACGCATGGCCCGCCGGGGGAGGTTCGGGCACGTAGCCGAGTGCCGCCGCCCAGAAACCGGCAAGGCGGTCCGGCTCCGCGCAGTCGATCGCAATCTGCAGCTGCCTCGCCATACCGGAAATGATGCCACCCCCGGCAACCTGCGCTACTCTGTTCACAAATTTGTGAAAACTTTGTACCCAGGGGGGCCGGCGGATGGAGAAGGTGCAGTTCACCGAGGAACGGGAGACGATGCTCGGCACGCTCTACGGACGTGCCCTCGACGCCCGGCGATCGGATCCGGTCCTGGGCGACACCGCGGCGGACGAGGCGGTACGGCGGATCGACTACGACTTCGCCCGGCTCGGCGTGAACCAGGACACCGCGATGTCGGTGGTGAGCCGGGCGCGTGCGATGGACGAACTCGCCTGCGCATGGCTGGCGGAGCACCCGGACGCGGTGGTGCTGCACCTCGGCTGCGGGATGGACACCCGGGTGTTCCGCCTCGATCCGCCGCCGACCGTCCACTGGTTCGATGTGGACTACCCGGACGTGATCGCCCTGCGCGAGCGGCTCTACCCGCAGCGCCCCGGATACTCGACGATCGGTTCGTCGGTCACCGATTTCACATGGCTGGAAAGGATTCCGGCGGAGCACCCGGCGTTGATCGTCGCCGAAGGCCTGACCATGTACCTCACCCCGGCCGACGGTGCGGAACTGATGCGCCGGCTCGTCGGCCGGTTCCCGTCCGGCCTGCTGGTCTGCGATTTCTTCAGCACGCTCGGGATCAGGGCCCAGCTGCTCAATCCGGTTGTCCGCAGGGCGAACGCGAAACTCCACTGGGGCATCGACGATCCGCACGAACTCGAGCGATACGGCCTGCACTTGGTGTCCTGTTTGGACGCCACGGACTGGGCCGCCGGTGACGTGGTCGCCCGGCTGCCGGTGGCGTCAAGGCTGGCACTGCGCGCGAGTGCGCTCATTCCGGCGCTGCGGCGGATGGGCCGGATCGGCGAGTGGCGGTTCTGACCCTCCACTTCGGACCCGCCGGAAGACGGCATCCCCTTGTTGCGGCTACCGGGTTTCCAGCACCCGCTCCACGAACAGGCCAACCTTGCCGCGCATCCGCTCGAGCCGCTGCTCCACGGTGAGCGATTCGTGTGGCTGCGGCACGGCCGGACGCCGTTCGCCACGTACATACGCGTCGCACGCCAGATCAGCGCACAGGTACGTGCCCAGCGTGTTCCCCTCCCTGCCCGCCTTCCCCGCGCGACGGCCGCTGAACAGCGTGATGTCCGCCAGCGTGTGGGTGGTCCCGCAGAAACCGCACATGTTGCTGCGCAGCCGCGATTTCGCCGGCGGCGCGGCACGCAGGGACAGCCCGATCAGCTCGTCGCGGTGCGCCACCACGAGGTAGGCCCGCCCCGGCGCCTTCGGGTCGCGCCAGCCGAGGAAGTCGCGCGTGGCCCACGGCACATCGGTGGGCACGGTGAGGGACTTGGCCTCACCACGGGAACAGTTGACGAACGAAGCGCGGATCTCGTCGACGTCGAGCGGCTGCATATCCACACCGTAATCACCGGTGCGGCGCGCGGACCAAAGCTTTTCTCGCTCCGGGAGGCACGAACCCATACGATCGGCGGCGTGCGCGGGAAAACGGCGGGGCGGTTCCGGCTGGTTCTACGCACCAGCCTGGGCTTCGCCGGACTCGGCGTCGGCTCGAGTGTCGCCGGTGCCGGGGTCGTCGCGCTGCTGCTGCTCCTGCAGGGGCTGCCCGGCGACGTCGGCGACCGCGGCTGGGTGCTCGGGGTCACCGCGGCCGGAGTCGTCGCCGTGAGCCTGGTCGTCGGCACGTTGTGGACGGCCTACCTGCAACGGCGCACCGTGGTGTGGTTCACCCTCGGCAGGCCACCGACCGAGGACGAAGCGCGCCGGGCGTTGCGGCTGCCGGTGGACATGGCCGTGGTGAGCGGGACGTTGTGGCTGCTCGGCGCGCTGGCGCTGGGCACGCTCGCCGGCGTACTCGGCTCGCTCGAGGACGCGGCAGGTATGGCGCTCACCATCGGGCTCGGCGGGCTCACCACGGTCGGCCTGACCTACCTGGCCGCGGAGTGGGTGGCCCGGCCGGTGATGACGATGGCGCTCGACGTGCTCCCGCCGCGGGGTTCGCTGCCGGTCACCGTGCTGACCCGGCTGATCGTCACGTGGGCGCTGGCGTGCGGGGTGCCGCTGATCGGTGTGCTGCTGGTGGCCACCCCGCCGGACCTCGGCAAGGCGGACCCGACCCCCAGCCTCGTCGTGCTGTCCGTGACCGGACTGGCGACCGGGGCGATCGGCACCGCACTGCTCGCCCGCGCCGTCGCCGCACCCCTGCACCGGCTGCGGGTGGCGCTGGACCGGATCGCCCGCGGCAGCACCGAGGTGCGCGTGGACGTGGACGATTCCAGTGAGATCGGCATGCTGCAGACCTCGGTCAACGATCTCGCCGCCGGACTGCGCGAACAGGACCGCATGCGCGACCTGTTCGGCAGGCACGTCGGCGCGGACGTCGCCCGGCACGCACTCGAGTACGGCGCTTCCCTCTCCGGCGACGTCCGCGAGGTCACCGCACTGTTCGTGGACGTCGTCGATTCCACCGCACTGGCCGCACGCACCCCGCCGCAGGAACTGGTGGACAAGCTGAACCGGTTCTTCGCCGGCGTCGTCTCCGCGGTCGACGCGCGGGGCGGACTGGTCAACAAGTTCCAGGGCGACGCCGCGCTCTGCGTCTTCGGCGCGCCGACGAAGCTGTCCGACGGACCCACCATGGCACTCGCGGCAGCCCGCGCGATCCGCGACGCGGTGCTCTCCGCCGGCGAACTGGACCTGGGAATCGGTGTCGCGACGGGTTCGGTGTTCGCCGGACAGCTCGGCACGTCGAGCCGTCTCGAGTACACCGTGATCGGTGACGCGGTCAACGAAGCCGCGCGGCTCACCGAACACGCCAAGGCAGCGCCGTCCCGCATCCTGGCCGCCGAGATGACCGTGAAAGCCGCACTCGGCGGGGAACGCGAACACTGGCGGCTACACGGTGAACTGCTGCTGCGCGGCCGCCACCAGTCCACCCGCGCCTGGACGAACCAGACCTAAGGGTGCAGCACGATCTTTCCCACGTGCTGCCTTCGGGCGAGTTCCTCCTGCGCCCGCGCAGCTTGGTCCAGGGGGAACGTCGCGGCGATCACGGGCCGGATCTCGGACCGGCGCGCCAGGTCCATGAGGAGCGCGAAGTGCGTCGGGGTGTGCATCGCGGAGCCGATCACCTGTGCGTTGTGCAGGTAGAGCCGGCGTACGTCGAAGCTCACGTCGTACCCGCCGAGTGCTCCGGCGATGACCCATCGGCCGCCTTCGCGCAGCAGCGGCAGCCCCTCGGTGACCAGGTCTCCGGCGACGACGTCGAGTGCGACGTCGATGCCCTCCGAAGCGGCAGCGCGGATCTGCCGGCCGACATCTCGTGCGCGGTCGACGACTTCGTGTGCGCCCGCCTCGCGCACCGAATCGATCTTGGCTCCGCTGCTGATCCCCAGCACCCTCGCACCGCGCGCACGGGCGAGCTGCACCAGCGCGAGACCGACCCCGCCCGAGGCTCCCGAGACCAGCACGGTCTCGCCTGGCTGAAGCCGTCCGCGCTCGATCATGCCCAACGCCGTGCCGTAGGCAGTCGGCAACGTCGCGAGCTGATCGTCGGTGAGCGGAGATTCCGTCACGTCGTGCACCCGCTCCGCCGGTGCGGTCACGTACTCGGCGTAGCCGCCGTCGCGTTCGCTCCCCATCAGGCCGACCGGGTTCGCATCCGGCCCTGCGGAGTCGTAGATCGCCGGGTCGACGACCACCCGGCGATCGAGGAAGCTCTCGGCCACGTCGGCGCCGGTTGCCACGACGCGGCCGGCGACGTCGGCACCCTGGATACGCGGGAAGTCGATCGGACCTCGCCAGCCGGACAACGCCTTCGGCTCGCCCGGACGGCCGTAAGCGCCCTCCCTGGTCCACAGATCGGTGTTGTTGAGTGCTGTCGCGCTGACCCTGACCAGCACCTCCCCTGACTTCGGGGCGGGCACCGGCACCTCCGCCGGCTCGAGAACCTCCGGTCCGCCGTGCACTGCGATCCGCATCGCGCGCATGGTCTCGGGCACACCCATCGCATCCTCCTTCACAGGTATACTGATCTGTAAACTCCACCCAAGGTACACCGATCTGTGAAGAGGTGTCGTGGACGACGTGCCGCCCAGAACTCCGGCAGGTCATCGCATCGTGGCGGCGGCCGAGGAGCTGTTCTACCACCGTGGGATCACCGCGGTCGGCGTGGATCTGATCGCTGAGCACTCCGGCGTGACCAAGCGAACGCTGTACAACCAGTTCGGCTCGAAAGACCAGCTCGTCGCGATCTACCTCGCCGAGCGCGACCGGCGCTGGCGGTCAGCCGTCCGCGCTGCGGTTGCCGCCTGCGCCGACTCCGCCGAGGCCGTCACGGCACCCTTCGACGCACTGCGGACCTGGAGCGAGCACAACACCCGAGGATGCGCATTCGTCAACGCACTGGCCGAACTCCCGGACCCCTCGCATCCCGCCTACCGCGTGGCCACGGACCAGAAACGCTGGCTGCTGAACCTCTTCGAGGAACTCGCCACCGCAGCGGGCTGCCCGGACCCGGGCGTCCTCGCCATCCGGCTCCTCGTACTGCACGAGGGTGCGCTCGCCACGCAGCCGCTCTCGCTCGACACCCTCACCGAAAGCACCGACCTGGCGCGAACCCTGGTACGAGCAGGCACGCTGCCCCGCCGGTAAGCGGCACCGCGCTAGGAAAGCTCCGGCCAGGTCAGCACGGTCGAACCCCAGGTGAGGCCTGCCCCGAAGGCACTGAGCAGCACCCGATGGCCGGGCGCCAAGGTGCCGTCCGCATCCGCGTCGGCCAGTGCCAGCGGGATCGACGCGGCACTGGTGTTGCCGACCCGGTCGATGTTGGCGACCACCGCGTCCGAAGGCAGTCCGAGGTGCTTCGCGGTCGTCTGGAGGATCCGGATGTTGGCCTGGTGCCCGACGAACCGGTCGACATCGCCGACCATCCAGCCCGCCTGGTCCAGCACCGCACGCGACGATTCGGCCATCCGCGCGCAGGCCTGCCGGAACACCGCGGTGCCCTGCATGACGAGGAACTTCTCGTGCGGGTCGTCCGGCACGCGGTGCCGGGAGCCGCCCGCCTCGACCCACAGCAGCTCCGCCAGCTCACCCTCGCTGTGCAGATCGAACGGGCCCACTGCGCCCGGCTCCCCCGGCTCGCCCGCACGCAGCAGCAGCGCACCCGCACCGTCGCCGAAGATCGGCACCGTGGTGCGATCGCCCGGGTCGACGAGCGAGGTGAACACGTCCGCGCCGATCACCAGCACCCGGCGTGCGATGCCACCGGCGAGGAACCCGCATGCGGTGGCCAGCGCGTAGACGAACCCACTGCACACCGCGTTCACGTCGAACGCGGGCACCGTTCCGAGGCCGAGCCGCGCGGCCACCTGCGGCGCACTGGCCGGGCAGACCTGGTCCGGGGTTGAGGTGGCCAGCACCAGCGCGTCCGCATGACCCCCGCGCAGCGCAGCTCTGCCCGCCTCGACCGCGAGATCCACTGTGGACTGCCCGGGTGCGACCTGACGGCGCTCGCGGATGCCGGTGCGGGTGCGGATCCACTCGTCGGTGGTGTCGAGCCGGGCGGCGATCTCGTGGTTGGTCACCACCCGCTCCGGCACCGCACCACCCCATCCGGCGACCACGGCGGCGTGGCCAGGCAGCACTCTCGGCGACACTCCTGTGGCACTCACGGCGGAACCTCCCCAGCCGGCGGGCGGCGGTTTCCCCGGCTGCCTCTCTTTTATGGCCTACCCCTGGGTAGACCGGTCAGTTGTGTTCCACGTCACGGAGAGACCTCTTCCACATTCGCTCGATAGGAGGTATTGCGGCCGAGCCGGCCGGTTCCGCAGCCGGGCGGCCGGAAAGACGAGGCGTCCGGCCGTCCGGTCCGGTTAGCCTGGGGCGTGCGCACTCCCGACCTCGATCAGCTCGACCTCGCCATCCTCGCCTGCCTGCAGGCCGACGCCCGCACCATCGCCGAGGTGATCGGCGCGAAGGTCGGTCTCTCCGCGGCGGCCGTGCAGCGCCGGATCAAGCGGCTGCGGGAGGCAGGCGTGATCGAGAAGGAGATCGCGGTGCTCTCCCCTGCCGCGCTCGGGCTGAACATGACTTTCGTCGTCATGGTCGAGATGGAACGGGAGAGCCTCGGGGTGCTCGACGTCTTCCGCCGCCAGGTGCTCGCGGAGTCCTGTGTGCAGCAGTGCTACTACGTGACCGGCACGGCGGATTTCGCCCTCGTGGTCACCTGCCGGGACATGACCGCCTTCGAGGCGTTCAGCAGGCGGATGTTCGTCGACAACCCGGACGTCCGGCACTTCACCACGAGCGTCGCGATGGACCGGGTCAAGGTCGGGCTCACGTTGCCGCTCGCGTGAGCCCGCGCGTGCGCAAGGGATATGTGTCCGTCATTACGCCACAGAGGACAGATGCAGCCGATCGCGTGAACGTCGGCCCCATGCCGTCACGGCCCGGTGGTCCGGACATCTCCTTGCCGACCAGTTCGCAAGGCGCGAACGACCGGAGGAAACCAGGAGCAGCCGTGGACACCGAAGCCGTACACCAGACGCAGTTCGTGTTGCTGAACGAGAGCACCACCCCGGTGCTGTCCCGGCTGTCCTACGACGCCGCCGAGCCGTTCGCGGCCACCGTGGCGTTCCGGACCGAGCGCGGGCGGTGGATCGAGTGGACCTTCGCGCGGGAACTGCTCGCGACCGGACTCGACGAGCCGTGCGGCATCGGCGACGTGCGCATCCGTCCTGACCTGTCCGATGACGAGGAAATGCTGACGCTGGAAATCGAATCCCCGGACGGCTACGCCTCGTTCGAACTGGAGCGCGAGGACATCCGCACGTTCCTGGAGTCCTCCTACGACCTGGTGCCGCTCGGCGCGGAGAGCGAGCACTTCGACGTCGACCGGCTGATCGAGGAGATCAGCAACGTGTGAGACCTGCCGATCCCGCGGCACACAAGGGAAAGAGCGGTTCGAGTGCGCTGGAGGCACTGGAGCCGCTCTTTTCCGTTTCCGCCGCTGCCACGGTGGACGCCGCTCACCGCATAGGGTTGCTTTCGGGGGAACAACCTCACTCCGGCGCATACTTCGGGGCGTCCTGGGCATCTTCGGAATGTTCGCGAACCACGTGCTCGCCATCACCGGGAAGAGGAGAACTTTCGGATGTCCCCAAACCAGCTCAAGCGAGTGTCGCTCGGCGCCGCAGTCGTCGCGGGCGCGTTCACCCTCGCGGCCTGCGGCTCGACATCCGGAGCCGCCGCACCGTCCACTTCCGAAGCGGCCACTGCCTCGTCCTCCGTGTCGTCACCCGCCACCGATGCACCCACCGACGATCCGACGGACGCCTCGGACGCCGACCCCGGTTCCGGAAGCACGCCTTCCGCGACGAAGCCCGCCAAGGACACCACCCCGCGCTGCACCACCGACGATCTGTCGGCAGCGTTGGGCAAACCGAAGCAGAGTCCTGGTGGCGGCGTCGACCAGATCGACCTGCCCTTGTCGTTCAAGAACACCTCTTCGCACAACTGCGCTCTCTACGGTGTTCCCGGGGTCGACCTCAACGGCCCGGACGACCCGACCTACGGCAACGTCTACCATCTGCCGCGCCAGGACAACGGTGTTCGCCACAACGTCGTCGAGCCGGGTCGGACCGCGACCGCGACCATCACCACGCTCAAGGCTTCCGCGGGTTCGCCGGGCTGGACCCCGACCGGCGTCACGACCATCCCGCCGGGCCAGACCAAGGCACTGCACGCGAGCTGGCCCTCGGACATCGCGATCGTCCGCCAGGACGGCGCCACGCATCCGGGCACCCGGATCAACGGGATCCTCGCCGACCCGGCGTGAACCGGAGGCTCGTGGGTGCCTGCGCCGATCGAAATCGGCGCACGCACTCACGACCGGCCGCGAAGGCACCGGAATGGGCGTGCACGGCAGCCTCGCACCACGCGACGTAGCTCGAAACCCGCCCAGCGTGCCGACCCGACGAACCTGCGCGCCCGCCCTACCGTGGGCGGGTGGTGGATAACCGACTGCCGGCCTGGCGCCGGGTCACCGACGGCGAGACCCGCTGGAGCGCGGCCGCCGTGGTGGTGGCGACGCTCGCGCTGCAGCTGGCGCTGCCGGACCGGATGGTGCTGCAGCCGTGGTGGCTGCTGCCCGCGCTGACCGCGTTGCTGATCGTCACGCTGCTCCTGCTCAACCCTGGCCGGATCAGCGAGTTCAACACCGTCGAGCGGGTGCTCTCGCTGGTCGCGCTGGCCGTGGTGAGCGTGCTCAACGGGATTTCCGCGGTACAGCTGGTGCTCGGCATCGCCGAGGGCTCGTTCCACGGCCGCGCCGTGCAGGTGCTGATCAGCGGTGCCGTCGTGTACTGGACGAACATCGTCGTCTTTTCGCTCTGGTACTGGGAGTTCGACCGCGGCGGCCCGGCCCGCCGGGCGGCCGGCCGGGCCAGCTACCCGGACCTGCAGTTCCCGCAGATGGACAATCCGGCGACCGCGAAACCCGACTGGGAGCCGCGGTACCTGGACTACCTCTACCTGTCGTTCACCAACGCCAGCGCGTTCAGCCCCACCGACGTGATGCCGCTGCGGATCTGGGCGAAGATGACGATGATGGTCCAGGCCGGGATCTCCCTGCTGCTCGCGTTGATGGTGTTCGCCTGGGCGGTCGGTGACCTGCAGAGCTGAACCGCACCGGCTGGGCGGGCGAACCGCACGCCGCCACGGTCCCGCCCACCGCCGTCACTTCCCCGGCACGCATGCCGGACGCCCGGAACGAACCTCCGGTGCGGTCCGTTCCGGGCGTCGGTGCTGCGTCAGTGTCGCGTCAGTGTCGCGTCATGGTGAAGCTCTGGCCGTCCGAGCCGATGTCACCAGGGCTGAACGTGGCGCTGCCGTTGTCGTCCGCGTCGAGGCCCTGGGGACTGGTGTCGGCGAGGTTCTTGTCGTCGAACTTCACGCCGCTGAACTTGACCCCGCCGTCGATCGAGGGGTAGGAGTCGCTCGGGGATTCGATGATCGCCTCGGCCGAGGCGTGCTTCGAGTCCAGCGACTTGGTGATGGTCTTCGACCAGCCCTTCGTGGTGTCACTGATGTCCAGCTTGTAGGTGTTGTCCCCGGTACGCGTCACGGTCGCGCTGATCTGGTCGCCTGCCGCGACCGGGGCTTCCGAGGTCGAGTAGTACACCGGCGCGTCCGGGAACATCTCGTACCACGCCTGGTACACCGGGCTGCCGCTGGAGCAGTCCGTCGCCACCCCGGTCTGCTCCACTGTGGACGATCCGTCACCGTCGATGCCCACCCACGGCGCGAACAGGTCGTTGCTGGAGTTGCAGGTCACCGACGGTTCGGTCCAGCTCGCGGTCGCGGTGGTGAAATCACCGAAGCTGACGTAGCCGCCCCAGTTTCCGCCGGAGTAGTTCTGCCCGTGGAAATGCGAGCCGAATCCCGGGGTGGCCGCACCGGCAGTGCCTGCGGCAGCCGCGAGGCTCGCCGCCGCGGCCGCGGTGACGGCGAGTAGCCGGACCGTCCGGGCGGATAGACGTGCGTGCATGCGAATCCAATCTGATCGCGGGGACTCGAGGTGCCGGCGGTACCAGTGTTGGATTCGCGGGGGTCGGAAGGTAGCTACTTTCGAAGGGTATTCATATCCTGCTGATTCTTCCCCAAATGTCCTGAATTTCCCTTGTGTGCAAAGAAGTCCGTGCGGGGCCGCGGGGAAGGCGACGGCCCCGGCACGGACCTCACGAGTGGACTACTGCGCTGAGCGCGAGTGCGCAGCGTCCACGAACCGGGTGGTGTAAGTCTGCGAAAGGTCGATGTCGTCCTTCCTCGGCTTCACGTTGCTCGACGACGAACCGAGTACGTCCAGCACGTTCCGCGCGCCTGCCGCGTCCATCCGCCCGTCCTCGGTGAACATCGGCAGGCTGTCCTTGAGCGATTTCACGTACAGCGCCTTGTCCCCGCCCGCGAACGACGGCGGCATCAAGTCGGCAACCTGCTCCGCGGTGTGCGAGGAAAGCCACTTCAGCGAGTCGACGTAGGCGTTCGCCAGCTTCTGCACCACGTCCGGATAGCGCTTCACGATCTCGCAGCTCATGTACAACGAGCTGGCCGGATAGAGGCCGCCGAGCGCGGCCCTGGTGCCCTCGACGGTGCGCAGATCGTAGAGGATCTTGGCCTGCTTGGTGTTGGTGAGCTGCGCGATCGTCGGATCGGTGGTCATCCCGCCGTCGATCTGGCCCTGCTGCAGCGACGAGATGAACGTCTGCCCGGCACCGACCTTCACCGGCGTGTAGTCCTTGCCGCCCACACCGCCGCGGGCGGCCAGCGCCTTGGTGAGGAAGTCGGTCGAGGAGCCCAGCGACGTCACCCCGAGGTTCTTGCCGCGGAAGTCCGCACCGGAGCGGATTTCCGAGGCCTTGCCGGCGCCGATCATCTCCGCCTCGCCCGGCACGTTCGAGAACTGCACCACGCTCGTGAGGCACTGGTCCTTGGCCTGCAGGTCGATGGTGTGGTCGTAGAACCCGATCACGCCCTGCACCTCACCGGCGAGCAACGACGTTTCCGCGGTCGCCCCGGACGGCTGGTCGTACAGCTCGACGTCGAGGCCCTGCTTCCGGTACTCGCCGAGCTGTTCCGCGAGCTGCCCCGGCAGGTAGATCACTTTGGACAGTCCGCCCACCATGATCTTGACGTGCGGGGTGCCGCCGGAACCGAGGTCGATGTACCGGGAATCGCGGCACGCGGTGACCCCGGCGAGCGTGACCAACGCCGCGGCCGCGATCGCGAGTGTCCTTTTGAGACGCATCAGATGTCCCGGCGGCCGTCGTCGGCGGACATCTGCGGTCGCCACCGCAGCAGTCTGCGTTCCGCACCGCCGATGAGCCATTCGGCGAACAGCGCGACCACCATGATGATCAACATGCCCGCGTACACCCCGGCGGTGTCGAAGGTGCCCTGTGCGTTGGAGATGAGGAAGCCCATCCCCGCCTTGGCCCCGGTGTACTCGCCGACCACGGCGCCGATCAGCGCGAACCCGAACGCGACGTGCAGCGAGGAGAGGATCCACGAGGTCGCGCTGGGCAGCACGATCGAGCGCAGCACCTGCCACCTCGTCGCACCGAGGATGCGGGCGTTGTCGATCAGGTTCCGGTCCACCTCGCGGGCACCGGTGAAGGCGTTGAAGAACACCGCGAAGAACACCAGCACGAACACCGTCGCGATCTTCGACGAAAGCCCGAGCCCGAACCAGATCACGAACAGCGCGGCGAGCACGATGCGCGGCATCGCGTTGGCGGCCTTGATGAACGGCGCCAGTACCTCGGAGAGGTAACTGCTGCGCCCGAGCACCACACCGCAGATCACGCCGGCGATGGCACCGATCACGAACCCGATGAACGCCTCCTCGACGGTCACCAGTATCTGGTACCAGATGGACCCGAAATCGGTTCCGCCGGTGAACCATTCGGTGAGCCGCTGCCAGATCTTCGACGGCATCGAGTAGAAGAACGGGTCGATCCAGTACCGGCCGGCCAGCTCCCAGCTGCCCAGCCACGCCACCACGATCGCCAGCCGCAGCAACCACACGTTCCGCTTGTGCCGCCCGGCGTTGCGCTTCGCCTTGGCAAGCACGTCCTGTTCGGTCTCGAGGACCGGCACCGAGGCCGACGACACGGCCGGAGTCTCAAGCGACATTGCTCGCCCCCTTCTGGCGGGCCTTGTCGACCTCGCCGCGCAGCGATTCCCAGATGTTCGAGTACAGCGCGCGGAACTCCTCGGTGAGCCGCAGCTCTTCGACCTTCCGCGGGCGTTGCAACGGGATGTCGAAAACGTCCTTCACGGTGGCCGGGCTCGTGGTCAGCACGACCACCTTGTCCGCGAGCGCGATCGCCTCGTCGAGGTCGTGCGTCACGAAGATCACCGCGGCACCCGAACCGGACCACAGGCGCAGCAGCTCGTCCTGCATGAGCGCACGGGTCTGCACGTCGAGCGCGGAGAACGGCTCGTCCATCAGCAGGATCTTCGGATCGGTGACCAGCGTCTGCGCCAGCGCGACCCGCTTGCGCATCCCGCCGGAAAGCTGGTGCGGGTAGTACTTCTCGAACCCGGCGAGGCCGACCCGCTCGATCCAGTCCGCGGCCTTCGCCCGCGCCTGCGCCTTGCCCGCCCCGCGGAACCGCGGCCCGGACGCCACGTTCTCCAGCACCGAGCGCCACGGCATCACCGCGTCGGTCTGGAACATGTAGCCGACGCCGTCCGGAATGGACTGCACGTCCGTGCCGTGCACCAGCACCCGCCCCGCAGACGCCGGCTGCAGACCGGAGACCAGCGACAACGTGGTCGACTTGCCGCATCCGGTGGGGCCGACCACGGCGACGAACTGCCCCGGGTCGACGGACATGCTCAGGTCACGGACCGCGGTGTGCACAGCACCCGAGCCGTTCGGGAACCTTTTCGTGGCTCCGACGAGTTCGATGAGTGGTGGTGCCATCGAGGTGACTCCTTCGTCACGATGGGGACGCGCGTGGTTGTCAGGCAGGTTAGGAGCGCGGTTCGCGGCGGAGAAGCTTGTCGACGTTCTGCGTGCGTACTGCTCGTTCTCCACGTTTTGCTCATTTAGCGCACGGCGCTGAGCTGGGGGTATGTTGCCTGGCATGCCGAAGTGGGCGCTCTTTCCGCGGATGCGGTTCACCCGTCAGGTCCTGCTGTTGCAGATCGGCGTGGTGGTGCTCGTGGTGGGCCTCGGCGTCGCGCTGGTCAGCTCCCTGCTGCGCAGTGAGCTGACCGAACAGTACGGTCAGCGGGCGCTGGCCATCGCGAAGTCGGTGGCCGCCGATCCGGTGGTGGTCGCCGGGGCCGTGGCACGGCAGCAGGGCGGTCCGCTTGAGGACCGGTCGCTGGCCGTGGGCAAAGCAACCGGTGCGTTGTTCGTGGTGATCACCGACGACAAGCAGATCCGGCTCGCGCACCCGACGCCGAGCGAGATCGGCAAGCAGGTCAGTACGTCCGCCGAGGAGGCGCTCGCGGGCGCCGACGTGGTGAGCGCGGTGCAGAAGGGCACGCTGGTCCTCTCCGTCCGCAGCAAAACCCCGATCAGACAAGGCAATCGGGTGGTCGGCGAGGTCAGCGTCGGCTTCGACGTCAGCGATGTGACCGGGCACGTCAACCGGCTCATCGCGTTGACCTCGGTGTTCGCCGGTGGGGCGTTGCTGCTCGGCGCCGGCGCGTCCGCGTTGCTCAACCGGCGGCTGCGCCGGGTGACCCACGGCCTCGAGCCGCACGAGCTGACCGAGCTGCTCTACGAACGCGAGGCAGTGCTGCACGGCATCGGCGAGGGTGTGCTCGCCGTCGACGGGCAGCAACGGGTGACGGTGCGCAACGACGAGGCGGAACGGCTGCTCGGCACGTCCATTCCGGTGGGTGCGCCGCTGGCCGAACTGGACCTGTCGCCGCGCGTGCACAAGGCGGTGGCCGAAGGGCTGCCGGTGGACAATCTCCTTGCCGTGGCCGGAAACCGGGTGCTCGTGGTCAACTCTCGCGCGGTACGGCGCGACGATCGGCCGTTGGGCACCGTGCTGACCTTCCGTGATCGCACCGACCTCGACACGCTCACTCGCGAACTCGACGGCATCCGCTCGCTGTCCGACGGGCTGCGGGCGCAACGGCACGAGTTCGCGAACCGTCTGCACACACTGTCCGGACTGCTGCAGCTCGGCCACCGCACCGAGGCCGAGGAGTACCTGCAGACGCTCACCGAGACCACCGGCTCACCGGCGGAGCCGCTCGGCGACCAGGTGTCCGACCCCTACCTGCAGGCGCTGCTCGTGGCGAAAACCGAGCAGGCGCAAGAAAAAGGCATGGAACTACGGCTGGCCGACGATTCCTGGGTGCCCACTTCGGTGACCGATCCGGTGGCGGCAGGCACGGTGATCGGCAACCTGGTGGACAACGCACTACACGCCGCCCGGATGGGTGCCCGCCGTCCGGCGTCGGTCGAAGTCGGGCTGCTCGCCGATGGGACCACCCTGCACGTGTCCGTTGCCGACAGCGGGTCGGGAGTGCCGGAACCGTTGCGGGACAAGCTGTTCGACGAAGGCGTGTCCACCAAGCTCGCGCCGGGCCACGGGCTCGGTCTCGCACTGGCCCGGCACGCCGCCCGCGCCCGCGGTGGTGACGTGTGGCTCGCCGACCCCGGCGACAGCACGTCCGGCGCGCTGTTCGTGGCCAGACTCCCCGATCTGCTGAGCGGGCAGGAACCGTGAACACTGGAGGTCACCCGATGATCCGCACTCTCATCGTCGACGACGACTTCCGCGTGGCCGGGGTGCACGCCGGATTCGTCTCGGAGGTACCGGGGTTCACCGTTGCCGGGGTCGCGCACACCGCGGCCGAAGCCCGCGCCCGCGTGCGCGAACTGGCGCCGGACCTCGTGCTGCTCGACGTGTACCTGCCCGACGAACCCGGTCTGACGGTGCTGCCGGAGCTGCAGACCGACACGATCGTGCTCTCCGCTGCCACGGACACCGCATCGGTGTCCGCAGCGATCCGCGCCGGCGCGCTGAACTACCTGATCAAGCCGTTCACGACCCGGCAACTGTCCGAACGGCTCACCTCCTACGCCCGCTACCGCGGCCTCGTGACCAGCGAACGTCCGCTCAACCAGGACGACGTGGACCGTGCCTTCCGCGCACTGCACGACCAGGACCGCGCCGCAACACCGAAGGGCCAGTCGAGCGCGACCGCCAGGCTGGTTTCCGAACGGCTGCGTGGCTCACCTGCCCCGCTCTCGGCCGCCGAGGTGGCCCGCGAACTGGGCATGGCCCGAGCCACCGCACAGCGCTACCTCACCGCGCTGACCGAATCGGGAGCGGTGGAAATGCGACTACGCTACGGCGCAACGGGACGCCCGGAACACGAGTACGTGTGGCTCGGCTGAGGCGTTCCCGGATGGGGTGGCCTCAGCAGGGGCGACTCAGCTGAGACGCCCCCGCTGGTATGACCTCGGCCGGGACGACTCGACTGAGATGGCCCGGCTGGGATGGCTCGCTGGGCTGGCCCGGCCGGGATCACCCCACCAAGGCAGCCCGGCCGGAACGGGCCCCACCAAGATCACCCCACCGAGCCAGCCCCGCCGAAACAGGCCCCACCAAGATCACCCCACCGAGGCGACCTCGGCTCGAATGGCCGCACCGAGGTCGCGCCGTCTGGTATGTGGAGCGTGCCGAGGTGACTCGGCTGGGCTTTCAGCGGCCGGTGGCGACCTGGTGGGCGAAGTCCGCCCACGGCTTCCACTGCTGGTCGACGAACTGCTTCAGTTCGCTCCCCGGCGCACTGCTCGTGGCCGGCGCCGGGGTGTCCTCCCGCGGCTGGACCTTCTTCGGAGCTGAGGTGTGCGGAGCGGACGCGCTCTTGTGGCTCGACGGCGCCGTGGTCGGTACCGGCACGTAAACGGTGACCGGAGCCGCCGCCGGGGCCGGTGCGGGTGCGGGTGCCGGGGGCGGAGTCGGCTTCGCGGCGACCGGCTCGCGCTGGTCGCCTACGACCGCCGCGTCGGTGCCGGGGTTCCCCAGTAGCCCGCCGACGACGAGGCCGCCGGCGAGCCAGCCGAACAGCACCAGCGCGAGTGCCACCCCGCCAGTGGCGAAGGCCCGCCGACGCCGACGCGCAACCACCGCAGTCCGCGTCACGGCTTCCGCACTGCCCAAGACGGCCGGCATGGGCTGTGTCCGCTCGCCGCTGGTCACCTCGCCGCCCTCCGGGCTCCGCCGGGTGCGGGGCACGCTCGCGGCGATGATCCCGGTCCGGTCTGCCAGCTCCGCTGCGGAGCGGTCGGCGGGTGCAGCCGGTCGCAGCTCGGCGAAGCGCAGCATCGAGGTTACCTCCGGGATACGGGCATGCGGACAGACCTCCGCATTCTGGAGCATTTCCGACGAGACCGTTGGGAATTCAACTCCATCGGGTGAACACCGCTTTCGGTGGCCGCACCGAATATCAGTTCCGGCCAAGCCGTTTCAATCCGGGCCTTGCCAACACGGCAAGCGGGCGCTGATAGGCCGAGCCCAGCACCCGCGGGATCGCGTCGATCACGTGCGCGTCCGGCCCGATGAGGATCCGGGCGGACCGCCTGCGCACGCCGCGCAGGATCGTCTCGGCGGCCTTCTTTGGTGTGGTCAGGGCAATTTTCTCAAAACCTGACACGACGGCCTCGTGGTCGTCGCCGCTGCCGCCACGCGCGTGGCGGACGATGTCGGTCTTGATCCCGCCGGGGTGCACGCAGCTGACACCGACCGGATGGCCGATGGCCAACATTTCCTCCCGCAACGACTCGGTGAATCCGCGAACGGCGAACTTCGCCGCGTTGTATGCGCTCTGCGTGGGCACTCCGACAAATCCGAACGCGCTCGAGATATTGACAACGTACCCGTCGCCGGAAGCGATGAGATGCGGCAGGAATGCCTTGGTGCCGTTCACCACCCCGCCGAGGTTGATCCCGAGCAGCCAGTCGAAGTCCTCGAAGCTCATCTCCGCCACGGTCGCCCCCAGCGCCACCCCTGCGTTGTTCACCACCAGGTTGACCCGGCCGAAATCACGCACCACGTCCTCGGCGTGCGCCAGTACCGCTGCCCGGTCCGCGACGTCGAGCGGATAGCCGCGGACCTCGGCACCGCGGGCGCGAACCTCCGCAACGGTGCCCGCGAGGCCTTCTTCGTCTACATCGGACAACGCGAGCCTGCCGCCACACACCGCCAGTTCGAAGGCCAGCGCACGGCCGATCCCCGACCCTGCGCCGGTGATCGCCGCGACCTTGTCCGTGAAGTCCCTCATCGTGGCTCCTCGCCCTCGCGTGGTCCGAAGATCGAGATCCTAGCGGCGGAAGAGACCGGTGGGAGGTGCGTGCGACGAGCGGTAGCCGTGGCAGCGGGAGCTCGCAGGCGGCGCCTTCGTCCGAGCTGCTTCGACGACGCCACCAGGCGCCACCCGGCAGACCGGCGCTGAGCGCAGAGCTGCCCGTGACATGATGCGGCGCATGAGCGAGCCTGTGCGCGACGTCCCGATCACCGGCGAACCGATCCGGCTGGGCCAGTTCCTGAAACTGGCCGGACTCGCCGAGGACGGTGCACATGCGAAGGACCTCATCGAGGCGGAAGAGGTGACCGTGAACGGCGAGGTGGAAACCCGCCGCGGCCGCCAGCTCTCCGCGGGCGACGTGGTGACGGTCGGCCGGGAGCGCGGCCGGGTGAGCCTGGCGCACTGACCCCGGCGCTGTCCCGACCGCGATCGGATAGCGGCAGACAGGACCATGGCCAGCGGCGGCAGACAGGACTGCTGCCCGACCGTGGTCAACGGGATCGGACAGGCCCGCTACCTCGACCGTGGCCGGCGAAGCAGACCAGAACCACTACCCGACCGTGGTCAGCGGGGGCAGGCCGAGACCGCGGGCCAGCGAATCCAGCTGCCGCCGGACCGGGGCGGACAGCGGCACGCCCAGCGCCCGGCACTGTTCCAGGTACTGCGCCTCCCGCCAGCCCGGGTAGCGGATCGGCGCGCCGCCCTCCCAGCCGAGCATGCTGCCGAACAGGGCGCTCGCCGCGCGGTAGAAACCGTCCGCGCTGCGGAGCGTGGTCGGGGCAATGGCGATGACCAGCAGTCCGGTGTCGTGCTCGTGGTCGGCGACGCCGGAGAGCACCCCTGCCAGCACGTCCACCATCAACGCGAATCCGGCGAACTGCGGGTTCCGCGCCGCGTCGCCGAGATCCACGTCGAGCATGAACTCCGGGTAGGCCCCGCCGGGAGCGGCCATACCGAGCGGGTGCGCCGGGTGGTCCTCCACCCCGCCCGCGGCCAGCACCAGCCCGATCATGCCGTGTGGCAACGCCCTCGCCGCGTGGTGCCCGGCACGGCCGAACGGGCCTGCCCCGCGCATCGACACGAGGCCGACCCCGAACCGGCCTGCCCGCGTGACGGCGCGGTCCATCGCGTCGCCGACCGCCCACAGCCCGCAGGCACGCCGGTAGTCGATCAGTGCGGCCGCTCCGCGGTCGGCGATCAGCAGTGGTTCCGCACGCGGGCTCACGAAACCGCTTTCCACGGCCGGCAGGTGGACCTCGGTCAGCTGGACGACCCCGGTGTCCGGGGCGCCGGTGAGGTCGCCGTGGCACAACGCCTCCGCGGCCATCCTGGCGCGGATCTCCGGAAAGCCGCGTGCCACCAGTACAAGCGAGACGAGGGTGACCAGTTCGTCGGCCGGAACCCGTTGCCACGCCTGTTCGGGAATGGGGGTGTCACCGGAGACGTCGGCAGGGCGGACGGGACGGCGGGACCGAGGTCTGAGGGGCACTTCATCGAGGGTGCCGGGCGCTCGGCCACGACGTCAACGAGGATGGCCCGAGAGTGTGATAGCCGCTTCCGTAGCGCCGTACCCTGAACCGCATGTGCCGAAACATCACCACCCTCCGCGGCCTGCAGCCCGCCGCTACCACGGAAGAGATCGAAGCCGCGGCACGCCAGTACGTGCGCAAGGTGACCGGCGTGCAGTCCCTTTCCGACGCCACCCGTGACCCGTTCGAGGAGGCGGTCGCGGAAATCGCCGCGATCACCACCCGGCTGCTCGACGAGCTGCCGCAGCGGCGTCAGCCGCCTGCCACCGTGCCGCCGTTGCGCCGCCCCGAGGTGCGCGCGCGAATGGCGTTGCGGGAACTGAAAAATCCCTGATCCGCATTCACTCGACCCGGCGCACCGGGTAGCGCGGCTTGATCTCCAGGTTCAGGTACCGGCCGTGGCTCGGCGCGGCCAGCAATTCCCGGTACACCCGCTTGGGCACCAGGAAGTACTGGTAGACCGCGTCATCGTGGAAGCCGACCTCGAGCACGCGACGATCCGGGTCGTACCCGACGTCGCGGAGCACGGAGGACTTGACCGGTGCACGGCGCACACCTCACGTTAACCGGCCACGACCCGAACAACCCCGGCCCGCGAAAAGCGAACCGGGGTCGGCGGTGCGGAAGCGGAGGGATTTGAACCCCCGGTAGGTTTCCCTACGGACGCTTTCAAGGCGTCTGCATTCGGCCGCTCTGCCACGCTTCCTTCCCGGTCAGCGTATCGCGCCGCTATTCGAGGTCGGCCAGGTGTTCGAGGACGCGGGTGAAGACCGTGCCGACGGTGGCCTGCTCCTGCGGGGTGAGCAGGTCGATCAGGTGCTCACGGGCACCGCGCACATGCGTTGGCGCCGCTTCGGCCAGCAGACCGCGCCCGGCATCGGTCAGCTCGGTGAGCACGCCGCGTTTGTCCTCCGGATCCGCGCGACGGCGGACGAGACCTGCCGCCTCCAGCTTGCTGATCTGGTGCGACAGCCTGCTTTTCGTCGAGCCGAGCCGGCTCGCCAGGTCCGACATCCTGGCCGTCGCGTCCGCGAGGAGGTCGAGGCACACCAGCACCTCGTAGTCGACGAGCGAAATTCCGTGCCCCTCGGTCAGCTCGCGATGCAGGCGCTGGCGCAGCCGCAACGAGGCGACGATGTAGGCCTGCCAGGCGTGCTGTTCCGACCCGTCCAGCCAGCGCACGCCGTGGTCGTCGGTCATCCACGCAGGGTAGGTGGCAGGCGGCAGGCAAGCCGGGGCGGCTCCTTGGGCCGAACATCGCCCGAAGGAGGGGTTACGAAAAGGTTGAGACTCGGCGCAAAGAAGCGCATCCTTCTTGTCAGCGGAAGGTGATTCGGGTAGCGAGCGCGCCGCAGGGGCACGCCGGCCCGTTCTCCCTCGTGGAGAGGCCAGGTGGTGGCATGGCAGGTGATCCCCGCGGTTGACCGCCCGCTGTGTCCCCGCGATCGGCACGGCCTCGATCCGAATCGATCGCGACTGCGAACAGCACGAGCGGGTAGTACCGGTGCGCAGGCATCGACCACGCGCACCCGGCGTCGCTCTGGCGCTGCATTCTCTTCGCGGCCTCGGTACCGCGAAGGCACCGCCGGACGCCGACCCGGCCGGTGGCCAACCGCCACAAACGAAACCTCGGTAGTACCTGGGTGCGGTCCAAGCGCTGGGCCGCACCCAGTCCTGTTTCCCGGTCCGCGGTTACGCTTTCGCGGTGCGATTCGACGACGGTGCGGGGCTGGACACCTCCGAGGTCCAGGACCTGCGAGGCAGCGATGGCGGTGGGGTCGGCGGCCGGGTGGCACTCGGCGGCGGCGGGGTCGGGCTGGTCGGACTCCTCATCTACTTCCTGATGGCCCAGTTCGGCGGCACGAGCACCGCGCCGCACGCGGCGGACGGCGTCGGACTCGGCGACGTGAGTTCCGGCAGGCAGCTGGACGCCACCACGCTCGCACAGAAGTGCCGCACCGGCGCGGACGCGAACCGCGACCACGACTGCGCGATCGTCGCGATCGTCAACTCGATCCAGGACTACTGGAGCGGTGAATTCGCCCGCTCCGGCCAGACCTACCGCACGGCCACCACCCGGTTTTTCAACGGCGGCGTGCGCACCGGCTGCGGCAGCGCCACATCGGACACCGGCCCGTTCTACTGCCCCGCCGATTCACACGTGTACATCGACCTCTCGTTCTTCGACGAGCTGAAGTCCCGCTTCGGCGCGCAGGGCGGGCTGTTCACCGAGGCGTATGTGCTGTCCCACGAGTACGGCCACCACGTGCAGAACCTCACCGGCACGTCCAACCGCGGCACCGGTTCCGGGCCTGCCTCCGGTTCGGTCCGGCTGGAACTGCAGGCCGACTGTTACGCCGGGGTGTGGGCCAACCACGCCACCAGCACGCCGGCCGAATCCGGCAAACCACTGGTCCAGGACGTCACGCAGGACGACATCTTCCGTGCACTCGACACCGCCTCCCGGATCGGTGACGACTACATTCAGTCGCGGCTCGGCGGCGGCGACGTCGATTCGTCGAGTTTCACCCACGGCACGTCGGCGCAGCGCGAGAAGTGGTTCACCACCGGGTTCCAGACCGGACAACCCGCTCGCTGCAACACCTTCGGCACCGGCAACCTCGGCTGAACGCGAGCAGGCGCACTGCGGGGCTACAGTCGGGCCATGCACGCGATCACAATCCGCGAACCCGGTGGCCCCGACGTACTCGAGTGGACCGAGGTACCCGATCCGAGCCCCGGCCCCGGCGAGGTGCTGCTGGACGTGGTGGCCGGTGCGGTGAACCGCGCCGACCTCCTGCAGCGCCAAGGGAACTACCCGCCGCCGCGGGGCGCCAGCGAGGTGCTCGGGCTCGAATGTTCCGGCGTGGTCGCGGAACTCGGCGAGGGCACCGAAGGCTGGCAGGTCGGCGACGAGGTGTGCGCGCTGCTGTCCGGCGGCGGCTACGCCGAACGCGTCGTGGTACCGGCAGGCCAGCTGCTGCCGGTACCAGCCGAGGTCGAGACGGTCGCCGCGGCCGGGCTGCCCGAGGTGGCGTGCACGGTGTGGGCCAACGTCGTGATGCACGCGGGCCTCGCCGAGGGGGAGGTGCTGCTGGTGCACGGTGGCGCGGGCGGCATCGGCACGCACGCGATCCAGGTCGGCAAGGCGCTCGGCGCCACGGTCGCGGTCACTGCGGGTTCGCCGGAGCGGCTGGAGAGCTGCCGTCAGCTTGGCGCGGACATCACGATCAACTACAAGGAGCAGGACTTCGTCGAGGTGCTGCGGGCCGAGATGAACGGCGCGGACGTCATCCTCGACAACATGGGTGCGAAGTACCTCGACCGCAACGTCGACGCACTCGCCGCGGACGGCAGGCTGGTGATCATCGGCATGCAGGGCGGAGTGAAGGGCGAGCTGAACATCGGCAAGCTGCTCGGCAAGCGCGCCGACGTGTACGCGGCGGGCCTGCGGTTCCGTCCGCTGGAGCAGAAGGCCGCGATCGTGGCCGACGTGCGGGAACGGCTGTGGCCGCTGGTCGAGCAGGGCTCGGTGGCGCCGGTGGTCGGACAGGTCGTGCCGATGGCAGAGGCCGCCTCCGCGCACCGGATGCTCGAGGAGGGCACCGTGTTCGGCAAGGTGCTGCTGGCCGCGAAGTAGGCCCTCAGCGCAGCTCTTCGAGCACCCGCACCAGCTGGTTGATCTCGAAGACGTTGGAGTAGTGCGCCAGCCCGATCCGCACCGCACCGCCGACCTCGGCGACACCCAGTGACGCGAACACCCCGCCGGAGCCGTCGTCGGCGAACGCGCACAGCCCCTGCGAAGCGAGGTACTCCGCGATCTCCGGCGCCTTCTTGTCGGCGATGGTGAAGGCCAGTGACGGGATCCGGCGCATGGCACCGCCGATCACCATCACGTGCCGCAGGGAACGCAGCTCCGTGGACAGCTGCGCAAGCAGGCCCGCATGGTACGACTTGGCAGAGCCGAGCGAGGTCACCAGGCGTTCCCGGCGGGAACCGGTCGCGGCGTCGTCGAGGCCTGCGAGGTAGTCGACGGATGCGATGAGGCCCGCGAGCATCGGATAGGGGTGCGGGCCCAGCTCCATCCTGGCCGCGCCGCGCGCGTTCGGATCGAGCGACACCGAGGAGATGCGTTCGAGCAGCTCCGGATCGCGGAACACCAGCGCACCGACCGACGGCCCGCCCCACGCCTGCGCCGACACGACCAGCACGTCGGCGCCGAGTTCCTCCAGGTCCAGTGGCACGAAAGGGGCCGCGTAGGTCGCGTCCACCACCACGAGCGCGCCGACCCGCTTGGCGAACTCGATGACCGTCGGCACGTCCGGGCGGGTACCGACGGATCCCGACGCCAGCGTGATCGCGACGGCTTTCGTCCGCGCCGACACCAGGTTCTCGTACTGCCAGGCCGGCAGCTCGCAGGTCTCGATGTCGATCTCGCCCCAGCGCACCACGGCACCGACGCGCTTCGCGGCCCGGCGCCACGGCGCGATGTTGGCTTCCTCGTCGAGCCGCGACACCACGAGCTCGTCGCCGATCGTCCAGCGTTCGGCAAGCGCGTCGACAAGGCGCCACAACAGCACCGACGAACTCGGCCCGAGCACGACCGCGGCCGGGTCCGCGCCGACCAGATCGGCCACCGCCCTGCGGGCAGCAGTGACAATGCTCTCCGCACGCTGGGAGGCCGGAAACGCTCCGCCCGGCCCGGAAACCGGCGCCCGCATGGCCGTCGACACGGCCGAAGCGACCTGTTCCGGGACCAGCATTCCGGCGGCGCCGTCGAAGTGAATCCAGCCATCACCCAGCGCGGGGAACAACCCACGGATACGAGCGACGTCGAACGCCATGGTGGACACCGTACGGACGGGCGGTTTCCCGGGTCACCGCGGGGTTGGGCAGAACACGACCCGGGTATCCGGTTGCCGCTACGCTCGGACACGAACCACGAGCCAGCTACGGGGATGGAACACATGAGCGAGCCGAACTTCCGGGGATCGGGCACCACTGGTGACGAGTCTGCACCGCACGTGCTGGTCGTGGGGCCGGACGGGGTCCCGGTCGGTACCGCCCCGGTGTCGCCGGACGGCGAGGAAACCGAATCGGTCGGCGATCTGGTCGAGGAACCGGCCAAGGTGATGCGGATCGGCACCATGATCAAGCAGCTGCTGGAGGAAGTCCGGGCCGCTCCGCTCGACGACGCCAGCCGCGACCGGGTGCGCGAGATCCACGAGACCTCGGTGCGCGAACTGGAGCAGGCCCTCGCCCCCGAACTGCGCGAGGAACTGGAACGGCTGGTGCACCCGTTCACCGCGGACCGCACGCCCTCGGACGCCGAACTGCGCATTGCCCAGGCCCAGCTGGTCGGCTGGCTGGAGGGCCTGTTCCACGGCATCCAGACCGCGCTGTTCGCCCAGCAGATGGCCGCGCGCGTCCAGCTGGAGCAGATACGGCGCGGGCTGCCGGCCGGCTCGTCCGCCGCGCCGGGAGAGGCGCCCGCTCCTGGCATCAGCGGGACCGGGCAGTACCTCTGAGGCCCGGCCGCTACCGGCCGGCGAAGAAGGCGCGCAGGTCTCCGATCAGCGCGTCCGGCTGTTCGAGTGCCGGAAAGTGGCCGCCTGCCGGGAATTCGGACCAGTGGACGACGTTGGTGGTGCGCTCGGCCAGCGCGCGCACCGGCAGTCCGATGTCGTCGGGGAACACCGCGACGCCGGTGGGCACCCGGCACTCCGGCAGCGGCGCGCCCCACGGCGTTTCCAGCGCGGCGTAGATCCGGGCCGACGAACCCGCGGTGCCGGTGAACCAGTAGATCGACACGTCGGTGAGCAGATCCTCGCGGTCCACCAGGTCGTGGCCGGTGTTCGAGAACGAGCGGAACTTCTCGGCGATCCAGGCCAGCTGGCCTGCGGGTGAGTCGGTGAGGCCGTAGGCAAGCGTTTGCGGCTTGGTGGCCTGGATCGCTGCGTATCCGGTACCGGCGTACTGGAACGCCTGCGATTTCGCCAGCGACCGCTCGGCCACGGCCAGCTCGGTACCGCTCAGCCCCGCGAGGTCCGTTTCGTCCCGCGCGACCGCGGTGGGCAGCATCGTCACGTGCACTCCCCGTACCCGCTCGGGAAACTGCACACCCAGCTCGCGGGAGATCAACGCGCCCCAGTCACCGCCGTGCGTGCCGAAGTGCTCGTAGCCCAGCCGCGTCATCAGCTCCGCCCAGGCACGCGCCCCGCGCGCCGGGCCCCAGCCACGGTCGCGGGTCGGCCCGGAGAAACCGAAGCCGGGGATCGAAGGCACCACGACGTGGAACGCGTCGCCGGCATCCCCGCCGTAAGCGCGAGGATCCGTGAGCGGCCCGAGCACGTCCAGGAATTCCACGACCGACCCCGGCCAGCCGTGTGTCAGCAACAGCGGGGTGGCCCCCGCCTCCGGCGAGCGGACGTGCAGGAAGTGCACCCGGGTTCCGTCGATTTCGGTGGTGAACTGGGGAAAGCCGTTCAATCGCTGCTCGGCGGCGCGCCAGTCGAAGCGGAGCCGCCAGTGCTCGGCCAGCTCCCGCACCTGCTCGACCGGGATCCCCAGCTCCCAGCCGGCGTCCTCGGGCTGATCGGGCCAACGGGTCCGGGCGAGACGATCGTGCAGATCGTCGAGGGCGGCCGGTGGGACGTGGATGTGGAACGGGGTGAGTGTCATGTGCCGGACGCTAACCGTGATTGCGGACAGCCCCGTTCCTCGATCGGATCTCCCTCCGCAGCACCTCAGTACGAGGCGAGGACATCCAGCACACGATCCGCCCCGCCGCCGTCCACCGTGGCGCCGGTGGTCCGGCTGAGCCGGGATCGCAACGCCGTGTCCGACAGCAGTTCGCGCAGCGTGGCCGTGACCTCCGGCAGCCGGTCCGCCACGGTGGCCGCCTCGCCGAGCGGGCTGGCGAGGCCGAGGTCCAGCGCGGCACGGTAACCGGCTGCCTGGTTGTCCACGAGCTGCACCGCGGCGGTGGGCACGCCGAGACAGCACAGCTCCAGGAAGGTGACCCCGGAAGCGCTGATCGCGACGTCGGTCGTGGTCAGAACCTCCAGCAGACCGGCGTGCGGGGCAGCGACGCGGATCTCCTGCCCGTCGACAAGGGACGGCAGTTCCGGGGTACCGCGGACGAGCGCGTCGGCGGTGAACGGCAGGCCGGTGTCACGCAGCGCGCGCAAGAGAAGAGCCACCGTCGACGTCCACTCGGCGCCGCCGCCGAGGACAACCGTGACATGCGGAGGATTCGACGGTCCCTGCGAAGCCCGGCGAGCCCGCGCGCGCAACACGACGTCGCGAAGCGCGGTGTACTCGACGCCGCGCAGGAGCACGTCCGAACCGTCCGCGGGGCGGGGGCCGGGCGCGAATCCGCAATCCACCACGACATCCGCGGGACGACGGCCGAAAGCGTCGTCCTCGATGGACACCAGGCGCGCCCCCGCCGCGTTGACCTCCGCCCGGACGTCACCGATCGCGTAGTGGTCCAGGAGCACTGCGTCGAAGCCGGAAGCCAGTGCACCGAGGGAGGAACCCGGCAGAACCGGAACGGACAACTCGGCCAAGCGCACGGCCAGCCACTCCGCGTTGGCCGTCGTCCCCGCGAAGCTCACCTGCCAGCCGCGCGCCACCGCACGCTCCGCGTACGCCACCGCGCGGGCCACGTGCCCGGCACCGATCGTCGGCGACGCATCGGCTCGCAGCAGGAGCTTCACTGGCCGAGCTTCTTCTGCTCGACGTGTGCGTTCAACGCCACCAGGTCGGGCCGTGCCCGCAGGAGCGCCACGACGGAACGCCATTCGCCCGGCCGATCGCCCAGTTCGTCCACCACGGCCGAAATCAGCTTCCAGTCCTCGGCAGTGTCGAGAGTCACGCGCAGGTCGTCGGCCGCAGGGCTGACCACGACCCCGGTGCAGGCGTAGCGGGCGGGCTGCCGGTAGATCGCCGACGTGACGTGTTCGCGGTCCGCCCCCGAAGCCGTCGTGACCTGCTCCGCCAGCACCTCCGCACGCACCAGTTCGGCGTCGAATCCCCGTGGCAGCGTCCGCACCAGCGTGGTGGACACGTAGTCCAGCGACGGCTCGGCACGCCACACCGCGGCCAGCCGTCCGATCAGCGCGGGGTCGAGCAACGGGCAGTCGGCCGTGAGCCGGACCACCGCGTCGGCGGGGTACCGCGAAAGCGCGAGCCCGAACCGCGCCACCACGTCGTCCAGTGGACCGCGCACGACCTGCGCCCCGCACTGCTTCGCCTCGGCAGCCACCTCGTCGTCGTCTGCCGCGTCCGAGGTGGCCACGACCACCTCGTCGATCCCGGGTGCGACGGCCGCCGCACGCACCACCCAGCCGAGCACGCTCCGTCCGGCGAGCGGCCGCAGCACCTTGCCCGGCAGCCGGGTGGACGACGACCGGGCCTGGATCACGGCGTTGACGCCGGGGCCTGCACGCATGGGTGACATGATGGCCTCAGCCAAGGAACCCGAACCGCGGAGGTCACCGATGTCCGAGCTGGATGGCTCCAGCATCCTGCTCACCGGCGGGACCGGCTCGTTCGGCAAAGCGTTCATCGCGCACGCACTCGCCGAGCTGAACCCCAGCCGGCTCGTGGTGCTCTCCCGCGACGAGCTCAAGCAGTACGAGGCACGCCAGCTGTTCGCCGACGACCCGCGGCTGCGCTGGTTCATCGGGGACGTCCGCGACCGCCGCAGGCTCGAACGCGCCATGCACGGGGTCGATTACGTGGTGCACGCCGCGGCGCTCAAGCAGGTCGACACCGGCGAGTACAACCCGTTCGAGTTCGTGCAGACCAACGTGATGGGCTCGCAGAACGTGATCGAGGCCGCCATCGACACCGGGGTGCGCAAGGTCGTCGCGCTCTCCACCGACAAGGCCTCCAGCCCGATCAACCTCTACGGCGCCACCAAGCTGTGCGCCGACCGGATGTTCATCAGCGGCAACCACTACGCGGCCGCGCATCCGACCCGGTTCTCGGTCGTGCGCTACGGCAACGTGATGGGCTCGCGCGGCAGCGTGATCCCGTTCTTCCGCAAGCTCGCCGAACAGGGCGAGTCACTGCCGATCACGCACAAGGGCATGACCCGGTTCTGGATCACGCTGCCGCAGGCGGTGCGGTTCGTGGTCGATTCGTTCGACCGGATGCGCGGCGGTGAGCTGTACGTACCGCGGATCCCGAGCATGCGGCTGGTCGACCTGGCGCAGGCGATCGCACCAGGTTCGCCGATGCACGAGGTGGGCGTACGGCCGGGCGAGAAGCTGCACGAGGAGATGATCGCGCCGGACGACGCCCGCCGGACGGTGCAGCTGCCCGACCGGTACGTGGTCCAGCCGCATCTGGCGGGCTGGGGCTACGAACCGCCTGCCGAGGGGAAGCCCATGCCGGACGGGTTCGCCTACCGCTCGGACACCAACAACCTGTGGCTCGAAGCCGACGAACTGCGCGAACTGGTCGAGCAGTATGCCTGAAGCCGACCTGCCTGAATCCGCCGCCGCCGCCGGAAAGAGCACTTCACCGGCTTTCCTCCCCTATGGCCGCCAATCGGTCACCGACGAGGACATCGCCGCGGTCACCGCGGTGCTGCGCGGGGACTGGCTCACCACCGGCCCTGCCGTCACGCAGTTCGAGGCCGACCTCGCCGAGCACACCGGCGGAGTGCCTGCCGTCGCGGTCACGTCCGGCACGGCCGCGCTGCACGTCGCCTACGCCGCGGCCGGGATCAAGCCGGGCGACGAGGTCGTGACCTCTCCGATGACGTTCGTCGCCACCGCCGCCACTGCCGCCCTGCACGGCGCCAAGGTGGTGTTCGCCGACGTCGAACCGGACACCGGCAACCTCTCCGTCGATGCCGCCGCGGCCGCGGTCACCGAGCGCACGAAGGTGGTCGCCGCCGTCGACTACGCCGGGCACCCGGCCGAACTGGATGCACTGGCGAAGCTCGCGCACGACGCGGGCGCGCTGCTGCTGGAGGACGCCGCGCACTCCGTCGGCGGGAGCTGGCAGGGCCGTGCAGTCGGGTCGATCGCGGACCTCACCACGTTTTCCTTCTTTCCCACCAAGAACCTCACCACCGCCGAGGGCGGGGCCGTGGTGACCGCGGACGCGGACCTGCTGCGCCGTGCCAAGGGCTTCCGCAATCACGGGCTGGTCCGCGACAAGGCTGTGCAGCGGCACCCGGACGAGGGCGGCTGGCACCAGGAAGTCCACGAGTTCGGCCTGAACTACCGGCTGCCCGACGTGCTGTGCGCACTGGGCAGCAGCCAGCTCAAGCGGCTGGCCAAGTTCAAGAAGCGCCGCACGGAAATCCACGCGCGCTACAACACCGCCCTCGCCGACGTCGAAGGCGTGCTGACCCCACCGGCCCGCGACGGCGCCGACCCGGCGTGGCATCTCTACCCGCTGCGGGTGCTGGAGAACCGCCGCCGCGCCCTGTTCGACCACCTGCGCGGGCTGGGCATCGGCGTGCAGGTCAACTACATCCCGGTGTACTGGCACCCGGTGTTCGAGGATCTCGGCTACCGCCGCGGACTGTGCCCGAACGCCGAGGCGTACTACGAGCAGGAACTGTCCCTACCGCTGTTCCCCTCGCTGACCGACGCGGACGTCGACCGCGTAGTGGACGGGGTGCGCAGCTTCTTCCACGCCTGACTGTCGCCCTGAACCACGCTCGCATGCCACGCCAGCACCAACGGCACCACGAGCAACTCCAGTACGGTCGCGGCACGAAACACCGGATGCGGCGCCCCGGCCCGCTTCGCCGAGAGGAGCCGCGGCAGGCCGCCCGCGGCAGCGGTGCCGAGCACGAGCCTGGTCACCGCCGCACGTTTCTCCGGACGGCGGATCGACCACCACAGCACGGGCCCGGCGGCGGCCCAGAACGTGTTCACGAACCGGTATTCGCTGTCGACGCTGGGCGTGGTCGCAGCCCCGCCCGGCGCCCGTTCCGGCCCGCCGAGAATGCCGGCGACTCCGGACGCGACGGGAATCACACCGAGCGCGCCGATGGTGCCCAGCAAGGCCTTGCGGGACTTCTCACCTGCCATACGGCCGAGCCTAGATGCGCTGTCCAGCGGAACTCCGGCACGCCGCCCGTGCAGTACCGGCGGGTGGCCTTTCGGGTTGATCTTCGGTACGCACGGCCAGACTCACGGCGACTGTTGGCTGGAGCAGACGGTAAAGTCGCGCGTCGGGTACGAGGAGAGGCGGGGCCCTGTTGAGCAATCCATTGGTGGCTGCCCCGGAAAGCAGCACGACCGCGGTGTCCGGCGTCCCGCTGCTCGAGGACGCCCAGGACGTCAAGAGCAGTATCGAGAGCGGCGACTGGGCTTCGGCCGTGCTCGGGGCCGCCGGTACCGCGATGGATGCGCTCGAGTTCGTGACCGATCCTTTCGGTGCGATTCTCGCCGCAGGCGTCGGCTGGCTCATGGAGCACGTCGGCCCGCTCAAGAAGGCACTCGACGCACTCGCGGGCGACCCCGACCAGATCACCTCGTACTCCCAGACCTGGCAGAACGTCGCGAAGGAGCTCGCCTCGGTCAGCCAGGACCTCGCCGACCAGGTCAAGGCCGACCTGCAGAACTGGAACGGCGAGGCAGCCGACGCCTACCGCAAGCGTGCCGAGGACGTGGCCGCGCTGGTCTCCGCGGCGGGCGAGGCGAGTGACGGCGCAGCCGGTGGCGTGCAGACCGCCGGTGAGATCGTCGCCGCGGTGCGCGGCCTGGTCCGCGACACGATCGCCGAGGTCGTGGCCCATCTGGTGTCGTGGGCGCTGCAGGTGGTCTTCAGCCTCGGCGTCGGCCTCACCTGGGTCGTACCGCAGGTGGTCAATCTCGTCGCGAAGACCGCGTCCAAGATCTCCAGCCTGGTCCAGCGCCTGGTGAAGGCGTTGAAGACGCTGGGCGGTCTGCTCGGCAAAACGCGCGGCGTGCTCAGCCACGTCGACGACGCGATGAAGGGGATCAAACCGGGCAAGGCAGGCAAGCCCGGTGCGCCGCATGTCGGTGGCAAGTCGCCGGGCGGCTCCGGTGGCCGCCCGCGTTCCGGTGGCGATTCCACCACCAGCAGCCGGGCGTTCGACCCGGACGACCTGCGCAACCCCGAGCAGGAATGGAAAGACAAGTACGACGGCGACGGCAAGACGTCCACCTCACCGGGCGCGCCGAACCAGCACCCGCACGGCGGCGGGACGATCCCCCAGCACACGCACGACCACGTGAACCTCGGCAACCTCAAACCGGCGAAACCGCACAAGAACCCGAAGAAATCGAAGCCTGCGACGTTCAGCGGCGGGCACATCGCGAACAACGACCTCCCGCCGGGGACCACGCCGACCTCCTCGCTCGGCAGCGGGATCCACGGCGGGACACCGGTGTTCGGGCCCAGCAAGCCGAACGGCGTCTACAACCTGCACGCACCGCAGACCTACGACGCGGCGGGCAATCCGGTGACCAAGCTGACCGGCGGCGGCAAACCGGGGCAAAGCACGATGTTCCCGCCCAACACGCACACCGGGCTGACCGGGAACGTCGCCGGGCAGGCGTGGAACGGCGGCCACCCCAGCGGCGGCTTCACCCCGGCAGGCACCCAGGTCAACCCGCACGGTCACCCCGGCAGCTACACCTGGCAGGGCCAGGGCCAGATCCCCTACACCCCAGTCTGGAATCCGGGCGGCGCCAACCACGGTGCCGCCCCGCCGCACACCGAGAACCCCTACGCCGGCCAGACGGTCGACGTGAACGGGTACGCGAACCCGAGCTACCCGTCGGGTAGTTCGGTGCCCCCGCCGAGCGCGCAGCCGGGCTACGTCGATCCGGCAGACCCCCTGCACAATCCCGCGCCGCCCAAGCTGGACACGGACCCAGCCACCTACTTCCCGGGGTAACGCCACCACATGAGCACACCGTTGCAGGTTGGCGACGACTTGTCGCTGTCGTTCGACGAACACCGCAGGCTGCGGATCCGGGCACCCCGCGAGTACCTGCCGCTCGCCGCCTGGCTCTACACCGACGCGCAGCCCAACCTCGCCGCGCTCGACGGGCTCGGGCAGCTGCTCGAACAGTGCCGGGGTGCGGAGCTGACGCTGATCGGCAACAGCTGCCTCGTCGACTTCGTCAACGACCTGGTGCTGCTGGAAAGCCGCTACGACCTCTGGCCGCGTGCAGTACTGCCACAGCGGGACTTCTGGGCCGCGCTCAACGGTTTCCGCCGGTACCTCGTCGACAACGCGGGGCAGCCACTGCTCACCCGGCCCGCGGACTACCCGGAGGCGCTGCGCTACACCTTCGGCCACACCGCAGAAGACAGCGGTAAACACTACCTGGTGGACCAGACCTACTTCCCGTCCTCGTGGTCGGCCGACGAGGTCCGCGCCGCCGCGGACGGCGCATGGGCCTCGCCGGACGTCGTGCTCGACGAGCAGACCGGAGTGTGGTCGGGAATGTGGCGGAACCTGGAGATCGCCGGCTGCTACGAGCCGGCCGAGCGGGAAGTGCTGACCTACTTCCCGGTCATCTCACCCTGACGCCTGCCCGGACGGCTCAGATCAGGTCCCAGGTCAGCGCCGTGCCCTTGGCCGCGTCCACGCGAAACGTCCGGCCGAGCACGGTGGTGATCTCCGCCGGAGCCAGGCCACCGGCCGGCCGGATCGAGCGGACGTTCTGCGCGGTCACCTCGTCGCCGGCGCGGACGTCCGCCACGACGTACAGCGAGCGGCGCAGGCGCAGCCCCTCCTTTTCGCTCTCCCGCGGGCCGAGCACCGGACGGCCGAGCGCTTCCCACGCGCGGTGGCTTTCCACCACCAGCGCGGACAATTCGGCCGGTTCGAGCGAGAAGTCCGAGTCGACGCCGCCGTCCGCACGGGCCAGCGTCACGTGCTTCTCGATCGCCACCGCACCCAGCGCCACCGCGGCCAGCGGTGCACCGATTCCCGGCGTGTGATCGGAAAGCCCGACCAACGTGCCGGTGAGCCCGGCAAGCACCGGCAGCCCGCGGAGGTTGCTCTCCGCAGGCGAAGCGGGGTAGCTCGCCGTACAGCCGAGCACGACGAGCTGGTCGTTGCCTGCCGCGCGGGCAGTGCGCACCGCCGCGTCGATCTCCGCGACGTTCGCCATCCCGGTCGAGATGATCAATGGCTTGCCGGTGCGCGCGCACCGGTCGATCAGCGGGAGGTCGACGATTTCCGACGAGGCGATCTTGTACGCGGGCGCGTCCAGCGATTCCAGCAGCTCCACCGCGGTCGGGTCGAACGGGCTGGAGAACACTTCCAGCCCCCGCTGCCTGGCCCGGACGAACACCGGCTCGTGCCACTCCCACGGCGTATGCGCCTTTTCGTACAACTGGTACAGATTCTCGCCGCCCCACAGGGAATGCGAGTCGCCGATGCGGAACGCCGGGCCGTCGACGTCGATGGTGATCGTGTCCGGCCGGTAGGTCTGCAGCTTGACCGCGTGCGCTCCGGCGTCCGCGATCGCGTCCACGATCGCCAGCGCGCGATCGAGATCGCCGTTGTGGTTGCCGGACATCTCGGCGATCACGAACGGCGGGTGCGCAGGGCCGAGCAGATGGGCGCCGATGCGGACTTCGGACATGGGTGGGTGTCCTCCCGGTGGTGCGTGCGGTCAGGCCAGAGTCTTGCGCAGCCGCCGGAACCCGTTCTCGGCGGGCGCCACCTCCAGGTACCCGGAATGCTCGAACAACGCCGCCGACGCCGCGTTGTCCCGGTGCACTGCGGCCAGCACGGCCACCGCTTCGTGCCGCTGCGCGAGCAATCGCTCACCCGCTGCCAGCACCACCCGCGACAGCCCCCGGCCACGGCTCTCCGGCGCCAGCGTGATGCTGACCTCCCACTCGCCGGCTCCCTCGTGGTCGAACCGCACGGTGCCCACCGGCACCCCGACCTCCTCCACCACGAGCAGCAGCCGTGCCGCGTCCGAGAGCACCCCGCGCAACCAGTGCAGGTGATGTTCGAATCCGATCACGCCGGTGGCATGGGAGGCCATCCGGGCACGCGGATCGTTGCGCCAGGCCAGCAGCAGCTCGGCGTCCGCCTCCGTCGCGTCGCGGGCGGCGACCGCCGGCGAGGTCACTGCGGGGTGGCCGGCGCGAGCTGCGCGTCCTCGAGCCTGCGCAGCCGGTCCTCGTACCTGGCGATCCCGGCGAGGCGGATCCGGATCTGCGAATGCTGCCGCTGAATCTCCTCGATCAGCGAGCGGGACTCGGCGACCTCGGCCGGTTCGCTCCGCGGGGTCATCACCAGCGACTCGCGCAGCGTCTCCAGCTGCGCCTCCTGTGCGGCGATGTGCGGGATCATCCGGTCCAGCTCGGCCCGGGTCCAGCGCAGGTCACCGATGGCGTCACCGAGGCCGGACTCGGCTGCGTCGAGCCGCCTGCGGTGGTCGGCGGTGGCGTGCTCCAGGTCGTTGACCCGGTTGGTGAGCTCGTGGATGGTCTCGCGCATCCGCTCGTCGATGCGGAAGTCGATCAACCGGGCGAACCGGGCGATCAGCCCGGTTCTGATCTTCTGGACGGCCATGGGTCGGTTCCTTCGCAGAGTGGGGTTCAGCGCAGCAGGACGGTGTCGCCGGTGCGGGTCCAGGACTCCAGCAGCCGCCCTTCCGCGGCGATCTGGTGTTCCGGCCCCACGATGCACGAATCCCCGGCGGCGTGCTCCCACGCGGTCTGGTGCGGGTTGTCGATGAACGAGAACCCGGTGAGCACGAGCTGCGCCTCGGGGAACGACGTGCGCGCGATCCAGGCGGCCAGCGTGCCGGTGGTCGACCAGGTCGATTCGGTGCGCGAGGGCAGGCCGAGCGCGTCCGACAGCGGCAGCACGACCTCGCGGTTCGGTACCGGCACGAACCCGAGGTCGGCGGGCCACCAGCCGGGCAGCGCCTCCGGCTCCCAGTGCAGCCTGCCCGGCTCGACCAGCAGGTAGAGCCGACGGCGGTAATCCCGGAAAACGTGCCGGGTCGCCCGTACGGCGCGGTTGAACACGACTGCGTGCACCTTGCTGCCGGTGGTCTCCGGCTCGCCGGGTTCGTCGGTGACGAAACCGTTGACGCGGATCACGAGATCACAGTCGTCCACCGCCTTGGCCCGGCCCGGGTCCGGTGCCAGCGGCTGGTTCCCGACGACCGCGATCGATCGCGGGTCCGGGTGATCGGCGTACGCCGAAAGCAGCTCGACCATGAGGCTCGCCGCACCGAGAGCAGCAGTCATAGCGCAAGAAAATACCAGGACACAAGGAACGGCCGGTCTGGTATCGGCCTGAGCGGGCCCCGGTTCCGGCCGGGGCGGCCCGAGCGCGGCACATCCCATCGGTACCCTCGTCCACGTGCATGCCACCAGCACGGTTCACGCAGCCGAACCCGAGGTCTCGATGCCGGCACCGCCCGCCTCGGACCGCAAGACGTTCTCCAGGGCAATCGCCGACATCAAGGAGGGCCTCGCAGCTCGCGAGCTGTGGAGCCACCTCGGCTGGCAGGACATCAAACAGCGCTACCGCCGGTCGGTCATCGGCCCGTTCTGGATCACCATCAGCCAGGGCGTCATCGCGCTCGGACTCGGCCTGCTCTACTCACAGCTGTTCAACCTGCCGATCCAGGTGTTCCTGCCCTATATCTCCACCGGGTTCATCATCTGGGGCTTCATCCAGGGCTGCCTGTCCGAGGGCATGGAGACGTTCATCGCGAACGAGGGGATGATCAAACAGCTCCCCGCGCCGCTGAGCGTGTACGTGCTCCGCACGGTGTGGCGGCAGACCCTGTTGCTGGCGCACAACATGATCGTCTACGTCGTGCTGCTGATCATCTTCTTCTCGGCACTGGACAACCAGTACTCGCTCGGTTCGCCGGACGGGGCCTGTATGCCCGAAAAGTTCTGCCATCCGGGTCTGAGCTGGAACATCTTCCTCGCCATCCCCGGCTTCATCCTGCTGGGCCTCACCGCGTGCTGGGCCGCACTGCTGCTCGGCATCATCTCGACCCGTTTCCGCGACATCCCCCAGGTGATCAACTCGCTGATCCAGCTGCTGTTCTACGGCACGCCGATCGTCTGGCCGGTCGACCAGCTGCTGGCAGGTGGCGTGCGCGACGGGGTGTCCTGGGCGCTGCCGTTCATCAAGGCCAACCCGCTGTACCACTTCATGCAGGTGACCCGGTCCCCGCTGCTCGGACAGGCGGTCGGCTGGACGAGCTGGGTCGTGGTCGGTGCGATCACGATCGTCGGCTGGGCACTCGCGCTGGTCGCCATGCGCAACTACCGCTCTCGCGTCTCGTATTGGGTGTGACACATGGTCAGCATTGACGTCTACAACGCGTTTGTGGATTTCCCGATCTTCGACGCGAAATCGCGGTCGATGAAAAAGCGCGTGCTCGGCAAGGTCGGCGGCAAGATCGGCACCGAGCAGAAGGTGCCGATCATCGAGGCGCTGCACGATGTCACGCTCAAGCTCAGCGAGGGCGACCGCGTCGGGCTGGTCGGCCACAACGGTGCCGGCAAGTCCACGTTGCTCCGCCTGCTCGCCGGGATCTACGAGCCCACCCGTGGTTCCTCGCGCATCCACGGCAAGATCGCGCCGGTCTTCGACCTCGGCATCGGCATGGACCCGGAGATCTCCGGCGTCGAGAACATCATCATCCGCGGTCTGTTCCTCGGCATGAGCGCCAAGGAAATGCAGATGCGGGTCGACGACATCGCGGAGTTCACCGAACTCGGCGACTACCTGCAGATGCCGTTGCGCACGTACTCCACCGGTATGCGGGTGCGGCTCGCGCTGGGCGTGGTCACCTCGATCGACCCGGAGATCCTGATCCTCGACGAGGGGATCGGCGCGGTCGACGCGGCGTTCCTCAACAAGGCACGGGACCGGCTCAAGGACCTGGTGAAGCGCTCCGGCATCCTGGTGTTCGCGAGCCACTCCGACGAATTCCTCTTCGAGCTGTGCAATTCGGCCATCTGGATGGACGAGGGGCACCTGAAGCAGCAGGGTTCGCTGCGGGAGGTGCTCACCGCGTACAAGGGTCGCGATCCGTTCGAGAACATGAGCCAGGAGGGTCTCGAACGCCTCGGCATCGAGCCGGCAACGGTTAAGAACGGCGGGGAATGATGAGCAGCGAGACGCGAGAGCTGCCCGAGGGCGCCGTCGTCGGCGTGGTGGTCACGCGACACCGGCGTGAGCTGCTCGCGGACTCGCTGAAGATCATCGCCGCGCAGACCCGTCCGGTCGACCACCTCGTGGTGGTGGACAACGGCCCGGACCAGTCCGCGCGGGACGTGGTGGCGGGCTATCCGCTGGCTGCCACCTACCTGCCCTCGCACCGGAACCTCGGCGGTGCGGGCGGATTCGCACTCGGCATGCTGCACGCACTCGCGCTTGGCGCGGAGTGGGTGTGGCTCGCCGACGACGACGGCCGCCCCGCGGACGAGCACGTGCTCGAGGTCCTGCTGGAGGAGGCGGAGAAACGCGGGCTGGCCGAGGTTTCGCCGGTGGTGGCCAACATCGACGCACCGGCGAAGCTGGCGTTCCCGCTGCGCCGCGGGCTCACGTGGAAGCGCTCGCCTGCCGAACTGGGCACGGATTTCCTGCCCGGCATCGCGTCGCTGATGAACGGCGCACTGTTCCGTTCGTCCACTTTGGACGTGACCGGGGTGCCGGACCTGCGCCTGTTCTTTCGCGGCGACGAGGTCGAACTGCACCGCAGGCTGGTCCGCTCCGGTCTGCCGTTCGGCACGTCGCTGCGCACCACCTACCTGCACCCGGACGGTTCGGACGAGTTCAAACCGATGCTGGGCGGGAAGTTCCACGCGCAGGACCCGGAGAACGAGGTCAAGCGCTACTACACCTACCGCAACCGCGGCTACCTGCTGTCCCAGCCGGGCATGCGCAAGATCGGCGCACTGGAGGTGCTGCGCTTCGGGCTGTACTTCGTGGGCGTGAAGCGCGATCCGAAGGCGTTCCGGCAGTGGCTGAAGCTGGTCCGCCAGGGCCGGGCGGAGCGGTTCTACCGCTACTGAGCCCGGCCCGCGGACCCGGAAGCCCGGCCCTACTCCCCGATCACCGGCGGAGCGGCGCTGCCCCCACCGAAGACGCTGTCCTCCTCCGGCTCGTCCATTTCCAGCTGGAAACCGGAGTGCGGATCGTCGTCATAGGACGGACGAGCACCGAAGCTGCCCATCCCGGGACGCGCCGGAGCGCCGCCCATCCCGCCTCCGGCGGCTGCCTCGGCCGCTCCCGGTGCCACCGCGTCCTGACCCGGACCGAAACCGCTGCCCCGGCCGATCTTCGACTGGTACTCCTCGTCGCCGCCGAAACCACCGCCGCCGCCCATGCCCATGCCGCCCATCGGCATCGCGCCCATGCCCATCCCGGACGAGGACGACCCCTGGTTGCCCCCCGGGTTCGCCGCCTGCGGCGCGTAACCGGCCGCGGTGGTGGAACTGTCCGGCAACGGCGTCTGGACCGCACCGGTGTACTGGTTGGGCGCGCTGACGTTCGGCGCGCCGGCCCCGCCGGCTCCACCGCCACCGACCTCGTGTCCGCCGACCGCGGTGGCCGGCGGTGCACCCGAACCGGAGTTGTCCTGGTGCTGGTCCCCGGAGGGCAGCACCGGCGTGTTCGGTCCGGCCGCGGCCGGACCGAACTTCGGCGGCTCGGCGAACGTCGGCTGCTTCGAGGCGGCCTGGTGCAGCGAAGCGTCGTAGTTGGACATCGTCTCGGCGGCCTGCTCGTGCGCAGTCTGGCTCTGGTCCTGCTTCTGCAGCGTCGAGCCGACCGAGTCGCCGAGGTCGAGCGGGCCTGCCTGGGTCCACTTGTCGAACTCGTCGGACCAATCGAAGGGCACCGCGTCCGGCATCGTGTTCTTCGCGGTCTGTGCCGCGGTGGCCTGCTCCTCGATGGTCTGCGCGGCCAGCTTGGCGTTCTGCGCGTTCACCTCGGCCCACTCGCCGAGGTTCGAGAAGTACGCCTGCGCACCGACCGCCGCTTCGCCGTCCCACGCGCCCTTCGCCTTGCGTACGGCGTCGCCCAGCTGCGTGGCGAAGTCTTCGAACGCCTTCTGCAGCTCGGTGTATGCCTGCGAAACCGAGGACACCTGCTCGACGTCGAGGTTCGTCTCCACGAACGCCTTGAGCTGCTGGTGGTCGTGGCCGAGGTAGTCCGCGTCGGACGGGGCCAGTTCGTGCTGCGGGACCTGCTGGTGCTGCGGGATCTGCGTGGTCATTCGGCACCCTTCACGGCGCGGTGCGAGTCGATGGCCTGGCTCTCGTTCTCGGTGTAGACGCCACCGGCCCGCGCGAGCGCCTCGTCGGCGTCGCGCAGGAGCCTGCCGAACTGGTCGAGCACGTCGGTGGCGGACCCGGCAGCCTCGGCCCCGCTCTTGCGGTCGTGCGCAGCCACCGTGTGCCCGTACGGGTGACTCCCCAGCTGCGGCGCGGACGACAGCACCTGCAGCTTCGGGCGCAGCCCGTCGAGCCGCGTGGCCATGTCGGTGAGCGCCTTGCGCAGGTCGCCGAGCGCGTCACCCTCGATGGTGAACCCACCGGCCTTCGCGGAGTCGACCAGTTTGCGCGTTTCGGTCGCGGCCTCGGCGACGCCCTTGGCGTCCAGTCCGCCGGCCGCGAGCGCGTCGGTACCCGGATCAGAGCTCATGCGCCGAAGTCTACTGACCGGCGGCGCTCGGGTCAGTGGTTTGCCCGAGACCCTTCCAGCTGGGTGAACAACTGCTGGGCAATACGGGCATTGTCGGCAGGCGCGTAGGTCAGCCAGCGGCTGCCATCGCTCGAATCACGGGTGCTGAGCAGGTATCGGCCCGCGTCGGTGTCGAACCAGACCAACGGCGGCAACGCCGTCTCGTGGCCGCTCCCGTCCCGCACCTGCGCCGCGAATTCGCCGACGCCCAGCCGAGGCCTCTCGAAGATCCGCTGCACAGCGCGCAGCTGCGGGTTGTGCGCGCGGGGAGCACTCACGCCGGCGAACGGGTCGTAACTGTCGCCGCGCCGGGGCTGCTTCGCCGGACGCGCGACCGTGACCGACTGCCCGGGGGCCGCCGGGGTGAGCGGCAGCAGGTCGACGATTGCCGGGACGATCCCGGTCGGCCGGACCTCCTCGAAGTCGAACATGCCGCCGTCCTGGCGCACGAGGACCGCGTACTGGCCGGTCGCCGCGACCCTGGCGAACAGCTGGTCGTCGCCGAGCCGGGCGGCGGCCGACACCGCGACGCCGGGGCGGACGAAGGTGTTCAGCGCCAGTGCCACGTCGTCGTCGAGCGTGCCGCGGCGCAGCAGGCCGCGGCCGTCGAGGTCACGGAACACCGCGTCCCTGATCGCCGCGCGTTCCCCGGCGGTGATGCCCACGTGCGGAACCACGAACGGTGTCGGCGCCCTGCCCAGACCCAATTCGGTCAGCAGGAGGTCGACTGCCGCCGGTGACAGCGAAAACGAGTACGGCACGGCTCACCCTGCCCATCCCTGGTTCGGTTTCCGGCGAAACCGTAGTGCACCCCCGATCCCGGCCGGCAACCGCTCCGCTGTGCGCGAACCCGCTTGCCGTGGTGCTCCGCCGCTGCTGCGATGGAGACATGGCAGATCCCAAACCGGCACTCGTGCTGCACCTCGCCGCCGGCGGCGAACCGTTGCTGTTCCCCCTCACCGCGGACGAATCGCCCACCGTGCAAGAAAAGATCGCCGACCTGCTGAAGCACGGCGGGGTGCACTCGGTGCAGACCCGCGACGGCAACACGGTGTCGGTGAACTTCGCGCACGTGGCCGCCGCCTACGTCGACGACCTGAGCCGCAAGGGCAAGTTCGGCCTGTCCGTGTAGCGGCGGACCGGGTAGCGGCAGACCGGCACGGGGTGTCGCGGCGTGTCCGAGAGGTGGCTACCTCCTCCGGTTCACCGACCCGGCCGGGTGCGACGCGGGCCGCCAGCTGCGCCTCGACCTTCGGGTCGCCCTGGAGCGCCTGCTCTCAGACGTCGGTGCGCGGGCGACCCCGGGTTGACGATGATGCCGTGGTGACCGAGCGTTGCCGGTACGGTTGTCCAGCGCGGCCTTGGTGGCTTTCGTAGGCGATCATGTCCGGCTGGGCCAGGCGTGCCGCCAGGCTGGAAGCGTGGATGATCCGGCCACCGTCCCGCAGGCGCGGCAGCGCTCACCAGGTGGCGAAAGAAGGGCGAGCGCACGTTCACGGTCGAAGTCGCCCTCCGTCAGTTCGGCGGCTCCTGCCCAGGCCCCCTTGGCGGCGTGGTGGACGAGAATGCCGGGGGCTCGACGTTCCTGTGCGATCTGTTCGCCGCCGTGGCGGAATTGGCACTGGCCGGCGGCTGACGACGCCCCGTCGGGGTGGCAGATCGGGCTAACGGCGGGCCAGCGCGAGCAGCCCGTCCTTGATCTCCGGCCTGCTGGCCGCCACGAGCAGGAACGTCGCCTCCCGGACGAGCCTGCCCGCGTGCTCGCCGGCGAGTACCGCACGGCTGCCGGTGGCCGCCGCAAGCGCGCCCGCGCTGCGGTACGCGAGGTCGGCACCTGCCGCGCGGGCCGACGGCAGCGAGGCCGGGTCGGCGAGCCCGGCGTCGAGCCGTTTGCGGATTTCGTTCTGCTCGGCGCGCAGCGCGCTCGCGGTGTCCGGCTGGCCCGCCTCCTCGATCAGCCGCGCACAGCGTTCGGCATGGCCGAGCGGCGCACAGCCGTTGAACCGCGAGCCGATGGTGTTGGCGCCGACGAACTGTGCGTGGTCCACCGTGGCGAACACCCGCTCGTCGGGCACGAAGTAGTCCGTCAGGGCCAGCCGGACCGTGGCGGTGGCCTGCGCCGCGTTGAGCTCCAGCGGCGTGGCGGCAAGGCCGTCCCCTTCGACCGCATCCACCACGGCATTGACCACGGTGTCGTCCTCGCGCCCGGAAAGCTGGAGCAGGTCGATCCCACCCCAGCCACTCACGAACGGCGCGTCCCCGTCGAACCGGTAACCCCCGTTCACCCGGCGGGCCCGCACGCGCGGCGGGGTCGGGATCACCCCGGCGTAGGCCGAACCGCCCCGCAGCACCCCGCTGACCAGGTCCGGCAGGTAACGCTCCCGCACGTCGGCGCGGTCCGAACCGGACAGCCCGGCCACCAGGCCGTGGTGCTGCAGCCAGGTGAACCCGGTGCTCAGGCAGCCGCCGGTGATCGCCTCCAGCACCAGGATGATCCCGTCCATGCCGACACCGGCACCACCGACCCCGGGTGGTGCGGCAAGGCCGTAAAGACCCTCCGCGGCGAGTGCGTCGAAGTGCGAACGCGGTACGGCACCGCGGCGGTCCACCTCGGCGGCAGCGGGAAACAGCAGGTCATCGGCGAGAGCCCGAGCACGGGCGACAAGGTCCGGCACGGCAATCACGCTACCGAATCCTGGCGGGACGGCCCGGAGACGGCGAAGGCCACCGCGAACAGTTTCGCGGTGGCCTTCGCCGGTGTCACGGCGTCACAGCTCGTAGAGGCGCTTCCAATTGTCCCGCGAGGTGAGCTCCGGCATCGCGCTCTTGTACTGCTCCTGCACGGCCGTTCCCTCCTTGCGCAGCCGCTGGATGACCTTCGCGCCCCGCTTGGCGAGGTCGAACATCTTGATCTTGTCGTAACTGCGCACCCGCACGCCCTCCTGCGAGGCGTCGGTGACCACGACCGTGTCGAACAGCGCGATGTGCCACCAGTGCGCCTCGTCGACCGGTACCGCGCCGAGGCCGAACCGGCTGCGGCCGAGCACCCGGTCGAGCACGCGCTTGATCAGCACGAGCCGCTGCATGCTCGGGCGCGGGGCGCTGTTGATGATGCCGATGTCGTTGGACGCGATCCCCGGCACGTCGGTGGCCTTGTGCCGCTTCGTCTCCGGGTACTGGTCGCGGACCCGGCGGATCTCCTTCATCGCCGCCACGCCGCCGTCACGCAGGACCTCCGGGCCCTCCAGGAAGTCCTCGACGGCCTTGATCAGCGTGGCCGACAGCCCGTACTGCATCCCGAGCAGGTAACGCACCAGCTGCGCCATCAGCACCCGGGACAGCAGGTTCAGGTTGAACGGCGAGTGCAGTGCCGCGGTGATGATCGAGTTGCGCAGGTTGAAGTACCGGTGCCACTCGTCCCAGTCCTTCCAGTGGAAGTCCGCGTGCCACACGCCTGCGCCCGGCAGGGTCACCGTCGGGAAGCCGTACTCGCGGGCGCGGTAGGAGTACTCCGCGTCATCCCACTGGAAGAAGAACGGCAGCGGGTAGCCGATGGCCTTCACGACCTCGTACGGGATCAGGCACGACCACCAGCCGTTGTACCCGGCGTCGAGACGGCGCTCCTGGCGGTTCGGGTTCCCGGTCTCCTCGTCCACGCCGAGCAGGTCCGCGGTGGACAGCGAGTGCTGCACCGGCTGGCCCGGCTCCAGCGTGTTCAGCCGGGCGTACTCGGCGCCGACGTGCAGCTGGTTCGGGTGCAGCAGGTTGAGCATCTGGCCGCCGACGATGACCGGGTTGGCGGTGCGGTTGGAGAACGCGGTCATCCGCACGACGAGGTCCGGCTCGAGCAGCACGTCGTCGTCCATGAACAGCACGTTGGCGTGTTCGGTGGCGGTGTGTCCCGCGACCTCGTACAGACCACGGGTGAAGCCGCCTGCACCGCCGAGGTTGGGCTGCTTGATGTAGTGCAGCTTGGCGCCGAGGTCCTTCGCGACCTGCTCGAAGCCGTCCCGCGATTCGACCAGGTCGGTGCCCTGGTCGGCGACGTAGATGGCGTCCAGGGTGTCGAGCGAGTTGACGTCCGCGGCCAGCGCCTGGAGGTTCTTCAGGCAGTCGTCGGCGCGGTTCATGGTGCAGATGGTGACCGCGGTCGGGCGGATCTTCTCCGGGGCGTCGACGGTCCAGCGGACCTGCTCGGCCCGCAGCGTCTGGCCGCCCTCGGTCTCCAGGTCGAGCCACAGCGCACCGCCGTCGTGGAACTTGTCCAGCGCCGCGGTGAGCGTGACCTTGCGGCCCTTCGCGCCGGCCACCTGCTCGGCGGCCACCACGCGGGCGTCCCCCACCAGGTCGGACGCGCCGATCGAGAGCAGTCCGTCACCGGTCACCACGGCCTCCACCTCGACCTCGGTCGCGGTGGTCCAGCGCTGCCAGTAGCTGGCCGGGAACCGGCCGAAGTAGGTGTTGCCGGTGATCTTCGCGGATGGCTCGAGGGACACGCTCCCGCGCTCACGCAGTGCGTTGCCCTGCTCGACCTCGGCGTAGAGATCCTTGCTGACGATCGGCGCCGGGCCTGCGAACAGCCACCGCTGGGCCGTCAGCCGGCCCTGCGGTGCGTGCTCGGCGAACCGGGTCTCGCCTGCGGGGGCCGCCTCGGCGACCGGGGCTGCTTTACCGGGCATCGAACTCAGTTCTCCTTTACCGGCCGTTCACGGAACACGACCCACTTGAGCATGACGAAATTGATCACGGTAGCCGTCGCCTGTGACACCACCCAGGCGAGCGTCGCCTTCCACGCCGATTCCGGCAGCACGTGCAGCATCAGCTGGTTCACGCCGACCGCGACGAAGAACGTGACTACGTAAAGCAGGACAAAAGCGCCGACCTGGGCGTTTCCGTCGCGCCGTCCACCGGCGAAGGTGAACCTGCGGTTGAGGAAGAACGCGGTGGTCGTGCCCACGACGAAGCTGATCGCGCGGGCGAGGTCCACCCACGGGGTCGCGTCCATCCCGATCGCCCGCAGCAGCGAGTACGTGCCCAGGTCGAGCAGGGCGCAGAACCCGCCGATCACGCCGAAGCGGATCAGCTGGCCCAGCAGGCCGGGACCGGCCTGCACCGAATCACTCTGCGGTTCTGTAGCCACCACTGGAATACCTTCTCGGCCTACTTGCGTCTGTGTCCGTACCGAGTCCACTTGACGCCCGGACGCTTGTGCCTTGATTCGCAAAGTGTAGAAGCGCTCACTTGCCCGCCACGTTCCGGGCGGTGTTCGGCGTGGCCCGTCCCGGTCCGCACGGCTACCGCCACCCTCCACGGAGGTGGGCTACCCCGCTGTTTTAATGGGTGGGTGACCCAAGCTCCCGAGACACAGCGCCGCACGCTCACCGGCTGGGCCCGCACCGCCGGGACCGTGGCCGACGTGCTGCAGACGCGCGACGTCGAGGCCATCGCCCGCGCGGTCACCTCCGCCGGCCCCCGCGGGGTGATCGCCCGCGGCCTCGGCCGCTCCTACGGCGACCCCGCGCAGAATGCGGGCGGGCTCGTGGTCGACCTGACCGTGCTCGACCGGATCCACTCGATCGACCCGGACTCCGCGCTGGTCGACCTCGACGCCGGGGTCAGCCTCGACAAGCTGATGCGCGAGGCGCTGCCGTACGGCCTCTGGGTCCCGGTGCTGCCGGGCACCCGCCAGGTCACCGTCGGCGGGGCGATCGCCAACGACATCCACGGCAAGAACCACCACTCGGCAGGCAGCTTCGGCAACCACGTGGTGTCGATGGACCTGCTCACCGCGGACGGCTCGGTCCGCACGCTCACCCCGGACGGCCGGGAGTCGGACCTGTTCTGGGCAACCGTGGCCGGAATCGGGCTGACCGGGATCATCCTGCGCGCGACCATCCGGATGACCAAGACCGAGACCGCCTACTTCATCGTCGACAACGATCGCACCGACGATCTCGACGGCACGCTCGCGCTGATCAGCGACGGCTCCGACGACAACTACACCTACTCGTCGGTCTGGTTCGACACGATTTCCCAGGGCCGCAAACTCGGCCGCGGCGCGTTCGCCCGTGGCTCACTGGCCAAGCTGGACGACCTGCCGCCGAAGCTGCGTGCCGAACCGCTGAAATTCTCCGCGCCGAAGCTGCTGACCGTGCCGGACGTGTTCCCGAACGGACTGATGAACAAGCTTTCGCTCAGCGCGATCGGCGAGTTCTACTACCGTTCGACCCCGAAGCACGGCCGAGGCTCGATCCAGAACATCACCGCCTTTTACCACATGCTCGACCTGATCGGCGAGTGGAACCGCGGGTACGGCACCAACGGTTTCCTCCAGTACCAGTTCAGCACCCCGCTCGGGGCGAACGAAAGCCTTCGCGCGATCGTGGAAAAGGTCGCCCATTCCGGGCAGTACTCCGCGCTCAACGTCTTCAAGCAGATGGGCAAGGGCAACCGGGCGCCGCTGTCGTTCCCCAGTCCCGGTTGGATGGTCTGCCTCGACTTCCCGATCAAGTCCGGGCTGAGCGCGTTGTGCCAGGAGCTCGACGAAATGGTCCTGTCCGCGGGCGGACGGCTCTACACCGCGAAGGACTCGCGCACGTCCCCGGAGACGTTCGCGAAGATGTACCCGCGGCTCGAAGAATGGCGCAAGATCCGCGCCGGGATTGACCCCGAAGGCGTTTTCGCCTCTGACATGAGCCGGAGGCTCGCACTGTGATCGACGCGGTCGGTAACCCCCAGTCCCTGCTGCTGCTCGGTGGCACGTCCGACATCGCGCTGGCGATCGCGGAGAAGTACCTCGCGGAGAAGCCGCTGCGGGTGGTGCTCGCCGCGCGTCCGTCGTCCCGGCTGGAGGCCGCCGCGCAGCGGCTCAAGGACCGCGGCGCCGAGGTGTCCACGGTGTCCTTCGACGCAACGGACACCGCGTCGCACCCGAAGGTGCTCGACGAAGCGTTCGCGGGCGGGGACATCGACGTGACCGTGGTCGCGTTCGGCCTGCTCGGCGACGCCGAAGAAGTCTGGCAGGACCACGCCAAGGCAGTCGAGCTGGCCACGGTGAACTACGCGTCCGCGGTATCGGTCGGCGTCGCGCTGTCGGAGAAGCTCAAGACGCAGGGCCACGGCAAGGTCATCGCGCTGTCCTCGGTGGCGGGCGAGCGTGTGCGCCGGTCGAACTTCCTGTACGGCTCGAGCAAGGCCGGCTTCGACGGCTTCTACCTCGGACTCGGCGAAGCGCTGACGCCGTACGGGGTGCAGACAACGGTGGTCCGGCCGGGCCACGTGAAGACCAAGATGACCGACGGGATCAAGCCGGCCCCGCTGGCGCAGACCGCCGAACAGGTCGCGGAAATCGCCGTGGACGCCGCTCGTCGCGGCAAGGAACTGGTCTGGGCACCGGCCCCGATGCGGCTGATGATGTCGGTACTGCGACACGTGCCACGGCCGATCTTCCGCAAGCTCCCGATCTGACCGGCCGGCCCCACCGGTTCGACAGGCCCCCGAGCGTCCGTTGCCCGGGGGCCTTGTCGTGCCCACGTCGTCCGATCCGGCGATCTTCCGGTCAATCCCGCGGCAGGTAACCGATGAGGTGGATGTCGTCGCATCCGCTGAGATCGAGCGAGGTCGCGTCGAAGTTCTGCGCACCGGCGTCCGGGGTCCGCAGGGTCACGACACGCGCCTTGCGGTGCGCCGTGGAGTGTCGCTGCCACAGTGACCGGAAGGTCCGATCACTGCTCAACCGGCCGATCAGCCCGGCCAGTTCGGAATCGTCCGACTCGGTTCCGGCCCGGATACGAAGGCTACCGACGAAGCATTCGGCAACCTCGTCCCAGTTCACATATATGTCGCGATACTGGCGATCCAGGAAGAAGATCTCCAGGAAATTAGCTGAGCTCTCATCCAGCCGTATGATTCGGCTCGCCGACGGGTTTACGTACAGAATTCTCCAGTACTTGTCGACAATAAACGCCGGATGACGTACCGCACGCGCAAAATGCTCGAGCACGCGGCGCTCGCTTTCGGTTGCCACAAATTCGATCTTCGGTGGATTCATGTCCGCTAGGCTGTAGAGGTGCGCGCGGTCGACCGGATCGAGCGCGAGCGCCGATGAAATGGAGTCGAGTACCGCTGTCGACACTCGGATTTTACGTCCTTGTTCAAGCCAGGTGTACCAGGAGGCGCTCACCCCGGCCAGGATCGCAACTTCCTCCCGGCGAAGTCCAGGAGTATTGCGCCGCCCCACTTCCGGAAGTCCGGCATCCGCCGGTTTTACCCTCGCCCGCCTGACCCTGAGGAAATCACTGAGTTGATCTCTGCGATCGGCAACGCGCTGCTGTGACGTCATCGAGGCCCCCATTGGTGTCAATGCCAGCTATGACAAGACAGGATCCAAGGGTAGCGAGCCATTGCGCGCAACGTCAACTCATCATGTGGTACACCATTTTTGAACCTCGCAAAACGGATCTACTCGCTTGTGAAAAAGGTCACCGGTCCGCAGATTCCAATCGGGGCTTCCACACCATGCGCCAGGCGCACAATGCACCCAGCACGTAGGCAATCGTGATCGCCGCGAATGCCACCGACGCGCGTGCGTACCAGTTGTGATTCACGCTGATCACGACTCCCATTGCCGCAATACCGAAGAGAGAACCGAGCTGGCGGTTGGCATTCAGCACCGAACCTGCTACCGCGGCATGCTCGACCCCCGCCGCGTCGACGAGTACGGCGGTCATCGCCGGGGAAATGATCCCCGCCCCGATGTTCGCCAGGCCCATCGCCAAAGCCAGCTGCCAATACGGCGTCGTGGACGAGATGAACACCAGGCCTGCCGTCGACGCCGCAGCGATCCCGAGGAACACGGTCAGGAGCACTCCATTGGAGTACCGGCCGGAGATCTTCGAGTACACAATGTTCGAAATCGGGAAGAACACCGTCATCGGCAACAGCTGGAGTCCGGCGGTAAACGGTGCGACCCCGCGCGCCTCCTGCAGGAACAACCCGAGAACGAAGATTCCCCCGAACAGCGCGAAGTTGAACAGGAACCCGATCACGTTGCCGCCGGCGAACGCCGACAGCCGGAAAAGCTCCCAGGGCATGACCCGGGCTGTCGCCCGCCGCTCCCGCAGCGCCAAGGCAACCGTGGCCACAATCGCGATCACATACGCGGCCAGTACGGATGGGGCAAGCCACCCCTGCGCGGGACCTTCGATGAGCGCAAAGCACATCGCGGCCACCACGGCAATGGCGAGCAGATGTCCGCCGAACGGAACCGCCGCATCCTTGCGCGCCGTCGGCGTGATGTAGCGCCAGGTCAACACCGCGCCGAGCAGGCCGATCGGCAGATTGACCAGGAAGATGCTCGGCCAGCCGAAAGCGGAGACCATGATGCCGCCGACCGTGGGACCGATACCCGACGCCGTCGCAACGATGGCCGACCAGAGACCCAGTATCTTCGTTCGCTGGCGGGTGTCGGGAAACGACTGCACGAGCAATGCCAGCGAGCTGGGCATGAAAAGCGCGGCGCCCGCGCCTTGCACCAGCCGCGCACCGATCAGCAACACCCCGTTCGGCGCCACCGCGCAGGCAAGGGACGCCGCGACGAAGACCGCCATCCCCCACATATAGACACGGAGACTGCCGAGCCGGTTGGCGATCCCACCGGCCAGCAGCAACAAGGCGGCGAACGTCAGCACGTATCCGTCCACGATCCAGGTCAGCTCGGTGACCGACACGGCCAGCTCCTGCTGGATACGCGCGCCGGCGACGTTGACGACAGTGGTGTCGAGCGAAGCCATCACGAAGCCGGCCGCCAGCGCAACGATCTTGACCGCAGGACGAGTGGTGACCGCCGGCGCCGGCACGTCCGGCGCCACGGGACTGCCTGTACGACTCATCTCGATGAAACCCCCTGAAGTTCGGTTGTCCGTAGCGGACCGGCGTGCGAGATCAGGCAAGCACATACGTTGATCACTGTCAAACTATGACCGCCATCAACGTATCACCGAGCTCAAAGTACTATGGCTGTCAAACTATGATGACGGTGGTACTATCGGCTGGGAAAGGAGACACCTGTGCAGACGGCTACCGACGAGCGTGTCACCGATCACATCGAGGCGGATGAGATCACCGCACAAGGCCTGCTCGACGCGCTCGTCGACCCGGTCCGGCGCAGTATCGTCCGCCAGCTGTCCGCGTCCGGTTCCGACATCGCGTGCGGCCACTTCGACATCAACGTCAGCCGGTCGACCGGCACCCACCACTTCAAGGTGCTCAGGCAAGCCGGTGTCATCCGCCAGTACTACGTCGGTACCTCGAAGATGAACACCCTGCGGCGAACGGATCTGGAATCCGTTGCCCCGGGCCTGATCGACGCGATTCTCGCGTTACCGGAGACCGCTCGCCGGCACACCGCTGCGGCCCCCGGCCGGCGCTAGCGCCGCCGGCCCCGCAGCCGAGCGGTGTTTCGCTATCCGCGCGGCGCCCCGCCGGATCGGGACCGGAACACCATCGGCTCCACGTCGTCGTGACTCGTGGAGGTCAGGACGGGCAGGGTGACCAGCCAGTGGTCGCCGACCTCGCTCGTCGTGCCCAGCCGGCAGCGGTAATGCAGCGCGGCGACAAGCACGTGCACCGCGGTTTCGTCTGCTGCGACCGCGACCGGAACGTCGCTGAGCCGAGCGGACGACGGCCTTCCCGCTATCCGGAAGGCCATTTCGCCCTGCAGCTCGGACAGCACGCTCACGCCCACGTCGACGCAGTGCGCACCAGTCGCCCCGTCGCCGACTCTTTCCGGATGGCCAGGTCATGTGCCGACCTCCAGGTGCCCTGCACCGATTTCTCCGAGCAGCCGGACAGCCAGCGAAAGACGTTGCCGCTCGTCGCCCTTGACCCGGATCACCGGCACCCCGAGGCCCTCGACGACAGCCGACATACGGCCGTCGAGGAGGTCCCGGAACGCCTCACTGATCGGCGGCGGTTCGTTCACGAGCGGCCGTTCATTCGGAACGTAGATGAACGCGCGATACGTCTGCGCCGCGTACATTCCGGCTTCCACCGAGATACGTTCCACTATCTCGGCTTCCTTCGGCAGCCCGGATCGCTCCTCCGCCACAGCCTCGCGCGGATGCAGGCCATAACGATATCGTGTTGCCGCGTAGACGAATTCATGCAAAACCGATCCGTCGGAGACGAAGCCGGCGCCCGCCGCAGCCTCCGCGTTCACGCGCTCGACGAGGCGGCGCGCGACCAGTTGCACGAGTTCCAGGTCAGTGCATTCCTCAAGCGAGGTTCGTACCGCTCCCTGTTGCAGCGCCATCGGCGTCGCGTGCACCCGAGGCAACCCGAGTTCTGCCGACAGCGACTTGGACAGCGTGGTCTTGCCGTTCCCGTACGCCCCGATCACCGCGACCTTCATGAGCCACCTCCTCGATGAGCCACCTGGGGCAACGTCGAACTGTCGGTGACGGACCCGGCGATGTGCTCACCTGCCGCCCCGACCGTCCCCCAGTCCGCCAGTTGTGCATCGGTAACGACGACGTGCAGCTCCCGTTCGACCAGCAGGGCAAGCTCGACGAGGTTGATGGAGTCAAGGCCGAGGTCCTCGAACCGGCTGTCCTCGGTGATCGGGTCCGCAGGCAGGTCGACGTTCTCCAGGCGAGTGGTGATCGCATCGACGAGATAGCGGACGACGGCCTGCTGTGCTTGCGCGTTCATCACAACTCCTGTCCGTTGCTCAGGTTGGGATCAAATCGGCAGGCTCGGCCTTCAGCTCTGGCCACACCAAGGTGGCGGACCCCCAGGTCGTGCCACCACCGAATGCGGTGAGCAGCAACCGGTCGCCACCTCTGAGGCGTCCCGAAGTGATTCCTTCGAGCAAGGCGAGCGGAATGGACGCAGCCGAGGTGTTGCCCACTCGATCGAGATTCATGATCAGCTTTTCCCGGTCGGCTTCGAGCCGATCGGCGAGGGCACCGAGGATCCGCTCGTTCGCCTGGTGCCCGACGATCCAGTCGACTTCCCGCACGGTCCATCGCGATCGTTGCAATACGGTTTGCGAGGATCGGGCCATCTCGGTGACCGCAGTGCGGAAGACTTCCCTGCCGAGCATCGAGAAGTGCGTGCTGCGGTCCGCTTCGGGACGAGTACGTTGGTACGAACCGCCACCGGGAACGCAGACCAGCTGCCGGTCATCGCCGTTGCTGCCGAGATCGATGTGCTCCAGCGCTGCCGGAGTTCCCGGCTCGGCAGCGCACAGCACGACCGCACCGGCGCCGTCACCGAAGATGACCGCGGTGGATCGGTCCGTGCGATCCAGAATCGTCGAGTACGTCTCGGCACCGATCACCAGTGCAGACCGCACCAGCCCACCGGCGATGAATCCCTTCGCCACCGCCAGTGCGTAAATGAAGCCGCTGCAGACGGCGGCCACATCGAACGCGCCCACCGGTCCGAGACCCAGCCGTGCGGCCACGGCCGGCGCGGTGGCCGGACAAGGGTGATCGGGTGTGGTGGTGGCGAGGACGACCAGGTCGACCTGGTCTCGCTGGGCGGAATCGAGTGCGCGCCGCCCGGCTGCCACCGCCACGTCGCCGGTGGAGGTCGTGCGTGACCAATACCGGCCGGCAATCCCGGTCCGGCCGCGGATCCACTCGTCCGAGGTATCCATCATCTCGGCGAGCTCGGCATTGGTAACCCGGTTGTCCGGCAATGCACCCCCGATACCCGCGACCACCACCTCGGTCATCGCAGCGCCCCGGCCGGGGTCCGATCCGCTTCCGAGGTGGTGTCGATCAGTGCGTAGTCGGACTTGGCACGTTCGATCGCCTCATCGATCGACATCTTCGGGGTAAATTCGTAGAGGTCGAGAATCTTCTGCAGGCGTTCCGGGATGGTCCCGCCGACAATGTGCACCGGAATGCCGACTTCTTCGACGTTCGCCAGCAGCATCTCATCGGCCAGTGCGCGGAACCGTTCGTTGACCGGCCGGTGGCCGTCCTCGACCAGCGGGAACTCGATCGGCAGGTGCACGAACGAGTCGTAGGACTGCTTCGCGTGCTGCTTCGCCGGAACACCGATCTGCCGCATCACCTCGGCGTAGAACGACAACTCGTCGGTCAGCTCGACATTCTGCAGGTCGATCGACTCGTTCGGGTTGATCCCGACCAGAACCCGAACGGTTCCGTAGCACCACTCGTGCAAGGACGAGCCGTCGGAGACGAAGCCGTCCTGGAGGTGGCTCTCGTTGACGGCCCGGCCCTGGTTCCGGCGGGTGATCAGCATGATGATCTCCGCCGCGGTGCATTCCTCGAGCGTTTTCCCCGGCACCGAAATCGGCAGCAGCTCGCGCATCGTCAGCGCCGCACTACGCGGCAGCCCGGTCAGATGCGAAACCGCCATCGTGGTCAAGGTCTTACCGACGGAATAGGTTCCTGAAATTGCCAGTCGCATGAGTACTCCTTCAGTCAGAAGTTCAGGGAACACGGTGCGTGATTGCACATCTCACGGAGACGCCGTAGACGTCGCCACGGATGTCCGCCACTCGCCAGCGGTCAGTTCCGCGGTTAAGGATCCGCGGACTGACGATCCCTGTCGTGGCAGCCCGCCGGTCCGCGACGTCTCGTCGCTGCGGCGACCATTGGATCTCCGTCTGCCGCATCCACAGCGTGTTGCTGTCGGCGCGGTCGAACCGGTCCAGCTCGTAGAGCAGGATCTGGCCGAGCTGCAATGCTACGACGAACGCGTCGATGACCAGATCCTGCGGACCGACCCGTTCGGCAGGCGCCGGGGTGAACCGGGCCTGCGCAGCCGCGGTCGAGGTCGCGCGGTCGATGATCACTTCGGACGTGCTGTTGCTGCGCTCGGCCCAACCGGTCGCAACGAGGCGCCGGCCGCTTGGTGATCCGGTCACGTCCGGCACAGCAGTGGTTGCGTGCTGCTGCGCGGCCGGTGGGTGTCGCACGGAGATGACCAGCCGGAGATTGGCAATGGTGCAGTCGAAAGTCGTGCACACACCCGCCGACGTGGAGATGTCCGTGGTGGACGCCGCACGCGCCTCGACCGGGAAGCCGGTCAGCTCTTCTTCGACCGGGGACGATCCGGCCGAAATGCGAATGGTACCCAATGCCTCGATACCCGGGTCTTCCGGAGAAAAACCAAAGGCAGCTTGTATATACAGGGAAGCGAGTTTTTCGCCGAGCACGATGACATCGACCGTGCTCAGATGCGGCGGTTGATCGGTTGCACCCTTGCGGGACCAGTCTTTCGGGTAATCGACAGCGGCGGTCGCCGATATCGAACCGGTACCGTCCGGCAACGCGGTGACAGAAATATCGGAAAGCGTATGCTCGGGCCGCCGATATCCGGCGCCGAAGAACCTGGTTTCCGCCGGGCCGAGGTACTGGTCAATCGACGGCAACAACAGTCTCGTGGATTCTGCCATGACGATCTCGTTTCGGACGTGTCACTGCAATGCGTGCAGCATGGCCGCATCGAACGCGCGGGTCGGGTGACCGCTGCGCACGCGGTTGGGCCATTCGGGATCGGCGATCAGGGCACGCCCGACCGCGACCAGGTCGAATTCGCCTTCCTCGAGCCGGGCACACACCTCGTCGACGTCGGCGGTGGCGGCACCCTTGCCGTCGAGGTAGCCGAGGAAGTCACTGTCGGCCAAACCGACGGACCCGACGGTGATGGTCGGCTTGCCGGTGACCTTCTTCGCCCATCCCGCCAGATTGAGCGGCGATCCGTCGAATTCGGGCTGCCAGAACCGGCGTTGCGAACAGTGGAAGACATCGGCGCCTGCCGCCACGAGCGGTTCCAGGAGTTCGGCCAGCTCCGCAGGCCCGTGCGCGAGGCGAGCCCGGTAGTGCCCGACTTTCCACTGCGAGATCCGCACGACGATGGGAAATTTCGGCCCGACTGCTCGTCGGCAAGCGGCGATGACCTCGCAGGCAAACCGCGTTCGCTCCCGGACCGTGCTGCCACCGTACCAGTCGGTGCGGTGATTAGTTTCGTTCCACAGGAACTGATCGATCAGATATCCGTGCGCCGCATGTAGTTCGATGCCGTCGAACCCGATCCGCCTGGCGGCGAGCGCGGCATCGGCGAACGCGTGGATCACGTTCTCGATGTCATGGACCGACATCGGCGTAAGCCGGTTTCCACTGCCCGGATCGATACCGGAGGGACTGCTCGGTGCCGGCCCGGGGACTTCGGCGGGATCGCGTCCCCAGTGCAACGGATCCCAGCCGACATGCCACAGTTGCGGAACAATGGCCGTGTTCTCGGCATGCACCGCATTCACGACCGCTTGCCAAGCGGGAAGAGCGTCGCCGTGGAAACGAGGTATGTCCTCCCGGCTGCTCGAAGTGGGATGACCGACTACGGTGCCCTCGGTAATGATCAAACCCACCCCACCGGTAGCCCGACGGGCGTAGTACTCGGCGACGTCGGGACCGGGAATCCCGCCCGGCGACATGGCGCGGGTCATCGGCGCCATGACGATCCGGTTGCGCAGGTGCAGGCCTGCCGCATCGAATCGGTTCTGCAGCGCTGCGGTTCCGCCCGGCGGGGCGAGATCCCGTTCCCTCACCCCGGTCACCTGACGGCCACCGGAGTACCGGCGCCGACGGTTCGAGCGAGATCGGCGGGGGTGAACATGTGCGGGAACAGCACGCCGCCCGGATCGAGTGGCTGTGATTCGGCAAGTGTTCCGATGTCGACCGGGGTGAACCCGGCGTCGTTGATCAGGGCGGCGACGGTCTTCTTGCTTTCGGTGTCGTCACCGGAGAGTGCCATCCCCCAGAAATGACGCTGGGTCGTGCCGCGGGGCCACAGCAGTTCTTCCATGACGTGACTGAACGCTCGTACGACATGACTCTCGGGCAGCAGTTCGGCCGTTGTTTCGCCCGAGGTCTTGGTGCTGCCGAGAGTGGACCGGATGTGCCCCTCGTCGGACAACCCCATCGGGTTGGTCGCGTCGATGACGATCGTGTCGGCCAGCGCGGGACCCACCTGCTCGATCACCTCTTCCAGCGCAGGGTAGGGAACCGAGAGGAGGACCACGTCGGCCGAAGCAGCGGCGTCGACGAGAGTGCTCACCTCTCCCTTGATCCGGTGCGGCGCGAGCCGCGTACGAAGCCGGCCGGGATCGCGCGACCCCAGCGCGATCTCGTGTCCTGCCTCGCTCCACAATCGGGCAATAGGAAGTCCGATTCCACCCACGCCGAGGATGGCAAGAACCGGCGAATTCGAATTCTGCACAGTGCTTTTCCTTTCTCCGGTCACCGGAGGTCCCGGATGTTTCGATTTCCGTCGGCCCACAGCAGCTTCATGGTGAGGCCGTCGATACGCCATGCGCCGTCCACTTGAACGAACGAATAGGCGTATTCACCACCGAGCGTCCAGAGCGGTCCGCCCTGGTCATTGGGCAGCAGGTGGGTGGCCTGGAACATGGCGGTGGCGACAGCGGTGCCGTCACCGGTGAGCGAGACGAGGTGGTTGCCGAGCAGATGTTGGGTGGCCTTCAGCGGCGTCCGGTTCGTCTTCCATTTCGTGATCATCTCGGCACGCGGAACCAGGCTGGGTTCGCCGCCGTTGAGGTTGGTGTAGTCGAGCAACACTCGGTCGGTGAAGAGGTTCGGCATTTCCGCCCACTGTTCGTGGTCGAGGTACCACGCCATACGGACGATCAGATCGACCAATTCCTGCCGAGTTTCCAAACTCAACGTCGAGGTGGTCGGGGCAATTGTCATTCTGCGCCTCCGCGGATTCGCTCGAAGGGACTAGGGAGTGAGCTGGCTGAAGGTGTGCCGGTTCTGCTTGAACCAGTCGATCGAGTCGTTCAGCCGCCTGGTCGAGCCGTTGAAATGGGGGGCGACGTACCGGGCGAGGCGCTCGTAGCTGCGCTTGGTCTTGTCCCAGCCGGCCCAGTCCTGTGCATAGACCAGGAGCGTGCCGAAACCGCCGGTGACTTCCTGCAGGTGGCGGATGCCGGCCACCACGTCCTCGACGGATCCCACGAGAACACCGCCGAGGTCGATCGAGCGGTCCAGCAGCTGATCGTCTGCAACGCCGTCGATGCTGATGTTCAGCCCGCGCACATCACGCCAGTACTCCTGGGTCCAGCGGTTGTAGCCTGCACGGACGTCCTCGATGGCTTGCCTGCGGGTTTCGCCAACGTAGACCGGCAACGTGATCCGCCACTTGCTGCGGTCCATCGTGTTTCCGTGTGCGGCTGCGGATTCCTCCGCGTAGGCCCACTGCTTGCGCAGGTCGACCGGTGGATGACCGGGTCGCGGGGCGCCGAAGGAAACCACGCTGATTCCGTGCTGTCCGGCCAGTCGCATGCTGTTCGGCGAGCCGACGCTCGCCGCGACGACTTCGATCGGTTCGCGATACGGTGCGATCTGCATTCGCGCGTCGTTGAGCGTGAACCACGAGGTCTTCCTTGTGATTCGTTCTTCGCTGTTGATCAGCCGCACCACCGTGTCGAGCGACTCGCCCATCATCGAGCGGATGTCGCTCATCTCGACCCCGAGCGTACGGGCGTCGACCGGGATCGAACCGGCGCCGACGCCGAGGACGAACCGGCCACGGGTGAGGTGGTCGAGATGAAGTGCTCGGCTGGCCACCATGAAGGGGTGGTGGTACGGCAGTGTGGCGACACCGGTCGCCAGCGTCAGCCGCGAGGTGCGCTGCGCTGCGGCAGCGATGAGCAGTTCCGGAGCACCGATGGTGTTCCAGCCCATGGAATGGTGCTCACCGAGCCAGTACTCCCGGTAATTCAGCTGGTCGAGCAGCTCGGCCAGCTCGAGGTCGCGCTCGTAAAGCAGGGTGAGATCCTCGCCGATCGGGTGCATTGGCGACATGAAGACGCCGAAGTCGATACGATCAGAATTCATACCTTTCGACCCTTTCTCAATGAGCGTTGAAGAGCCGATCGATCGATTTCTCCGAAAATTATCGATCGGCAGCCGTGAGTTCAGCGAAGAATCCGTTGATTCTCCGCACAAATCCGGGCTCTCGGTGGAAGTAGTGATCACCTTCGACGGTTTCCGCGGTACAGCTGTTCGAGGTGTACTTACTCCAGCGGTTTGCGATGGCCAGATGGCGCAGGGGGTCGCGGTCCCCCACAAAGACATGGATCGGGAAGTCGACCGGTGACCGGAATTTTTTTGTGCAATAGTTCCGCAACGCAGCCAGCGTCCGGAGGTCCGCGTCGAGCTGCCGCTGTTTGATTTCGGCGACCGCCGATCCGGCGAATTCGGCGGCCGCCCGGCCCGAGCGGGCGATGACCGCCGCGGTCAAACCGTCGATCGGCGAGTCCGGCGCCGCGGCCGCACCCACCAGTAGTTCTCGGGGAGCAGGCAGACCGTTGGCAGCCTGGTGGAGACTGAGGGCCAGCCCGACGGTGGCCCCCATGCTGTGCCCGTAGATGGTGTAGGGAGCCGAAGTCCACGGCGCGATTTCCTGGCCAATTCGGGAAACCAGTAATTCAATTTCCCGCTCGGTGCAGGGTTCGGATTCCGGCTGTGCCGGCAAGGTGGCGGAGACCAGTTGCACCCGCGGAGAGAGCATCCTCCGCCAGGGCAGAAATGTTGCCGGCGAACCACCGGCATGGTGAAAAGCGATCAGTGTGTGCGGGTTGCACAAATCCATTGGTTGGCACCCCCAGGCGGATGGCCGACGAAGTCAGAGTGAATATGGCCCTCGGCGTCGATGCCGAGTTCACCCTACGACGGGGTTGATCCGGGCCGGAAGTGAGAAACTGACCTATGAGCGTTACCACCAGCCTGCCGGTGCGCTTCAGTACCGCCCGGCCGGCCGATGTCCGGCCAGGGTCGGGCAGCCCCGGCGAGGGCCGCCGCGGAGCGCGCCGGGTGCCGTCACGGCTGTTCGCGTGGTGGCCGTAGCCCTTCGATGAGTGCGCCGGCGTCCACGTCGAGGCCTTCGGCGAACTTGAGAAGGTTGTGCAGGTTCACATTGCGCAGTCCGCGCTCCACCTGGCTGACGAACGTCCAGTGCACCCCTGCACGATCGGCCAGCTGCTCCTGGCTCACCCCGAGCACGTGCCGACGCTCGCGAACCCGCTCGCCAAGGGTCCGCGTTGCCGGGGAAAGGGGTGCTCTGGCCATCGTCGGTTAATCACACACATCCACAGCAGGTAACACCAGAGCAGAAATGATCAGATGGTGTGTACTCAGAGCATGTGTGTCTTAGACCGTGTCTCACTTGGCGAGTTTTTGTAGCGGGTGATGGCGGCGCCGAGGGTGCGGAAAGCGAGGTAGTGGCTGGGGTTACGCTCGTAGCGGATGGTCAGGCGTCGATAGCCGGTCGTCCAAGCGATCGTGCATTCGATGACCCACCGGTGTTTGCCGAGTTTCTCGGCGGATTCGATGCCTTTGCGGGCGATACGCGGGAAGATCCGGTGCTGGCGGAGCCAGTCGCGCAGGGCGGGGAGGTCGTACGCCCTACGGCGTGCAGTTTGGCCGGTCTTCTGCGCCGTGGTCCCGCAACCCGTCCGGCACCAACCGCCGCGACAACTCACCCGTCACCAGCCACGATCTTGCCTGCACCTCGACCACCATCCACATGAGACACTTTCAAATCTCGTTGTCAAGCAGCTGTGGCGCTCGGTGATGTTGCCTGGTAGCTGCGTTTTTCACGTAGAAGTGTCCGCAGAACGTTAACGCGCCGGTGGGCCGGTGCGAGGACTGCCAGGGTGTGGCGTTTACCCGGTGCCCTCTGGTGGTCATAGAGGCGACGGGACTCCCGGCAGCACCGGATGCTGATCAACGCCGAGGTATAGAAGACACGTTGCCGACCGCGGTGCTAGCGCCAAGCCCGCGAACCCGGCCAGGCGATCAGCGGCCGCGAAGAAGATCATGTCACCGCCCGGTCCCTGCGAGAAACGCGGCGCCGAGCGGCGGCCGGGGTACGCACCTTTCGGTTACGCCACCACGTTTCCAGCCGCGCCGATCCCAGACAGCGAATCGTCGCGGAAGTCCGATACTCCGACTCATCCCTCACAAAAGGTACGACACCCTCGGCCGGCGGGCACGGAGAAATGGTTCGGCACCGGATTATCTGTCGCCAGAAGTGGCCGCCGGCGTCGGCCGGGTGACGGCGGGCGGAGCCTTTCCGACCCCCGCCGTAGCGCTGAGCCGGCCGTCGTGAAATCGGCTTCCGGCTCGAGGGCATTGGTCAGATGCCGGTCCCGTACCCGCCGTTCGGGGCCTGGCCACCGAAGTTCCGGCCCGGGGCGCCCGGGTTGCCTGGAGTGCCGAAGCCCTGTCCCGGCCCCTCGCTGCCACGGAAGTGGCGGCCACCGTACTGGCTCATCGTCGGGTGGTCGGAATGCTGCGTGGCGACCATGACGCCGCCGACCACCCCTCCGCCGACCAGCAACCCCAGCACGCCCACCCCGACCAGCTGGGTCGCCCGGTTACCGACGAACCGCCGAAACCCGCCACGACGCCGCGGAGGCAGCGGCACTCCCCACTGGAGCTGCGGCACCGGCGGACCAGCCGCGGGCTGCTGGCCCGCACCACCCACCTGCCCAGCGACGGCCGAAGCGGACTGCCCACCCCCGCCGCTGACCTGTCCAGCAGACTGTTCACTCCCGCCACTGGCCTGTCCAGCGGGCTGCTCACCCCCACCGCCCGTCTGTCCGGTGAGTTGCTGTTGCGCACCGCCGTCCTGGTCGGACGGGGCGGGCTGGGCGGCCGCGGCCAGGGCGGTGTCCTGGCCGTGGTCGGCCGGGGAGACGGCCTGCGCAGACTCGTCGGGCGGACCGCCGGGGGCGGAAGCCGAGGGGGAAACCGCGGCGTCGCGAGGTGGGTTCGGGTCGGGGGCCTGGTCGTTCATCTGCGGTTCCTCCGGCTCGGCAGTGGGCACGGTCGCACCCCGAGGATGACCGCCGATGCTGTGTGCAGCCTGAAACCCAGCTGTCTAAATCAGCGCGAGTTCACAGGTAGAACGACAGGAACAGGGTGACCACCCAGCTCGCGCCGAGGACCTGCAGTACCCGGTCACGCAGGGCGATCTCGTCGGGCGCGCCTGCGTTGCCGCCGTCGACGTCCACTGCGTAGCGCAGCACCGCGATCACGAACGGGACCATGGACACCACCGCCCACACCGAATCGTGCTCGGTCTGGCGGATCTCGAACGCCCACAGGCAGTACGACATGATCAGGATCGCCGCCGACGTGGCCCACACGAACCGCAGGTAGCTGGCCGAGTACTTCTTCAGCGACGAGCGGATCTTCGCGCCCGTGCGCTCGAACAACATGATCTCCGCGTACCGCTTGCCCGCCACCATGAACAGCGAGCCGAACGCGGTGACCAGCAGGAACCACTGCGACATCGAGATACCGCCGGCGACACCGCCGGCGATCGAGCGCATCAGGAAGCCCGAGCCGACGATCGCGAGGTCGACCACCGGCTGGTGCTTGAGCCCGAAGCAGTAGCCCAGCTGCACGGCTTCGTACACCGCGAGCACGATGGCCAGCCGCCAGTCCGCGGCGAACGACACCGCGAGCCCGGCGAGGAAGAACACCACCGAGGCCACGTACGCCACCGGCACCGGCACGATCCCGGCCGCGATCGGCCGGTTGCGCTTGGTCGGGTGCGCACGGTCGGCCTCGACGTCGTTCGCGTCGTTGATGAGGTAGACCGACGAGGCGGTGAGCGAGAAGGCCACGAACGCGATCAGCGCGTCGATGATCAGTTCAGTGCGGTTCGTCGCCTTCGAGAACGCGAAGAACGGCGCGGCGAACACCAGGACGTTCTTGACCCACTGCTTCGGCCTTGCCGTCTTGACCACGCCGAGCACCAGCTTGACCAGGCTGGTACCGGTCGCGGAGCCGTCCGATGGCACGGGCGGCTGCGCAGAGCCAGCAGCGGCGACCGGCTCTGCGGGCGATTCCGCGGTCGGCTCGTTGACCTCGGCGGACTCCTCCGCCGTGGCCTCCTCGGCCGCTTTCTCGGCTCGCTCGTCGGTCGTTTCGCTCATCGCTTCTTGTCCAGTTTCCGTCGGATCAGACCGCCGATGACGCCCCCGAAGGCGGCTCCGGCCAGCACATCGGTCGGATAGTGGACACCGAGCAGCAGCCGCGAGGCCAGCATCGGCGGTACGAGGGCGGGAACCAGGTTACGCCCGGTCAGTCCGGAGTAGAGCACCGCCGCCGCCGTGGTGGACGTCGCGTGCGACGAGGGGAAGCTCAGCCTGCTCGGCGTGCCGACCAGTACCTCGACGCTGGGGTGGTCCGGTCGCGGCCGCCGGACCACGCGTTTCACCGCGATCGAGGCGGCGTGCGCGCCGAGGACGCCTGCCGAGGCGGTCAGCCAGTCCTTGCGTCGTTTGCGGTCGAGCGCCGCGCCGAGCAGACCCAGCGCGAACCATCCCGCGCTGTGCTCGCCGAACAGCGACATACCCCGCGCGACCTGCACCGTACCGGGCTTCTTCAGGAAGCCCTGCGCCTTCGCGAGGACCGCCACCTCACCGTGCGGCGTGTCCTTCTCAAGCATCGAGCGACCCGTCGAGCGGCGCACCGTCGGCCAGGTGCGGGGCGATCTTGTTGTCGAATGCCGACAACGCCGAGCCGATCGCCATGTGCATGTCGAGGTACTTGTACGTGCCGAGCCGTCCGCCGAACAGCACGTTGCGCTCGCGGGCCTCGGTCTTGGCCAGTTCGCGGTAGGCCTCGAGCTTCTCGCGGTTGTCCGGCGTGTTGATCGGGTAGTACGGCTCGTCGTCCTCCTTGGCGAAGCGCGAGAACTCGCGGAAGATGACCGTTTTGTCCTTGGGGTAGTTCCGCTCCGGGTGGAAGTGCCGGAACTCGATGATGCGGGTGTAGGGGACTTCCTGGTCGTTGTAGTTGACGACCGAGGTGCCCTGGAAGTCGCCGGTTTCCGCGACCTCGGACTCGAAGTCGACGGTGCGCCAGGTGAACCGGCCCGCCGAGTAGTCGAAGTACCGGTCGAGCGGACCGGTGTAGACGGTCGGCGTGCCCGCCGGGATGTGCTGACGCACGTCGAAGTAGTCGACGTTCAGCCGGATCTCGATGTTCTCGTGCTCGGCCATCTTCTCCAGCCACGCGGTGTACCCGTTGACGGGCAGTCCCTCGTAGGTGTCGTTGAAGTACCGGTTGTCGAACGTGTAGCGGACCGGCAGCCGGGTGATGATGTTCTCGCCGAGGTTCTTGGGGTCGTTCTCCCACTGCTTCGCGGTGTAGCCGCGGATGAACGCCTCGTAGAGCGGACGGCCGATCAGCGAGATGGCCTTCTCTTCGAGGTTCTGCGCCTTGTCCGTCTCGAACTCCGACGACTGCTTGGCGATGAGCTCGCGGGCCTCGTCCGGGGTGTGCGACTTGCCGAAGAACTGGTTGATCAGGCCGAGGTTCATCGGGAACGAGTAGACCTGGTCCTTGACCCGCGCGAACACCCGGTGCTGGTAGCCGGTGAACTCGGTGAAGCGGTTGACGTACTCCCACACGCGCTTGTTCGAGGTGTGGAACAGGTGCGCACCGTAACGGTGCACCTCGATACCGGTCTCGGGGTCTGGCTCGGAGTAGGCGTTGCCACCGAGGTGGCTGCGCCGCTCGAGCACCAGTACCTTCTTGCCGAGCTCGGCCGCGGCCCGCTCGGCGACGGTCAGCCCGAAGAATCCGGACCCGACGACGACGAGGTCGTAACCGCCGAACTCGTCTTCAGTAATCTTGGCGGGGTTCGTGTGCTCGCTCACGGGCGCCCAGGGTACGCAGTCCTGCCACCGCGGCCCGAACCGACCTCCGGCATACCGCCGGGCTTCACCCACACCACACACAGAGAAGCATGCCTGCACCGGACACCTTCTGGAGCTACGCCGCCGGGATCGCGACCTACCTGGCCGTGCTGGCGGTCCCCGGCGGCCTGATCGGCCGGGCGGCCGGGCTGCGCGGCTGGACACTGGCCGGTCTCGCGCCGCTGCTCAGCTACGCCGTCACCGGCCTGGCCGGCCCGTGGCTGGCGAAAGCCGGCCTGCCCTACAACGTGCTCACCACCGCCGTCTGCACGGTGCTGGTGGCCGCTCTCGCGTACGGCGCCAGACGGCTGCTCATCGCACGCGGATGGCTCACCGAGGGCGCGGAGGAGCCGCAGAACCGCTGGACCCGGCGCGAGCACTGGGCGGTCGCGGCGTGCGTCGTGGTGGCGACCGGCTTGTCGATCGCGGTGGTGCTCTCCGCGCGCGGCGGGACCACCGCGGTCTTCCAGCGCTGGGACACGGTGTTCCACGCGAACGGCATCCGCTACATCGCCGAAACCGGCGACGGCTCGCTCACCGGCATGGGGACCATCAACTGGTACCCGGACGGCTCGTTCTACCCGAACGGTTATCACCTGGTCGGCGCGCTGGTTTATCAGATCTCCGGCACGAGCGTGCCGGTCACGCTCAACGCGATCACGATGCCGGTCGCCGGTCTCTTCGCACTGTCGATGGTCGCGATGATCCGGCAGCTCGGCGGGCGTGCGGTGTACGCGGGCTGCACCGCCCTCGTCGCCGCGGCCGCGACGACGGGCGCGTACGAGTCGGTGTCGAGCGGCCTGCTGCCCTACGCACTGGCCATCGTGCTGACGCCGCTGGCGGTGGTCGCGCTGCAACGCTTCCTCCTCCGGCCGGGCGTGGACACCGGACTGATCCTCGCGTTCACCGCGGACGGGCTGCTCACCGCGCATTCCAGCGCGCTGTTCGGCGCGGTGCTGTTCGCCTTGCCGCTGGCGCTGCAGCGCTGGTACCGGTCGCTGCGGCGGCTGCCGCTGGACGGCGTACCGGACGGACGCTCCGCGGGCCGGGTGATCGGCGGGGACCTCCTGCGCATGGTGCCGGTGATGGTGGCCAGTGTGCTGCTGGCGGCGCCGGAGATCTTCGGCGCAATCGGGTTCACCGCCGGGTCCTACCCGTACTACGGGTGGAATTCCGACCTGTCGGTCCCGGTGTCGCTGAAGTTGCTGGCCACGTTCCAGCAGGTGCTGAACCGGCCGCAGATCTGGCTCACCGTGCTGCTCCTGATCGGTGTGCTGACCTTCCGCAGGCTCGGCCGGATGCGCTGGGTGTCGCTGTCCGCGCTCGGGCTTTCCGCGTTCTTCGTGCTCGTGGCGTCCTTCGGCTACCTGCCGTGGGTGGTGTCGCTCTCGCGGCCGTGGTGGAACGACCGCTACCGGCTGATGGCGCTCGCCGCGATCCCGCTGTGCCTGCTCGCCGGCCACGGCATGGCGGAACTGCAACGGTGGATCGCGCGACGGGTCCGCAACGGTGCGTGGGCGCGCTCCCGGCCGCAGGTGCTGGCCCGGCTCGGAATGGGGACCGCCGTCGTCGTTGTCGCCGCGACGGCCGTGCTGACCGGCGGGTTCTACCGCAGCGCAAACGCCACCGCGGTGTCGTATCTGTACTACAACGGCCCGGAGGGCGAGGTCACGCCGCCGGTGAGCGCGGATGAGATCGCCGCCATCATGCACCTGGGCACCATGGGCATCCCGCCGCGGGAGAAGGTGCTCAACGACCGGTTGGACGGCACCGCCTGGATGTACGCGCTCAGCGGCGTGCATCCGGTGGCCGGCCACTACGACGGCGGCGGCCGGGTGGCGCCGGACGCGCTGTACCTGGCCGTGCACTTCCGCGACTACGACACCGATCCGCAGGTCCGTGCCGCGATCCGCCGGCTGGACGTGCACCATGTGCTGATCGGCAGCGGCACCATCCGCAAGGACACGCCGATCGCTCCCGGCCTGCTCGGGCTGGACGGACGGGACTTCCTGCGCCTCGAGTACCGCAACCCCGGCGCGTCGATCTACACGATCGTGAAGTGACCCGGCTCCCCGTGCTCGCGGCGCCCCCACGACCGCGACCACGAGGAGCTTCCTCAGGTTCCCCCCGCTGACCGGGAAGACGGCCTCCCCTCCGGCCGTTCCCCCTCTTCCCACCGCCATTGACGCGCGGGCCGCGGACCGCGGTTCCCGCAGCCGCCGAACCCACCCGAACGGACTAGTTTTCCCGCAGCTCCGGCAGCACGGTCTCGGCCACCTGCTCCAGCACCGATTCGTGGCCCTCGTACGGGCCGCTGGAGCGCGGCCAATGCGTGATCACGTCGGTGAAGCCCAGCTCGCGGGCTCGTTCGGCACTCTCGCGGAAGGTGGCCGCGCTGCTCAGCGAATACCTCGGTCCGCCGTCGAGGGCGAGGTACCGCTCGACGGTGGAGCCGTCGCGGCCTGCTGCGTCCAGCCGTTCGCCGAACACCCGCACCTGGTCGGCGACGCCCTGCCACCATTCGTCCGCAGTGCTGCCGCCGCGGCCGGTGGTGACCCAGCCTGCGCCGAAGCGGGCGGCCAAGGTCATCGTGCGCGGGCCGTTGGCCGCCACCACGAACGGCAGCCGCGGCCGCTGCACCGTTCCCGGCAGGTTCCGCGCGCCGACCGCGGTGTAGTACTCGCCGGAGTAGTCGAACCGGTCGGTCATCAGCAGTCCGTCGAGTGCTTCGACGAACTCGGTGAACCGGTCCGCGCGCTGCCGCGCGGTGAGTTTCGGCGCGTCGATGACCTGCGGGTCGTAGTCTTCGTTGTCCACACCGGCGCCGACGCCGAGCAGGAACCGGCCGTCGGAGACGTCGTCGAGGGTGATCAGCTCCCGCGCGAACGGCACCGGATGCCGCGCGATCGGCGACGCAACGAAGGTGCCGAGGCGGATTCGCGAAGTGACGAGCGCGGCCGCGGTCAGCGTGGGTACCGCGGAGAACCACGGACCGTCCACCAGGGATTTCCAGCCGAGGTGGTCGTAGGTCCACGCGTGGTCGAAGCCGTATTCCTCGGCGGCCCGCCACTTCGGCTCGGCCGCCCACCAACGATCTTCCGGAAGGATCACGATTCCTGCTCGCACGCGGCCGACCGTAACGTCCGCCACCGACGTTCGCTCGAACGGGCGGCACCCAGGACAATGCGGATGTGGAGAAACCCCGCTTGATCGCCTCTGACGTCGACGGCACCCTGCTCGGCCCCAGCGAAACCGTGACCGAGCGCACCGTGTCGGTGGTGCAGCGGGTGCTCGCGGACCAGGCGCCGTTCGTGCTGTGCACCGGCCGCCCGCCCCGTTGGATCGCCCCGATCGCCGGTCCGCTCGGGCTCACCGGCTACGCGGTGTGCGCGAACGGCGCCGTGCTGCTCGACATCGGCCGGGACTCCGTGGTCGAGGTGCACGGTCTGCTCGAGCCCACGCTGCTGTACGACCTGGCAGGCACGCTCGACAAGGCACTGCCCGGATGCCGGCTGGCCGCCGAGCGGGTCGAGCAGGGCCCGCCGGACCACGACCTGCGCAATTTCGTGATCGAGCCGGATTACCACAACCCGTGGGGGGACGGCGAGGGCCGTGTCGCGATGCGCGGTGAGGTGCTCGGCAAACCCGCGATCAAACTGCTGGTCAGCCGCCGCGGGATGACCTCGGAGGAAATGGCCGGGGCGGTCCGCGCGGTGCTGGACGACGCGGTCGACGTGACCTATTCGTCGTCCGGCGGGCTGATCGAACTGTCCGCGCACGGGGTCACCAAGGCACTCGGCCTTGCCGACGTGGCAGCCCGTTTCGGGGTGCCGGCCGAATCCGTGATCGCCTTCGGCGACATGCCCAACGACGTGGAGATGCTCCGGTGGGCCGGGCACGGCGTCGCGATGGCGAACGGGCACCCCGAGGCACTGGCCGCCGCGGACGAGGTGACCGGGCCGGTCACCGAGGACGGCGTGGCCCAGGTGCTGGAACGCTGGTTCTGAGGTCAGTCGCCGCCGTCCGGACGGCGGTCGAGCGCGGCCGCCTCCTCCGGCGTCGGCGCGGAGCCGCCGAAGTGCGCGGGCAGCCACCAGCGTTCGGCATCCGACGCGGGTTCTTCCGGGTACTCCGCCTGCGCGTGCTCCAGCAAGGTGGTCATGCGGGCACGCAGGTCCTTCGAAAGGACCTCGCAGTCGTCGTCCGGCTGCGGGGTCATCGGCTCGCCGACCACCACGGAAATCGGCACGTGCCGTCGGGTCAGGTCCTTGGGCCTGCCCTTCGTCCACAGCCGTTGGGTGCCCCACAGCGCCATCGGGACCACCGGCACCCCGGCGGCCGCGGCCATCCGGACGGCGCCGGTCTTGATCTGCTTGACCGTGAACGAACGGCTGATCGTGGCCTCGGGGAACACGCCGACCACCTCGCCTGCCCGCAACCGGTCGACCGCCTTCTCGTAGGAGGCCTGCCCGGCGGACCGGTCGACCGGGATGTGGTGCATCCCGCGCATCAGCGGCCCGGCCACCCGGTGGTCGAAGATCTCGTGCTTGGCCATGAACCGCACCAGCCGCTTCGACGGCCGGGCACCCAGCCCGCAGTAGATGAAGTCGAGGTAGCTGACATGCGTGCAGGCAATGACCGCACCACCGGCGGCAGGCACGTGCTCCGCACCCTCGATCCGGATGCGGTTGTCCAGCAACCGGAACATCAGCCGCGCGGTGGCCAGCACGGGCGGGTACACGAAATCAGCCATGCAATCCAGGCTACGGGACCGTAGGTCCGGCACCCTACGGTCCGGTAGGTCGGCTCCACCACACCGGCCGCAGCCCTCAGGGGCAGAACACGTACTCGAAACCCGGTGCCTGATCGAGGTCGTCCACCAGCTGACTCTCCTCGTCCGCACGCGGGTAGACCGAGATCCAGAACGGTGTGCCGGTGCGGTGGAACGTGGCCACGCGGTACCAGACCGACAGGTCGTCGGAGCAGTCCTGACGCTCGGCGTAGCCCATGCGATCGGGGACGGCGAGCGTCGTACCGCCTGCGTCCGGGCCGACCACCAGCAGTCCGTTGCCGGCGCTGCTCGCCAGTGCGCCGGGGGCTCCGGCGCTCACCACGGATCCCGGCGGCAGATAGCGGCTCAGCCACGAACCGATCTCCGCCAGCTGGGCGCTGCTCGTCTGCCAGGTGCGTACCCGGGCCAGCACCTCGGGGTTCAGCACGGAGACCGCCACCGCGACACCGGCCAACACGGCCGCTGCGGCCGGGACCAGCCGCGAAACGGTGCGCGGCCGCGGCGAGGGGCGCGCAGCCGTGAGCAAGCCGTACGTGCCGACAGAGGCGACCGCCAGCAACGGCGGTACCGGCGCGAGCAGCCGCCACGCCGGGTCGGGGTCACCGACCAGCACCACCACGAACGCGGTGCTGCCCACCGCGACCGTGAGCAGGAACCAGAGCGCGGAACGCGCTTCGCCGGCCCCGTTCCGGGCCCGCAGCAGCGCACCCGCCGACCCGACCGCGGGCACCAGGAAAGCCAAATGCGCCAAGGCGAACCCGGCGAGGTACGACCAGCCCGGACCGGATACGTGCAGCGGTTCGGGCAGGAAGTGGTGGTAGTAAGTGGCACGCCAGGCCGTCCACGGGACCAGGAAGACCAGCGCACCCAGCACGTAGCCGACCGGCGCCCACCAGGTGTGCCGTGCCCGTGCGGCCGCCACGACCAGCCACGCACCGGCGACGACGGCCAGCACCAGCCCTTCCGGCCGGGTCATCACCGCACCGGCGACGAGCACCCCCGCCACCACCGGACGCCGCACGACAAGCGCGTACCCGACCGACAGCACCAGCAGCACGAACATCGGCAGCTCAGTGCCGGACGCGCCGTACACGGCCAGCCCGCTGGCACCCGCGGTGAGCACCGCCGCGGCCACGCCGACCGCCCGGCGGGGTTCGGCGCCGGGCGGCAGCGCGAGCTCGGTGATGCGGTCGGCCAGGAAGTAGGCCAGCAGTACGCAGCCCAGCGTCGCGACGACGCCGAGCACCATGGCCGACGTCGACACCGCGGTCCCGAACGCGGCACGGGGCAGGGCGATGACCACCAGCCACAGGAAGTTCGAGTACCCCTCGGTGCGGTCGCCGGGATTGAACACCGGGCCGTTGCCGTCGGCGATGTTGTGCGCGTAACGGAAGCTGACGAATGCATCCTCTGTTGCCGCCGCGAACAACAGTTGGTGCAGGAGGGAAAACCCGAGGGTGAGCAGCAGTACCACCACGCGCCACCGCCGGTGGGACGCGATCAGCCGCCAGCAGGAAACGACCAGCGCGGCGAGCGCCAGCCATCCCCCCACGACCGCGTAGACCACGCGACTCCCCTGCGTCCTGCGGCACGGCAGGTCCCCTCCCGCCGTCCCGCAACCCCTCCGGGCAACCCGCCCGGACCGCACTTCACCGCGTCCAGTCAATCGCGCGCCTAGGCTCCCGGACATAAGCCGTTCGGGTGTATGTGGTGCCGGTTACGCTGTGCTCCCGATTCCGATCCGCCCTGCGGGGGCCCGAGCGGATCCGTGACCAGCCGAGGAAGCCTGTTGCCGAGCGAACCCACGCTGCTGCCCGTTGTGTCGAGCATTGCTGTCTGCCTGCTCGTCCTCGGACTCCCCGGCCTGGTCACCGGTCTCGCCGCGGGCCTGCGCGGATGGCGGCTCGCCGGTCTCGCGCCGTTGCTGAGCTACGCCATCGGCGGACTGGCCGGACCGTGGACGGCTGCGCTCGGTTTGCCGTTCACCACCTGGACGTTCGCGGTGACCACGGTGCTGTTCGCGAGTGTCGCATTCGGACTGAGACGGCTCACCGTGCACAAGTGGCCGCCACAGCCGGAGCCTCGGGTCTGGGCCCCGCGTGCGCACTGGGCGGTGGGCGCGTGCCTGGTGCTCGCCACTGTGGTCGGTTTCTACGCCGCAGTGCGCGGAATGGGGCACCTCGGCGCGATCGCGCAGGGCGGGGACGCGCCGTACGCGGCCAACGGCGTGCGCTACATCGCCTCGACCGGCGACGGAAGCCTTTTCGGCATGGGCACCCTGAACTGGTACGGGGACGGGTCGCCGCCCTTCTATCCCAACGCCTACCACTTGCTGGCGGCCGAACAGTACACGCTCAGCGGTGCCTCGATCCCGCTCACGCTCGACACGAACACCGCACTGCTGCCGGGTCTGCTAGCGCTTTCGCTCGTGGTGCTGGTGCGCGAGTTCGGCGGCAGGGCGGTGCTGGCAGGTGCGGTGGCGCTGGCGTCGGTCGCACCGGTGACGAGCACGTACGAGTCGATGAACCGCGGGCCGCTGTACCCGTTCCTGCTGGGGCTGGCGCTCACGCCGCTGGCCGCGGTGGTGCTGCGCCGGTATCTCGGCCGGATCGCTCCGGACACCGGGTTCGTGCTGATGGTGTCGGCCGTCGGGCTGTTGTGCGTGCATTCGTCCACATTGTTCGGTGCGATCCTGTTCGCCGGTCCGCTGCTGGTCCCGCGCTGGTTCTCGCGGTGGCGGCTGATCGGCCGGGACCTGCTCGCCCTGCTGCCGATCGCGGCGGTTTCGGTACTGGTGGCGTGGCTGCAGCTGTTCGGCGCGCTCGGGCTGGCCAACAGCTCGATGCCCTACCTCGGCTGGCCGATCGAATGGCGGGCGACGACCGCACTCGGTGCACTGCTCGGCTTCCAGCACTTCGAAGCGAACCCGCAGATCTGGCTTTCGGTGGCGTTGCTGCTCGGGTTCGTGTTCTTCGCACGGCTGCGGGCACTGCGCTGGATCGGGTTGACCGCGCTGATCGCGGGCTTCGGCTACCTCGCCGTGTCGTCGTCGGACGCACCGTGGGTGATGGCGCTTTCCAGGCCGTGGTGGGACGACCCGTACCGGTTCATCTCGATGGCGACCGTGCCGCTGGCGTTCATCGCGGGCCACGGCGTGGCGTCGCTGCAGGCGTGGCTGGCCGAGCGGTTGCCGGCGCGAGTACCCGCTTTCGCGACCGCGGCGGTGGTGTTGCTGGGTTTCGTGGCGATCACCAACAACCTCTACCTGCGCACCAACGGCGACAACGTGGCGAGCGGTTACCGGGCGAGCAACCCGGAGACGCTGAACATCACGCCCGGCGAGGAACGCGCGATGGTGGAGCTGGGCCGCCTGTCCCGCCCCGGCGAATGGGCGATGAACGACCGCTACGACGGCACGCCGTGGACCTACGCACTGAGCGGCGTCCGAACCGTCGCCGCCCACGACGACGGCACCGCGCCGCCCTCGGACGCGAAGCTGCTGGCCGCGCGTTTCCGGAGCTACGGAACCGATCCGGAGGTGCGCGCCGCGGTGGCCCGGCTGAACATCCACTGGGTGATTCTCGGCAGGCCGCGGCAGCCACCACACTGGGCGTACTCGTCCGCCGGCCTGAACCGGCTGGACGGGCTGCCGTTCCTGCACGAGGTGTACCGCAACGAGGACGCGGTGATCTACGAGCTGAAGCGTTAAACCGCGTTCGGAGCGGGGCGGTGTGCGCCCGACAATCGTGCCGCGACCGCGGCGACCCCGGCGGTCAGCAGGTCCGCCACGGTGAACATCACCCGCGAAGCCACTGCGAAGGCGGTGGCTTGGCCGACCGTCAGTCCGCTCGCGGTGAGGACCGCGACCTGGGCCACCTCGCGCACGCCCACGCCGCTCGGGAGGATGAACGCGAAGGTGCCGACGGTCATCGCCACCGCCATCGCGCCCACACACAGCACGAAGCCGTTGACGCCCGGCGCGCCGACCGAGTTCGCCAGCAGCCACAGGTGCACCCCCTGCAACGCCCAGGCCAGCGTGGACGCGCCGAACGTCTTCAGCACCACGCCCCAGCCCAGCGGCTCCTTCAGTGCTGGGCGGCGCAGGATCCGCAGCACCAGTGACGTGCCCCAGGTCAGCACGCGGGGGTGCAGCAGCGCCAGGCCCACCGGGATCAGCACGAACAGCCACACCGCACGCGGGCTGTGGCTGAACACCGCAGGCGCTGCCAGCAGCGACACCACCAGCGCGGACACCACGCTCACGCCGAGCTGGATCAGCGAGCCGGTGAAGATCCGCGCACGGGCGAGGCCTGCTTTACGACCGAGCTCCATCTGCAGCAGGTACGCCCACACCGAACCCGGCACGTATTTGCCAAGCGAGCCGACCAGGCAGATCTGCGCGCCGCGGGCGTATCCGATCGGCCGGCCGAGGTGGTCGACCAGCACCTGCCAGCCCCAGGTGGACACCAGGATGGCCGCCACGAGCGCGAGCAGGCTGAGCACCGACGACTGCCATGCGACATCGGAGAGCGTGTGCCAGAACTCGTCCCAGTTCTCGGCCAGTTGCTTCGCGGCGAAGCCGACGACCAGCAGGATGGCGACCCAGCGCACCACGTCGAGCACCCGCGCCTTGGTGGACTTGCGGGGCTTCCCGGCTGCCGGGACTTCGTCCTCCCGAACGGTCGTCATCGACGCTGCTCCTCAAGCCTGCACGGTGACCAGGCGGCTGAACTCGGCGAGCAGATCGTAACCGTCCCACACGCCCGCGAAGGTCAACGCCGAGCCGAACGGCACCACCCGGTCGACCCCACGCCCGGCCAGCGCCGTGACGAATCCGGTCAGCTCTTCTGCGGTGAACCCGAATTGGCTCACCGTCTGGTCCTTGCGCTGCACGATCGGGACCAGCTCATCGAGTGACCCGAGAGCGGCGTTCGCAAACGTGCCCGCGCCCAGCCACTCCCGCGGCAGCACGCCGGCGTCCGCGAGCTCCAAGGTGGCCAGCGCGTTGCCGTCGAACCGGATCGAGGACACCAGCCCGTCGACCGCGGCGCCGTAGGCCGACACCCGCTTCTGCACCGCCATGGCGGGCTCGGTGACGTGCTGCTTTGCCGCCAGCACCGCCGCCAGCAACTGCCGGAACTCCTCGCCCGCGGCCCGCGCGCCCGCGGCGTCGCCCACCCAGAACACCGCGCGCGGCGACGAACAGGCGGCCTGGTCGAACCAGTAGGAGTCGTTGTAGAACCCTTCGGCCGCGCTTCGCCGGGCCTGCGGAGTGGCCTCCTGCCAGCCGCGCACCGACGCGATCGCGAACGACGAGCGGTCCGGGAACGTGAGGTCCCGCGCGTGCGGTGCCAGCGGATACTTGCGCAGCGCCGCGACGGAGGCGTCGCCACCCCAGATCACCCGCAGGTCGGCGGCCAGCGACAAGGCACCGCTGATCTCGTCGCTGCGGTCGTAGGTGATCATCCGCTGGGTCGCGCGGATCGTGGCCGCGGCCTCCGGCGATACCTCGCCGAGCGCCGCGTTGAGCGCTTCCAGCACCGCCTCGGCGGCACCCGCCGACCGCGACGACACGCGCACCACGTTGTGATTGCCCGCCAGCGCGGACAGCGCCCACGAGTACACGAAGATGGTGTCCACATTGGCCGGTGGCACGTGGAACACCAGCCCGCGCGGGAACCGCAGGGTGTCTCCTGACGTTTCCACAGTGGACAACGCCTTGGCCAGCTCGCCCTTGCGCAGGAAGAAACCCAGCGAGGCCAGCTCCGGGAACCGCCGGGCAAGCGCGGGCGCGAGCAGCTTGCGTGCGAACTTCGTGACGAATTCGACGATCCGCGGATCGCCGAACCTCAGCCGTCCACCCGGTGGCTCGCTGCGCAGTTCGTCGACCAGATCGCCGGCCGGCACCGCTTCGCCGAGCGGGAACCGCAGTGTCAGCTCGCTCATGCCGCCGCTCCGGAGAACGTGTCCGAGCAGCCCCGCACCTCGGCCTTCGGCAGCCGCCCGAGCACCGAGAAGTGCTTGCCCGGCCAGTCACCGTCGTCGATTCCGCGGTACACGCCCAGATCCTCGGTGAGCAGTACGTGCCCGGGGTAGGACCGCGGCAGCGTGCTCACCACCTCGATCACCCCCGGCTCGCCGACCGGCTGCTCTGCCCAGGTCTGCGGATCCCGGATCACCACATCCGCGAAATCGGGACAGTACAGGGAGTTTCCCGACGGGCCCTCCAGGAACACGGTGCCGATCTGCTCGATCATCCCGTAGTAGTTGTGGATCCGGGTGAGCCCGGTGTCCGCGGCGAACCGGCGGCGGAACTCGCGGTTGTCCACCGCGCGGTCGATCAGCTTCTTCCAGCCGCCGGAGTGGATGAGGATGCCGTTGGACAGGTCGAGCCGGTGCTCCCGGGCGACCTCGTACAGGTACTGCCACACCATGAAGGTGAACCCGAAGATCAAGAAGGGCTTGTCCCCGTACTCGGCGAGGAACTTCTTCACCGCCTCGACGTCCGGCTTGTCGTTCTCGTCCAGCACGTAGGTGTGCTTGCGGCCGAAGTTCGCCATGCCCAGCACGCCCGCGCCGCGCGCGGAGAACGACCGGCGGTTCTTGATGATGCCGATGGTGTCGACCATCAGCATCGGCAGCCGTTCGCCGCCGAGGACCTCCTGCAGCGTGGCGCCGAGCTGTTTGGTCTGCGCGCCCGCCGCCGCCTTGTCCAGGTAGATCCGCGACGCGCCGGCTCCGGTGGTGCCGGAGGAGGTGAGCGTCTTGAACACCTCGTCGTCCGGGATCGATTTCAGGTCGTGGGTCTTGAACATGCGCACCGGCAGCCAGGGCAGCTCGGCGATCGCGCCGAACGAGGCATCCGGCGCGAAACCCAGCGAGGCCAGGATCCGCTCGTACCCGGCGGAGTTCGCGCGGTGGTGCGCGGTCAGCTCCGCCAGCTCCGGCAGCAGCGTCGCTTCCCGCTGCGCCTGCGAGCGCGTGAACACACTCATACCCGTCCTTCCAGCGACCGGTAGTCGATCTTGCCGCTGGCCAGCAGCGGCACCGTGTCGATCGGGCGTACGTCGAACCCGCTGGTGTGCAGGTGCAGCCGGTCCGAAAGGGCCCGCGCGGCGTCCTTGCAGATCGCCGGCGCGGCCTCGCCCTCGGGCAGTTCGGCGAACAGCACGACCTTGTCCCCCGCCGATACCGCGGCGACCACGTCGATGCCCACCGCGGCGGACCGCACGGCCTGCTCCAGATCGTCGAGGCTGACCCGGTTGCCGAACACCTTGCCGATCCGCTTGAGGCGCCCGGTGATGTACAGGTACCCCTCCTGGTCGAGGTACCCGAGGTCGCCGGTGGCCAGCATTCCGCCGCATTCGTCGCCCGCAGCCAGCCCGGCCTCGTCGTCCGCATAACCCATCATCACGTTGGGTCCACGGTAGACGACCTCACCGACGATTTTCGGGTGCGTGGTCTCCGCACCGTCGTCCCGGCGGATCGCGAACGCCCCGCCGGGCAGCGCGGGACCGGCCGAGCCGATCCGGTCCGCCAGCCGCTCGGCGGGCACCGTGGTCATCCGCGGTGCGGCCTCGGTCTGCCCGTACATCACGTACATCCGGCCGCCGACCGCGAGCATCTTGTCGTTGAACTCCACGATCAGCTCATCCCGCAGCTTGCCACCCGCCTGGGTGAGTGTGCGCAGGGTCGGGTACTTCGCCGGATCGAACTTGAGCCGCCGCAGCATTTCGTAGTGGTAGGGCACGCCGGACAACGACGTCACGCCGTGTTCCGTGACCGCCTGCCAGAATCCGCGGCCGAGCACGCCGGACGGCTCGATCACCACGGTCGCACCCCGCACGAGATGCGAATTCAGCACCGACACCCCGTAGCTGTAGTGCAGCGGCAGGCAGGTCGGCGCAACCTCGGCGGAATCGATGTGCAGCACCTCGGCAATCGCCTCGGCGTTGGCGAGCACGGCCTGGCGGGAGAGCCGGACGAGTTTCGGATTGCCGGTGGAACCGCTGGTCGGCAGCAGCACCGCGAGATCGGGGTGCGGGGTGACGCCGTCGGCGGATTCCCGGGTCCAGTGCCCGTCCGCGGCGCGGTAGCCCGGCGGCGGCGCGACCTCCGGCGCGGCGAGCACCGCGGCCGGCCGGAACCGGCCGATCAGATCGGCGAGCACATCGGCGTCCAGCGCCGGGTCGATCAGCGCGATCGCACGCCCGGCCTCGAACGCGCCCAGATACCGCAGCACGCTCGCCAGGTCCACCGACATCCGCGCGAACAGCACACCGTCCGGCAGGTCGGCGACCTCGGCCGCGGCCCGCTCGACCTGCTCGGTCAGCTCCGCACCCGAAAGCTCACCGCCGCCTGCCACGTCGACCAGCCGAGCGCCTTCGCCAACCAGACTCACCGGATCTCCTCCTGGCTCGTGTGTTCGAACAGTGCGGCGGACCCGCTCCATCGAGCACGACGGAGGGGACGGCGGATCACAGCACCAGGCCGCCGTCGACGCCGAGCACCTGCCCCGTCACGTACGCCGCGTCGTCGCTGACCAGGAAGCGGATCACCTTCGCCACGTCTTCCGGCGTACCGAGCCTGCCGAGCGGCGTACGGCCGGCGTTCTCCGCCTTCGCCTCGTCGGACAGGCCCGCGGTGAGGTCCGTTTCGATCACGCCCGGCGCCACTGCGTTCACGCGGATACCGGAGCGGCCGAGTTCCTTCGCGGCCGAGCGGGCGATGTTCGCCACTGCCGCCTTCGATGCCGCATACACCGTCTGACCCGCACTTCCGTGCTCACCGACGATCGAGGCGAGCACTACGATGGCGCCGGTCTTCTTCCGCAGCATCGCGCGCGCCGCGGCCTGCACGGTGTGCAGCGTGCCTGCGACGTTGGTGTCCAGCGTCGCGGAGACGCTCTCCGCACGGATCATGCCGAGGAGCGCGTCCTCCATGATCCCGGCGTTGGCCACCACGACGTCGAGCTTGCCGTGTTCCTTCGCCACCCCACGGACCAGCGTGGACACCGCCTTGGCGTCGGTGACGTCGAGCCCGAGCCCTGCGGCGGCCCCCGCCGCGGCGGCCGCCTCCTTCGCCGTGGACTCGTCCCGCCCGGTCAGCACCACCGTGGCCCCGGCCTCGACCAGCGCCCCGACGGTGGCAAGGCCGATCCCGCGGGTCCCGCCGGTGACGAGCGCGACGCGGCCGGCCAGATCAGTCATTCTTCGCCGTCAGCTCGGTCACCATGTCGACCGCGACCTTGAAGCTCGACATGTCGATCACCTGGTCGGTGTCGAATTCGACGTCGAACTCGTCCTCGATCGCCGCGACCAGCGCCATGTGCCCGACCGAGTCCCACGCCTCGAGGTCGCGGTACTTCAGGTTCTCCACGTTCACGTCGCCGTCCAGGTCCAGCGCCTCGACGAAGACCTCACGCAGTTTGGGCGCGACTTCAGACATATGCACAGCTCCTAGTGTTCCTCGCGCGGGCGGGCGTCCCACGCCTTGACCAAGGTAGAGAGGTCGCCGGGGAGCCGGTCGGCCAGCCCGCCCTCCGGCAGGTCCGCCTTGCCCTTCAGCCACGGCGACAGCGCCTCGATCGCGGGCTCGTCGAGGCCGCGCCGGGAAAGCCCCACGACGTTGACGCCGGTCACCCTGGCCGGGTTGCCCACCGCGATGGTGAACGCGCCCACTTCCCGGCGCACCGCCGAGCCCATGCCGACCATCGCGCCGGGGCCGACCACCACGTGCTGGTGCAGCACCGTGCCCATGCCGAGGTTCGCGCCGTCCCAGATGTGGCAGTGCCCGCCGGTGACGACGTTCGAGGCAATGGTGACGCCCGAGCCGACCAGGCAGTCGTGCGCGATGTGGCTGCCACGCAGGTAGTAGCCGTCGCTGCCGAGCGTGGTGGTGCGCCAGGTGCCCTGGTGCACGCTCACGTACTCGCGGATCCGGTTGCGGTCGCCGATCAGCACGCCGTGCCCGTCGTGGTCGGGGTCGCCGGTCGGCGCGGTCTCCCACGCCGCCGGGTGCTCGCGGCCGCGGTCCTCGCCCGGCGTGCCGATGCTCACGTGCGGGCCGATCCAGTTGCCGTCGCCGATCCTGGCCGGCCCGACGATCACCGTGTACGGCCCGATCACATTGCCTTCGCCGAGCTCGACGCCTTCGCCGAGCACGGCGGTCGGATGGATCCGGTTGGCTGCCGCGTCAGGCACAGTGCTGATCCGTTCGTCGCGTCCGGCCGGGATGGCCTGGGGTCAAGGGCGGGCGGCGGCGCCCGGTAACGTGTCGCCCGCGTGCACGCAGGGCGGCCGGGCGCAGAACCGGCGGCTCACTGTACCGGACGCATCGAAATCACCTGCCGAGAGAGACTGCCGATGATCCCCATTACCGTGGTCGACGTCCGCGACGCAGAGGACCTGGTCGTCGAGGTGCTGCGATCCGGCGCGATCGCTCAGGGGCCGATGGTCAAGCGCTTCGAGGACGCCTTCGCGCACGTCGCGGGCACGAAGCACGCCATCGCCGTGAACAACGGCACGACGGCGCTGGTCGCCTCGCTGCAGTCGCTGGACCTGCAGCCGGGGGACGAGGTGATCACCTCCCCGTTCACCTTCGTCGCGACGCTGAACGCCATCCTGGAGGCCGGTGCCACGGTCCGGTTCGCCGACATCCGCAGGGACGACTTCGCCATCGACCCGGACGCGGTCACCGAGGCGGTCACCGGCCGGACCAAGGTGCTGATGCCGGTGCACCTCTACGGGCAGACCGCAGACATGGGCAAGCTCGCCCCGTTCGCTGCCGAACGCGAGCTGCAGATCATCGAGGACTCGGCGCAGGCGGTCGGCGCGTCGTTCGAGGGACGTGCGGCCGGCTCCTTCGGGATCGGTTGCTTCTCGCTGTACGCCACCAAGAACGTGACCACCGCCGAGGGCGGCGTGATCACCACCGACGACGACAAGCTGGCCGAGAAGCTGCGCGTGCTGCGCAACCAGGGCATGCGCGCCCGCTACCAGTACGAGATGGCCGGGCACAACTACCGGATGACCGATCTGCACGCGGCCGTCGGCATCCCGCAGCTGGAGAAGCTCGATCAGCTCACCGCGGCCCGGCAGTCCAACGCGAAGCGGCTGACCGAGGGGCTGGCGGGCACGCCGGGCCTGGACGCCCCGCAGGTGCTGCCCGGCCGGGAGCACGTGTGGCACCAGTACACCGTGCTGGTCGGCCCGCACGCGATGCTCTCGCGCGACGAGCTGGCCGCCGCGCTCACCGAACGGGGCGTCGGCAACGGCATCTACTACCCGAAGGTCGTCTTCGACTACGACTGCTACCGCGGGCACCCGCTGATCCCTGGCGCCGAGGTGGCGGACTTCCCGGTGGCCAAGTCGGTCGCCGACCAGGCACTGTCGCTTCCGGTGCACCCGCACCTGAGCGAGTCCGAACTGGACCGGGTCATCGAAACCGTGCGAGAGGTGCTTGGCGCATGACACACCGGATCGCACTCATCGGCACCGGCAACATGGGTTCACTGCACGCGCGAGTGCTCGCGGGCAACGAGCGGGTGCAGCTGGCCCGTGTGATCGACCCCCGCGAGGAAGCCGGCCGCGCCGTCGCGGAGCGCTACGAAACCCAGTGGACACCGGAAATCGGCTCACTGTCCGATGTGGACGCTGTGGTGCTCGCCTCGGCCACCGAGGCGCACTACGAGCTCGCACAGGAGATCCTCGGCCAGGACAAGCCGATGCTGGTGGAAAAGCCGGTGTGCAACAGCCTCGAGCTGTCGCAGGAGATCGTCGCGCTGTCGGCGAAGAAGGACGTCCCGCTGATGTGCGGGCTGCTGGAGCGCTACAACCCCGCGGTGATGACCGCGCGGGCGCTGGTGAGCGAACCGGTGCACCTGATGGCCCGCAGGCACGGTCCGTACGCACCGCGGATCAAGACCGGTGTGGCGTGGGACCTGCTGGTGCACGACGTCGACCTGGCGATCCAGTTCTTCGGCGGGGCAACGCCTTCCCGGGTCACCTCCGGCGCCGGGTACTTCCACCCGCAGTCGGTGGACGGCGCGGAGGACACCATCGAGACGGTGCTGTCCTTCACCACCGGACTGGCCACCGTGTCCGCGTCCCGACTGGGGCAGCGCAAGGTGCGTTCGCTCGTGGTGTCCGAACTGGACCGGATGGTGGAGATCGACCTGCTGCGCCGCGACGTGACCATCTACCGGCACGTTTCGCACGATTCGGTCACCCCGGACGGCCTCGGCTACCGGCAGCAGACGGTGATCGAGATCCCGGAACTGGTGACCGCCCGCGAACCGCTGGCCACGCAGCTGGACCGCTTCCTCGACCTGCTCGAGGGCAAGCTCGACCCGGCCACCGAACGTGAGCTGATCCTGCCCTCGCACCACGTGGTGTCGCAGGTGCTGACCCAGGCCGCCGCCTGAGTCAGCGGGTGAGCCGTTTGCCTGCCGCGGTGTAGGCCGTCAGCGGGGTCAGCCGTGCCGCGGACGGCACCTCCGCCTGGTCGAACCAGAACACGAGCACCTCGGGGTCCTCGCTCAGCTTCCCGGCGTGCGCGGCAATCACCCGGCCGCCCACCGTGGTCGTGACGCGATCGGCGGGGCCGCTGAAGTAGCCGAACACCGGCACCCAGGTCGTCCCCACGGTCATACCACCCGAGGTGGCGTGGAAGCCGAACGACCGGTCCGAGCCCTTGATCTCGTTGGCCAGGTAGAGCGGACGCAGCCGATCCGCCGTGCGCACGCCCGCCATCACCCCGAAGGTGGCGCCGGGCGGCTGGTCGAGCTTCGCCAGGTAGAACACGAGCTGCCCGTCCTCGGCGCGGATGCCGGTGTCGAGCACACCGCCCGCCGGGACCGAGTTCTGCGGCGTCGGCGGCGCAGGGGTGCTGGTGACCATCGACGGTGCGGTGGTGCCCGGTGGCGCAGCGGCCGGCACCTGCTGCGGTGCGGGACCGGGCGAACGCAGCCACACCGTGCCGAAGACAACCGCCAGCACGGCCACCACCGCGGCCGCCGCACCGGTGCCGCTCAGTACCCGCCGCCGGCGTCGCAACCGCTTGCCGTCGGCCATGATCCGGGTCAGGTCGGGTTCGGCGAACCGCTCCGGCGGTGTTTCGTGGAGCACGGCCCGCAACCGTTCGGTTTCGTCAGCCACGCGTCACCCCCCGACCAGTGTCCCGGCGTCGACCCGCAGCTTCGCGAGCGCCCGCGAATTGGTGCTCTTCACCGTGCCGACCGAGACGCCCAGCTCGGTGGCGACCTGGTGTTCCGGCAGGTCGAAGAAGTGCCGGAGGACGATGACCGCGCGTTCCCGGACGGTGAGCCTCGCCAACGCCGTGGAAAGCCACTCCCGCTGCGCGACGGCCTGCGCAACGTCCGGCATCGCTTCCCGCTCCGGCAGCTGTTCGGTGGCGTACTCCCGGATCGGCCTGCGCCAGGCGTCGATGACGTGGTTGGTCAGCACCCGCCGCGCATAGGCGTAGGGATCCTTCCGCCGCACCCGCGACCAGGCGGCGTAGGTGCGGGTGAACGCAGTTTGCGCGGCGTCTTCGGCCTGGTGCCGGTCACCGGTGAGCAGGTACGCCGCGTGCGTCAGGCGGTGCGAACAAGCGCGAACGAATTCGGCGAACTCGTCGTCACTGCGCACCCGGCCAGATTACGACCGTTGGGCGCGTACGTCGATCAACGCGTCGAGGTCGAGCTTCACCGTCGTGTCCGCGAACGCGAACGCGAGCGCGGCGCTACCGGTGTGCTCGCCGAAGTTCTCGTAGTCACCGTCGACGAGCCGGTACGCGAGCAGGCTGATCGGCGGTGCGAGGTCGACGATCCAGTAGTGCTCGATCCCGGCATCGGCGTATTCGAAGTACTTGTCGTTCTCGTCAGTGCGCTTGCTGCCCTCGCAAAGCACCTCGATCACCAGGGAAACATCCTTGGCGCCGATCCGTGGTGGGTTCGCCTGGATGACCGAGGTCGGCGCGACCAGGACGTCCGGCGACCGCACGGTCAGCGGCACCGTGCTGATCACCATCTCCATTTCGTTCACCGCCACCAAGTCCATCGGCAGCCCTCTGGTGATCAGGTAGACCAACCGGCCCAGCACGATCTGGTGCAACGGGAGCGGACGCGGCGCCACTGAAAGAACCCCTTCGACGACCTCCATGTGGAACTCCGAGGTCTCCGGGAATTCCGCCCAGTCGTCGAGGGTCAGGAGCTGGTGCTGAGGCCGCTCGAGGGCACTCAGAGATCTCCTTCACGTTCAGTGACCGGAATCAGGGTCCTATGTTACCCAGCGCGTCCGCTGGGGCCATACCGCACGTGGCCGTCGGACTACTCGATGAAGTCACCCGCGGGCGAGCCCCAGCCGGAAGGATCGTCCGAGCGGGCCCGGCGGCGCGCGTTCTCCTCGCGGACCCGCTGCACCTCCGATTCGATGTACTCCTCGTCGTAGCGCTGGAACACCCGTGCCGGGTTGCCCGCGACGAGGGTGCGCGGCGGAACATCCTTCGCGACCACCGAATTCGGCTGCACCGTGGCGAAATCGCCGATGGTCACGCCGGGCATGATCACCACCAGGCCGCCGATGAAGCAGCCCTTGCCGATCTTCACCGGCTTGCGTTCGATCAGGTCACTGCCGGAGTGGTTCTGCAGTGCCATGTTCGCCAGCCAGCTGGAATGCGTGAACACCAGGGTGTTCAGCCCGATGCTGGTGTGCTCGCCGATCTCCAGGCCGCCGCTGGCGTCCAGTGCGGCACCCTCGCCGATCCAGCAGTGCTCGCCCATCCGGAGGTTCTCCGGGCTGATGATCTTCACCCGCTCCCGCACCCGGCACGTCTCGGGCAGACCGTAGAACGTGGCCCGCTCGGCGTCGTTCAGGTACTGCGAAACGACGTCGGTGAGGATCTGCGGGCGCAGCCGGTTCGAGCGTTCGTCATCGAAGAACATCGTTGTCCGCCACCAGTTTCGCGAACACCCGCAGGTGCTCTTCGGCCACCACGTCCAGCCCGAAGTTACCCCGGACCATCGAGCTTTCCCGCTCCGCGATCCGGCTGCGCCACTCCGGATCGTCCAGCAGCGACAGGACGGTCTCGCCCACCGCCTCGGCGTCGTCCGGGCGCACCAGCAGGATGTTCTCGCCATTGCGCAGTTCGATGCCCGGGTAGTTGTCCTCGGTCACCGACGCGATGGTCGCGGTGCCGGACAGCATCGCCTCCAGCGACGCGGTTCCGCAGCCGCCGTTGAGGTCGTGGGTCACGACGTCCGCCGCCGCGAAGTACGCGGGCACGTCCTCCTTCGGCACCGCACCGGTCACGATCACCGCGTCGGCAACGCCGAGTTCCTCGGCCCGGCGCAGGAACGCGTCGTGATAGACCCGGCCGACGACCACCACGCGCACCGCCGGGTGCCGTGCCAGCACCGTGGGCAGCGCTTCCACCAGCGGCAGCCGGTTGCGCAGCGGGATCACGTGCCCGAGCGACACGATGAGCGGTGCGTCCCCGATTTCCAGTTCCGCGCGCACGTCCTTGGTCACCGGCTTGGCGAAGTGCCCGGTGTCCACTGCGATCGGGAAGTACTCGGAGTTCTCGTCGCTGGTGCCGTAGCGCTGCACGCAGTAGTCCACGCCCAGTTTGTCGAGGATGACGTAGCGCGGCCGCAGGTAGTTCAGCACCGGTTTCACCAGCACCGCGTCGAGCATCCGGAACACGCGCCCGTAGAGCTTGTTGTCGCTGATCAGCAGCGTGTGGATGGTGAGCAGCACCGGCAGGTGGTGCCGTCGGGCGTAGATCCCGGCCATCCACGACAGGTCGAAGAACTGGCCGTGCAGGTGCACCGCGTCCGGCTTGAACTCGTCCAGCAGCTTCCACAACCGCCGCCAGTTGCCGGGCCGCAGCGACGCGAACGTCATGTCGAAGTCGATGGACAGGCCCAGCTGCGGCATTTTCGCGGCGGGCAGGCGGACCACGCGGTAACCGTCCCGCTGCTCATCGGCGGGCGCGTCCGCATAAGCCGCGGTGACCGCCAGCACCTGGTGCCCGGCCGCGGCGTACTCGGCAGCCAGCGAGGCAGCCATGTGCGCGCTCCCGCCCACCCGTGGCGGGAAGAAGTTGTTGATCACCGCGATGCGCATCGGATGTCCTTCGGCCGGGCCCGCTGTGCTCATGCCGCCTCCGCGGGAAAAAGCACGTCGACGGGGCTCATGCCGCCTCCGCGGGAAAAAGCACGTCGACGGGGCTCATGCCGCCTCCGCGGGAAAAAGCACGTCGACGGGACTCATGCCGCCTCCGCGGGGACGAGCGGGCCGGTGGGGGCAGTCACTCGCTTTCCCGCACCAAGGCCCGCATGCCCTCTTCGACGGTGATCTGCGGTTCCCAGCCCAGTACCTCGCGGGCCCGGCTGATGTCCGCGGCCCGGCGCGAAACGAGCACGTCCCGCTCGTTGAACTCCGGCTGCACGTCCACGCCGACCGCCTCGATGAGGATCTTCGCCAGCGTCGCGATCGAGGTGTCGACCCCGGTGCCGATGTTGATCGGCAGGTTCGCCTGCTCCGACTCCAGCGCGGCAACCACCGCACGGGCGAGGTCGGACACGTGCACGAAGTCCATCGACTGGTCGCCGCGGCCGTCGATGACCGGGGCCCGGCCACCACGCAGGCGCTGGATGAAGTGGTTGATCACCGACGTGTAGTACGCCTCGATCCGCTGCCCGGGGCCGTAGACGTTGAAGAACCGCAACGCATTCCAGGACAGGCCCTTGGTGCGCTCGTAGAAGCCGAGCAGGTCCTCACCGGCGCGTTTGGCGATGCAGTACGGCGTGAGCGGGCGCAGCTCGTCGTCCTCGTGCATGGGCAGCCGTTTCGGCTCGCCGTAGACCGAGGCGGTGGAGGCGAACACCAGCCGCTGCACGCCCTCGTCCGCGGCCGCGGCGAACACGTTGTGGTTGCCGGTCATATTGATGTCGATCGACTCGTGCGGATCGGCGATCGACTTGTTGATCGACACCGTGGCGAAGTGGATCACGTGCGTGCAGCCGCGGATCGCCTCGCGCACCGCACCGCCGTAGCGCACGTCCTGCTCCACCAGCTCGACCTTGCCGGTGGCCACGAACTCGTTGACCCTGGCCCGGTCGCCGCGGGTCATGTTGTCGAAGATCCGGACCGTGTAGCCACCCTCGAGCAGCAGCGGGATCACGTGCGCGGCAATGAACCCACCGCCGCCGGTGAAGAACACCTTCTTCTCGGACATGGGCGTGGTTCTCCTCGGAAGTCAGGAAACGGAGTGGACGGCTTCGCGCACGGTGGTGACCACGCGCTCCACCTCGGAGTCAGTGAGTTCGGCGTGCATCGGGATCGCCAGCTGGCGCCGGAACGCGTCCGCGGACACCGGCAACGGCTCCTGCTCGCCGTACACCGGCTGCAGGTGCGAGGCGTAGGTGCCGAAGTTGCACTGCACGCCCTGTGCCCGGATGCGCAGCGCCAGCGCGTCCCGGCTGATTTCCGGCGCCACCGTGAGCAGGTACGCCTGCCACGGGTGTTCGCGGTCGGGCAGTTCGACCGGCACGGTCAGCGCGTCGACGCCGGAGAACCCGTCGTGGTAGCGCTTGGCGACCGCACGCCGGGCGGCGAGCAGATCGGGCAGCCGGTCGAGCTGCACACCCATGATCGCGGCCTGGATGTCCGACAGCCGGAAGTTCCAGCCCAGTTCGTGGAATTCCGGCACGGGCAGCACGTCGGAGCCCTCACGGCTGATCGCCGGCTCGATACCGTAGGTGTGCAGTTTGCGGGCCGCGGTGAGCAGGTCCGCCCGGTCGGAGACGAGCGCGCCGCCCTCTCCCGCGGTGATGCCCTTGCGGCCGTGGAAGGAGAACGCGGCCAGATCGGCGAGGCTGCCCGCCGGGCGGTTGCGGTAGGTGGCGCCCGAGGAGCAGGCGGCGTCCTCGAACAGCCACAGACCGTGTTTGTCCGCGATGGCCCGGTACTCGTCGAAGTCGCCCGGCTGCCCGGCGACGTCGACCGCGAGGATGCCGACCGTGCGGGGGGTGATCAGCGCCTCGACCGCGGCCGGGTCGGCGCTGAAGATGTCCGGGCGGATGTCGGCGAAGACCGGTTTGGCACCGGCCTGCAGCACGGCGTGGCCGGTCGCGGGGAAGGTGTAGTCGCCGACGATGACCTCGTCGCCCGGCCGGACGCCGAGCACCCGCAGGCCGAGGAACAGCGCGGCACCACAGCTGCTGGTGCTCAGCGCATGCGCGGTACCGGTGACCTCGGCGAAGCGTTCCTCGAACCGCCGGCACGCGGGTCCGGCACCGGCCAGCCAGCCGGAACGGAACACCTCGGCCACCGCGGCCAGCTCCTCGTCGCCGACCGTCGGCCGGCCGAGCAGCACCGGTTCGCCCACTGTCCATCTCCTGTGAATCGCTGGCTCCGCGTTGCACGGGGTCGCGCCGAAGTGTATATACGCACCTCGCCCCAACCGTCCGGGGGACAAAACCTGCCGGTAACGAGCTGCGCAGCACCTAGGCTCTCCGCATGCGGATCGGGGTGCTGGGGGCGGTCACGGCGTGGGACACCGCAGGCAAGCCGGTCGCGGTCGGCGGGCCGAGGGGCCGGACACTGCTCGCGCTGCTCGCGGCGGAGCCGGGGAGGTTCGTCTCCGCGGAACGGCTCATCGACGGCCTGTACGGCGAAGAGCCGCCGGAGGGGGCGGCGAACGCCCTGCAGTCCCAGATCTCGCGGCTGCGAGGCGCCGTGAAACTGCCGGTGGAATTCACCTCCGCGGGGTACCGCATCGTGGTGGAGCCGGAGGAGGTCGACGCGCACCGGTTCGAACGGCTCTCCGGCGAAGGACGGCATGCGCTGGCCGCGGGCGATCCGAGGAGGGCGAGCGATCTGCTCGGCGAGGCGCTCGCGCTGTGGCGCGGCCCGGCGTTCGCAGACGTCCCCGCAGCGGCCACGCAGGCCGTCCGGCTGGCGGAGCTGCGCGTCGAAGCGGCCGCCGACCGGGTCGACGCGGAAATCTCACTCGGCCGGGCCAAGGCCGTACTCGACGAACTGCGGACCACCGTCGCCACCGAGCCGATGTGGGAACGGCCGCGTGCCCAGCTGGTACGCGCGCTGCACGCGGCCGGCCGGGGCACCGAAGCGCTGAAGGCGTTCGAAGATGCTCGCCGAACGCTGGCCGAAGAGCTGGGCACGGACCCCGGACCCGAACTGGCCGAAGCGCATCTGGCGGTACTGCGTGCCGAACCGGGTACCACAGTGGCGCCGCTGCCCGCACAGCTGACCAGCTTCGTCGGCCGCGACGGGGAGTTGCACCAGGTCGCCGACCTGCTCCGGCACGCCAGGCTGGTGACGCTGCTCGGCCCCGGCGGCACCGGCAAGACCCGGCTGGCCGTGGAGGTCGCGGCGAACGCGGGTCCGTGCGTGTTCGTGGAACTGGCGTCGCACGTCGCCGAGGATGTCGAGACGGTGGTGCTCGGCGCACTCGGGTTGCGGGAGGGCGCATCGCCGCTGCGCGGTACCGGCGGACCGTCGCCGGTCGACCGGATCGTGTCCGCGTTGCGGGACCAGAAGATGTTGCTGGTGTTGGACAACTGCGAACACGTGGTGACCGCCGCTGCCGGATTGGCGGCCCGGCTGCTGCCTGCCTGCCCAGGTCTGCGGGTGCTGGCCACGAGCAGGGAACCGCTCGGTATCACCGGCGAACAGCTCGCCCCGATCCCACGGCTCACCGTGCCGCCAGCCGGCACACCCGCGGCCGAGACGCTCGGCTACCCCGCGGTGCGCCTCTTCGCCGACCGGGCGCTGGCGAGCGATCCGGCGTTCCGGGTGGACGACACCACCGCCGGTGACGTCGTCCGGATCTGCACCGCGCTCGACGGTCTGCCGCTCGCGCTGGAACTGGCCGCGGCGCGCGTGCGCACCTTGCCGGTCGCGCAGATCGCGGCCCGGCTCGACGACCGGTTCCGGCTGCTCGCCCGCGGCAGCCGGACCGCGGAAGCCCGGCACCGGTCGTTGCGCGGCGCCGTGGAGTGGAGCTGGGAGCTGCTCGACGACGACGAACGCCGCCTCGCCAGGAGGCTGACCGTGTTCCCCGGCGGTGCGACGCTGGCCTTCGCCGAAGAGGTCTGCGGGATCTCCGTCGACCTGCTCCCGGAACTGGCGGACAAATCCCTTGTGGAGCATTCCGGCGGGCGATACCGGATGCTGGAGACGATCCGGGCGTTCTGCGCGGAGAAACTGGCCGGTGCCGGCGAAACGGAACAGCTGCAACGAGCGCACGCGCGGGCGTTCCTGCGGCTGGCCGAAGAAGCCGACCCGATGCTGCGCACCGCCGAGCAGCTGCCGTGGCTCGAACGGCTCGACGCGGAGTACGACAACCTCGTGGCCGCGTTGCGCTGGTCGGCCACCGAAGATCAGCGCAGCGCGTTCCGGCTCGTCGCGGCGCTCACGTCGTACTGGTGGATGCGCGGACGTCGTTACGAGGCTTCGGTGCTGTCCTTGGAAGTCCTGCAGCACTGCGACGACGAGCCGCCGGCGGACTACGGCGAACCGTTCCTGATGTGCTTGATGACCGCGATGGCAGGCGAACCGGAGCACGAGGTGGTCCGGCGGTACCAGTCCGTTGTGGATCGATACCCCGCGGAAAGCGGCTGGGCACCGGAACATCCGATGCTGCTGATGCTGGCTGCCGTGGTGCTCGGCCCGCCGGAGGACCAGGCGGTGCAGCTCGCACAGACCCGCCTCGCGCAGCACTCCGATCCGTGGCTCACCGCCATCGTGCCGATGGGTGACGGACTGCGCGCGATGCTGACCGGTGATGTGGACACGGCCGAACGCGGCTTGCGGGAAGGGCACGCCCGGTACCAGGCACTCGGGGAACGCTGGGGTAGTTCGATGGCGCTGGACCACCTGTCACAGCTGCTCACCTGGCGCGGCCGGCACGAGGAAGCCGTCGCGGCGATGACCGAGTCGATGGCGCTCATGCTCGAGATCGGCGCCACCGACGATTACGCCGACCTGCTGTGCCGCCGAGGTGAGAGTCGTGCGCTGCGCGGGGACGTCGAAGGTGCTCGCGCGGACTACGAACAGGCCGTCGCACTGGCCCAGCGCACCGGGATGCCGGAGACGCGGGCCGCCGGTCACCTCGGGTTGTCCGGACTTGCCCGGCGAGCAGGTGAGTTCGTCGAGGCGCGGGCGCTCGCGGAACGTGCGCTGGCCGAATGCACCTCGGGTTCGTTCGCGGTCTCCATCGCGCGGGCCGCCGCGTGGGTCGAACTGGGGTGGGTCGCGGTGGCCGAGCACCGGCCGGAGGACGCACGTCGCCTGATGGACGAGGCCGTGCGAACCGCGTACCAGTGGCACAACAACTACGCGCTGGCGTCTGCGTTGGAAGGGGTCGCCGGTGTGCTCGCCGAACAGGAGCGGTTCACCGACGCGGCAACGGTGCTCGGCGCTGCCGCGGGTGTGCGCGGTGCCGCGGTGCCCGGCCAGCCGGACGTCGCGTGGGTCGTCGAGGCCGCCGAGGCGGCGCTGGGCGAGGGCTTCGTCGCAGCTCACAAGGCCGGCCGGGAACTGGGGCGGCAGAAACCACTCTCCCTCGACGGACTGCTCCACCCCGGATGACCACGCGGTCGGGGGCTACGCACCGGCACACGGAAGCGCGTAGCCTTCGCAGCCGTGCGGAATGTCGTGGTCGTCGGTGGGGGAATCGTCGGGCTGGCCGTCGCCTGGGAGCTGTCGCAGCGTGGTCAGGACGTGACCGTGCTCGAGAAGGAGAACCACTGGGCCGGACACCAGACCGGGCACAATTCGAACGTGGTGCACGCCGGACTGTACTACCGGCCGGGCTCGTTCAAAGCGCGGATGTCGGTGGCGGGCAACCGATCCATTGTGGATTTCGCACGGCAGTACGGGGTGCCGGTGCAGGTGTGCGGCAAGCTCGTGGTGGCCACCCGCGAATCGGAGATCCCCGCACTGGACACGCTCGCCGAGCGGGCCGAGCGCAACGGCGTACCGGCCAAGCGGATCTCCCCCGCCGAGGCCCGCGCGCACGAACCGGAGGTCGCCTGCGTGGCGGCACTGCGGGTGGAGTCCACCGGGATCATCGATTTCCCCGCGGTGTGCACGGCTCTCGTCCGGCTGCTCGACGAGGCCGACGCCGACCTGCGACTCGGCACCCCCGCGCTCGGCATCCGCGCGGCCCGCGGTGGTGGGGTCGAGGTGGCCACCGGCTCCGAGGTACTGCGGGCGGACGCACTGGTCAACTGCGCGGGCCTGCACGCCGACCGGGTGGCCGAACTGGCCGGGCTCACGCCGAGCGCGCGGATCGTGCCGTTCCGCGGTGAGTACTACGAGCTCAAACCGGACCGCCGCCACCTGGTGCGCGGCCTGATCTACCCGGTGCCGGACCCCGCGCTGCCGTTCCTCGGCGTGCACCTCACGCGGATGCTCGACGGCAGCGTGCACGCCGGCCCGAACGCCGTGCTCGCGTTGCGCCGCGAGGGGTACCGCTGGTCCGACGTGTCGATAAAGGACCTCGCGGACGTCGCCCGCTTCTCCGGCGCCTGGCGGCTGGCACGCAAGTACGCCTACCCCACCGGGATCGAGGAGGTGCTGCGGTCGTTCTCGAAGAAGCGGTTCGCCGCGAGCCTCGCCGGGCTCGTGCCCGCGGTGACCGAAGACGATCTCGTCCGGCACGGCTCCGGGGTGCGGGCACAGGCACTGCGGCCGGACGGCTCACTGGTGGACGACTTCCTCATCGAATCGGCCCGCGATCAGGTGCACGTGCTCAACGCACCCAGCCCCGCAGCCACCAGCGCGCTGGAGATTGCGAAGCACGTGGCCGACCGGGTGTCCGCCTGACTGTCTCCAATGGACGGTTCAGCTGGGCAGGTTTCCGCTCACCATCGGGATTCCGGCCGTCACCGAAGCGCAGGACTGGTTCGGGTCGTCGAGGTTTCCGCTGACGATCTGGACCGACGAGGTGGGTGAAACGGCCAGCCCGGCACCGCAGTTCACGCCGTCGGAGTCGTTGAAGTCGGCGAACAGCGACCACTTCCGGCCACCCGCGTCGATCTGCTGCACCGGCGTCACGTCCATCCCGGGCCATCCGGTCATCGGCAGGTCCGGGCCGAGCCACACCTCGAACGGCTTCTGCCCGCGATCGCCGTCGGTGTCCTTCCACAGACAGTAGGTGGCGTTGTGCACCGAGCTGGACGTTTCCTTCGTGCCCTGTGGCTCCACCTTGAGCTGCTGCGCCTGTTCCGGCTTCAGCAATGTGCACGGGTCGAGCGAGGCGAGCGGCCCGGACGGTGCGGTGCTCGTCGAGGAGGACGGCGGGCCGAGCGGCGGGGCAGGCTGCCCGCCCGGCAGGTGGGAGGCGACCTGCGGAACGGCTGTCTTCGCCAGCTCACAGGCCTTCGCGTCTTCGGGGTAGGACACGCTGACGAAGGCGAACGACTTCTCCCCGAGCGTGGTGTAGAGGTCACAGGTACCGGGGACGATCGAGCCGTAGCGGGTCCAGGCGAACCCACCGAGCTGCACCGGCGCCTCCTTCTGGAGGGCGCCCTGGAGGAAGTCGTCGAGTGACTGGTCGACCGCCCAGCCGACGGACATGATGATCGGCACCGCGGCTTCGCCCGCGTCGCTCCACGTGCACATCGCGGGCGCGCGCTGCTCCTTGCTGGCCTTGACCGACCGGCCCTTCGCCTGGTACCCCAGCCCGGCGAGCTGCTGCGCGTCCAGCAACGAACACGCATCGACCACCGGCACCACCGGCCCCTGCCCCGGCACCGGCGCGGCCACACCCGGCACCCGTTCGGTACATCCGGCCAGCAACACCACGACCCCGGCAACAACCGCCACGAGCCGCATTCCCCTGAACCCCATCAGCGTTCCTCCTCGGCCCGCACCCTACTGACCGCCGGCGCCCGGCACCCGCGGAACGAGGAGGAACGCTCCGGCTCAGCCGATCGGTTCCAGCACCGCACGTCCGCCGAGGAACGGCCGCAGCGCCTCCGGCACCCGCACCGATCCGTCCGGCTGCTGGTGGTTCTCCACGATCGCCACGATCCAGCGAGTGGTGGCGAGCGTGCCGTTGAGCGTGGCGGCGATCTGCGGCTTGCCGTTCTCCCCGCGGTAGCGGACCGACAGGCGGCGGGCCTGGAACGTGGTGCAGTTGGACGTCGACGTCAGCTCGCGGTAGGTCTCCTGCGTCGGCACCCATGCCTCGCAGTCGAACTTCCGGTGCGCGGACGTGCCGAGGTCGCCGGTCGCGGTGTCGATCACCCGGTAGGGCACCTCGATCGCGGCGAGCATCTGCTCCTCCCAGCCGAGCAGCCGCTCGTGCTCGGCCTCCGCGTCCTCCGGCTTGGTGTAGACGAACATCTCGACCTTGTCGAACTGGTGCACGCGGATGATGCCGCGGGTGTCCTTGCCATACGAACCGGCCTCGCGGCGGTAGCACGACGACCAGCCGGCGTACCGGCGCGCGCCGTCGGACAGGTCGAGGATCTCGTCGGAGTGGAAGCCGGCCAGCGGGACCTCCGAGGTGCCGACGAGGTACAGGTCGTCGTCGCGCAGCCGGTAGACCTCCGACGAGTGCGCACCGAGGAACCCGGTGCCCGCCATGATCTCCGGACGCACCAGCGACGGGGTGATCATCGGCGTGAAGCCGCTCGCCATCGCCTGTGCCACGGCCATGTTCAGCAGTCCGAGCTGCAGCTGCGCACCGACGCCGGACAGGAAGTAGAACCGCGAGCCGGACACCTTCGCGCCGCGCTCCATGTCGACCGCGCCGAGGCCCTCCATCAGCTCGAGGTGATCGCGCGGGGTGAAGTCGAACGACCGCGGCTCGCCGACCGTCTTGAGCACGGTGAAGTCGTCCTCACCGCCGACCGGGACGTCCGGGTGCACCAGGTTCGGCACGGTGCGGAACAGCTGGTCGAACTCCTCGGACGCCGAATTCTGCTCGGTCTCGGCGGCCTTCACCTGCGCGGCGAGCTCCTTGGCGCGGGTGAGCAACGCCGGCCGGTCGTCCGCGGAGGCCTTCGGCACCTGCTTGCTCACGGACTTCTGCTCGGCCCGCAACCGATCGGCGTTCGCGATCGCGGAGCGGCGGCGGGTGTCGAGACCGAGGAGCTTGTCGACCACTCCTTCGTCCTCGCCACGGGCTCGCTGCGACGCGCGCACGGCTTCCGGGTCTTCACGCAGAGTCCTGGGGTCAATCACGGGCAAAAGGGTAGTCGCAGGCCGGACGTGCGCTCGACTCGGTTTCCCGTACAGACTGTGCGGCCGCCCGCGGACAACCCGACAGTCTGATCGTTGTCGCCCGATTCCCGCGCTCCGCATACTCGCCATGACCCCGAGCGAGGAGAACGCCATGACCGACGACCTGCTCAAGCGCCACCGCGCGGTGCTCCCGTCCTGGATGTCGCTGCTGTACGACGAGCCGATCGAGATCGTGCACGCGCAGGACCGCCGGATCACCGACTCCCAAGGCCGCAGCTACCTCGACTTCTTCGCGGGCGTGCTGACCAACTCGATGGGCTACGACGTCGCCGAGATCAGCGACGCGGTCCGCAAGCAGCTCGACACCGGCGTGCTGCACACGTCCACGCTGTACCTGATCCGCTCGCAGATCGAGCTGGCCGAGCGGATCGCGCAGCGCTCCGGCATCCCGGACGCCAAGGTGTTCTTCACCAACTCCGGCAGCGAGGCCAACGACACCGCGCTGATGCTCGCCACCCAGTACCGGCGCAGCAACCAGGTGCTGGCCATGCGCAACTCCTACCACGGCCGTTCCTTCGGCACCGTCGCGATCACCGGCAACCGCGGCTGGTCGGCGTCCGCGCTCAGCCCGATCAAGGTCGACTATGTGCACGGCGGTTACCGCTACCGCAGCCCGTTCCGCGATCTGCCCGACGCCGCCTACATCGACGCCTGCGTTGCCGATCTCGTGGACGTGCTGGAAATCGCCACCGCGGGCGACGTCGCCTGCCTGATCGCCGAGCCGATCCAGGGCGTCGGCGGCTTCAGCCTGCCGCCGGACGGACTGTTCAAGGCGATGAAGGAGGTACTCGACTCCTACGGCATCCTCTTCGTCTCGGACGAGGTCCAGACCGGATGGGGCCGGACCGGCGAGCACTTCTGGGGTATCCAGGCACACGACGTGGTGCCGGACATGATGACCTTCGCCAAGGGCCTCGGCAACGGACTCACGGTCGGCGGGGTGGTCGCCCGCGGCGACGTGCTGGACAGCTTCCAGGCCGAATCGTTCTCCACCTTCGGCGGCAACCCGGTGTCGATGCAGGGCGCACTGGCCGTGCTCGACTACATCGACGACCACGATCTGCAGGCCAACTGCGCGGCCCGCGGCAGGCAGCTGATCGACGGCCTGCGCGCGGCGGAGCACCCGTTCATCGGCGAGGTTCGCGGAAAGGGCCTGATGATCGGCGTCGAACTGGTCGAGCCGGGCACCCGCACCCCCAGCGTGCGTGCCGCGAAGCAAATGCTGGAGGAGACGAAGAAGCGCGGTCTGCTGATCGGCAAGGGCGGCCTGCACAAGAACGTGCTGCGCATCGGCCCGCCGATGACCTTGACCGAAGCCGAGGCCGCCGAGGGATTGGGCATTCTGCTGGACTCACTGGCCGCCGTGCACTGATCAGGCGGCCGGGAGCTCGGGACCGGGCAGGTGCCGCGGACCGGGTCCGGGCGCTCGCGCGGAAGACGACGCCCCGCGTGGTGCCCGGTTCCCGGGCTTCAGCGCCGCACGAACCGGGCCACGTGCTCGGCCAGCACCTCGCCCGCGTCCTCCTGCAGGAAGTGCCCTGCCCCGGTGATCGTGGGGTGGTCCAGACCAGAAGCGCCCTTGACGGTGCGCTGCAGAACCGGCGCCATCCCGCCGGTGATCGGATCGCCGTCGGAGAACGCGCACAGCAGCGGCACGTCCAGTTCGGCCAGCGTCCGCCACGCCGCGCGGTTGGCTTCCGAGGCCGGATCGTCCGGGCGCGTCGGCACCAGGCCGGGCATCGCTCGCGGACCGGCCTTGTACATCTCGTTCGGGAACGGTGCGTCGTAGGCGGCCTTCACCTCGTCCGGCAGCGATGTGCGGCAGCCGGACTGGATCGACCGGCCGACGTCCAGCACCTGCGCGTTCTCCACCGCCTCGCGGAACTTGTGCCACACCGCAGGCATGTCCGTGTCCCCGGTGGGCAGGCCGGTGTTGGCCGCCACGACGCCGGCGAAACGGCCGGGGTGCTCGGCCACCAGGCGCAGCCCGAGCAGCCCGCCCCAGTCCTGTCCGACCAGGGTCACGTCCTGCAGCCCCAGGTCGTCGAAGGCGAACCGGCGCACCCACTCGACGTGCCGCGCGTAGCTGTGGTCGGCGATCTCGGCAGGCTTGTCCGAGCGGCCGAATCCGATCAGGTCCGGCGCGATCGCGCGCAGACCGGCGTCGGCCAGTACCGGCAGCATCTTCCGGTACAGGTAGGACCAGCTGGGCTCACCGTGCAGCAGTAACACCGGCGGGCCGTCCTCGGGGCCGGCCTCGACGTAGCCGACTCTGATCAGGCCGCCGTGGGGGTCGGTGAGATCGGTGTACTTCGGGGCGAAGGCGAAATCGGGCAGATCCGCGAACCGGTCTTCCGGCGTCCTGAGCAGTCGCACGAGTCCCACGTTAGTGGGACCGCACCTTTCGGGCAGTGCGCGCGAGTCACGAAATCGCCACGGCGACCACGAGACCGAGGCCGAGGTGCGCTGCCGCGACCACGATGCTCGCCGGGGCGAACTTCTCGCTCTCGATGGTCGAGCCCACGTCGATCCTGGTCGCCCACTCCAGCAGGCGCACCGCGAGCACCTGCACGATCACCCCGATCAGGCCGTAGACCAGCGAGGTGATCAGGCCCTCGGTGAGGTCGCTCGCCGAGTTGAAGATCGCCACGACCACGATGAACGCCATCGACAGCAGTCCGGACGCGGTCACGATCACCGCGTTCGGCAGGCCGCGGGTGACCAGCTTGGACAGCTTGCCCGGCGTGGTGAAGTCGATCGCGTAGAACCCGGCGAACATCAGCAGCAGGCCGATCACGCCGTACAACAGGATCGCGCCGATCCCGCGGACCAGATCGGACCCGAACGTGTCGGACAGCGCAAGAGTCGAGGTCACCGGGTTCTCCCTGAACGATCAGTGCGATTCGGACGGATCAGGCAGAGGTTTTATCACGACTCGCGGATCCGGTGGGGGACGAACGCCGCACCGTCGTCGGTGACCAGCCCGCTGGTCTCCCTGATGCCGAGCCCGGCCGACGAGTCGCCGACGATCCACGCACCCAGTGCGGGGCGGTAGCCGTCGAACTCCGGCAGCGGATCGAACGCCTGGTAGACGAAGCCCTCCGCGCCGTAGACCCCGTCGGTCTGGGTTTCGTAGCCGGTGGCCACGATCTGCACGTTCGCACCCTCCCGGCCCAGTTTCGGCTTGCGCACGTACTCGGTGAGCAGGCCGGGGTCGTCGGTGAAGGCGGGCAGCAGGTTCGGGTGCCCGGGGTAGTTCTCCCACAGCACCGCCAGCAGCGCCTTGTTCGACAGCAGCATCTTCCACAGCGGTTCGACCCACAGCGTGCGCGGCATGGTCTCCACCGCGTAGCGGCCGAACTCCTCGTCGACCACCCATTCCCACGGGTAGAGCTTCACGACCGTGGCCATCTGCGCCTCTTCGAGGTCCACGAACCGCTTGAGCACCGGGTCCCAGCCGATCTCCTCGATCGCGAGGCCCACCGTGTCGAGCCCGGCCTCGGCCGCGGTCTCCTGCAGGTACGCGGTGGTCACGTGGTCCTCGCCGGAGGGATCGGCGGTGGACCAGGTGAAGTGCAACTCCTTCGACGGAAGTTTGGCGCCGATCTCGCCCCAGCGCTCCACCAGCTTCTCGTGCACCGAGTTCCACTGGTCGTCGTCCGGGAAGACCTCGGTCTTCCAGTGCCACTGCAGCACCGACGCCTCGAGCAGCGTGGTCGGGGTGTCCGCGTTGTACTCCAGCAGCTTGGCCGGCGAGCGGCCGTCGTAGCGCAGGTCGAACCGGCCGTAGACGTGCGGATCCTGCCGCTTCCACGATTCGGCGATGTGCGGCCACACCCACTCCGGGATGCCGAAGCGCCGGTATCCCTCGGTGGTCACCACGTTGTCGACCGCTTCGAGGCACATCGAATGCAACAGTTCGACGTCGGCCTCGATGGACAGCACCTCGTCCATGTCGAACACGTAGTGCACCGACTCGTCCCAGTACGGCCGTGCCTTCCCGGCACCGTCACGGGCGGGCGTGCCGTAGACCAGGCCCTGCTCCTCGACGATCCGCTGCCAGTCCCGGCGCGGCGGCTTGCGGTCGCGGTACACCTACGAGCCCCCGCTCTTGCCGGTGCCGCCGATCCCGCCGGACTTGCCGGAGATGCCGAACCCACCGCGCTGCACGCTCTTGCCGGTCTTGGTCGAGACGTTGGTGTTGCCGGACGGCGCGGTGAACGAGCCGCCGGACACCCGCTGGCCGATCGTGCCGGTGCCGCCGTAGTTGTAGCGGTACTGCGAAACCCCGCCGGTGGCCAGCGGGATGATCCAGAAACCGCCGCTGTAGTGCCCGCCGTGACTGGCCGCGTACTCCTCGTCGCAGAACTCGTCGTTCTGGACGATGCCCTTGTCGTCGGTGCACACGGCGGTGGTTTCGGCCGGCTTGGCCACCGTGTAGTAGGTCGAGATGAGCCCGGCGAGCCCGACCGTGACCCCGCCGCCGATGAGGATCTTGCGTTTGGTGTCGGCCTTCTTCACCGCGACCGCGCGCGCCGCAGCGGCCTCCTGCTCCTGGATCTCCTGGTCGCGCAGCGCCTGCCGGCGAGCCCGCTGCTCAGCGAGCGAAGGTTCGCGCGGCTGAGTGCTGCCGTCCTGGAAACGCATCGAGCCGCGCTGCTCGTCCGGCTGGCCCCCGGTGTTGTCGTCCTGCGTCATCTGCGCTCCGTAATCCCCCGACACGGCGAAACCCCCCTCCACAGTAACCACCCGCCACACGCACGGCTCACGCGGCGCGGGCATCATGGGTACCGATGTCCCGAGGTGCCGAGCGGTTCCCTCCGCAGATGCAGACCCTGACCACCCGCGTGGTGATGGCCGGGGTGTTCGTCGGCGCCCTGATCGCGCTCGCGCTGAGCGTCACGTTCTCCTGGACCGACACGCTGGCAGGCGGCGGCGAGGGCGAGCTCAGCGAGGCCGCCGAGCAGGCCTTCCACTCCCCACCCGGCACCTGCCTGACCTGGGGTGCACCGGACGCCTCCGACGCGCACCAGGTGCCCTGCACGCAGCCGCACCTGTTCGAGGTGACCGGCATGGTGGACCTCGGCGCCCAGTTCAACTCCGACGCGCCGTTCCCCGGCCTCGACCAGTGGCAGCAGATCGCCCAGGAGAAGTGCAACGGCGACGTGCGGCCCTACCTCGGCCATTCGCTCGACCCGTACGGCAAGCTCACCACCAACCTGCTGCGGCCCACCTCCGCGCAGTGGTCCGACGGGGACCGGCAGTTGCGCTGCGGACTGCAGTGGGCCGGTCCCGGTGGCGGGCTGCAGCCGACCACCGGCGCCGCGAAGGACCAGGACCAGTCGCTGGTGTGGCAGCCGGGGACCTGTCTGGCGCTGGTGGGCAAGGGGGTCGGCGACCCGGTCGACTGCGGCCGCGCGCACTCCTACGAGATCATCGCGACGCTCGATCTGGCGACCCACTTCAAGGACGGCTACCCGAAGCAGGACGACCAGAAGACCTGGCTCGACACCGAATGCACCAAGGCCGCGAAGGACTACACCGGCGGGGCCGACCTCGGCGCGAAGAAGCTGATCCTCGGCTGGGACCTGCGGGAACAGGAGAGCTGGGACACCGGCTCCACCAAGGTCAACTGCAAGGTCGCGGCCACCCTGTCGGACGGCAGCGGGTTCCAGGCGGTGACCGGCAGCGTGAAGGACCAGCCCGCGGCGCCGTCGTCGAGCACCCCGCCGAGCTCCACCGGGAACCGCTGATCGTGCCGGTGGAGATGACCCGCGGCCGGTTCGAGGAGCTGGTCTCGCAGGCGCTGGACCAGATCCCGGAGCAGTTCGCGGCCGCAATGGACAACGTCGTCGTGCTGGTCGAGGAGTACAACGACGAGGCACCCGACATCCTCGGCCTCTACCACGGCGTCGCGCTCACCGAGCGCACGAGCAACTACGGCGGGGTGCTGCCGGACCGGATCTCGCTCTACCGCCGTCCGCTGCTGGCCATGTGCGAGGACGAGGACGAGGTCGTCGAAGAAGTGCTGATCACCGTGATGCACGAACTGGGCCATCACTTCGGCCTCGACGATGAGCGGCTGCACGAGCTCGGCTGGGGCTGACCGCGGAAACCCCAGCCCTAACCGTACTCACCTGCTGTTCCCCTCCGCCACGCCGAGGAGAACTGCGGAAATCACCTGAAGTCATCAAATGGTCACGCTCTGCCTCATGGGCGCTTAGACTCGTCCGAGGAGCACTTTCGGCGTGAGGTGACCAGTGGCGCGCACTCCCTCTGATCCTTCCGCCAGCCGGTTTCGCTGGCTGATCGCCTCCAGCGCCACCTCGAACCTCGGCGACGGCGTCAGCAAGGTCGCGTTCCCGCTGCTGGCCAGCACGCTCACCCGCGATCCGGTGCAGATCGCCGCGCTGTCCGCGGTGCAGTTCCTGCCATGGCTGCTGTTCGCCGCACTCGCCGGAACGCTCGTGGACCGGGTCGACCGGAAACGCGCAATGATCATCGCGAACGCGGCACGGGCGGTGGTGGTCGCCGCGATCACCGTGCTCGTCGCACTGCACACGGTGGACATCTGGACCATCTACGTGTCCGCGCTGCTCATCGGCACCGCGGAAACCGTGGCCGACAGCGCGGCGAACGTACTGCCCCCCGCGCTCGTCCCCGCCGACCGGCTGGAGAACGCGAACAGCAAGCTACAGGCCTGTGAGATCGTCGGGCAGACGTTCCTCGGCGGACCGGTCGGCAGTGCCACGTTCGCCCTCTTCGCGGCGTTCCCCTTCCTGCTCACCTCGGCCGGGTTCGCGGTCGCCGCCGCGGTGCTGATCGGCATGGCAGGCAGCTACCGGCCACGGCAGGAGCATCCGGCCCACATCCGGACCGACTTCACCGAGGGGTTCCGCTGGTTGCGCGGCAACCCGGTGGTGCCGCGCCTGCTCGCGGTGGCGGGCCTGCTCAGCCTGGTCAGCGAACTCGCCCAGGCGCAGCTGGTGCTCTACGCGCTGGAGGACCTGCGGCTGTCCGACGCCACCTTCGGGCTGTTCGCGTTCGTCGGCGGGATCGGTGGCCTCGCCGGCGCCGGGCTCGCGCCACGGCTCGTCCGGCGCACCGGGCGCAGGCCGGTGCTGATCGGCGGGGTGCTGTGCTGCGCACTCGGCTTCGGCGGGATGGGGCTGACCAGCCTGCCGGTGCTCTCCGCGGTGCTGTTCGGGCTGTTCGCGGCGGCAGTGGTGGCGGTGAACGTGGTACTCGCGACCGTGCGGCACACCCTGGTGCCCGGCGAGCTGCTCGGCCGGGTGCTCGGCGTCTGGCGGACCGTGGTCTGGGGTGCGATCCCGGTCGGCGCGCTGCTCGGCGGCCTGCTCACGAAGCTGCTCGGTTCGGCAGGCCGGACGTTCACCGCGTCCGGGGTGATGCTGCTGATCGTGGCCGGGTACGCGGCGCTCGCGCTGCGCCGGCATCCGCTTCGGTGACGAATCGGCCTCAGCCGGGGAAGCGTTCGCGGTTTTGGTGCTGGAATAGCAGCTCGCCCCGGCCGCCGGGAGGTTCGTCATGTCCGCCATCGACATCCCGCCGCCGGCTGACGACAAACCCGGCCACCCGGCGCCCGCCTCCCGCCGCCCGGTGGTGCTCGCCGCCATCGCCGGCTTCGTGCTCGGCGCCTGCGTGCTCGGCCTGTTGTGGGGGCTGGCCGGCCAGCGCGGCGGCGCCGACGAGGACGCGGTTGCCGCCTGCGAATCCTTCTACCGGGCGGGCCGGCTGCCGGACACTACCGGCGGATACGACCCGGCCCAGTTCACCCGCTTGTCCGACGACACCATCCACCGCGTCACGGCCGCGAGGGAACTGGCCAAGGCGGCCGCGGCATTCAACGACAGCTACCAGCCACTCGCGCAGAGCCTCGAGAACGTGAACCGCATGGTGCTGAGCGGCCGCTTCGACAACCCCGCCGCACAGCACGACGTGATCCGGGTGCAGCAGCTCTGCGCGCGTGGCTGACGCTCAGGCGCGGTGCACCGTCTTCACACTGAGCTGGTGGCCGGGGATCTGCTTCCCGGCACAGCCGGTGCCTTCGTCGGGGACGAACTTGGACGCGGTTTCCTGCGGCAGGTAGACGCGCAGGCCCTTAACCGCGGTCGGCTGGCAGGCGGCCGGGTCGAAGTTGTGCGCCTGCACGAACTGGATGTCCGCGGCGGCGGACTGGCCCGGCTCCAGCTTGACCGCCGGACCCTTCGTGCCCTCGCGGTAGGCGTCCTGACCGATCTGGTCGCCACCGCTGCCGCCGACGTAGGACACCCCGGGATAGCCCTGGATGGTGCAGGTCTTGCCGCTGGTGTTCTTGATCAGCAGCGACCGGTACGACGAACCCGCGCCCGCGTCACCGTTGCCGAGCGACAGCGTGACGTCGGCAGCCTTGCACAACCCGTTGCCCGCCGGCGGCGCCTGCGTCGTCGATGGGCTGTCCGATTCGGACGGCGGGGACGTGGCCGAACTGGCAGGGGACGTCTCGGAAACACTGTCGGTGGTCGGCGGGGGGCTGCTCGCGGCCGGCTGGGTCCCGTTGCCGCACGCGGACAGCAGCAGCGCGCCGGACGCGCCGACCGCGGCCATCACGACCTGAGAAATCCGCGACTTCTTCGTGCTTGCCATCTCATTCGCCTCGCTGTGCAGGGAAAGCCATCCTGGGTGGAACGTACCCAGAGGACGTGCGAAGCACGGACCGGGTTGCTGCATGTCCGGTCAATTCCCCACATCGAGTCTTACCGGGTGTTCACCGCGCTTGCCTTCACCGCATGGTGTGCACGGCTGGCCGTTCACAGCGCCGTGTCGACCCACCGCAGGCACCGCCAGCCGTCCGGTTCGGCCAGCAGTTCGATGGACGCGGTGTTCGGGATGAGTGCCGCGGCCGCCACTTCGGCAGGTACGTTCGGGGCCAGCCATTCCCCGGCGAGCCGGATCGCACCACCGTGGCTGACCAGCACGACCACCCCGTCCGGCTCGGTCTCCTCGTGCTTGTCCCGCAGTTGGGTGGCCGCCCGCAGCATCCGCTCGCGCACCTGCGCACCGGTCTCGCCGCCGGGGATCGCCACCGCCAGCTCGCCCCGGGTCCACGCCGCCACCGCACGCAGGTAAGTCTCGATCGCGGGCCGGTCGGTCCGGTTCTCCAGCTCCCCCGCGTCAACCTCCTTCACGCCCTCGATCACCTGCACGTCGAGGCCGAACGATTCGGCCAGCGGCGCCGCGGTCTGCTGTGCGCGCGTGGCCTGCGACGCGTACACCGCCACGATCGGGTCGGCGCCGAGCCGCTCGGCGAGTGCCTGCGCCTGTTCCCGGCCGAGGTCGGTGAGCGGCGGTCCCGGCAGCGCGGTGTCCAGCGCGCCCCGCACGTTGCCCTCGGTCTGCCCGTGCCGGACCAGCAGAAGCCTCATGCGTCCGTCCCCTTCAGCACCGCGTCGACCCAGGACTGTGCGTCCAGGAAGTCCTGGTTTCCCGCGCCCGCCTCGATCGTGGCGGGCAGCCGGTCCGCCCGCGGGTGCGAACCGAGGAACCGCAGGTGACAGCGGCGGCGCAGACCGGTCAGTGCGTCGACGATGCGGGGTTCGGTGACGTGCCCCTCGAAGTCGATGAAGAACCGGTACTCGCCGAAGCTGTCGCGGACCGGCCGCGCGTCGAGCCGGATCAGGTTGATCGCGCGGTTCGCGAGTTCGGAGAGCAGCTGGGCCAGCGTGCCGGTCCGGTTCTCCGCCGCGGCGACGATCGACGTGCGATCGGCACCGGTCGGCGCAGGCAGCTCGCCCGGACGGCGGACCAGCAGGAACCGGGTCTGCGCCTCACCGACGTCGGCGATTCCGGTGGCCAGCTCGGCCAGCGGGTAGTGCTCGATCGCCACCGGCGCGCACACCGCCGCGTCGAACTCGCCGGCCACCACTGCGACCGCGGCGGCCGCGGTGGAGGACGCGGCCACCGGCGTGGCGTCCGGCAGGTTCGCCTCGAGCCACTCGCGGACCTGGGCGAGCGCATGCGGATGACTCGCCACGGTGCGCAGATCGCCGCCCCCTGGCCGGGTGAGCACGCTGAACTGGATGGGCAGGATGGCCTCGGCAACGGCGACCAGCGGCGCGTCGTCGCTGAGCCCGTCGAGGGTGGCAGGCACCACGCCCTCCACCGAGTTCTCGATGGGGATGCACGCGGCATCCGCAGCGCCGTCCCGTACCGCGGCGAGCGCGAGCCGGACGGTTTCGAATGGGGTGAGGTCCTCGCCCGGCGCGAGCGCGCGAGCGGCCTGTTCGGTGAACGTGCCCTGTGGGCCGAAATACGCGATCCGCACGGACGTCAGGCTACTGACCGCGCGAGTGGCGGTTTTCACTCGGACAGCCGGTACCGAAACCAGTTACGCCGGGTGGCGTTTTTTGCCATGCTGGACGCGTGACCGCCGAATCGGACACACACGCCGGGCATGGGGAAGACGCCTTGCCCGATTCGTCCCGGACGCCGGAACTGGTGTTGTGCGCCGTCGATGAACCATTGGCCACGGCGTGGACTGCCGCCGTGGCGGACCTTGGTGACCCGGTGCGGGTACACCGCGGGTCGGTACTCGACGTCGTCGCGCAGGCCGTGGTCAGCCCGGCCAACTCCTACGGCTGGATGCGCGGCGGGATCGACGCGGTGTACGCACGGGCGTTCCCCGGCGTCGAGCAGAGCGTGCGCAGTGCGGTACTGGCCTCCTACGGCGGTGAGCTGCCGCTCGGCGAGTCGGTGATCGTGCCGACCGGGGAAACCGAACCGGCCTGGCTGATCAGCGCGCCGACCATGCGGGAGCCGGGTGAACGGCTGCCTGCCGACACCGTGCACCCCTACCTCGCCGCGCGGGCGGTGTTCCTGCAGTGGCGCGACGGCAAGCTGGAGGACGGGCCGGTACGCGAGTTCGTGGGCACCATCGCGATGCCGGGCCTCGGCACCGGCGTCGGCGGCGTCGAACCGGCCACCTGCGCCCGCCAGGTCGCCGCGGCGTGGCAGGAGGTGTTCGGCCGAACCGGTCACGTTCAGTGACCGCAGCCGAGCCCGTCCGGCCCGCGTGCAACACATCACAGCGCTTTCACGCTCGGTAAGCCCTACCGTTGGAGCCGCGTTACGCAAGTTGTACGGAGCCAGCGCAGGCGACGGCCGAGGAGTGTGCGATGACCCGGGTCCGTGAACTCAGCCCTTACGTCGAGCTGCACCGGGAACAGTGGCGGGAGCTGCGCAGCTCCACCCCGTTGCCATTGACCGCGGACGAACTGGTCCGGCTGCGCGGGCTGGGCGAACAGATCGACCTCGCCGAGGTCGCCGACGTCTACCTTCCGCTCTCCCGGATGATCAACCTGCAGGTGAAAGCCCGCCAACAGCTGTACGAGGCGACCACGACCTTCCTCGGCGAGGACTGCCGGGGCACGAAGGTGCCGTACGTGATCGGCATCGCGGGCAGCGTCGCGGTCGGCAAGTCGACCACCGCCCGCATCCTGCGCACGCTGCTCGCCCGCTGGCCCGATCACCCGCGCGTCGACCTGGTGACCACCGACGGGTTCCTCTACTCGCGCGATGAGCTGAACCGGCGCGGCATCATGCACCGCAAGGGTTTCCCGGAGAGCTACGACCGGCGCGGACTGCTGCGGTTCGTCACCGAGGTGAAGTCCGGCGCCGAGCGCGTCGCCGCGCCGGTGTACTCGCACCTGGCCTACGACATCCTGCCCGGCCAGGAGCAGGTGGTGGAGCGGCCGGACATCCTGATCGTCGAGGGCCTGAACGTGCTGCAGCCCGGTCCCCGGCTGACCGTCTCCGATCTGTTCGACTTCTCCATCTACGTGGACGCGCACACCGGCGACATCGAACACTGGTACATCGAGCGGTTCCTGAAGCTGCGGCACACCGCGTTCGCCGATCCGGCGTCGCACTTCCACCACTTCGCCGGACTGCCGGACGACGAGGCCCGCGAAGAGGCCAGGCACCTGTGGCGCACGATCAACGAGCCGAACCTGATGGAGAACATCAAGCCCACCCGCCCGCGGGCGACGCTCGTGCTGCGCAAGGACGCCGACCACGCGATCAACCGGGTGCGCCTGCGCAAGCTCTGACCGCCGAGCAGGGCACCCACTGACCGGACGCTCCGAAGCCGGGGTGGCCGCATCACCCACACGCCTCCCCTCCGCCCCAGGCAGCACGTTCCGCAAGCTCCGCACGTCCTCCTCCGCCGATCGGCCACTGCGTTCGTAACCACTTGGCCGATACCGGGCAGACCTCGGGAAAAGCGACCCTGAACAAAGCAGGAAGTGCTTCACCGACCTGCGGAGGAGGCCACGATGCTCACGATTGTCCTGACCTGGGTCGGCGCGGTACTCGGCTTGACGTTGCTGGTGGCGATGGCGGCAGGCACGTTCGTCGTCGACGTCGACGAGGCGCTGCGCGAGCGGCGGCGGCGGTCGCCGGAACCGGTGCCGGACCAAGCGCACCCGGCCGGCTGAGCGCCGCAAGCACAGACCCCCGGCAACGTCCGGTGGGGGATGGACGACGATGTCCGGCATGAGTCCGGTCAGCCGCGCCCGCAAGAAGAGTTCCCCGCCCGCCAGTCCCAGCGTCAACGGCCTGTTCAAGGACGTGTTGCGGGACTTCTCCGCCGTGGCCGCGGAGCCGGGCCCGTTCGACGTCGAGCTGCTCGCGTCCGAGGTGATCGGGCAGTGGGCCGAGGCCGACCCCGAAGACCAGCTCGGGCTGGAGCTGATCGCCTTCGCGCAGCGCAAGATCACCCCGGGGGCGGCCGCACTGCTGGCCGCGCTCGAAGTGCTCGCCGAGACCGACGAGGAGCGCACCGCGGCGGCAGACGCGCTCGCCGTGGTGCTCGGCCGCGGCATTCCGGAACCGGAGTGGGCAAGCGAAATCGGCCGGGTCACCGTCGGCGAGTGCTGGCGCACCGGCGACGTCTACGGCGACGAATCGTCCCTGCTGTGCGTGTTCTCCCGCGGGGAGGCGACGCTGGGCCTGCTCGCGCTGCTCGATTTCACCGAGGGCGGACGAGTGCGCGACCTGGTCGTGATCGAGCAGCCGCACGAGGTGCTCGCCGAGATGCGCGGGCAGATCGAGGAGGACGGCGAGCTGATCGTCCTCGACAAGATCGACCCGGCCGACGCGCACCGGCTGCTGACCATGGGCATCACCGCCACCGACGCGATGACCGAACCGGACGTCGGCGAGGACTACGCGCGCTTCCACGCGGTGGCACTGGCCTGGTGCCGGTCCCTGCCGGAACCGTCCGCGGCCTCGGTGGTGCCCGAATGGTCGCCGGCGCAGCGCACCGAGGCCGTTGACCGGTTCCTCGCCGAAGCGAACCTCGGCGACGCCGAATCCGGCCGCGAAATCGCGCGGCGGCTGGTGGCACACGGCTGCCGGACCGAACCCGCGGATCCGCTGCGCGTCGGCCCGGAGAAGCTGGCGCGGTTCCTGGAATCCCTGCTGGACGGCGAAACCGAACTGGAGGACGAGGACGCGGTCGCCCCGGTCGTGCTGGCATGGGCGGCATGGGGCGCGCGCCGGGCCGGACTGTCGGAGGTCGCCGCGAGCGCGCTCGTCGAGGACGTCACGGAGTACCTGGCCGAGTACCTGTCGGACGAGGAGGAGGACGAGGACCTCAGCGCCTACCTCGACGGCACCGAGGCAGGCGACGACGTGCTGGCGGTGGTGGAACGCCGCCGGTTCGCGGTCCCGGAGACCGACACCGTGATCGGCGACGAGGAACTGACCGACCTCGACCCCGGCGACCCCGAACAGCGCCGCCTGCTGGTGATCGGCATGCACCCGGAGTACCACGAATCACTGGCCGCCGACGAGTTCGACGGCACCGACGGCCTGCGCCTCGCACTGGAAACGTCGGTGGTCGACCAGCTGTGGGACAACGAACCGGCCGAGGTGTGGCAGGCCGCGGAGCGCCTGACCGAACAGGGCCTCACCCGCGAGTCGGTACTGGAACGCCTGGTGTCCGTCCTGGAGAGCCAGCTCACCGAAACCGAGGAAGACGACCGCCTCGACTACGACCTCGACGGTTACTGCGAGGCACTCCGCCAGGTCTGAGCCGTTCGACCCGACCACCGGATGACCAGCCCGGACCCCTCACCACCCCCGGCGACGGGCCGGGCTCTTCATCCCCCCGCACTCACATCTCGACGGCGCACCACTTCCGCACCGCGCAGCACACTGCCCGCACCCCCGCATGACACGCTGCTCTCCCTCCCGCACCGCACACGTCCCTGTTCCCGGCACGGGCACACCGCCTCCGCAGCCAACACGGCACACTTCTTGCACCGCGGAGCGTGCTCCCCGACCCCCTTCGCACTCGACGCCCCGCACAGACCTCCCCCGCTGCACACCGCCTCACCCCCGCCACGCTGCCTTCGCACCCAGCAGGCGCCCCATCCCGCACGACAAACCGCCTTCGCATCTCGCACGGCGCACTGCCTTCGCACCCAGCACCGCACACGGCCTTCGCGCTCGGCAGGCGCACCGTCGCTCCCGCTCGGCAGGCGCACCGCTCCCGGCGCCCGGCGCGGTCAGGCCTGGGCCTTCGCCTTCGGCAGCGCGATCCGCGCGGCCCGGATCTCCGCGACCAGCCGCGTCTTACGGCGGTGGACGTTCACCAGCTCGGCCACGTACCCGGTGAACTCCTCCGCCGTCCCTGTGCGCTTGTGCAGCGTCCGCAGCTTCTTCAGCTGCTTCGCGGCCTCGCGGTAGGCGTGCGCGTCCTTCTGCTCGATGAGCTGCTCGACCTGGTGCCGGTACACCGGGATCACCTCGTCCGGATGCGTTGTTTCCCGCGCGGCCGCCAGTTCGAGGCGGGCCGCATCCGAGCCGCCGAACCGCTGGCACGCTCGCCAGGCTTCATCCGGCCGTTCCTCGGCGAGCAGAGCACGGACGAGTTCTTCGGCGTTTTCCGCATTCTCCGCAGCCCGTTCCCGCAGCCGCGCAACCGCCGAAACCCGCTGCGCGCTCCACACGCCGGCGTCGATCGCCGCCATCCGCAGCGCGGCGTACGTGCCCGCCCCTGGCTCATCGTCGAATTCCTTGCGCCGCAAGGCGACCGCCGCACCTGCCGGCTCCGTCTTGTGCGGGGTGAGGGCGCGGGCGGCGTGTGCGATGGCCTCGCTGTGCCGTCCGGCGGCACGCAGTACCCGCACGATCTTGAGGCTGACGTCCACCCGTGGCGGTTTGGCCGCAAGGATCGCAACGAGCCCGTCGACGTCGCCGCGCACCTCCGCGACCTCCTCCTGCAGCCGCTGCGCGACCGCCAACCGACGGCCGGTGGGTGCCCCCGCCAGCACTTCGTCCACAGTGGACTTGATCCGCTCGGTACCGCGTTCGCCGAGCGCCTCGGCGAAGTCCGCCAGCTCGATCACCGGCCGTCCGTCGAACGCGACCTCGAGGATCCAGTCGGCGAGCCGTTGCGGATCCGGCGGCCGCGCGACGCACGCCCGTGCGTAGACGGTCACCGCGCGGTCGAGCCGTTCGCCGAGGTCCCCTGCCGGATCGCCGTGCCGGTCGAGCATCCCGGCGATGTCGTCGACCGCGCGCCGGGCGAGCGGTGCGAGGTCCGCGCGGCTGCCCGCGTCGAGCAGCCGCTGCACGGTGTCCAGCACGGCGCCGATCTTGGCCACGTAGTCCGCGTTCCCGTCGGACACCGCGGTGTCCAGCAGCCGATGCGCCTCGCTGACGTCGCCGGACTGGGTCGCCGCCCGCAACTCGAGCGAATGCCGCAGTTCCGGGTCACGCCGCGCCTGGGCGTGCAGCAGATCGGCGAGCGTCTCCGCGTCCAAGCTGCGCAGGTAGGAACACAGATCCGGGGGACCACTCACGGGCACAGTCTGCCGCATCGACGGGAACGCGCGTGTGGGCCAACGGCGTAGTCTTTTCGGCCCAGTCACGCACCCGTGGTAATCAGGTCCGGTGACACTGGACGATCTGACCCAGCGCCTGCGCGACTTCGCCGCCGCCCGCGACTGGGAGCCCTTCCACACCCCGAAGAACCTGACCATGGCCCTGTCCGGAGAGGTGGGCGAACTGATCGCGCTGTTCCAGTGGCTGACCCCGGAGGAAGCCACCCAATGGCGCACCGACCCGACCCGCGAATTCAACGTCCAGGACGAGATCGCCGACGTGACCCTGTACCTGATCCGGCTCGCCGACGTACTCGGCATCGACCTGCTGGCCGCGGCGAACGCCAAGGTGGACCGCAACGAGAAGCGGTTCCCACCGTTGCCGCGGTGAGCCGCGTGTCCTGCGGCACCACCGGCGGACGGCCCGCCCGCGGCGCCGTAACCTGGACATATGCCGATCCAGGTGCTGCTCGTCGATGATCACGAACTGGTCCGGAGGGGGCTGCGCGACCTCCTCGGCGACGAGGCGGACGTCGAAGTCGTCGCGGAGGCCGGGAGCGTCGAGGAGGCGCTCGCGGTCGCGATGCACGTGGAGCCCGACGTCGCCGTGGTCGACGTGCGGCTCGGGGACGGTAACGGCATCACGTTGTGCCGTGAGCTGCGTTCCAAGCCGAACCCGCCCGCCTGCCTGATGCTCACCGCGTTCGACGACGAGGAGGCGATGGTCGGCGCGATCATGGCCGGCGCGTCCGGCTACCTGCTGAAACAGGTCCGCGGCCAGGCCGTGGTCAACGCGGTGCGGGAGGTGGCCGCCGGGCATTCGCTGCTCGACCCGGTCAGCACCGCCCGGGTACTCGACAAGCTGCGCCATCCGCCGACGGACGAGCTGTCCACGCTCACCGATCGCGAACGCGACGTGCTGGAGCTGATCGGGCAGGGCCTGTCGAACCGGGAGATCGCCGAACAGCTTTTCCTTGCCGAGAAGACGGTCAAGAACTACGTCACCTCGGTGCTGGCCAAGCTCGGCATGCAGCGTCGCACGCAGGCCGCCGCGTGGATCGCCCGCCGCGGCAAGTGATGGCCGAAAAGCGCACCCCCCCCCCGTCGTTATGGCGGAAGGTCCCGATTGATCCCGGTTACGACCGCTGGCTCACCTACCGCGTCGAACGGCGGATCCTGGTGGTGGCGCGCACGGTCACCACGCTGACCCGGCTGCTCGACATCCGCTCGCTGTTCGACGACGACCACCGGGTGCAGGTCGCGTTCACCTTCGACGAACGCAACCGGGCGTACTTCGGTGCCGGGCTGGAGGAGTTCCTGTCGAGCCTGGACGCCGTCGTCGTGGCGTGGGAACAGGCCGTGCGCATGCCGTTCGACCTGGCCGTGGCCGCGAGCGAGAACGACGCGCTGGACGAGCTGCCCTGCCCGGTCCTGCTCGTGCCGCACGGGATCGGTCACCAGAAGTACTACCCGGACAGCACGACGATCTCCGGCCTCAACCCGGACCGGCTGCGCGGCGACCGCGTCCACGTCGGACTGTCGCATGCGAACCAGCTCGGCCGGCTCGAACCCGAGACGGCCACCCGGGCCGTGGTGATCGGCGACCCTTGTCACGACCGCATGCTCGCAAGCGCACACCGGGCGCCGCATTTCCGGCGGGTACTGGACGTCGGTGCCCGCAAGCACGTGGTGCTCGCCTCGACCTGGGGACCGCAGTCCCTGATCGGCGCGAATCCGCTTCTGCCACAACGGCTCCTGTCCGAACTGCCGCTCGAGGACTACCGCGTGAGCCTGGTCCTGCACCCGGGCGTCTGGTCGGCGCACAGTCCCCATCAGGTCCGCGCGAACCTCGCCACCGCGATGCGCGCGGGGCTCACCGTGATCCCGCCACAGCACGGCTGGCAGGCAGCGATCCTGGCGGCCGACGTCGTCATCGCCGACTGCGGGTCCATGCCGCTTTATGCGACGGCCGCGCAGGTACCCGTCCTGCTCGGCAGCCCGGTCGCCGACACCGTGGTGCCCGGATCTCCGTTGGCGAACCTGATCGACGCCGCACCTCGGCTCGACGGTTCACCCTTGCCGGACCAGCTCGCCGCCGCGATCGCCGCGGGACCGATCGCCGATGTGGCCGAACAGGCGGTGGAATACCCCGGCAAGTGCGCCGAAGTCCTGCGCCCGCTGCTGTATGACCTGCTCGGCTTACCGGCGCCGGCCTGGCCTGCGGTGTTCCCGCCCGTCGCGGATCCGACCCCGGAACGTCAACCGGTCGCCGCATTCCGCGTCGGGGTCACCGCCGACGGCGATGCGCTGACGGTGACCCGTTTCCCGGCGGCGATTCCCGGCCCGCCGATGCGGGGACAGCACGTGGTGGCGCACGCCGAACTCGCCACACTGTCCGAACTGGAGGGCGCCGACGTCGTCTACCGGGAAGCCGCCGCGGATTTCGCTTCCTGGGCACGAGAAACCGCTCGGCATCGGCCACATGCCCGGCTGCTCGCGGAAGTCACCCCCGGACTGTGCCGGGTGTGGACGGACGGGTCGGTGACCGAGTTGACTGCCGCACCCGGCGAAGATCCGCTGCTCCTCGCCTCGCAGGCGCACTGGCGGGCGGTACGCCGCCTTCCGTTGACAGCTGATCAGCGGCCGTAACGGAGTTTGTGATACAGCCGCTCCCGCCGCGGGTGCCGCGCGATCTCGTACCGCTGCCAGACTCCCGACCAGTATTGCCGGGCCTGGTCGTAACCGCCTGCGCGCCAAGCCGCGTCGCCGAGTGCTTCACCGATCTCCAGGTCGTACTGGTCACTGCGCGCCTTGTTCGCCATCCGCCAGACCTCCGGCAGCAAGGCGAGCGCGTCCGACGCCTGTTCGGTTTCGGCGAATGCCTTGGCCCGCACGAGCCACACCTGCGCGAGATTGCGGTCGTCGCGCTCGACCGTGTGCTGCTCGGCTTCCTGGAGCAGCGCGAGTGCTTCAGCCGGCCGGTGGAGGCCGACGAGCACGTTGGCCAGCATGCGTGCGCACAGTCCACGGCCGCGGTACGGCCGTCCGGGCGTGCTGAGCCTGCGGGTGATGTCGAGCGCGACCCGGTAGCACTCCTCCGCCGCGGTGAGCTGGTTCTGTTCGCGGTGGAAGAGGCCGCGGAATTCCAGTACCGACGCGGTGAGCTGCTGATGGAGGACCGTGTCGGGATCGGGAATCCGGCGTAGCTCCGCCTCGGCGCGCTCGAAATCCGTTGCCGCGAGGCCGAACTCACCCAGTAACGACAGCACCCGGCCGTGCTGGCTCGTCATCCGCGCCAGCAGCGCCGGATCGGTGGTCGCGGCGATGCCGTGCCGCAGGACTTCCTCGAACTCGCGGTGCACGTTGCGGTGCAGCGGCACGATCTCGAGTGCGCCGCAGAGCTGGGTGAGTTCTCGGTGGAACCCGCGCTGGTAGGCGGCCGCGGCGAGCGCCCGTAGCACCGGCATCTCGGCGGCGAGCCAGTCGACTTCGGTGGCCGGGTCGACGACGATTTCCGGGCCGGGCGGCACGTTCTGGTCGTAGAGCCGCAGCCTTTCACGGCGCAGATCGGCCGTTACCGCGCGCGAGGTGTAGAACCGGATCAGCCGGGCGAACGCCTCGTCGGTACCGCTCGTGTCCCCGGCCCGCTGCACGGCCTGGCGTGCTTGGCTGCCCAGCCGCAGCCGTCCGTCCGGGTCGGCGGTGACCAGCACCTGTGACTGCAGCTCCGAAAGCGATTCCCCGACCCGGTCTTCGGACTGTCCGGAAAGGACGGCCGCGATCTCCGGGGTGAAGCTGGGTCCCGGAAATACCGTGAGCAGCCGGCACAGTTCGGCCGTTTCCGGAGCGAGTCCGGCGAGCATCTCGTCGTACGCCCGGCTCACCTTGCCCAGTGCACGGCCACCGGCCAGATCCCGCGCGAGGGCACCAAACGGTTGTGGCGTAAAGCTTTCCCGCTGCCGCACCGCATGCCCCGCGGCCAGCAGCGCACCGGGGAGCCGGTCACACTGCGCCAGCAGTGCTTCGGCACCCTGCGGATCCCGCGCGAGCAGTTCGGGCGGGCAGAGCAGTTCGAGCAGCTGCCGATCGGCGCCCGGTTCGAGCTGGCCGAGCGGGACGTGCGGGGAGAACTCGAAGACGAAGTCGTCGGCCGGGCCGGACGTGAGTGCGAGGACCAGGCTCATCGGCGCGGGCGGGACCAGATTGTGCAGCTCCTCGGCGCTTTCCGCGTTGTCGAACACCAGCAGCAACCGCAACGGTTCGAGGGCAGCCTCGTACTGCGCGGCCAGCTCTTCGTCGGTGGTGCCGACCGTGTCGATACCGAGCCGGGACAGCACGTACGTCTTGATTCTCGTGCGCGCCAACGGCATTCCCGCGCCCTCGCGGTAATCGGCCAGGTCGATCAGCAACGCACCGTCCGGGTAAGCGCCGCCGGGGCTCGTCCCACCTGCCGCGAACCGCCTGATCAGCGAGGTCTTCCCGATCCCGGGCGGGCCGGAGATGGTGGCGGTACCGGTTCGCCCGGCCAGCTGCGCCCAGGGACCCTGCCGGTCGACGAACGGGCCCCGATGGTCGGCGATCCGCGGTGTGGCCCTACCGGAGGGCAGCTCGTTGTCGAGGAGTTCGCGCAGGTCACGGGCTGCTTCCGGGTTCTCCTCGAGCAGCCGGCGAAGCGCGCGCTCGACTGCGGCCGGCTCCAGAGGCACCCGGTTGGTGAACCGTTTCCACAGGTGCTCGGCGAACTTCCCGCCCGCGGTGAACGCCATCGCGACGCACTGTTTGACGAGCTCTGCCTGCAGCTCCTCGCTCACGTACTGCCCCCTCGTGCTGGTGCTCGCCGTCCACGCTAGCAGCGGGCACGGGGGGCGTCACGATCCGTGAACAGAAGCGGGGAAACCAACCGGGTGGCCGATCCAGTTCCATGATCCGTCACGGGCCGTTCGGCAGGCGCTTTTCAAATTCACCCCATCGAGAGTCGAATGGATGTTCGATCTGTCGATATCATTGGACGCGACCCGAGAAAGGAGTGTCGCAGATGACCCGTGAAGGCTGATTCTTCGGGAGATCCGGCTCAATCCAGGGGGAGATCGAACGCGACGAGCGTACCCAGACTGGGTGAGGAGTTGATGTAGAACCGGCCACCGGCGGTGTCGGCGCGCTCGGCGAGGTGGCGCAGCCCGCGGGTCGCAACCCCTTGGGGCACACCAGATCCGTTGTCGCGCACGCGGAGCTTTACGCCCTCCATATCGCGCGTGAGCGTCACGCGTGTCTCGCTCGCACCCGAATGCCGGACCACATTGGACAGTGCCTCCCGCAGGGCGGCGCGGATGTGGTCGCCGCATTCCGCCGGAATGTCCGCGAACTCGCCGGACAGTTCGAGCGTGGGTGGATATCCGAGCAGTTCCCCGGCAATGCGCACCTCGCCACGCGCGGACTCGGCCAGGTCGGTCGGCACCCCGGGATCGTGCCGCGGTTCCGGTGAGCGAAGCGCGCGCACCGTGCCGCGGATCTCCTCGATGGTCTGGTCCAGCTGGTCAATGGCGTCGGACAGCCGTGCACCGTCGGCCTGCGCGAACCGCTTGCGCATGTTGCGGCGCACGCGGTCCAGCTGCATGCCGGTGCCGTAGAGCCGCTGCACGATCACGTCGTGCAGTTCACGGGCAATGCGCTCGCGCTCCTGGTAAAGCGTCACCCGATGGCGCGCGTTGGCCCCCTCGGCAAGCGCGAGCACGACCCCGGCCTGCGCAGCGAACGCCGCAAGCATCTCCACCGTGCCCGCCGAGAACGGCTCGCGCCCGTGCCGCCGATACACCGTAAGCGCACCGAGCACACGCCCCCCGGACCCAAACGGAGCCGCCGCGAACGGCCCGTACCCCCGCAACTCGTCCGGCACAAACGGCGCAGTCCGGGGATCAACCCGAAAGTCCTCCGACGACACCGGCTCCCCACCCCGAGCCACCCGCCCAGCCGCAGACTCCGCCCGCAACGTCAACCCACGCAACTCCCGCACCGGCCCTCCACCACGAGCCCCACCCCCCGCACCTCGTTCCCACCCCACCGGCGACCAACCACCTGCCGCTTCACCTGAGCTGCCCCCTGCCACGCCCACCCCACCATCAACCGAGTCCGCCTCACAGCCCACCCCACCATCCACCACCCCCTCCGCACGGCCTACCAACCCCTCCGCGCGGCTCGCGCCACCGTCTACTGACTCCTCCGCGCGGCTCACGCCACCGTCTACCAACCCCTCCGCGCGGCTCGCGCCACCGTCTACTGACTCCTCCGCGCGGCTCACGGCACCATCCACCGACTCCTCCGCGCGCCCCCTAGCACCACCATCAGCCGACTCCACCAGCCAACCCCTCGCACCACCATCTACCGGACGGTCAACCTCCCTACAGTCTGCTGCGCCCACCCCACCATCAGCCGACGCCGGCTCCCGACCCCCCGCACCACCATCTGCCGGACCCGCCGGACGCTCCACCGCCCCACAGCCCGCTACGCCCACCTCACCATCAGCCCCCACCGCTTGGCCGCCGCCCGCACTCACCCCACCGACAGCCGCTTCACCGTCAGCCGCACTGATCCCCGCACCGACCACACGGTCCGCCGGACCCGTCCCATAACCCGCTGCACTCACCACCCCGTCCGCCGCACCCGCCCCACCATCAGCCACACCCGCCACACCATCAGCCGCGCTAGCCGCACCACCGCCAGCGGTGCCCGCCACACCGTCAGCCGCGCTCACCGCACCACCACCAGCAGTGCCCGCCACACCGTCAGCCGCGCTCACCGCACCACCCGCCCCGTCGCCAGCCAGAACCGCCCCACCCTCAGCCGCGCGCGCCCCACCATCAGCTGCGCTCACCGCACCACCCTCAGCCGCACCCGCCTCGCCGTCAGCTGCCCCGCCGTCAGCTGCCCCGCCGGTGGCTGCGCTCGCCTCAACGTCAGCGGTCGTTCCCTCGCCGCGAACGGCATGTGGCCTGTCGCCAGCCTGGTGCGCGCCACCGTCGGCCGCCCGCGTCTCGGCACCAACCGCGCTCACCTGACCGCCAGCCGCACTTGCCCCGACGTCAGCCGTCCCGCTGGGGACTGCGCCCGTCCCGCGGTGAGCTGCCGCTGCCTCGCCACCAGCCGCACTGGCGCCACCATCAGCAAAGCTCGCGCCACGGTCAGCAGGACTCGCGCCATGGTCCGCCGCTCCTGCGCTACCGCCAGATCCACCCGCAATTGCCGCGGGATCGAACGACCCCACTCCGCCATCGGACGCCTCGCCCGGCCCCGCCCCGTCAGCCGATACCGGACCCGGACCGCCAGAAGACGCCTCGTCGTGCTGTTCCGCACCGTCGAGGTGGTCAGCATCATCCGCCCGCCCGGCCGCGCGGTTCCGTTCATCGGTGCCTGCCGACCCAGCGTCCCTGGCCGGCGCAGATGCGTCAGCCCGTTCGGTTCCGTGGTCCTGCCCAGGGCCGTTCGGCCGCTCAGCGGTGACGGCGACGTCCGGGCGATCTCCACCGGCTCGGTCGTTCACGCCCGGTCGAAGATCGGCTTCCGTGTCGACGTCCATTCCGTAAGCGGCCTCGACCACAACTCGCCCGTCGTCGGCACTCACCATTGCCAGGCCCAGGTCGGCGTCGGCCAGTTCGGCGGCCCTTGCCACGACCGTTTCCAGCACCCCTTCCGGGTCGTCCCCGGACAACGCGGTGCTGGTGATTTCCGTAGCGGCGGACAGGGCGCGCGCGGCGAGTGTCGGGTCCATGAGCAACCTCGACCTTAGCGCGGGTTTCCACGCTGCACCCGCAACCGTGACCGTCACCAAAACCCCCGTCAGACCGTGACGAGCGGCGCAACCCGACGCACGACCCGCCCGTCGCGAACCTCGAACACCACGTCAGCCTGCACTTCCTCCTCCACACTGTGCGTTACGTGGAGCACTGTGCGGCCGGCCAACTCGGAACGCAGCGTCTCTCGCAACGCGCGGGCTGTCGGCTCGTCGAGATGTGCCGTCGGCTCGTCGAGCAGCACCAGGTCCGCGGACGGCGCCGCCAGCAACGCCCGCGCGAGCGCCACCCGCTGCGCCTGCCCACCGGACAGTCCGGTACCCGCGCTGTCGAGCAACGTCGCCGGGTCGAGTTCGGGCAGCTGCGCCTGGTCGAGAACCCGCCGCAGATCGTCGGCGTCCGCGAGCGGATCCGCGAGCCGCAAGTTCTCCGCAACCGTGGTCGACACCAGCATCGGCTCCTGCGGCGCCCACGCAACCCTCTCCGGCACGAGGACCTCCCCCACCCGAGGCGGGAGAAACCCCAGCAAAGCCGCCACCAACGTCGACTTCCCCGCCCCGCTGGCCCCGACCACCACCGCATACGCCCCGACCGGCAACTCCAAATCGACCCCCGTCAACACCGCCGGCCCACCAGGCCACCCGAACTCGCCCCCAACGACCCGAACCGCCGTGGGGCGGTCCTCCCGACCCACCGAAACAGCCCGCTCCAGCGCCGCTCCCCGCTCCACCGACACATCCGGCACCGACCGCCGCCTCGCGAAAACCCCTCGTTCCGGCTCCGGCCCCGCGAAAACTCCCCGCTCCGACGTTGTCCCTCGCCCTGCGACAACGCCCCGCCCCGCTACTGTCCCCCGCCCCACGAAAGCGCCTCGTTCCGCTACTGTCCCCCGCCCCACGAAAGCGCTTCGTTCCGCTACTGGCTCCCGCCCCGCGGCAACGTCCCGCTCCGGCACTGGCCCTCGCCCTCGCCCGACGACAACGCCGCGCTCCGGCACTGGCTCCTGTTTCACCGACATATCCAGCGTCGACGCTGCCTCGAATTCCGCCGGCACATTCCGCGCCACCGATGTCCTCGTTGTCGACACCTCTCGCCCCGCCGAGGCGGCTGTGGACGGTGCCGTCGCCAAACCATCCACAGCCAAACCATCCACAGCCGAGATATCCACAGGCAGTCCCGGCTCCGGGTTATCCACCTGTGGACGCGCGGCCGAACCATCCCCAGGTGATCCGATCGCCGCCAGTCGGAGGCGGGCGGCGCGCAGCGTGTCCCAGTGCGCTGCCGATTGCGGCAACAACGCCAGCACCTCTGCCAACGCCAACGGCACCAATGCCAGCAACGGCGCCATCACCCCGGCCAGTTCACCCGCGGCGACTGCCCGTGCGGCCAGCATCGCGCTCACCACCGCCGCCGCGCCGGTCACCAGGGTGATCAACGCGTCCCCAGAACCAGCGCCGAAAGCCTGCCGCCGTGCCGCCGCCGCCAGTCCGGTGTCCGCGTCGGCCAACGCTCGGCGACGCGCGCCAGCCGCCCCGTATGCGAGCAACTCCGCCGCCGACGAGAACAGCACCAGCACCTGCGCGCCGACGTCCCGCCGCCCTGCCGCGAGCGCCGAGGTCGCACGACGTTCCACGCGCAATGCGACCACGGGCGCCGCCAACCCCACCAGCACCGCCAAAGCAAGCACCAGCCCCGCCGACGGCAGGACGACCGTCTGTACCGCGATCGCCCCGATCGCGCTCAGCCCCACCACGATCGGCGGAGACACCACACGCGGCAAGAGGTCACGCACGGTGTCGACATCGGTCACGAGCCGCCGTTGGCTCTCGCCCGCCTCAAGGCTCCGCGCCGGGCCCCGCCGCACCAGTGCGTTCCACAGCCGCACTCGCAGCCGTCCGGCGATCCGGAACGCGGCGTCATGCGTCACGAGCCGTTCCGCGTAACGGAGCCCGGCGCGTCCGAGGCCGAACGCACGCACGCCGACCACCGCGACGGTCAAGGTCAGGATCGGCGGCTGCAGCGACGCTTTGGCAATCAGCCAGCCGGACGTCGCAGTAAGCGCAACCCCGGCCAACAACGCCAACGCGCCGAGGACCGCACCGGCGAACAACCGGCGGTCCAGAACCAACCGCCACGGCAACGGCGCCCGGATGCTCGTTTCATCCACAGGGGATTCCCTTCCAGGAACGGGCTTTTCATCCCCAATGGCGACGGCTGTGGAACGTTCGTGCGCTGCGATCACCGCGGCGGCACCGTTCGCGACCGCACGATCCACAGCGTCCAGCACACGCCGGGCGTTGGCCTCGTCGAGGTGCGCGGTCGGTTCGTCAAGCAGGAGCAGCCACGCCCCTGAACGCACCCGCAGCAACGCTCGCGCCACCGCGACGCGCTGTCGCTGTCCGAGGGAAAGCCGGTCAACGGGCCGGTCGGCGAGGCCGAGCAAACCCAGTTCGCCAAGCACCTCGTCGACCACATCGTCACCCACCTCGTCGACCACGTCGTCAAGCGCCCCAACGATTTCGCCGGCCGCAACGGCCAGTTCCGCACGCACCGTGCCACCGCTGAAGACCGGCGACTGCGGGACCCATGCGACATCGGTGCGCCATCGGGCGAGATCCGCCTCGGCGAGCGGAACGTCGCCGGCCAGCACAGAGCCGTCATACGACGGCACGAAACCCAGCAACGTGGCCAGAGTGGTCGACTTGCCCCCGCCGCTGGGCGCGCGCAACCACACCGTTTCCCCACGACGGACGGAGAAGCTCTCACCGTCGGGGGCAAAACCTTGGCGTCGGGCTACTTTTAGGTCGGATACAACCAACGATCCACAAGGCGCGATCCGCGTGCCTGGTTCCGGCACCGGCTCCGCGAGGACAGCGCGCACCCGGCCTACCGCTTCCACCCCGTCCTCGCTCGCGTGGAAGGCGGCGCCGACCGCGCGGATCGGCTGGTAGCACTCGGGGACGAGGATCAGCACGCCAAGGCCGATCGCCAGCGGCAGCGATCCCGAAACGAGCCGGACCCCGATCACCACGGCGACGAGCGCCACCGACAGGGTGGCCGCCAGTTCCAGCACAAATGCCGAGGAGAAGGCCACCCGCAGCGTCTTCAGCGTTGCGCGGCGGTGGCGTTCGGAGAGCTTCCGGACCGTCTCCGCCTGCGCATCGGCCCGGCGGAACGCAGCGAGGACCGGCAACGCCCGCACCAGTTCGAGCAACAGGCCGGACATCCGATGCAGCGCGTCCGTCGCGCCGGACACCCGGTCGGCGGTGAACTTGCCGACCAAAACCGCAAAAAGCGGCAAAAGCGGGACCGTCCCGGCGACGATGACCGCCGACGGCCAATCTGTCCACAGGATCGCCACCCCCGCCGCGAGCGGGACCACCACAGCCGTCACGAGAGCCGGCAGGTACTCGCGGAAGTAGGAATCAAGAGCGTCGAGGCCGCGGGTGACGAGTGCGGTGAGTGCACCGTGCCCACGCCGGGCCAGCCACTCCGGGCCGAGCTTCAACGCGTGGTCCACAACGCGAGCACGCAGGTCTCGTTGTGCGGTCGCCGCAGCGCGGGCGGAGACCACCCGCACCGCCCAGCCGGCGAAGGCCCGGCCCACGACGATCGCGAACAGAGCGGCCAGCTGGGCGGTGCGGCCTCCGACGCCGGTGGAGACGATGGACGCGAGCACGTCCGCCAGCAGAAAAGCCTGTGCCACCAGTAAAACTGCGTTCACCAGCGACAACATCGCAACCAGGATCAACGCTCGGCGCGCGGCCGGCCCTAACGCCGGGAGCGCGCCGAGCGGACCCTTGCCCGGCCGCACCGGGTCCACTGTGGACCGCGTGGCGGAAAGGGGTGCGCGGCCGGGAAGCGTGGTCACGGTGCATGCACCGCCGGGATGTGTTGCACACCGATGCGCTTGCGGAAAACCCAGTAGGTCCAACCCTGGTAGATCACCACTGCCGGCGCGCCGAACGCAGCGACCCAGGTGATCACTTTCAGCGCGTACGGGCTCGCCGCCGCCTGCGCGATGCTCAGCGAGTTCGCCGGATCACCGGTGGACGGAAGGACGTTCGGGTAGAGCGCACCGAAGAACGTCACCGCAGCGGCGGCGATCACGATCCCCAGCGCGGCGAAAGCCTGACCGTCCCGATCGACGTACAACCGCAGCCAGGCCACGACGCCGGCGAGGACGCAGACCACCAGCGAGATGAGTGTCCACAGCTCGCCCTCGCGCATCTGGACCACGACGAGGAACGCAACCATCGGCAACAGCGCGACCGGAAGCATCCGCATGGCCAGCACCCGGGCACGTTCCCGCAGGTCACCGTCGGTCTTGAGAGCGAGGAACGTCGCGCCGTGCACCAGTGCGAACCCGACGATGGCGAGCGCGCCCAGCAGCGTGTCCCATCGCACCGCTTCGAAGGCCGAACCCACGCGGTTGCCCTGTGGATCGAGCGGTAGGCCGAGCACAGTCGTGGCCAGCACGATCCCGACGCCGAGCGGTGGCACCCAGGAACCGATCATGATCACGCGGTCCCAGGTCTTCCGCCAACGCTCGGAGTCGACCTTGCCGCGGTACTCGAACGCGACACCACGTCCGATGAGCGCGAGCAGCACGACCAGCAGAGGAAGGTAGGCACCGGAGAACAACGACGCGTACCAGCCGGGGAACGCCGCGAAGGTCGCGCCCGCCGCGACGATCAGCCAGACCTCGTTGCCGTCCCAGACCGGTCCGATGGTGTTGACCATGACGCGTCGCTCGGTGTTGTCCCGCCCGAGCACCGGCAGCAGCATGCCCACCCCGAAGTCGAACCCCTCGAGGAACAGGTAGCCCAGCCAGAACGCCGCGATGATCGCGAACCAGACCGTTTCGAGTGTCATCGCCCCGCACCTCCCGGTTCAGCCGGTTTGTCCACGCAAGCTCCCTGAGTTATCCACAACTGATCGAGTTGTCCACAGACCCGCTGTGGGTAACCCGGGAGAGCGATCCACCGACTACAGCGGGTGTGCACAGCCGGAACCACCCCACCGGCGGCGACCAGCGCCGCCAACCAGTCAACAACCGGCGCCGCCGCACAATCAGCAACCACCGAACGAGCGGCGACCACCGCACGCCCGGCAGCCACCCCACGACCAGCAACCACCCCACGACCAGCGACCACCGCACGCCCGGCAACCACCGCACGACCAGCGACCACCGCACGCCCGGCGACCACGGCACGACCAGCAACCACCGCACGTCCAACAGCCGCGACCGCCGCTGGCCGAGGAGTGCGCACCATCGGGGCCGGTGCCAGGTCGTCCGGTTCACCCGCAGTAGCGGCCAGGACGCCGGCACGGGCCGGTGAGGCGGGTTGCACCCAGGCCCGCCTCACCGGGTCAGTAGGCGAACGAAAGGGCTTCGTCATCGGAGCCTTCCTTCGGGGATGGCGGGGCGGGTGGCATGACCGCTTCGATGCCGCCTCGGACGTACTTGCGCATCAGGTACAGCTCGACCACGCCCAGCACCAGGTACAGCAACGTCAGGGTGATCAGCGACGTCCACACCTCACCCACCGACAGCTTCGACACTGCCTGCGCAGTGAACATCCACATGCCTTCCACACCGGTCGGGTTGGGGGCCACCACGAACGGCTGCCTGCCCATCTCGGTGAAGATCCAGCCCGCGCTGTTGCCGATGAACGGGGTCGCAATGCCACCGAGGACGAGCAGCGGGAACCAGTGGCCGTTCGGGATGCGGCCGCGGCGGGTCAGCCACAGGGCCAGTACCCCGATGCCGGCGGAGATCGCGCCGAAACCGATCATCACGCGGAAACCCCAGTACGTGACCGGCAGGTTCGGGACGTAGTCGATCGGCTGTCCGGCGAGCGGACCCAGTGCCGGGTCGTCCGGGTAGTTCGTGCCGTACTTCGCCTGGTACTCGCCCACCAGGTTTTCCACACCCTTGACCTCGGTGGAGAAGTCGTTGTGCGCCAGGAACGACAGCAGCGCCGGCACGGTGAAGGTCTTCACATCCTCGCAGTTGGCGCCGCGCACGTCGCCGATCGCCATGATCGAGAAACTCGCCGGCTTTTCCGTGTGGCACAACGCTTCGGCCGAGGCCATCTTCATCGGCTGCTGCTCGAACATCAGCTTTCCCTGGGTGTCGCCGGTGATCGCGAGCACGGCGAACGCCACCACGCCGACCCAGCCACCGAGGCGCAACGAGGAGCGCCAGACCTCGCGGTGCTCGTCCGACGAACCACGTTTGCGCCACAGGTGCCAGCCCGCCACGCCGACCAGGAACGCCGCCGCCACGGAGAACGCCCCAGCCAGCGTGTGCGGGATCGCAGCCAGCGCCGTGTTGTTCGTGAGCACCGAGCCGATCGAGTTCATCGTCGGCTTGCCGTCCACGAACTCGACGCCGACCGGGTGCTGCATCCACGAGTTGGCCGCGAGGATGAAGTAGGCCGAGGCCACCGTGGCGAGCGAAAACGCCCACGCGCACGCCAGGTGGACCTTCTTCGGCAGCCGGTCCCAGCCGAATATCCACAGGCCGAGGAAGGTCGACTCGACGAAGAACGCGACCAGCCCCTCCATCGCCAGCGGCGCACCGAAGACGTCCCCGACGAAGCGCGAATAAGCGCTCCAGCTCATCCCGAACTGGAACTCCTGCACGATGCCGGTGACCACGCCCATGGCGAAGTTGACCAGCAGCAGCTTGCCCCAGAACTTGGTCATCTTGAGATGCCGTGGGTTCCCGGTGCGCACCCACGCGGTCTGCATGGCCGCGACGAGCACCGAGAGTCCGATGGTCAGCGGGACCATCAGGAAGTGGTAGACGGTGGTGATGCCGAACTGCCACCGCGCGAGCTCAAGGACATCCACGAGTTCGATACTCCGCGCGGCCGCGGTCACCAGCCAGTTCAACACGTCCTGAACAAGCCGGGACCAACGTCCCGCACCGCTCCCCGCGGCAGGACTCGGGCATGCGGTCCGACCAGGACGAACCCCGTGCCCGGTCCACAACTGCGACCGGCTGGGGACAACCCTGCGGTACGCCCGATCAGGTGGCAGACACTCCCGGCCGCGTCAGCGGGTCTCCTCCACCAGCCACTCCAGGTACCGCGGGCTCCCGCCGGTGATCGGCATGACGACGACCTCGGGCACGTCGTAGGTGTGCCGCACGTTCAAGAACTCTTCCAGCGCGCCGGCCCGGTCCGCCGCCGTTTTGCACTCGATGCGCCATTCGGCCGCGGTCTGCACCTCGCCCTCCCACCGGAAGACGCTGGTGATTGGGCCCACGATCTGGGCGCACGCGGTCAGCCGGGCCTCGACAGCGCTCGCGGCGAGCGTGCGGGCGGCGGCCTCGGAGTCGACCGTCGTGATGACGACGACGTGGTCAGCAGACATGGCCCGCACCGTACCGCAGCCGGAATCCGGATTTCGGTACGCCGAAAAAAATAATCAGCCAATCCGGCCACGGCTATTCACAAGCCCGTATCCGGCAATTCGAGAAACCCATCAGCTTGCCCCTTTCTTGATCGCTCCTTTATCGTTGCAGCGAAAGGGGTGCCACCAGCACATGTCTACCGCTCTTGTAGCTCTCGCCACCGCGTTCGGCCTGGTCCTCGCAGTTGAACTGCCGGACAAGACGCTCGTCGCGACCCTCGTGCTGACCACCCGTTTCCGCGCCTGGCCGGTATTCGCCGGAGTGTGCGCGGCATTCGCCGTGCAATGCGTTATCGCGGTGGCATTCGGCAGCGTGCTCACCCTGCTGCCGGACACCTTGGTTTCCCTGTTGGTCGCCGCCATGTTCGGCATCGGTTCGTTCATGCTGCTTCGGGAAGGCTTCCGCGAAGGTGACGACGCGGGTGATGACGCGTCGCGCTCCGGTCCCGTGCCGCTGTCGTTCCTGCGTTCCGCGCTCACGTCGTTCGGCGTGCTGTTCGCCGCGGAGTGGGGCGACGCTTCACAGCTGGCGACGGCCGGGCTGGCCGCGCGCATCGGCAACCCGGTCGCGGTCGGCGTGGGTGCGTTCGCCGCGCTGGTGGCCGTCGCCGGGCTCGCGGTGTTCATCGGCGCCAAGATCCGCGATCGCATCCGGCCGAAGCTGATCCAACGCGTCGCCGGGTTCGTGTTCGCCGGCTTCGCCGTGTTCGCCCTCGCCCAGCTGCTCTGGTGAGCGCTCTACAGCGACTTCACCCCAACGGTGGGTAACCTCTGCAGATCCGGTGGATGAGGGCAAGGTGAACCGGCGGTGGAGTCGGGGACCTTGCCCTCTGCCATGACTGCAGAGGAGTACCGGTGCCGACATCCGCGATTGCGCGCACTGCCGTGTCCCCGGTGCACGGCAGGCTCGCACTCATGGGCATCGGTGTGGCCGTCGTCCTCGCAGCTGACTTGCACCTGAGACTGTCGGCACAGGTCAGCCCGGTGTGGCAGACGTTGTCCGAATACGTCTACGGCCGGCTCGGTGACCGCTCGGCCGCACCGCTGTTCGGTGCCATGTGCCTCGCGCTCGCACTGGGTTCGCTCGCACTGCTGGCCGGGCTGCTGCGCGCGCGGCGCTCGCCGGCCGTGGTGGCCCTGCTCGGTGTGTGGTGCGCGGGTCTGACGGTGTGCGCGACAGTCCCGGTCGACCCGGATGGACAAGCGCGCTCCTTCCACGGCCAGCTACACAACGTAGCTGCGCTCGTCGCGTTCCTGGCGTTGCCAACGGCGGCTTGGCTGCTCACCCGGCGCGGCCGCGCGACCTGCCCGTGGGAACCTCGCCGCACGGCGATCCGCCGGCTGGCTGTGGGTAGTTTCGCCAGCGTCGCGGTCGTTCTCGGTGGGTTCGTCCTCACCTTGCTCACCGGACCAACCCACCAAGAGGTGACGCTCGGGTTGTTCGAGCGCCTGTTGTTCACCGTCGACCTCGCACTGCTGCTCACCATGGTCCGGCCACTGCTGACCGCGTCCACGCAGCTGCGCGGCTAAACCGCCGCCCGCAGCACCTCGGCGAGCCGGCTCGCGGCGACCGCAACCCGGGGCCCGACCTCACGGGCGTCGAACGGTTCCAGCGAGACGACCCCGACGCTCGCCCGCAGGCCCGGCACCCCACGCACCGGCGCGGCCACTCCCGACGCACCCGCCTCGAGCTCTCCGGTGGAGCTGGCCCAGGCGTCACCGCCGGGCCGCAGGCCCATCGCCCGCCCCGCCGCGCCCGCGTTCAGCGAATGACGGCTGCCCACGCGATAGGCGACGTGGTAGTTCGTCCACGACGGTTCGACCACCGCCACGGCCTGTGCCTGGTCACCCTGCGCAACCGTCAGGTGCGCCGTGGCTCCCACCGTCTCCGCCAGCTCCCGCAACACCGGCCGGGCGGCCTCCCGCAGCTGCGGCAGCACCTGCCCGGCCAGCCGCAGCACGCCGACACCCAGCCGCACCTTCGCGCCGTCACGCCAGATCAGGCCGCGCTCGACCAGCGGCACCAGCAGCCGGTACACCGCCGCGCGGCTCGCGCCGATGGTGACCGCGAGCTCGGAGATGGTCGCCGCCTGCTCGCCCGAATCAGCCACTGCCTGTAGCAGCGCGAGGCCTCGGTCGAGAGTCAGCGACCCCTCGCTGCTCACAACAACTCGAGTTCGCCCAGGTCGGCCACCGGCTCGGCGAACGACGCCGCCGCGTAGGACGCGAAGAGCTCCCGAACCGCCTTCGCAGCCGGTTCCGCCAGCGCGCGCGCCTCGTCAGCGAGCGCCGTTCCGTCTGTGGATTCCAGCGCCGCGCGGACGTCACCACCGGACAGGCAGCGTGCCGCCGCGACCAGGAGATTGAGGAAGCCGTGGTGCGTGAAGCCGGTGTCCGGATCGACGTGGCGGACCGCGCGGTGCAGGCTGTTCGTCGCCTTGAACGAGGCACCTGGCGAGGCGCTGACCACCGACAGGAAGTCGGCGACCTCGTCCACGCTGGGGAAGTTCTCGCCGGCCTGACCGCCGCACCGGATCTTCGGCCAGCTGCCGTGCTCGATCACCTTGCGCACACCGTCCAGCCAGCCGACGCCGCGCCGTGGCTCCACCACGCGGATCACGTCCTCGGGTACGAACTCCGAGACCCGCTCCAGCCACACCTCGTCGACATCGGACGGCGCGGGCATCTCCACCATCCGCAACGACAGCAGCTCGCTGCGCGATTCGACGATCGAGATCGCCTTCGGTACGCCGCCGAGACCGGTGTCGATGATCAGCGACAGCGGCAACGGCTCCTTCGGCTTGACCTTGATCAGCTCGGTGATGAGCTCGGGCAGCCGCGAAGCCTGGCAGAGGAAGACCCCGAGCACACCGGCGTGTTCTCCGGTGCGCGATTCGAAGTGCGTACGGAGTGCGGCGGGCATGGCGGCGTCGGCGGGCGGGAAGAGAGCCGAGTCGTCGACGAGCCGCGCGAACAGGGGAGGAATTCCACGAGGGCCGGGGGGCGTGAGTTCCACAGCGCTTGACACGACTGACACGCTAGTAGCGTACGACAAGAGGACAAAATCGTTCGCTCAGCGGACGCTGCTGGGGCGGTTTCCCGAGGAGGCACCGATGCCTTACTACCGGCAAGTAGGCGAGATTCCGCACAAGCGGCACACTGCGTTCCGAAAGCCGGACGGAGGCCTGTACGCCGAGGAGCTGATGGGCGTCGAGGGCTTCTCCGCCGATTCAGCCCTGCTGTACCACGTCGGTATGCCCACGGCGATCGTCAACGCCGAAGCGGTGCAGGAAGAGCGGGGCGCGCTCACGCCGAACCACCCGCTCAAGCCGCGGCACTTCAAGACACCTGAGCTGAAGTACGGCGCCTCCGCAGACGCCGTCACCGACCGGCGACGACTGTTCGGCAACAACGACGTCACCATCTGCTTCGCCGTCGCTACCGCGCCCAGCCCGCTGTACCGCAACGCGGCAGGCGACGAGCTCTTCTACGTCCAGGGCGGCTCCGCGACGGTGGAGACCATCTACGGGGCGTTGGAGGTCGGCGACGGCGACTACGTCGTGCTCCCGACGTCGTGTACGTACCGCGTGGTGCCGCACGACGAGGTACGGCTGTTCATCCTGGAGGCGCGCGGCCACGTCGGCCCACCGAAGCGGTATCTGTCGGCGAAGGGGCAGTTCCTCGAACACTCGCCATACTGTGAGCGCGACGTACGCGGGCCTGTCGCTCCGCTGTTGGCCGAAGGCTCGGACGTCGAGGTCTTGGTACGACACCGCGCCGGACTGACCCGCTACACGTACGCGACGCACCCGTTCGACGTCGTCGGCTGGGACGGGTGCCTGTACCCCTGGGCGTTCAACATCGACGACTTCGAGCCGATCACCGGCCGGGTGCACCAGCCGCCGCCGGTGCACCAGACGTTCGAAGGGCCGAACTTCGTGGTGTGCTCGTTCTGCCCGCGGAAGGTCGATTACCACGAGGACTCGATCCCGGTGCCGTACAACCACGCGAACGTCGACTCCGACGAGCTGATGTTCTACGTCCGCGGCAACTACGAGGCCCGCCGCGGTTCGGGCATCGGCATCGGCTCACTGTCCCTGCACCCGTCCGGCTTCACCCACGGCCCACAGCCCGGCGCGGCGGAGGCCTCGATCGGCGCAGAGTTCTTCGACGAAACGGCAGTCATGGTCGACACCTTCACCCCACTGGACCTGGGCGAAGCCGCCGACGCAGCAGAGGATCCGGGGTACGCCTGGACCTGGTCGAAACGGGGCCCGCAGGGGTAGCGCGCCGGTTTCGGCACGTTGGCACCGAGGGCGCATTGGCAGCGGGTTCAACGCACTGACGCATCGGCGCCGGGTTCGGGTCGGCCGCACTGGCACCGATTCGGGCCGCGTTGAGTGCTAATGGCAGCCCGGGCACAAGCTGACTCGAATGCGTAGAGCACGAATCCAGGCACACTGGCGCAGGTCCAGGAGCCGTGCCAGGCCGACAACCGCGCCAGGTCGAGCGCGTTGGATGCCGGGTTCGGCACGTACCGGTTCGGCCCAGCCGCGCCAGTTCGCCCGCGCTGGCGCCAGTTCGCGCGCGGGCGCCTTTCGGGCGCATTGGGCCCGGCGCCGACGCAGCAGCGTCGACCGGCCGCGCCAGCGGTCCGGGGCACAGCAGCACTGATTCGGGTGTGTCTAGCGCCAGTTCGGGCAAGTTCGACACAGCAGAACCAGCCCAGCACAGCAACGTCGACCCAGCACAACAACGCCAGCCCAGCACAGCGACGCCAGCCCAGCACAGCAACGTCGACCCAGCACAACAACGCCAGCCCGGCGCAGCAACGTCGGTTCGGCGCAGCAACGTCGGTTCGGCGCAGCAACGCGAGCTCGGGCGAGTTCAGCGCTAGTTCGACACAGCAACGTCGGTTCGAGCGCGCTAGCACCGGCCCAGTCGTGCCGGCTCCGGCGCTGGCAGCAGCGTCAGTTCGGGCAGCAACGCCACTCAAGCACGTTCGCGCCGGTTCGGGTGCGTTGAGCGCTTCATGACTGGTTCGAGGCAAGGTCGCCTGCCCGCTGTACGCGGAGTGTGCGATGGCGGCCGTCGCCACAGATAGCCGCCGGGGTCCGGCGTGCGGCAGGCGGGATGCCGCACGCCGTGATGAATCCATCCACATGATCCTGGTCCGGCTCTTCCCAAGGCCCGCGAGATCAGGTTAGGCTCACCTAAGTAGGAGGTGAGCCGTGACCGAGGCAACGACATCCGTCCGCCGCCCGCCCGCGCCGAATCCCGCCGAACGGGCCAAGACGATCGCGACGCGGAACGGGCCGGCGACGATCATGCCGACCGTCGAACGCGCCGACTGCGACGCCGAACGCGTCGAGCCCGTGATGCACCACGTGCACCACAGCGGCAGCGTCAGCATTCTTCTGCCGGACGAGCACCCGATGGTGCGCGCATCCCGGCAGACTCAACGCGGCGAGCTCGCCGTCATGGTCGAGCTCGCCGACCACGCTCCCGTGCCGCTTCGGGAGCCCATCCGCGGCCTGCTGTGGATAACCGGGTGGCTCCGGCCGTTGACCGCGGTCTCGGCGCGAGCTCGCGCAATCGCGATCGCCGGTGAGCGGCCGGACCACCGCCTCCTGGACGTCGGGCACGGCCTCACCCTGCTGCGCCTCACCCCGGCGTCACTCGTGCTGGCCGACGCGGAGGGCACGCACTCCCTGCGGCCACACATGTTCAGCGCCGCGCCGCCAGATCCGTTCCACGATTACGAGGCCGAGTGGTTGCGGCACCTGGAAAGCGATCATCCGGACGTCGTGGAACAGCTCGCCCGGCACCTGCCGTCCGAGCTACGCGGCGGCCGCATCCGCCCGCTCGGCCTCGACCGGTTCGGCCTCCGCCTGCGCGTCGAGTCCGACACCGGCGACCACGACGTACGACTGGCATTCTCCCGCCCGGTCGACGGCCCACCCGAGCTGGCCGCCGAACTCCGCCGCTTGGTCGGCTGCCCTTTCCTGCACAACCAGCACCTAGAACGCTGACCACCGGTCACCGCACACCAGTCCGCTGAGCGCGCCCGGTTGTCCCCATGGGGATAGCCGGGGCGCCGTGGGATAAATCATCCCCACGTGGACAACCCGAGCGTCGCGAATCAGTAGTCCCCAGGTGGACAACCTACGAGCGGTGGATCAGCAGTCCCCAGGGACGTCGTGGATCAGTCATCCCCACGTGGACAACCCGCGAGCGGTGGGCCCGCAGTCCCCAGCGAAACCGTGGATCAGTTGTCCTCATGGGGACAACCCTGGGCGCGGTGGATCAGTCGTCGGCCAGCTCCGGCGGGAAGCCGCCGGTGGCGAGCGGGCCCCAGCGTTCGATGGTGACGCGGATCAGGCTCTTGCCCTGTTTGCGCATCGCCTCGCGGTACTCGTCCCAGTCCGGGTGCTCACCCGAGATGGCTCGGAAGTAGTCCACAAGCGGTTCCACCGACTCCGGGAGGTCGATCACCTCCGCGGTGCCGTCGACCTGGACCCACGGCCCGTTCCACTCGTCCGAGAGCACACAGACCGAAACCTTCGGCTCACGACGGAGGTTCACGACCTTCGCCCGTTTCGGGTAGGTCGCGATGACGATGCGGCCCTCGTCGTCGACCCCGCAGGAGTTCGGCGACAGCTGCGGCCGTCCGTCCGAACGGGTGGTGACCAGGATCGCGTGATGGCGGGGCTTCAGGAACTCGATCAGCTCGGCCCGGTCGACCTTCGTGTTGGTGGCGATAGTCCTCGGCATACCCCGACGGTAGCGTGCGTTCATGAGCACCACAGCGCGATCGGGCCCGCGGGCATGGCTGCGACCCGTTCAGCCGGAATTCCCGCGGCAGATCACCGACCCCGGCGAACGGCGCGCGATCAAGTTCGAGCTGGTGCTCGTCTTCGGCATCACCCTCGGCCTCTCCGGGGCGCGCAGTCTGCTGTCCCTTGTGGACTCCCTGCTGCGACCGGTACCGCTGGCGCAGCAGCAAGCCCAGCTCAACGTTCCACAGGCGGCCGCGAGTGTGCTGGACCTGCTCCAGCAGCTGCTGAGCGCGGCACAGCTGATCGGCTGGGGCGGCCTCGGCCTGTACCTGCTGTGGCGGGCCGGACTGAAGCTGCGCGACCTCGGCCTCGACCGGCGCAAGCCGCGCTTCGACACGCTGGTGACGATCGGCATCGCCGCACTGATCGGCATTCCCGGCCTCGGACTGTACTTTTTGGCCTACCACCTCGGCATCAGCCTCGCGATCCAACCATCCACTTTGGACGACACCTGGTGGCGGCCCATTGCGTTGACGCTTTCCGCTTTCGGCAACGCCTTCGCCGAGGAAATCCTGGTCATCGGCTACCTGCTGACCAGGCTGCGCCAGCTGGGCGTCCGGGAGAACACCGCGCTGTTCGGCGCGGCCGTTCTCCGCGGTTCGTACCACCTGTACCAAGGCTTCGGCGGGTTCGTCGGCAACCTGGTGATGGGCCTGGTGTTCGGCCGGGTGTGGCAGCGCACCAACCGGCTGTGGCCGCTGGTCGCTGCGCACACCCTGTTCGATGTGGTGTCTTTCGTCGGATATTCGCTGTTGAAAGGCCACGTTTCCTGGCTCCCCTGACGCACGCTTATTAGGCTCGTCTGGTGAGCGACATGACGGCACCACCAAGGGTGGACAGTGAAGTCGGGGCCCTGCGCGCGGTTCTCCTGCACCGACCGGGAAACGAGCTCAAAAGGCTCACGCCCCGCAACAACGACCAGCTGCTCTTCGACTCCATCCCGTGGGTGGACCGAGCCCAGCAGGAACACGACGCGTTCGCGGACGTCCTGCGCAGCCGGGGCGTCGAAGTACTACTCCTCGCCGACACTCTCCGTATCGCGCTCGAGGACTCCCGGGCGCACGCCGCCGGTGTGCACGCAGCTGTGGATGATCGACGCCTTGGCACCGACCTTGCGGATTCGCTTAGGTCGCACCTAGCGAGCACCGACGCGCACACCCTCGCCGAGGTGTTGATGGCCGGTATGACCTTCGAAGAGCTGCCTTCGGCCGAAGGTGCGTCGCTGGTGCGGATGATGCACGACCCAGGCGACTTCGCCGTCGACCCACTGCCGAACCTGCTGTTCACGCGTGATTCTTCGGCATGGATCGGTGACCGGGTGGCCATTTCGTCGCTGACCATGCCGGCCCGGCGACGGGAGACCGCAGTACTCGACCTCGTGTACGCCTACCACCCGCGGTTTCGGCACGCGGCACGCGCGTACGGCGCGCATTCCGCACCGATCGAAGGCGGCGACGTGATGCTGCTGGCGCCCGGCGTACTGGCCATCGGAGTCGGCGAGCGCACCACCCCGGCTGGCGCCGAGTCGCTCGCCCGCTCCGTTTTCGCCGACGGTCTCGCACACACCGTCGTCGCCGTGCCGATAGAACAATCGCGCGCGACTATGCACCTCGACACCGTCTGCACGATGGTCGACGTCGACGCGGTTGTGATGTATCCACTTGCCCGCGATTCCCTTACCGCTTTCACCCTCCGGCCAACCGGTGACGGCGGTGTAAAGGTGGCAGGCCCGACTCCGTTTCTCGACGCCGCGGCGGAAGCCATGGGCATCGAGCGGCTGCGCGTGATCGACACCGGACTCGACCCGGTCACCGCCGAACGTGAACAGTGGGACGACGGAAACAACACGCTTGCCCTCGCCCCCGGCGTGGTCGTCGGTTATGAACGAAACGTGGAGACGAACGAACGGCTGACCGCGGCGGGTATCGAGGTGCTGCCGATCACCGGCTCCGAACTCGGCTCCGGCCGCGGCGGGCCCCGGTGCATGTCGTGCCCGGTGCGTCGCGACACCACACATGCCGAAGTTAGCCTTTCCTAATAACCCGTCTTCCATTAAGGGGAGGCTAACCAAAATAAGCAGTTCTTTCGTTAGGAATGGTAACCCTAATAGGGTGGAGATCACCAGCTAAAAGTGGAAAACAATGGCGTCTTGTCGTACCGTGATGAGCATGGCCGTCACCAAGAAAGAACCGCGCTCGAAGTTCTACGAACTGCTGCAGGCGCAGATCCACAACGAGTTCAACGCCTCCCAGCAATACATCGCGCTGGCGGTCTGGTTCGACAACGAGGACCTGCCGCAGCTCGCGAAGCACTTCTACAAGCAGTCGGTCGAGGAGCGCAATCACGCGATGGCGCTCGTCCAGTACATGCTCGACCGTGACCACCACATCGAGATCCCCAGCTCCGGCGACGTCCGCAACGACTTCTCCTCCCCGATCGAGCTGATCGAGCTCGCACTGGCGCAGGAGAAGGAGGTGGCCGTTGACATCTCCACGATGGCAAAGGCCGCGCGGGCCGAGGAGGACTACATCAGCGAGCAGTTCACGCAGTGGTTCCTCAAGGAGCAGGTCGAGGAGATCTCGCAGATGTCCACGCTGCTCACCGTCGCACGCCGTGCCGGGGACAACGTGTACGAGATCGAGAAGTTCCTGCACCGCGAGTCCGTCGGCGACGACGCCGCAGACGCCAACATGCCCCCGGTCGCAGGCGGCGCGCTGTAACCGCCGTCGGCAGGCCCTGGAGCCCGGAGCCAGATCCCAGAGCCCGAGTTGTCCCCAGGTGGACAACTCGGGCTTTCGTCTTGTCGCAACTATCCACCTGGGGATATCCCCGCCGATAGCATCAACCTAAAAGTAGGTTGAACCTAACAATAGGCGCCGTCAGGCCCGTCCAAGACACCCCGGCCGCGCAAGCCGTGCACAACCTGCGCACCACCACTGACCACAGCCGCGGCGACGCCCAAAGCAGCAACCACAGCCAACCAGCGACGGCGACGGCGACGGCGACGGCGACGAGCAAACTTACGGCAAGAGCAACTGTCACACAGCCCTCTCCACCAACCCAGCCGGACACCCTGAACATCAGCCCACAAGAGGCACGCTCCGAGTACAAGAGTCCGAGCCCACAGCAGCCGAAGCTCCCGGAGCCCCCGAAGCCCCACCAACACTCCCGCAACGACACCTGACGCCAGCAACACCAACGGGACACGCGGACCCCGCCGACACAGTTCGGCCGCACCAAATCTCAACCCAAACACCCAAACCCACCAGCACCCCCGCCAACACCAGTCGGGCACGCCGACACCACCTGGGCATGCCGACACCACCTGGGCACGCCAAGCCCCAACCCACAGCAGCGAAGTCGCTCGAAGCCCATCGCCGCCAGAAGTGACACTCGGCGTCGCTTGCCCCAGTGGATGTCGGGCCCCGCGCACGCCAGACAGTGACACCAGACCTCAACCCAAAGCACCCAAACCCACCAGCACCCCCGCCAACGCCAGCCGGGCACGCCGATACCACCTGGGCACGCCGAGTCACAACCCGCACCAGCCGAGCCAGCCGACACCCCGCCACCAGCGACGCCTGGCACCGCCGGTACCGACCGGGGTACGTCAGGCTCCGTCGGCGCCAGGAGGAAGTGGTTCAGGTGTCCCGCCGGCAGGTCGGTCCTGTCGAGCCGAATCCGCCGGACCTGCCGCTGGTCCGCTGGCCCGCTGGCCCGCTGGCCCTGGGTACGCCGAATCAGTTCGCGGTGACGGTGTGTCCACAGGTGGCGTCGACGGGCCAGACCTGTCCACAGACCGCGAACGCGGGCCTTGGGTTCGACCTAACCGACTCCGAACCGAACGTTATCCAGCGGTCAGCCCGCGCAGTCGTGACTCGCGGTGTGGACCTCGACGCTTCGCACCGCGCCGTCCTTGCTGAGGCTGAATCGGTAGGTGCCCTGGTCGCCGGCCGGGGAAACCAGGCCGCTCGCGGTCTCCGATGTGCCGGGGTAGGTCGCCGTGACCTCGTCCTTGGTCGAGCCGTCGCCGACGCCCTCCGGGGTGTGTGCGGAGCCGGCCGGCTTCACAGCAACCACCCTGCGCTCGGGCGACACCACGGCGGTCGCTGCGGGGGTCCCCGCACCGGCGACGTCGTAATACTTGCAGCCGGACGACTCCTTCAGCGGCGTGAGCGTGATCCCCTCGGCGGTCAGCTCCTGTTCAGTCATCCCCAGCTTCACGCCGCCGAGACCCTCGGCTGTCAACAGGGCTCCGGACGTCACCTGTGCACTCGACCGGCCGGATGGAGACTTCGAAGTCCGCGGCTCAGGAGACTCGGTAGACGAGTGCATCTCAACCGACGACGGCGGCGGAACGTTCGGATGCGGGACGGGCAAGTCCGCGGTGCTCGACGGGGACTCTGACGACGGTGGAACAGCCGGAGCACCACTCTCCGTGACAGGCTGAGCGGACACCGCAGTCCCCTCGTCGTGCGCACGCAGCTGAAACGCCACGACCCCACCCGCGGCAACCGTCAGTACGCACACTGCCCCGGCAGCCGAATTCAGCACCCTTCGCCGACGGCGCCGCCGACTCGCGCCCGCCACGATCGCCGACGCAGCATCGTCAGGTGGCTCGACAGCGAGCCGGTCATCGGCGAAGAGAGCGCGCAGCTGCTGCTCCAGCTCGTCCTCGGACCCGCTCACCCGGCCTCGCTCCCGTCCTGCTGCTTGAGCTTCACCCGCAACGACGCGATCGCCTTGCTGGCCTGGCTCTTCACCGTTCCCCGGCTGATTCCCAGCGTGTCGGCAATCTCCACTTCGGACAGTCCCTCGTAGTAGCGCAACACCATCACCGTGCGTTGCCGCGGCGGCAGAGCCCGTAGTGCCTGCCACAACGGCTCGTGCTCGAACGGGTCTTTCGGCGCGCACGAGCTCGTCTCCGGCGGGTCTGCGACGAGGTTCTCCCGCCGAGTCCGCCGCCATCGACTGATATGCGCATTCGCCATGGATCGCCGCACGTACGCGATCGGGTCGCCGGTCTTCTCGCACACGTAGGACCAGCGTGTGCCGATCTTTTCGAGCACGGTCTGAACGAGGTCCGCGCCGTCGTGCGGATTGCCGGTGAGCGCGTGTCCGTAGCGAAGCAACCCGGGCAACGCGGCACGCACGAAGTCAGCGAAATCGGCGTGCCGGACAGCTTCGACCTGCTCACCCGCCGCCCACGCCTTGGCGTCACCCGCGACGAGAGGTGCCGCTGCCGTCACCCCGTCGCCCCCTTCCCGGATGGCCTCACCGGAACGCGGTTCCCCGTCATCCCCAGCACGCATGAGCGCCCCCGCAGGTTGTCCGGCCGTGCTCGCTACTTTTCGTGCACTGTGGACAACTCTCAGCGCACCGAAAGTGCCGCGGGCAGCTTCCGCGAGCCGTCCGGCTCAGCTGGGAAATCGTGTACCGCGACCACAGCGTTTCGCGGGATCGGTCCGTAGACGTGCGGAAACCAGATTCCGTCCGGGTGCGCAGGTACGCCGTCCTCCCAGCGGACCTGGGCATTCACCCTGGTCGGGTCGACCTCGAGCAGGACGAGATCGGCGCGGTCCCGGTAGAGACTGTTGGCAGGCAATGCGACGGTGCCCGGATCCGAACAGTGGATGAACCCGACGTCGTCGAGGGAGGCGGCGCGGTATTGGCCTTCGGCGGGCACTGCGTCCCACTCGGCACGGCTGCAGATGTGGATGATCACGGTGTGATCGTCCCATCGAGTTGTCCACTTGTGGATGGCTCTGAGCCTGTCCACAAGTGGACAACCCGGATCAGCGGATGGTGAGCTGCCGCCCGATCAGCCCATCGCGAGCCCGGCGCTCGGCGGCGTTCAGCGGCTCGGCGTCGAGTGACTTGAGTGCCTCCTCGAGACGGGCGCCGAGCTGTTCCTTGGGTTCGGCCCACTCTCGTGCGTGCGCCTCGGGGTCGAGGTCCCACACCGGGACCAGCAGTCCGTGCGCCCGGAACGAACCGGCGTACCGGGTGCCCTCCCCCAGCCCGAGGGTGCCCGCGCCGGACAGTCGCGCAAGCGCTTGCAACAGCAGGTTCTCCGGTTCGGGTCGAACCCAGCGCAGGTGTGCCTTCTCGCCGGCGAGCACCCAGTAGGCGCCGGCGCCGAGCCGCTCGGTCGGCATGATCGCCGCGTTCGCGCGCTCAAGCGACACCGCGACGTCACCCGTCGCGTCGGTGTCCTCGGGCAGCCACCACGCGAAGTCGTTGTGCAGCGTGACGTCCAGCTCCGCACCCGGCACGAGCAGGTCCTGCAGCCGGTTGTGCTCGTCCGGCTCGGTCGGCGTCGTGGTGTCGGGGACGGACAGCACGTCGCCCGGCTTGGCATCCTGCAACCAGCGCAGCGAACGGCCGAGGTCCCGGCTGACGTCCGACGAGCGGGTCTGCACCTGAAGCCCGAGGTAGCGCTCGCCGTCCGACCGGACGAAAGCCGCCGCGGCCATGGGCAGCACGGTGCCGAGAGTGATGTCACCACCGTCGGCGAGCGTCAGCTTCGCCGTGGCCGACGGAACGAACTCGCGCAACGCGATCAGCTCCGGCTCGGCCGTCAGACCTTCGAACGGCTGGCCGACGAAGACGTCGCGCACCTTCGGCTTGCGGTCCTGCTTCGGCCCCTTCTTACGCGCGCCCTTGCCCACTTCAGCCTCCTCCAAGCTCGACGCACGACGCTATCGAAGCAGCCAGGTGCGGAGGCGCCCGGGTTGCAGTCGGTCAGTGGCGCACGTCTTTACCCGAGGCGTGCGGGCCGGTCGAATCGCCCGCATGGGAATCCCGTGGAAAGCCTCTTTCGACGAACTCGCGGCGAAAGCGAAGGCTGAGCACGACGCCGGACGCCAGCGATTCATGGCGTGCATCCGGCTGGATGGGGACGGAAGTTCTACTACGGGGAGCAGTGGTCTGCCGCGGTCGAGAGTGCCGGCTGGGTGGTCGATCGCTTCACGGTCACACAGCACGCGGGTGCTTTCGGCGAGGGGTCTTTCTGCTCGAGCGGCAGTAACAGGCTTACTGCTGTGACAGAGGGTTAAGGTCAGCAGGTGTTCGACCCTCGCGATCCTGCCTTCCTCGCCGATCCCTATCCCGCTTTCGCCGCTCTCCGGGAAACCGGTGAAGTGCATCGTCATGACGGCCTCGGCATTGCCGTGGCGGTGTCGCACGCCGCTTCGGCCGCCGTATTGCGGCACCGTGCGCTCGGCCGGATTTGGCAGGACGCGCAGCCATTGGAGCGGTTCGCGTCGTTCAACCTGCTGCACCGCAACTCACTGCTGGAAAACGAACCACCCGCGCATACCCGGTTGCGGCGGGTTATCGCCGGCGAGTTCGGCCGTGGCCACGTGCAGCGGTTACGACCGATGGTGGCACGCTTCGCCGAGTCGATGGTCGACGAGCTGGCCGGCAAGATCACCACAGACGGCAGCGCCGACCTGCTGGAACACCTTGCGCAGCCGCTGCCCGTCGCGGTCATCGCGGAGCTGCTCGGGGTGCCGGCCGAAGCCGGGCCGCAGCTCGTGTCCTGGAGCAACGCCATCGTGAAGATGTACGAGTACGACTTGCCGGCAGCCGGGCAGGACGCCGCCGAAGAGGCTGCTGCCGACTTCGTCGCTTACCTGCGCGACGTCGTCCGCAGCGCGCCCGGCGGCATCGTGCGCGACCTGATGGCCAGTGAGTTGACTGCCGACGAAGTGGTCGCCACGGCGGTGCTGCTGTTGATGGCCGGCCACGAGGCGACCGTGAACGTGATCGGCAACGGCGTGACCGCCCTGCTCACCCACCGTGACCAGTGGGAACGTCTTAGGTCCGACCCAACGTTGCTCGAACCGGCTGTGGAAGAACTGATCCGTTTCGACGCACCGCTGCAACTGTTCGAGCGCACCGCGACCGACGATGTGGAAATCGCCGGTTTCCCAGTGGCGAAAGGCGAGAAGATCGGCGCGTTGCTCGGCGCCGCGGCGCGTGATCCACAGGTGTTCGAGGACCCGGGCCGCCTCGACGTCGGCCGCTCACCGAACGCGCATCTCGGCTTCGGCATGGGCATCCACTATTGCGTCGGCGCACCGCTGGCCCGCGTCGAAATCGCCGCGGCACTCACCGCACTGACGACTCGGCTGCCCGGCCTCCGCCTGGCCGCAAAGCCGGAGCAGCGGCCGGAATTCGTCATCCGCGGCCTGCGAACGCTGCCGGTGACGGCCTGAGGTCCGGAAGGCCGCGCCGCGGCTGCACCGGCAGCGGCGAGTCAGCCCAGGCAGGTCGCCCGAGCAAGCCGGCGGAGGCGGATCGGCCAACGCCGGCCGGACCCAGCGGGTCCGCCCATACGGACCAACTCACGCGAGCGCACGCAAGCCGCCAGCCCAACAGATCGGGCGCGCTCCGCGTGCCGGAGGCCCGTGCAGGTCAGCCCAAGTCAGCCTCGGCAAAGGGCCAGCCCACCGGAAGCCAGCCAACCCAGCGCGAGCCGACCGGAAGCCAGCCTCGCCAGCCAGCCTCGGCGGGCCCAAGCCGGGCGGCGCCAACGGGTCCGCGTTCGGGCGTCAACGTAGGCCGGCGAACAGGTCGTCTTCCAGGCTGGGCGTGCCGGACGTTCCGGGTGCGTTGGGGACTGTCGTGCGGGCCAGGTGGTAGTCCTCCCAGGGCCAGGCGGTTCGTTCGATGTCCCGGGAGTGCGCGAAGAACGGGTGTGCCGGGTTTGTCTGTGTGCCGTGCGCGTGTAGTGCCTCGTCGCGGGTGGCGAAGTACTGCTCGCAGCGGATGCGGGTGGTCACGGTCAGGAGGTCGACCGGTGGTAGTTCTTCGAGTACCGGTCCCATGCGTGATTCCTGTCCGGCGGCGATTGTCGCGTCGTGCATGGTCTGGAACCAGGCTCGGCTGAGGGTGGCCAGGTAGTAGAGCTTGCGAGGCTCGCCGTTGTCCACAGCGTCGAAGGCAGCGCGGGTGATTTCGTGGGTTCGGATGTGGTCGGGATGTGGATAGCCGCCAGACTCGTCGTAGGTGACCACAACCTGTGGACGGAATTCCTGCATCAGCTCCAGCAACGGCTGCATCGCGTCCCGCAGGGTGAGCCGTGCGAAGCAGCCGTCGGGCAGCGGTTCGGACAGGCCGGAGTCGACGTGACCCAGGAATTGCTGCCGCACACCGAGAATCCTTGCTGCCTCGGCCATCTCGCGGCGCCGGATGGCGGGAAGTTCCTGTCGCACTTCAGGTTGGTCGAGCGCTGGGTTGAGCACATCGCCGCGCTCACCGCCGGTGCACGTGGCCACCAGGACGTCGACGCCCTCTTCCGCATAACGTGCGAGAGTGGCGGCTCCCTTGCTCGACTCGTCGTCGGGGTGGGCGTGGACAGCCAGTAGGCGCAGGTTCATGCGCGAGCTCCTTTCGGGAAGAAGACGGCGGGTACGAGGCTCAGCACAGAGAGTCCGAGAGCCCAGGTGAACGTGGTCCCGAACGCACCGGCACCCGGTGGACAACTGTGTAGGACGGACACAAGCAGCGCGGTTCCGAGCGAGCCGCCGATGCGGTTGATGACGTTGATCGCGCTGGCCGCCCGTGGAATGTGGCTGCGTTCGAGGGATGTGTACAGCATCGTCATACCGGGGGTGGTCGTGGCGCCGAGACCGATCCCTCGCACGAGCAACGACGCGGTCAACAGCACCGGACTCGGTGCGGCGCCTAGGCAAGCGAAGGCGACAGTGCCCACAAAGGACAGTCCGATTCCGCTGAGCAGCACGGCGCGCGGGCCGAACCGTTCGAGCAACCGCCCGCCCGCGACCAGTACCGCCGCCGAGCCGAGAGCCTGCGGTGCCAACAGCAGTCCGGCAGTCAACGCGGAAGCGCGTTCGACCTGCTCGTAGTACAGCGGCAGCAAGAGCATCGAGCTGTAGAGCGACGCGCCGAGCAGGAAGGTGCTCGCACTCGCAACAGTAAATGCCTTGTGCGAGAACAACTTCAGATCCAGCAATGGAGAATTCACGCGACGGGCGTGAAATCCGTACGCCACCAGCAGCGCGGCGCCGACGACAGCGAGGAAGCCGGCACCCTCACCAAGGCCGTACCCCAGCGCGCCGAGACCCGTCGGAAGCAGCAGGAGCCCGCGCACGTCCAGCCGGTCACGCGCGCCCGCGGACTCGTCGCGCGGCAACAGCAGGCAAGCGAGCACCAGCGTGGCGACGCCCAGCGGCACAACGCCGAAGAACAGCCAACGCCAGCCCAGGTTCTGGACCAGAGCGCCGCCCAGCATCGGTCCGAGCACCGGGGCGACGGTGGCCGGCAGCGTGACGACGCCGATCATTCGGCCCAGCCGTGGACCGGCCGCCTGCGCGAAGATCGCTTGGCCCACCGGTTGCATCAGTCCGCCGCCGAGGCCGTGCAGTACCCGGAACGCGATCAACGCCGGGGCCGACCAAGCGAATCCACACAGGACCGTGCCGAGTGTGAACAACCCGACGGCCGCGATCCACACCCGGCGACCGCCGAACCGGTCGGTGAGCCAGCCGGACAGCGGGATCGTGAGCGAAGCGGCCAGCAGGTACACGCTGGCCACCCACTGCACGGTCGGAAGCGAACTGTCCAGGTCACGAGCGATGACGCCGATGCCGACCGACACGATCGTCGCGTCGAGGACTGACAACACCGCGCCCATGATCAGGACTCCACCGAGACGACGGAGCGCGGCGTCGGTGGCCGGCGCATGCGTGAGCATCAGGCCCCCATTCATTAGGTCGAGCCTCAGATTAGGTTCAACCCATCCAATGGGTCAAGTACAAAATTATGATGGACCTAGTAAGCTTGCCGGGTGAGCCTCAGAGAGCAGAAGAAGCTGGAGACCCGGCGCACCATCTCGAACGTGGCCACGCGGCTGTTCATCGACCGCGGGTTCGAGCAGGTGACCATCGCGGACGTCGCGGAGGCGGCGCGCGTGGCCAAGATGACCGTGACCAATCACTTCGGCAGGAAGGAGGATCTGGTCTTCGACATCCGCAACGACTTCGTGGACTGGCCGACGAACCTCGTGAGTGGTGCACCGTCGAAGCCGGCACTGGTGGCCGTGCGGGACGGGTTCCTCGCGGAGCTCGACGAACGGAGTGCGCTGCTCGGGTTCGCAGAGCTGCCGTTCGTGCGGATGGTCCGGCAGAGCGAGACGCTGCAGTCCGCCCTCACGGAAATGCACCTCGATCGGGAACGTCAACTCGTCGCCGAGATACTCGACCGCAACCCGAGGCAGGAAATGCTGTCGCGGGCCGCGGGCGCGCACCTCACGTCGGTGCTGCGCTTGCTTTTCGAGGACGTCTGGGACTTGACCTGGGCCGATGTCCCGGAGGACGACCTCGTGGCGCGGGTGCGGGATTCGGCGAACCTGGCATTCGGGCAGCTGGAACCGGCGCTCGGCAAGCTATAGCGCGGGCGCGACAATCGGCAGGCCAGCGCCGCGGCAACGTCAGCGGGCGCTCGCACTGCTGCGGGCGTTCACACTGCAGTAGGTTCGGCGGGCACTCGTGCTACTGCGGGCTCTCGCACTGTCGGGCTCGGCGGGGCACTCGCACTGCCGCGGGCTCGGCAGGGCGTTCGCACTGCCACGAGCTCGGCGGCGCACTCGCGCTGCCACCGGCTCGGCAGGGCGTTCGCACTGCCGCGGGCTCGGCAGAGCACTCGCACTGCCACCGGCTCGGCAGGGCGTTCGCACTGCCGCGGGCTCGGCAGAGCACTCGCACTGCCACCGGCTCGGCAGGGCGTTCGCACTGCCGCGGGCTCGGCGGATATTCGCGCTGCCGCGGGTTCTCGCGCTGCTGCGGGTTCGGCAAGCTCTCGCACTGTCGCGCGTTCGGCAAGCTTGTGCCCTGCAGCGGCGTCGGCGAGCCGTTGCGCTACGGCTGCGCTCGGCGGGGCGGCAGCCCTACCGCGGCGGCAGCAGGTTTCGGCGCGACCGCGGCGTCGGCGGGTTTCGGCGCTGCCGGGGTGTCAGCGGGCGGCGCCGACCGGGCGTGCGGTGCGGAGTTCCGGGTCGGGGGCGCCGGTGACCTTGAGTACGCGCAGCTCACGCAGGCGGTCGGCGGCGATCGGGACCAGCAGGCTCGAGAAACGGCTGATGACCAGTGCCGTGACGATCGCGAGCGTTGCCGCGGCCAGGTCGGTGAGTGCGACCAGGACCACGCTGTCGGCCATTGCCTGTGCGCCGGTGCGGGTTCGCCAGATGATCGTGACGGCGAGCAGGATCCAGTTCACCAGCCACGCACCCCACCAGACGAGCACCAGCCGCGTCGGTTTCGGACGGTCCGCGCGGGGGCGGCCGAGGATCGCGTGTTCCAGTTCGCCGACGACGGAGAGTGCGAGGGGCAGGTTCGCGATCGGCACCAGGATTCCCACGAGCACCTGCCAAATCGGGCGCGCGGGTTCCTCGCCGACCTGGTCCGCGGCAGCCTGTCGGGCGACGAGCAGCCACCACAGTGACAGTCCCGCCGGCAGCAGCGACAGGATCGTGGTGAGCAGGCCGGCCGTGACGACGAACGCGTCGGAGAACGCGACCACCCCGGTGTTCAGCGCGGAATTACGGCTCTGCACGAGGAGCACGTACCGCCAGATCTCCGCACCGGCGGCGGCAACGGCGAAGACCGCGAACGTCCACAGGATCGTGCGGAGGCTCTGCGCAAGGACTGGGATGCGATCGATCGGGCGGATCGCGCCGGAGACCGTGCCGGGCACGGTGGTCGGGCGGCGCCAGACGAGGTTCGGAAATCCCCAGCGTGGCGGCACCGGATATGACGGTGGGCCGGTGTACGGCGTCGCCGGAACCGCACGGCGGTGGCGAACCACTCCTGGAGGTGGCGCGGCGACCCACCGCAACCGCGCCGGCCGTCGTTGCGGCGCGCGAGGCGCAACGGTGCGGTGGATCGGACCCTGCGGGGCGGCGGTGAACGGCAGTGCAGGGTGCGGCGGGTAAGCGGGGTGACCGGGCCGCTGGGGATGGGCGGAGTAGGCGGCCTGCTGGGGATGGACGGGCTGCGCGGGGTAGGGCGCGAACGCAGGGGACCCGGCGTGGCTTGGAGCTCCAGCGGGGTACGGGGGCGGCCCTGGCTGCGCGCCGAGGGTCGGTTGCGGCTGAGGAGAAGACCGGCCGACGAAACCGGGCTGGCCAGCATCACCGGACCAGGCACCGGAACCAGCCGCCGTGGGGTGATGCGGCTGCCCGACGCCCGGAGCACCGCCCTCCGGACCCGGAGGTCCGCTACCGGGTGCGTTGGCCGGCGCACTGCCGACCGAGCCCGCGGATCCACCGCCCGGTGCGGCAGGCGAAACCCCCGACGCAGCGGCCGTCCCCGCGGCCTCGCCCGCCGGGGCGGTGGGCGAAGCCGACGCGACATCGATCGGTTGGACGATCTCGCCGCCGGGGGCAGCGGTGGACGAAGCACCCGACGCACCGCCAACCGAACCCGAGGATCCACCGCTGGCCGCAGCAGCAGACGAAACCCCCGACCCAGCATCGCCCGAGCCCGCGGAACGACCATCCGGCACGCTGGCAGACGAAGTAGCCGACGTGCTGTCGGCCGGGCCCGAGGACCCACCGCCCGGTACAGCAGGCGAAACGCCCTGTGCAGCAGCCGAACCTGAGGAACCACTATCGGTCACGCTGGCAGACGAAACACCCGCCGCACTGCCGACCGGGCCCGCGGACCCACCGCCGGGTACAGCAGGCGAAACGCCCTGTGCAGCAGCCGAACCTGAGGAACCACTATCGGTCACCTTGGCAGATGAAGTAGCCGACGTGCTGTCGGCCGGGCCCGACGGTGCGCTGCGAGATACCGCAGGCGAAACGCCCGACACATCGTCGGCCGGGCCCGAGGGGTCGCTTCCGGGCACATCAGCAGACGAAACACCCGCCGCGCCGACCGAACCCGACGAACCACCGTCGGGGGTGGAACGCGAAACTCCCGACGCAGCGGCCGTCCCCGCGGCCTCGCCCGACGGGGCGGTGGGCGAAGCCGACGCGACATCGGTCGGTTGGGCGGCCCCGCCCTCGCCGCTGGGGGCGGTGGTGGGTGGGGTGCCTGGTGCGGCGTCGGCCGTGTCCCCGCGCCCGGTGCCGGGTTTGGCGGGCGGTGCACCCGGGTTGGCGCCCGACGGTGGCGCGGGGGTGGCCGCGTTGTCGGGCGCGTCCGCCGGGCCGGGGTCGGCGGCGGGCTGGTCGGGCGGGGGGTGGGGCGAGGACATCCGTCAGAGGACCTCGGGGGTTGCGCCTGGGTTTTCGGTCACCATCGGGCGGCCTTCGCGGGCCCAGGAGCCCATGCCGCCTGCGACGTTGACCGCGTCCCAGCCGCTGGCGTTCAGCCAGGCCGTTGCGCGCGCCGAGCGGCCGCCACTTCGGCAGATGACGTGGACCGGCTGGTCGTCCGGCAGTTCGGCCAGTTCGCCCACTCGGGCGGGTAGTTCGCCGAGCGGGATGTGCAGTGCCGCGGGGGCGTGCCCTGCGGCCCATTCGTCGTCCTCGCGGACGTCGAGCAGGGCGAGGCCGTCCTTGGGCAGGTCACGGACCTCGGCGGTCGGAAGTTCAGCTGGGCTCACCACAGTTCCATGCTCCCATGTCGAGACGTTGTGCGCGTGTGAGGAACGCTAGCCTTGGTACTCCGTCCGCGATTGTCCGGCCAGGTCCAGCCGCCGCACGAGCAGGCGAGACGACACCAGTTACGGCCACCCGGAGTCACGGTTTCCGGTGCCGTCCACGGCCGTTGCGGGGCTTGTCCTCCACCTGGCCGAACCGCGCGACCGCCCGGTCGTGCATCAGGCCGAGCGGATCCGGGGCGTGCAGCCGCAGCATGATGTCGTTCACCAGCTCCGGACGCCCGTACCGGGTCAGCCTGCTCACCAGGTAGGTCACCAGGAACGCGGACGGCACCGAGATCAACGCCGGCTGCACGGTCCACCACGGCGGCACCACTCCGGTGTACCCGCACACGATGTTGAAGGCGAGTGCCGCCAGCACCATGCCGCCGCCGACGATCATCCCGGACAGTGCGCCCGGCCAGCTGAGCTTGCGCCACCAGATACCCAGCAACAGCAGCGGGCTGAACGTCGAGGCGGCGAGCGCGAACGTCATGCCGATCGAGATCGAGATGTCCTCGGTGCGCAGCAGGAGCGTCAGCCCCAGCGGGCACACCGCGACGATTGCCGTTGCCACCCGGAAATCCCGGATCCGCCCCGGTAGCAGGTCGGTGGACACCACACCGGCCACGCTCACCAGCAAGCCCGACGAACTCGACAGGAACGCCGCGAACGCGCCCGCCGCCACCACCGCACCGAGGATCTGCCCCGGCCACCCCGGCAGCAACGCGCTGGGCAGCATGAGCACGGCCGCGTCCGTGTTGCCGGTGACCAGCAGCTGCGGCACGTACATCCGGGCGAGCGCGCCCAGCATCGTCGGGAACAGGTAGAACAGCCCGAGCAGCAGCAGCACGTGCACGGTGGTGCGGCGCGCGGCCTTGCCGTCCGGGTTCGTGTAGAAGCGTACGAGCACGTGCGGCAGACCCATCGTGCCGAGGAACAGCGCGAAGATCAGCGAATAGATCTGCAGCAGGTCGGTGACCTTGCCGGACGCCGGGTGCAGCCAGTCGTCGTTCGTCGCGGGCACGTCGGTGGTCGCCGGGACGTTGCTCACCACCGGCACCGGCGTACCTGCCGCGAAGTTCAGCGTGGTGCCCTGGGAAACCTTGTGCGGCACGGCCGGCGACCAGTGCGCCGCGCCGCGCGCCGGGCCGTCGTCGATCTCGCCGTAGGCGTAGAAGTAGGTCTCGGTGGTGACCTTCACCGTCACGTTCGCCTTCACCGACACCGTCGTGTCGTGCGGGAACACCGGTGGCGCCGGCTCGCCCAGCCCACGCACGCCGTGCGGTCCGCCGCCGGCGAAGAAGACCATGCACAGCACGAACGTGGGCACCGCGATCGCGAACAGCTTCAGCCAGTACTGGAACGCCTGCACCACGGTGATCGCACGCATCCCGCCGAACATCACGTTGGCGCTGACGAGCACCGTCACCGCCGCCGCCCCCATCCAGGCGGGCACGCCGGGCAGGATTTCACTGAGCGTGAGACCGGCGCCCTGCAGCTGCGGGACCATGTAGAGGATTCCGATGAACACCGCGAACGCCGTCGCGAACCGGCGCAGCCCGATCGAGCCGAGCCGGGCCTCCACGAAGTCCGGCAGCGTATAGGCGCCGGACCGGCGCAGCGGCGCGGCGACGAACAGCATCAACGCGAGGTAGCCGGCGGTGAAGCCGATCGGATACCAGGTCGCGTCCGCGCCGTCCTTGAGCACGATGCCCGCGACCCCGAGGAACGAAGCGGCCGAAAGGTACTCACCCGAGATCGCCGCGGCATTGCGCCGCGACCGCACGGTGCGGCGGGCGACCAGGAAATCGTGCGTGCTGGTGGCCGAACGCGACGAGCGGTGGCCGAGGTAGTAGGTCGCCGCAGCGACCAGCGCAATGCCGGCCAGCGCCCACGGGTTCAGCTCCACGGCTGGAATCCTCGCATGACCGCGCGGTTCGGCGATGCCCCGCCACCGGGGGCTTTTCGCCGCACGCGGTCAGTTCTCGATCATGTCCACGAAGTCCCGTTCGTGTCGTTCGGCCAGCCGGTTGTACCAGATGCCGATGGCGAAGAGGAACGGAAACGGCAGCAGTCCGAGCACGATCCACGGGATCGGGATGCCGATCACGGTGCACCGCGAGACCGCCGGCAGCAGGTAGAACAGCACCGGTAGCACCCCGAGCACCACCAGCACGAACACCGCCAACAGCACGGCGGTGCGCAACTGGACCTTCACCAGGTCCCGGACCAGCAGTTTTCCCCAGCTGGTCTGCTCCTCCAGCTCCACCCGGCCGCGCATCCGGCCCGTCGCCTGCCGGGAATCGGCAAGCACCACCCGTTCGCGTTTGGGCCGCACGTGCGCGGGTTCACCGGCCCGCAACGGCTCCGGAGCCGGCGGCACCGGCTCGACCACCGCCTGGTCCTCGGGCCTGCTGCCCAGCGTCGGGTCCGGTTTGCGGACGCCGTTCTCGAGGCGGTGGTAGGGGTCTTCGGGAGACGTCATGGCAGGTCAGCCTGCTCGGCCGGAACCGACCAGCCGGTCCTTCAGCGCGCGGGTGTGGCGGCGGCTGACCGGCAGCACCTTCTCCTCGTTGCCGATCACCACCTGGTAGCCGCCCTGTCCCATGCGCAGTTCGGTGATCAGCTGCAGCGCGACCAGGAACGATCGGTGGATCCGCACGAACCCGGCCTTCTCCCAGCGTTCCTCGAGCTGGGCGAGCGGGATGCGGACCAGATGGCTGCCCTCGGTGGTGAACAGCCGCGCGTAGTCGCCCTGCGCCTCCACCCATCGCACCGACGAACGCGGGATCAGCTTCGTGGTGCCCGCGAGCTCGACCGGGATCACCTCGTCGTCGTTCTTCACCGCCTCCGGCCCGGCCCCCGGCGCGGCGGCCGGGCTGGCGGCGGTGGCGAGTTTCTCGCGCACTCGCGCCACCGACCGGTCGAGCCGGTCCTGCTGGAACGGTTTGAGCACGTAGTCGACGGCACCGAGGTCGAAGGCGTTGACCGCCTCCTCGGCGTGGCCGGTGACGAAGACCAGGATGGGCGACGGGTTCATCGCCGCGATCACGCGGGACATCTCCATCCCGGACAGCCCCGGCATGTCGATGTCGGCGAAAACCGCGTCGACCGTCGGCAGGCCGCGGGCACGCCGGGCCGCCAGCTCCGGGTCGTCGTGGGAGAACAACCGCAGCGCGTCGGACGCGTCGGACGCCTTGAACACGCGGTGGATGTGCGGGTTGTTCCGCAAGCCGTGGGTTAGTTCGTCCAGCCCGTTCAGCTCGTCGTCCACAGCGAGGACGACGAGCTGGCGGGTGTCTTCGTGAGCACTCACAGTGAACTGCATCCTGCCGATTGCCGGGTGCGATGTCCAGCCCTCGGAGCCCGCTCCGCCCGACCGTAAACGGGATGTTCCCCTTTTGCCGCCGACCGATCACGGACCCGTATGCGGCACACGGCCAAGCGGGTTACCCGGCGTACCACGATGCTGGGTCGCGATGACTCAGCGTGGGCTCAGAGGCCGTACCGGGACCACGCCGCCTTGGTGCTGACCGCGTCGAGCAGCGCCCCGGCAGCCGCCGGGGCGCTGAGCCCGAGCCTCGCGAGCAACGGCTTCTTCGGCTCCGCGATCGAGATCTCCGCGTCCGGGAACCGTTTCCCGACGACCTGGCGCAGCGAACCGACCCCGTCGATCAGTCCCAGCTCGAGTGCCTTCTGGCCGAGCCAGACGTCGCCGGTGAAGAGATCCTCGGCATCGGTGAGCCGGTCGCCGCGGCGCTGCTTGACCCAGCCGACGAACAGTTCGTGGAGCTGGCTGTGCATCTTCTCCAGCCACGCAACGTCCTCCGGCTTCTCCGGGCTGAACGGGTCGAGCCGGGACTTGTTCGACCCGGCCGTGTGCAGCCTGCGCTCGATGCCGAAGCGTTCGAGCAGGCCGGTGAACCCGAATCCGCCGCTGATCACGCCGATCGACCCGACCATGGACGTGCGGTGCGCGTAGATTTCGTCGGCCGCGCAGGCCAGCCAGTACCCGCCGGACGCCGCGACGTCCTCGGCGAACGCCAGTACCGGCACCTGGTTCTCGTCGGCGAGCTGACGGATGCGTTCGGCGACGAGGCCGGACTGGGTCGGCGCGCCACCAGGCGAGTTGATCTGCAACGCGACCGCCTTGAGCCGGTCGTGGTCGAAGGCACGGGTGAGCGCCGACTCGACAGTGGCCAGGTTGATCGAACCGCGCGCCAGCGGGGACGGGGTCGGGGTGATCACGCCGTGCAACTTCACGACGGCGACCACGTCCTTGCGTTCGCCGCGGTCGCCGAGCACGGGCAGGCGGGAGGTCAGCTTGTCGGTAACGCTCATCTGCCCAGGCTAACCAGTTCAGTGCGCGGGCAGCATGCCCGAACGTGACCCGTGCACGGCGTCCTGCTCCGGCTGGTCGTCCACCGGAGCCTGCTGCGCCGGCACGTCCGCGGAGTAGTCCGGCATGTTCGGCCGCACGCCGAGCTTGAACTTCGGTACCCGCAGGGTGACCTTCATCCCGGCGCCCGGCGCGGTGTCCACGGTGAGCGCGTAGTCCTCGCCGAACACCTGGCGCATGCGCTGGTTGATGTTGCCGAGCCCGACGTGTGCTCCGGTGCGGTGCGCGTTCTTCAGATCGGTGAGCTGGCGTGGGTCCATGCCGATGCCGTCGTCCTCGACGCTGATCACCGCCTCGTGGCTGTAGTCCTGCGCGATCACCGTGACGCATCCGCCGCTGGGCTTGCTGGCCAGGCCGTGCTTGACCGCGTTCTCCACCAACGGCTGGATGATCAGGAACGGCACCACGACGCTGAGCACCTCCGGCGCGATCTTCATCCGCACCTCGAGCCTGCCGCCGAACCGGGCGTTCTCGATTGTCAGGTAGCGGTCGATGTTGCGCAGTTCCTCGGCGAGCGTGGTGTACATGCCGGAGCTGCGGAACGAGTAGCGCGTGAAGTCCGCGAAATCCTGCAGCAGTTCGCGGGCCTCCTCCGGATCGGTGCGGATGAGCGCGGAGATGGTGTTGAGCGCGTTGTAAACGAAGTGCGGTGAGATCTGCGCGCGCAACGCCTTGATTTCGGCCTGCTGTAGCTGGTTGCGCGATTCCTCCAGCCGCGCGAGCTCGAACTGCGTGCACACGAACTGGCCGACCGCCTCGGCCATCTGCACCAGTTTGCCGCGGGTGCGCCCGACCACGATGAGCGTGGCCTCCGCCTCGCCCTCGACAAGGATCGGCACGATCGCGGCGGTCTTCATCTTGCAGGTGCCGCGGTGGTTGCACGGCATCTGGTTGTGGTTGGCGACGGCACGGCGGTGTTTGCGCAGCGCGGTGCCGATGTCCTCCACGAGGTCCAGATAGTGGTCGGTCGCCTCGCCCGCCCAGGACAACAACGTGCCCTCACTGTCGGTGATGCCGACGGCGAGGCAGTCGAGCACCTCGAGCAGCTCCGCCGTCATCCGGTTGGCGGCCTCCTCACCGAGCCCGGCCCGCAGGTTCGGCGTGGCCTTGGACATCCGGTGGACGGCCTGCAGCACGGCGTCCTGGATGACTCCCTTGGGCCGGCGCGCCCGGAAGGCGAGCGCCAGCACCACGATCACCAGGACGCCGACCAGAGTCCAGGGGACGACCTGCGCGTAGGGGAAGTCGGACACGACGTCCATGCTCTGCGCTCGACCGAGCGGGTGCAAGGTTTGCTCCCCACTTTCTGTCCGGGTACGACGACCGAGGGTGGACAAACCCTACCGTCACTCCCGGTGAGTGTGACGACCTTGCGCCGTCCGGGTGACCGACCTGGCGTTGAGTCACAGTTTGGGGATGTCGCGGTCCCCCTGGTGACGACGGTACGTAAGGGGCGAGGGGGACCTTCACGACTTGGCTACTGCGGACGAGGGGTCGCGGCTTCGGTCGGCCGGGATCGGAGCGGAGTACGCGAGTCGGAGAGCCGGCGCGGGCGGGTTTTGGGGTGGCCTGGGAAGCAGCCGGGCGGTTGGGCGTGGGCGGGGTTCGCGACGGAGCCGGGTGGGTTGGGCTGGACCGGCAGAGCGGGCCAAGCCCGGCTGACAGCTGAGCGGGGCAGAGCAGAAGCCGGGATGGGGCTGGCAGGGCAGAGGTGGGCCTGTCTGGCCGAGGGCCGGCAGCACCGGGCCGGAGTGGGCCGACCGGGCTCGATTGGCCGGGCTCGGTTGGCTGAGAGGTGGGGCTGGCGAGGCGGGGCTGTGGCAGGCAGGGGCCGGGGTGGACTGGGCGGGCTCGACTTGGCTGGAACAGCTGAGGATGGATTGGCGGGCTGGGCTGGCCGGGATCGGGCTGGCAGGACCGGCTGAGGCTGGCCGGGCCTGGATCGGCTGGGCGGGCTCGGCCGGCAGGGCCAGGCTGGGCTGGGGCGAGGCGGCGGAGGAGCTGGGGGTTGGGCAGAGACCAGGGCGAGTGGAACCGAGAACCCTCGATGCGGGCAGAGGTGGAGCGGTTCAGGGGTCGGCACGCTCCGCGTACCGGAGCCTTGGGCACGCACCGGCGTACGGGAGGGAAGGCTGGGTAGCGGGCGAAGAGTGACGACTGCTTGGGGTGGTGGGGTTGGCCGGCACGACGTGACATCACCGCATCCGAAGGGGCCACGGGTCCGGGTACCTTGGACAGCCGTCACATGGCGGGCACGGGCAACCCTCTCGCGGCGGGCCGACACCCTGGACGGTCCTCGCATGGCGGGCAGGTCAGACGACCTTCTCGCGGCGGTCAGCGTGAATAGTCCTCGCACAGCGGACACATCGGGCGGCCCTCTCACAGCAGACAGCGCGAACAGCCCCCACACGACGGACACACCGGGGCGAACACCGCGGGCAACTCAATCCGCCGGTGGGCCTGGTCCGGTTCGCCGGGGCGTGTCAGTCGGTCGGACGTTGCGGCCGGAGGCGTCGTCGGGTGTGTCTCGGTCGGGCGCCGACGGGTCGGGCGGTGCCGCTGCACCTGGCCGCAGGCCGAGCCGACTGCCCGTGCGTATCCGCTGAGACATCGTCGTTCGAGTCCGGGCGGCGATGGTGTCAGCGGCGGCGGTTACTTCAGCAGGCGGGACATTCGCCGGTCGGCCAAGGGTTTGCCGCCGGTTTGGCAGGTGGGGCAGTACTGGAAGGACTTGTCCGCGAAGGAGATCTCGCGGATCGTGTCGCCGCAGACTGGGCAGGGCAGGCCGGTGCGGGCGTGGACTCGGAGGCCGGAGCGTTTCTCTCCCTTGAGCCGGGCTGCCTTTTGGCCCACCGAGCGTTCGACGGCGTCCGCTTCGATTTCGTGGATGGCCTCGGCCAGGGTCTCCAACGCGGCCTCGTCCAGTTTGCCGACCGTCGCGTACGGGGAGAGTTTCGCGCGGTGCATGATCTCGTCGGAGTAGGCGTTTCCGATGCCGGCAATCAAGGACTGGTCGGTCAGCGCCCACTTCAGCCGGGTTCCCTTGCCCGCGAACAGGTTGCGCAGCTGCGTCGGGTCGAGGGCCAGTGCGTCCGGACCCAGCCGGGCCACGCTCGCCACCTCCGCGGGATCGCGCACGATCCACACTGCCAAGCCCTTCTTCGTGCCTGCCTCGGTCAGATCGAACCCGGGACCGGACGCGGACTCCAGGTGCACGCGCAGCGAAATCGGGCCCTTCCCCGGCTTCAACGGCGCCGGGGCCAGCGCGTCCGACCAGCGCAGCCAGCCTGCGCGCGCCAGGTGCACCACCAGGTGCAGATCACCGAGGACCACGTCCAGGTGCTTGCCGTGCCGGGTGGCGGCGGTGATCTCCCGGCCGTGCAGCGCGGTGTACGGCGGATCCGCGGTCTTCAGCACGCTCAGCGACGCGACGTCGAGCCGGAACACGGTGCCACCCACCGCGTGTTCGCGCAGGTGGTGGGCCAGTGCTTCGACCTCGGGCAACTCGGGCATGCCACCAGTCTCGCGCGCCGGGTGCGTTCCGGCCAGACCTACTCGACGGGATGCAGCGGCCCGTCGAAGTCCGGCAGCGAATGCTTCTGGATGGTCTTCGAGATCCGCTTGACCTCGCCGGACACGCTGAACATGCCGCGGATCGTGCCGACCCAGCGCTCCGAAGGCCGGTCGCCGGTCACATCGCCCTCGGTCTCCGCGACCACCGTCCACGGCCTGCGCAGGATCCAACGCAACGGGAAGAACAACAGCACCAGCACGATCGCGAGGAACACCCAGGCAGGCACCCGCACCTCTTCCGGCGTCCACACCACCAGCGCGACCGCGAGCACCGCCGTGACGACGATCATCGCGATGCCAGGGCCGTAACTGCCTGCCACGTCGTGCTCGAAATCGTCCGCCGTGGCGGGCGCACGCCATTCCATCTGGGCACGGACCACCCAGTCGCGGCCGTCTTCGCCGCGTACCAGCCGGTTCATCTGTTGCCTCCCGGGCGACGCTGGAGCTCGGTCAACGTTACCGTGCCGACACCGCACAGCGCGAGGTGCTCACGCAACGTGTTTACCGCTTCGTCCGGTTCTGGCTGTTCAGCGCGTCGAGCTCGAACCGGAATCGGCCGAACCGGTGACGTCCGAATCGGACGTGGTCCCCTCGTACTGGCGGGAAAAGCCGGACTTCGACGTGCCGGAACTCGACGACGGCCCGGTCGGCGTCGTCGTGACCGACGGCGGCAGGTACGACTCCGGCGACGGCACGTAGTCCGAGGACGGCGGCAGATAGTCCGACGACGTGGGCACCTCGGTGCTCTCGTACGTCGAGTCGGTCGACTCCGGCGACGGATCGTCGTCCGGGTCACCCGAACCGGAGGGATCCGTGTCGATCCGCGACTCGGTCGAGGTGCTGCTGCTCGACATCGACGACTGGGTGACCGGTGTGCCGTCCGGCAGATCGTCCCGTGGCGAACCATCGGATGCCGACGACGGCTGCTCGGCAGGCCCATGCGACCGTTCGGCAGGCAGGTTCGGCACGTCCGTCGCGCCGAGGTGCGAGCGCTCGGCTTCGGGCTTCGGGTCCACCCGGCGAGCCCCGTGCAGCATCCCGGTCACGATCCGCGGACCCTGCTGAATCTGCGGCGGTGGCTGGTGCGGCTGCGGCGGCTGCAGCGCCAGCTCCGGCGCACCGCCACCGAGGCCGACGTCCTGCACCGGATGCGAACCGAACACGAGCGGCCCGGCGGTGACACTGGCCGCGCCCGCCGCGACCGTCGACGCCAGCGCCAGCCCGACCTTCACCTTCGAGCCGAACAGCACGCTCTTCACCGTCGCCGCGACACCGCCGCCGGCCTTGCCGATCCCGATCAGCGCAGGCATCGCGACGACCAGCACCTCGGCGTGCGCCCGCAGCGAGGAACACACGTCACGCAGTTCGTCCTGCGTCGCCCGGCACGGCGGGCAGCCCACCAGATGCGCCTTGATCCGCTCCGCCTCGGCGCCGGTGACGCTGCCGACGGTGAACCCGCCCAGCTTCTCCACCACCGCACGGCACGTCTCCGGCCCGCGGTTCACCGACAGGTGCGCCTGCAGATACGCCGCACGCAACCCCTGCCGGGCCCGGCGGGCCAGCGCGGCGGTCGCGTTCGCGGAAAGCCCGAAGTTCGGCGCGACCATGGCCGGCTGTTCGCCCTCGACCTCGGTCTGCCACAGCACCGTCCGCCACCGCTCGGGAAGGCTGGTGAACGCCGTGGTGATCAACGTGCGCTCCGCGGTCTTGGCGTGCGTGTCGGCACCCGCGCCGGCGCGGAAGGTGAGTTCGTCGTCGGTGACCGGCACGTCGCGGCGCGCACCGTGCCATTCCCAGGACACCCGGCGAGCCACGGTGAGCAGGTACGCCCTGATGTAGTTCCGCGGACCGGCACCGCGGCGCAACGCCTGCAGCACCCGGAAGAAGGTCTCCGCGGTGATGTCCTCGGCCTCGGACCGGTCCGAGGCAAGGCTCTGCGAGAGTCTGCGCACGGCTGCCGCGTGGAGTTCGAACAGCTCCCCGAACGCGGCGTCCTCACCCGCGCGGAGCCGCTTCAGAAGTGCCTGCTCATCGGATTCCGAGGCCGCTGGTGGCGGCGCCGTGCCCAGCTCGGTCATCCGGCAGGCACCTCCTCCCCCGAAGGACTCACCATTCGGTCGAATGGGGACACCATACGGAGCCGAAAGCCCCTCGTCACCCCTTGTACGCCCGATGTGACACGGGAGTACCGCGTCAGTGCACGTCGGTACATGGCGCGGGGGCCCCGAAAGGGTCAGTCCGGCCTGGGTATAGTGTGTCTGCAACACCGAGCACCACACGGTTAACGCGGATGTAGCGCAGCTGGTAGCGCATCACCTTGCCAAGGTGAGGGTCGCGGGTTCGAATCCCGTCATCCGCTCGCGGCTGGGGTCCGTGTGTCCACGGAGAGCGTGGACCCGGGCCTCTCGCCATTTCTCCCGGGGGCCGAGCCCCCGGACCCCCACGGTGCTGGCGGTTCTGTTCCGGCATGGTGACGTTGGGGCGGTCTTGGTATTTGGGCGCTGTGGTTCTGGCGGTTGCCGAATCACAGTGGTGACGGCTGTGCGCGGCCAGCGGTATCAGGGGGATGGGGCCTCGGGCGGCCGGTCGGTGTGGTGGCGACTGGCGGGGCTTGGTGTTGGCAGGGGTGGGCGGTTGGTCGGCGGGGGCGGCCTCGCGAAGGGCAGGTGGGCTCGCCAAGGCCAGGTGGGCTCGCCAAGGCCAGGCGGCCTCGCCAAGGCCAGGCGGCCTCGCCAAGGCCAGGCGGCATCGCGAAGGGCAGGCGGGCTCGCCAAGGGCGGGGGAATGCCTTTTGTGTGGGGGTTCGGGGGGCGTTTTCATGTGGTGTTCTGATGGTGTTTGCGGTTGGTCGCCTTTGTGAGTGACCCGCGGGAGTCAGGGTGTCTGGCTATGACCGAACTGACTCGTCGCCGTCTCCTCGGATCCGCGGCCGGGGCCGCGGCTGCCGCCACCGCCGCCACCCTGCTGCCGCCCAGCGTCCAGGCCGCGCTCGCGCAAGGGGCGCCAAAACACGGCTCGCTCAAGGACATCGAGCACGTCGTTCTGCTGATGCAGGAGAACCGGTCGTTCGACCACTACTTCGGCACGCTGTCCGGTGTCCGCGGGTTCAACGACCCGCACGCGGCGAAACTGCCCAACGGGCGCTCCGTCTTCTACCAGCCGGACACCGAGAACCCGGCGGGCTACGCGCTGCCGTTCCACCTCGACACGCACGCCACGAACGCGCAGAAGATCCCGTCCACCTCGCACGCCTGGCAGGTACAGCACGACGCCCTCAACGGCGGGAAGATGGACAGCTGGCTACCCGCGCACCGCAAGGCCGACGGCAAGAACGGCCCGTACGTGATGGGCTACCACACCCGCGCCGACCTGCCGTTCCAGTTCGCGCTCGCGGAATCGTTCACCGTCTGCGACGCCTACCACTGCTCGGTGCTCGGACCGACCTGGCCCAACCGGATGATGTGGATGACCGGGACCATCGACCCCGACGGCGAGCACGGCGGGCCGATCCTGGACAACAAGGCGCCCACCGGCGGCTACACCTGGACCACCTACGCGGAGCGGCTCCAGGCGGCAGGCGTCAGCTGGAAGGTCTACGAGCAGGACGACACCTACGGCTGCAACATGCTGGAGAACTTCGCGAACTTCCAGAAGGCGTCCGCCGATTCGCCGCTCGCGGTCAACGGCCTCACGCATCGTCCGGAAGGCCAGTTCGAATACGACGCGCGCAACGACAAACTGCCCACCGTCTCGTGGATCATCTGCACCTCGACAGCATCCGAACACCCGGACTACACGCCGGCCGAGGGCGCCGCGTTCGTCGCATCCAAGATCGACGCCATCGCGTCCAACCCGGACGTATGGGCCAAGACCGCGTTCATCCTCAACTACGACGAGAACGACGGCCTGTTCGACCACGTCATCCCGCCGACGCCGAAGCCGGGCACACCGCACGAGTTCGTCACGAAGACCTCACCCGGCGGGACCAAGGGCAACGGACTCTCCGTCGGCGCGGGCTACCGCGTGCCGTGCATCATCATCTCGCCGTGGACCGCGGGTGGCTGGGTGTGCGGGGAGAACTTCGACCACACCTCGACGTTGCAGTTCCTGGAGCAGGTCACCGGCGTGCCCGAGCCCAACATCTCCGACTGGCGGCGCAGCACGTTCGGCGACCTCACCTCGGCGTTCCGGTTCCAGGACGACAAGTCGAACCCGCCGACGCTGCCCGACACCTCCGGGCCGCTGACGCTTTCCCGCTACGAGGCGGCCGCCCTGCCTGCGCCGACCTTCCCCGGCAACGACCAGAAGCCGCCGCACCAGGAGCCGGGCAACCGCCCGCAGACGCCGCGGCGCTGAGCCGCACCGGAACGCCGCTGCCCGCCGGAAACCCCGGTGGGCAGCGGCGGACCGTCACAGTTCGTAGGAGTCCAGCACGGTCGGCGCGACCGGCGTGAGATGCGGGTCGACGTGCTCGCTGACCTGGCCGCGAGCCATCCGGTACACGCGGAAATCGTTGTCGTGCTCCGGGTCCTGGTCGTCCCACACGTGCAGCAGACCGTAGGAACCGGGGGCGAGTTCGCCGACCCTGGCGAACGTCTCGAGCAACTCCGGTGCGATGGCTCCGCCGTGCTTGTCCAGACCACCGAGGTGCAGCATCGGCAGCCCGGAACTCCAGCGGAGATCGACGAGATCGAGTGTGCCGGCGTCGCGGAGGGTGCGGTGCACGCGGTCGACGAGGCGCTCGAGCAGCGCCGCGTCGTCGTCACCGCTCGCGGTGGCGGCGATGGTCACCCAGCCGTGATATTCGAACACGCTGGAGACGGTAGCAGCGCCGTGATCAGCGGGTCAGCGCCGACGGTCTGCCGTCCCGGCGGAGCACGGCGTTCAGCACCCCGTCGCCGTGCTTTTCCACAGCGGGCAGGAGTTGTTCGCCGAACGCGCAGAAGGTGCGTTCCCACGGGTGCCCGAGGGTGCCGAAGCGGAAGTCCGCGGCCAGGAACAGGTGGTAGTCGCCGCGCGGGAACACCGGCACCGGCCACACCGCGTTGTCCGCCATCCGGTGCGGCCAGAACTTGAACGACTGGTGCTGCCAGTGCAGCACCCACAGCCACTCGTCCTCGGCGACCGTCTCCCGCAGCGCCGCCAGCACGACCCGCGCGAGGTCGTGTTCCTCCACCGCGTACGGGCCGAGCCGGAACTCCGCGGACGCCCGGTCGTATTCGCCGGTGGAGAGATCCCACGTGGCCGACGGTGCCGGTTCGCGGAACCCCGGCCAGTCGTGCGCGAAGGTGCTCGGCCAGAAGCCGAGCTTGTCGTAGACCCAGTACCAGGCGGGTTCGTCGGCCACTCGGGAGAGTGGTTCCCATGCTGCAGCAGCATTCACTTGTCGACCTCGAAGTCATCGGCCGGGCTCGAATCTGCGCAAAGCTTCGTGTTTGGGGCCGGGATTGTCCAGTCCACCGGGGCTGAGCGGCAGAGGTGTCACTCGACCGAGTGGAGCCGCTGATCCGCCCATCAGGCCGCATACCACAGGGTGACGAACGCCGACGCCTCGCTGAACGCCCACGGCCGCAGCCGCCCCCGATCCCTGGCGGACAGGGTGAACTCCTTGGCCCTGCGCACGTCGACCACCAGTGCCTCGCCGCCCGGCAGCAGGTCCGGCATCCCCTCGCTGAGCAGCCACAACGCGAGCCGCGCCGCGTCACGGTGCAACGGCTCCTCCTTGAAGTACAGCCAGGTGGCGAACCGGCGGCCGGTGGACTTGCGCAGCCCGAGCTGCGGACTGACCCCCACCGCCAACTCCCCCAGCGAGCAGCGTGTGCGCCCGACGTCCAGCAGCTGCGGGTCACGCCGGCCGAGATAGCGCAGCCAGCCATCGGCGACCGCGGCGTAGTGCGGCCGGGTGCGCTCGTCGGCGTGCTCGACCAGCGCACGCATGGCCTGCTCGTCCTGCCTCGCCGCGCGGCCGGCACGTACCGCGTTGGCCGCTCGGCGGTAGTAGTTGAACGCGGCTCGCGCCGGGTCCTCGTACAGCCGGCGCTGCCGCCGGACGAACGACGACCGCGACGGGCCGGTGCTTGCGCTGTACCCGACGAAGGTGGGCAGCGTGACGTAGGCAGGCGAGGACGAGGACATGGCGGGCCGCCTTCCGATCGTGGAGTTGTTTCCCCAGAACACGGCCAATTTTAGAACATGTGTACGACAGTTTTTTACGCTCAACGGGTGACAGGCGGCCACGGCCCGGCGAGCAGCTGGCGGGCCTGTTGCCGGATCTGCTGCGCACAGAAGCTGAGCGGGGTGACGTCGGTGGGGATCCAGGCGGCGAGCAGCGCGAACCACCGGCGGAGTTCGGCCAGCGCGTCCGGACGGCCGAGCCTGCCGTCCAGTTCGTCGAACGACGTGGCCGCCTCGCCCAGCGGCACTTCGCCGCGCACCATGACGCCGAGGCAGCGGCCGAGCAGCTGCCACCGCGCGGACTCGGCGTCGGCAGGCAGCTCGATGCCGAGCTCGTCGATGACCTGGGTGAAGAGATCCACGGCAGCGCGATCGTCACTGCCCGCCAGCTCCGGCAACGACGGTGAGTCCAGCCCTTCGACCACTGCGCGCACCCCGGCCGCCACGAGATCGCCGGAAGGTACGTCGAGGCCGGCCAGCCGGTCCACGGCCAGTGCGGCGAGCACACCGCGCGCGCAGGACATACCCCGATCCTACGGATACCACGGCACCCTGGACGCCGCGCGCGCCGCGCGGAAGGATCGCGCCCGACGAGCGAACCGGAACCTCCCCAGGGCCGGGCGCGTGAAACACTATCGCCCGAACCGGTGACAGGGAGTTGCGCAATGAGCTGGCAGGAAGAGCTCCGGCGAATGGACGCCGAATTGGCCGCCGGCCGCCTCGGGCACGCCGAACACCGGCGCAAACGCGACGAACTGCTCGCCGAAGCCTCCGGTGGCGCCGCGGCCTCCCCGGTGGCGTCCCCGCAGCGCTCGACCGGTGGTCAGGCAGCACCGCCGTCCGTGGCGGGCACCCCCTGGGCACCCGGGACGGCCCCCGCGAGCGCCCCGTGGACCCCGGACGCCGAATCGATCGCGGGCACGCCATGGGCAGGCGGCACGACCCCGCAGGCGAACCCGTCCTGGACGCAGGACACGAGCGCGGCCCCCGGCACGACCGGAACACCGGACGACACACGCGCACCGGACCCGGCTCCGGCCGAAGGAGCTGCGGCGGGACCGGCACAAACCCCCGCCGAGTCGCACCCGAGCACCGATTCACCGGCGCCCACCGGTACGGCGGAAGGCACCACCGAGACCGCAACGACGGAGGGCGCCGCGGCAACGAGCGCGGAGCCAGGCTCGCCACCGAACGCCGCCGTGGCAGGTAATGGCGAGACAGCACCAGCCACCTCCGCCACGACGGAGGGCGGTGGAGCCACGGCAACTTCCAGCGCGTCTCCCGAAGGTGCCGTTGCGACTCCCGCAAGCGCCAGTGCGGCAGCTCCCAGCGCCGCACCAGAAGGTGTCGGTCCGACGAGCGCCGGGGCGTCTTCCGCAGGTACGTCTGAAGGTGCTGGTCCGGCGAGTCCTAGCGCCGCGCCCGTAAATGCGCCGGAAGGTGCCGGCTCGACGAGTCCCGGTGCTCCATCGGCAAGTACGCCCGAAGGCTCCGGCGTAGCGGCTGCCAGCGCCCCAACCGCGGGTACACCCAAAGGCGCTGGTCCGGCGGGTACGGCCGGGAGCGACGTGACCGGAACGCGGGGAGACACCGGCACGAGCACGTCGGCGCCGGCCACCGGTGCGGGCGGCGCCTCGACTGGCCCCGTGTCCGGGGCGCCGACGGGCAGTGCGAGCGCACCTGCATCCGGTGCCACGGACAATCCGGCAGCGACCACCACCGGCTCGGCAAGCCCCATGTCCGGAGCACCGGTCAGCCCGACGGGTTCCGCGGCCGGAGGTGCCACCAGCTCGGCAGGCACCGCGGCCGGGGCGGCGGCCGATCCGTCTGGGGTCTCGGTTAATCCGGCAGCGGCTGCCGATCCGTCTGAAGGCCCGGCCGCTCCGTCCGGGCCGGCGGACAATCCGGCGGCGTCGGGGTCCGGTGCCGCGCCAGCCAATCCGGTGGTCCCCACGCCCGGGGCGCCGACGGTTGGCCCCTCTGGCACGTCCGCTGCTCCGGCGCCTGGTTCGACGGCGCCGGCTGCCGCTTCCGGCACGTCGGCCGGGCCTTCCGGTGGCTGGCCGGGCACGGCTCCGGCGCAGTGGGGCACGGCCGGATCCGCGCCGGGAACGGGCGGCTGGGCCAGTGCCAACCCCGCGATGCCCCAGCAGAACCAGCCGCACCAGCAGTCAGCAAACCAGCCGCACCTGCCGAACCAGCAACCGAACCAGCCGGGTCAGCAACCGCCGAACCAGCCGTACCAGCAACCGCCGAACCAGCCGCAGCAGTACCAGTCGCAACAGCCCGCCCAGTCGTTGCCGAACCCGCAGGCCGGCACTTGGCCTGCGGCCGGCGGGCAGCCCGGCTCGGCCGAGCGGGCGCCGCGGTCGCCGATCACCCGGGTGCCGCGGTGGGATCCGGGTCAGCCCGGTTCCGCCGATCGGCCGACGACCGCGCCCAGTCCGGCGGATCTCGCCCAGACCGACACGTTCGCGGCGGTCGGGCAACCGGAACCGCGGCGGCTGTGGGAGGAAGAGCCGACTCCGCGGAAGTCGCGGCCGACCTGGTTGTTCCTGTCGCTCGGGGTGCTGGTCGTGCTCGCGCTGGTCGTGGGTGGCATCTGGTACTTCGGCGGCAAGTCCGACACCTCGAACGACGCCGACCAGGTCTCCCCGCCGCCGGTGCCGACCTCCAACCAGCCAGCCTCGCTCGAGGACAAGCTGCCTGCGCTGTCCGGTAAGCCCGGCCAGGACAACTCGACGATGGCACTCGACAAGGCCGTGCAGGTCAGGGCCGTTTCCCAGGCCGACGCGGACCTGATGCGCGCGGCAGGCGCCGACGAACTCGTCTACCACGCCTACGCCGAAGCGGCCAACGGCACGCTGATGATCGCGGTGCCCGCCGGCTCGCCCGCACAGGCAGGGCAGCTGGTGCAGGGACTGCGGCAGAACCTGGTCACCGGCGGGTTCGACAGCACTCCGCTCGGGCCCGCGGCCACCGACCTGCTCTACTCCGGCAGCAGCCCGGCCGGTCGGGTCGTGGCGTTCTGGTACACCTCCGGCTCGGTCGCCGTCGGCGTCGGCGTGTCGGCGCCGCTCGACGCGGATCCGGCGGCGCTGCGGTCCCGGATCGAGCAGATCCGGGCGAAGGTCGCGGCCACACTGCCCGCCCGCTGAACGACGGCCGCCGCCGAAGCCGACCCGCGAGGTCAGGCGGGGTCGTGACCGTGCACAATGTCCACGTCGTCACACACATCGGGTCGCGGTGACGCACCAAACCGTCGCCATGCCGACAGATAAGGGGGACCCTGGTGTCCTGGCAGGAGGAGCTGCGCCGGCTGGACGAGGAGCTCGCGTCAGGGCGGCTGTCCGCGGACGACTACCGCATCCGCCGTGATCAGGTGCTGTCCTCGGCCGTCGGCCAGCAGGACCAGCCCGCTCCGCAGCAGCCGTCGAACGCGGACTCGACCCAGGTGATCTCACCGGTCAGTCCGCCCGGTGGGCAGCCGCAGCCGACTCCGCCGCAACAGCCCCCTGCCGACGACAGTGCCGAGCGCACCCAGGCCGTGCAGTCGTGGCAGACGCAGCAGCCGAGCGCCGACCCCGGTGGCCGCACCGAATACGTGCGGCCGAACCAGCAGCCGCCGCAGACCCCGTACTCCCCTCCCGGTGGTTTCCAGCAGGCACCGTCGTCTCCGGCGAGTGGTTTCCCGCAGGCGCAGCAGCCGTGGAACGCCGCGGAAAGCGACCAGACCCCGCCGTGGGGCGGTGGCGATCTGCCGCCGCTCGGCCCGTCCGGTGGCGATTCCGAGTGGGTCCGCCAGGGCCCGGAGTACTTCAACGACAAGCCCAAGAACAACAACGGGAAGAAGATCGGCGCGATCGTCGGCGCCGTGGTGGTACTGGCCGCGATCGCGTTCGGCGCCTACTGGCTGTGGGGTCGTGACAGCGGTGGCGGCAACGAGCAGCAGAACGCCCAGCCTTCGCAGCAGAATTCCCAGGCGCCGAAGCCGCCCGACCCGCTGCCCGTGGCGAGCATGCCCGGACAGGCCGAGACGCACGACGACATCACGTCGTTCACGCAGGTCGACACGCTCAAGTACCTCAACCCGCAGGAGCTGTCGGCCTACCAGTCGGCGAGTGCGAGCAAGGTCAAGTTCGTCGTGTACCACCTGGAGGACGGCAACCAGATCACCCTGCTGCTCACCCAGACCACCAGCCCGACCGCAGCACGCAATGCGGCCGAGAAGCTGATGGAGGTCCAGGTCACCAACGGGGCCAAGCGCGACACCACCGCACCGAACGGGGTGTACGCCACCTCGATCGACGCGAAGGACGGCCAGCCCGCCCAGCTGCGCGGGCACTACGCGCGCGGCAACGTGCTCGTCCGCGTCGAGGTGTCCGGCACGGCAGGCGCCACGGCGAAGTCCGACTTCACCTCGGCACTGAACCAGCAGCTCACCGCCCTGCCCGCCGATGCCTGAGCCGGGGACCACTGCCTGCACCATCGTCGCCCGCAACTACCTTCCGGCGGCGCGGGTACTGGCCCGTTCCTACCTCGAGCAGCATCCGGGCGGCCGGTTCGTCATCGCGGTGATCGACGCACCGCGTGACGAGGTGCGCCGCGACGACACCGGGGCGGACGTCGTCGGGCCGGCGGCGTTCGGCATCGACGAGGACGACTACCTGCGGATGGCCACGGCGTACTCGGTCACCGAGCTCGCCACGTCGGTGAAGCCGTACCTGCTGCGGGAGCTGCTCCGGGAGTCGGCGGCGGCAATCTACCTCGACCCGGACATCGAGCTGTTCGCCCCGATCACCGAGGTCGGCGAGCTGGCCGACGAGCACGACATCGTGCTCGCGCCGCACTTTCTCACCCCGCTGCCGCAGGACGGCCTCGAGCCGGACGACGCGGTGATCATGGGCACCGGCATGTTCAACCTCGGCTTCATCGGGGTTGGCCGGGGCGCCGGGCCGTTCCTCGACTTCTGGGCGGGACGGCTGCGCCACGACGCGATCGTGGCGCCCGAACAGCAGCTGTTCACCGACCAGCGGTGGGTCGACCAGGTACCTTCGCTGTTCCGCCACCACGTGGTGACCGACCCGGGTTACGACGTCGCGTACTGGAACCTGCACGAGCGCCCGATCGCACGCGAAGCCGACGGCGCGCTCACCGCGGGGGGCGCGAAGCTGCGCTTCTTCCACTTCAGCGGTTACCGGCCGGAGAAGCCGTGGCTGCTCAGCTTCCACTGCGCGCGCAAGCCGCGCGTACTGCTGTCGCACAACGATGACCTTCGCGCGATCTGCGACGCGTACGGCGCGAAGCTGCGCGAAGCGGGGTACGCCGAATCACTGGACTCGATCCCCTACGGCTTCAAGGACTTCCGCGACGGCACGCCGGTGCCGAAGCTCGCCCGGCGCGTGTTCCGCGAAGGCTGGATCAAGGCCGAGCGCAAGGACAAGCCCGCGCCGCCGCACGCGTACGGCGAGGACGGCGGACAGGCGCTGCGCGAGTGGCTCGCCACGCCCGAGGACCAAGGGCAGGCCGCAGCCGGGCTGAACCGGCTGACGCACGCGATCTGGACGTCGCGGATCGACCTGCAGATGGCGTTCCCGCACCCGTACGGCGACGACGCGGACAGCTTCCGCCACTGGTGCACCGGCTCCGGCGTGGCCGAGGCCGGGTTGCCGGAGTGGGCGCTGCCCGGCGATCCGGTGGACACCCATCCCCCGCACGACGAGTTCGGCGTGAACCTGCTCGGCTACCTGACCGCCGAGCTGGGTCTCGGCGAGATGGGCCGGATCGTGCTGGAGGCCATCGAAACCGGCGGCGTGCCGGTGGCTTCGGTGCTGGAGGAGAAGGCGGTCTCGAACCGGACCGGTATCGAACGGCCTGCCACGGTCGGCGATCCGCGCTTCCCGATCAGCGTGTTCGCGGTGAACGCCGACCAGACCCGGGTGATCCTCACCAACCACCCCGAGGTCGGCGCCGGCCGCTATCGGATCGGGCTGTGGGCGTGGGAGCTCGAGGATTTCCCGCAGTGGCAGCACGAGGCGTTCGGGATGCTCGACGAGGTGTGGACGGTCAGCGACTTCTGCCGCCGCGCGATCGCCGCGCATTCGCCGATCCCGGTGAAGACGATCCCGGTGCCGGTGCGCGATCCGGGCGAACCGTCCCCGCCCGCGCGGGAACAGGGTGAACCGGTGCGGTTCCTCTTCGCCTTCGACTTCAACAGCGTGGCCGAGCGGAAGAACCCGTGGGGCACCGTCGAGGCGTTCCAGCGCGCGTTCCCCGGCCGCGACGACGTACGGCTGACCATCAAGACGATCAACGCGAAGCTGCACCCGAACACCGCCGAACGGCTGCGTACGGCGGTGCGCGGCGACGACCGGATCGAGCTGGTGGAGCGGTACCTGGCGGTCTCCGAGCTGCACGAGCTGTACGAGCGCAGCACCTGCTACGTGTCGCTGCACCGCAGCGAGGGCTTCGGCCTCACCGTCGCCGAGGCGATGGCACGAGCGATGCCGGTGATCTCCACGGACTACTCCAGCACCACCGAATTCCTCGACGCGAGCACCGGTTGGCCGGTGCCGTACCGGCTGGTGGCGGTCGGCCCGGACAGCCACCCCTACCAGGCGGGCGCGACCTGGGCCGAGCCCGATCTTGCCGCGGCCGCGGCAGCGATGCGCCAGGTCGCCGACGATCCGGACGAAGCCGTGAAACGCGGGCTCCGGGCCCGCGACACGATCCTGCGCGACCGTTCGATGGCCACCGCCGCCGAATGGATGCGCACCGAGGTGGAGCAGGCCTACCGCACCTGGCAGGAGCGCAAGCACACCACTGCCGGCGCGCCTGCCCCCGCGCATCCGCTCACGCCGTTGCAGCAGGCCACCGAGGCGTTGCGCTGGCGGCCGGAGGCGGGCACCGCGTCACGGCTGCCGCTCGCCCCCGCGTTGCGCAAGGCTGTGCTGCGCGCAATCGACCACTACGACGTGCACCAGCGCAACGTCATGGGTGCGCTGCTGGCCGCGACCGAAGAGAGCAACCGGCGGCTGCTCGACCGCGTCGAAGGCCTGGAGCGCGACCTCACCGAGACGCGTCGCTCCGCGGCGATCATGCACGGCATCGGCGAACGGTTCGAGGGGCTGCGCAACACCGTCGAAGAGCTGCGCCACCGCGCACCGGACACCGATCTGGCGCTGCGCAACCTCGAAGGCGACGTGGCGAAGCTCCGCGAGGGGTACGGCGGCATCGGCTCCGAGATCGAGGCGAGCACGGCCACCGTGCACCGGATGTTCTCCTCCCGCGACGAGCGGCTCGACGCCGACGAGAAGGCCATCCAGCGGGTGACCCTCGACGTCAGCGCGATGCGCGACGCCGCCCGGCTGGCGCACGCCCCGGTGCCGCGCGGGGCCGACGTGGTCCCGTGCGACGTCGGCGCGCTGCTCATGCCGGTGGACGAGGTCATGCTGCCGTGGATCGTGTTCCACCGGTCGTGGGAGGACAGCGAGGCCGAGCTGATGGCGGAGCTGGCCACCGGCACGTTCCTCGACGTCGGCGCGCACGTCGGCTACCACACACTGCGGCTGCTGCGGTCCACGCCGGACGTGACCGGGGTGATCGCCGTGGAGGCCGATCCGGTCAACGCCGGGTTCCTGCGCCGCAACGTCGCGGTCAACCTGCCTGCCACGGTGGCCGAGCAGGTGACCGTGGTCGAATCGGCCGCGTGGGACGCTCCGGGCACGGTGCATCTCGCGCAGGCGTCACCGGGCAACAGCGGAGACAACCGGGTGAACGCGGACGGACCGGGTGTGGCGGTCCCCGCGGTCCGGCTGGACACCGTGGCCGAGGTGACCGGGCAGCGGATCGGGCTGGTGAAGGTCGACCTGCAGGGCCGCGACCACCGGGCGCTCGACGGCCTCACCGAGGTGCTGCGCCGCGACCGGCCGCACGTGGTGTGCGAGTTCGACCCGGGCGCGATCACCGAACTCGGCGACGATCCGGTGGCGGTCCTGTCCGGCTACCGGGCACTCGGCTACACGCCGAAGATCGTCACCGACGACGGCCCGGCGAGCGAGACCCTTGACGACGCGGCGCTGATCGCGGCAGCGAAGGCGGACGAGAAGGAGTTCGTCACGCTCTGGCTGGCGCCCTGACTCCGCACGCACCTGGCGCCGGGTTCACGGTGCCAGGTGCGCGATCGTCATCAGGTACGCGCCGTACCAACCGCTGAGCACCGCAGCTGCGGGAAGCAGGACAGCCAGCACGCGGTTCGGCAGTTTCGCCAGTACGAGTGCCAGCGGCACGGTGAGTACGAAGGCAGGCAGCAGAAACCGGGCGCGCGACTGGAAGTAGTTCGACGAGCACAGCGCGATCACCACGGTCAGCGTGCCGTAGATCTGCCACGGCAGCGGCAGCCTGGTGGCCCACGTCCACAGCTGCAACGCCACCGCGACCAGCACGATCAGCGCGGTCACGGTGACCCAGCCTGCCCGGTCGACGGTGAGCCCTTCGCCGATCTGGGCCAGCGTGAACCGGCCGAAGTCGAAGTGCATCTGCCAGGCGTTCTGCAGCCAGAACCAGCCGTCCGGGCGGCCGGTGCGGATCCACACGTAGGCCAGGTAACCCAGCAGTCCCAACGGCGCGAGCAGCCCGCCTGCCCACGGCCGCCAGCCGTCGCGGCGGCGGAAGACCGCCACCAGCGCGGCCACGCCGACGGCGGCGACCAGTGCGCCCGCGCTCGCCCGGGTCAGGCCGGCCAGCAGGGTGAGCGCCCCCGCGAGCAGCCACTGGCGGCGGGCCACCGCGACGAGCGTCCAGGCCACCAACGCCATCAGCACCGACTCGGAGTAGGCCAGGTGCAGTGCCGCGGACCCGGGACCGACCGACCACAGCACCGCCATCAGCAAACCCACCCGCGGGCCTGCGAAGTCGCGGCCGAGCACGAACAGCCCGCACGCCGCGGCACATCCGGCCAGCAGCGACACCACGAGCCCGGCAGGCAGCGCCGGAATGCCCACCAGCGTGAGAATTGCCACGAGTCCCGGGTAGAACGGGAAGAACACCATGCTGTTCTCGCCCGGAGCCCCGTCCGCGCCGATGACGACCGGTTGGTCGTAACCGTTCTGCGCGACGGAGAGGAACCAGTTCGCGTCGAAGCCCTCGACGAACCGGCCGGGCGACACGTCGGCCTTCCAGCTCATCAGCCACAGCACCCCGAAGGAAACCAGCTGGAAGAGCAGGTAGAGCCCGATCGACGGCAGCGCCTTCCGGACCGCGGTCGGCAACGGGGACGGGCGCTCGACGGTGTCGTCGAGGGTGGACTGCGGCACGCTCCCCGGGCTCCTGAACTACTCGCGCAAAATCGGACGATTTCCTTCCCGATCGTACCGGTGAACCACATATTGCGAGGCCAGAACGGGTGCCGTGCCGCAAACGCACGATCCGGTCATCCCCGGGGAGTAGTCCGCACGCGCGGACGAGGCGCTACCCTGCTCGAAGCAGTCGGGCCGGAAAGACGGGGGTGGTCGCGCTGGCCGAGCAGCCACCTGCCGCGCTGGCCGAGCAGCTGCCCGCAGAGCCCAAGAAAACCCGGATCGTCTTCATCGACATCGGCCGTGGCCTCGGCGCTCTGCTCGTGTTCTACAGCCACATCGCACACCCGTGGGTGATCGCGAAGCACGACAGCGCGCCGTACGTCACCTTCATCGAGGCGCTCACCAGCGACCCGATGCACATGTCGACCCAGGGCATCGGGCAGATCGCGGTGCCCTTCTTCTTCCTGGTGAGCGGGTTCGTGGTGACACCGATCGCGCTGCGCCAGGGCACCGGACGGTTCGCGCTGAACCGGTTGATCCGGGTGTACGCGCCGATGCTGTTCGTCGTGCTGCTCACCGCGTTCCTGCTGGTGGTGAACCTGCACCCGCCCGCGACCGGGCAGTCGCAGGAGCTGACGCCGCTGACCGTGCTCACCAACACGGCGCTGGTGAACTACCTGATCTACCCGCAGGTGGTGCTGGTGCCGGTGGCGTGGACGATGATCATCGAGGTCATCTTCTACGCCCTGCTGGTGGCCGTGCTTCCGCTGCTGCGCCGCTGGACCTGGCTGGCGATCGCGATCGAGCTGACGTTCATCTTCGTGGTGATGATGAGCCGGTCCCAGCTCGGTCCGTCCTGGTCGCTGTTCGCGGTGAACGTGTCGTACCTGCCGGTGATGGTCATCGGGCAGACGATCTGGGCCACCACCTCGAAGAAGATCCCGCTGTGGACCGGTGCCCTCTTCGGCGCCTGCGCGTGGTCGCTGTACGTGCTTGCCGACATCATCGACGTCGGCCGCGTCGACTCTTCGTACAACCTGTCGATGGCGTTCGCGGTGGCGTGCTTCCTGCTGGGGATGTTCGCCGAGGACAAGCTGAAGCAGCGGAAGATCTGGACCACGCTGTCCGAACGCAGTTACTCGATCTACCTGCTGCACATGCTGGTCACCTTCGTGCTGCTGCAGCTGCTGCGCCCGGCGGTGCCGCTGCCGATCGCGCTGGTGATCGTGATCCTGGCGGTGTTCGGCGTGGTCGAGGTCAGCTACCGGTTCGTGGAGCGGCCGAGCCATGCACTGGCCCGCCGTCTTTCGCACCGGCCGAAACCGAAACCGGCACCGGAACCCACCGAAGACACCGAAGACACCGAAGACACCGACGTCACCATGGAAATCCCCAGGGTGCCCGCCGCGCGGCCGGGACCATCTCGTCCGCCCCGTCCGGCGGCGAACGGCCGGGCACCGCGGGCCAACGGACGGCCACAGCCGCAGACTCGTGGTGAACAGCGCCGCACCTCGCAGTCACCGGCTCGGGGTGAACAGCGCACCTCGCAACCGCAGCCGCGAACTGAACAGCGCGCCGCACAACCGCGAGCCCGCGGTGAGAACCGCACCGCACAGCCACCGGCACGCGGTGAACAACGCACCGTGGTGGCCAGGCCGGCCGGTGGCGCGCACCGGGCGCGGCCGCCACTGCCGGAACCGGGACCGGACCGCACCGCGGAACCGCCGGTGCGCCGGGCCACGCCACGGCGGCGGCCGTCAGCTCCGCCGGAGCCGCACCACCAGCCGGACCAGGAAAACCACGGCCAGCGCGGCGACCACGACGATCTCCCAGGCCATCGGAACTCCTTCCGCCGGACCCCTCGCTGAGTACTGATGCTCTCCTCGACAAGGCGTCCGGGCGGGGAGGACGTTCACCGACACGGCGCAACTCACACCTTCGGGCGAGCCCGGGATCAGCACGGAGAACGGCGTCCGCGGTGCCGGGCGCTCGGTCTCGTCACTGCCCGCCACGGCGTGGGGTGACCAGGCCGGATTCGTAGGCCAGCACCACCAGCTGAGCGCGGTCGCGGGCACCGATCTTCGTCATGATGCGGCTCACGTGCGTGCGCGCGGTGGCCGTGGAGATCACCAGGTGAGCGGCGATTTCGTCGTTCGACAGGCCGCCCGCGACGAGCGCGAGCACCTCCCGTTCCCGCTCGGTCACCGCGGATACCGCGGAGGTGTCGATACGCCGGTGCTCGGGACGGCCGACGAACTCGGCGATCAGCCGACGGGTGACCGTGGGCGCGAGCAGTGCCTCGCCGTCGGCGACCACGCGCAACGCACGCAGCAGCTCGACCGGCTCGGTGTCCTTGAGCAGAAATCCGCTGGCTCCGGCGCGCAGTGCTTCGTAGACGTACTCGTCGACGTCGAAAGTGGTCAGCACCAGTACCTTCACCCCGGCGAGTTCGGGGTGGCCGGTGATCCGCCTGGTCGCCTCGAGGCCGTCGGTACCGGGCATGCGCACGTCCATCACCACGATGTCCGGCCGGTGTTCGAGCGCGACCGCCACGGCCTGTTCGCCGTCACCCGCTTCGCCGGCCACCTCGAAACCGTCTTCGGTCTCCAGCAGCACCCGGAACCCGGCGCGGACCAGTGCCTGGTCGTCAGCCAGTACCACGCGAATCGTCATGTCTCCCCTTCCACGGGCAGCTCGGCGTGCACCTCGAAGCCTCGTTCGGTGACGCCGGCCTCGGCAGTGCCGCCGAGTGCCGCCGCGCGTTCCGCCATCCCGCGCAGCCCGTGGCCGGGGACCGGCTGCTCGGCGCCGTGTCCGTCGTCGCGCACGGTCAGCGAGAGGGTGCCCTGGTGGCGCTCGAGCCGGATGTCCACCTCGCGGGCGCCGTCCGCGTGCCGGACGACGTTGGTGAGCGATTCCTGCAGGATCCGGTAGGCCGCACCGTCGACCGGGGCCGGCAGCTCACCGGCCGCACCGTGCACGGTGACGGTCAGTCCGGCGGCGCGCGCGTGGTCGAGCAGATCGCCGATCTGCGCCAGGCTGGGCGCGGGCGCGCGGTTCTCGCCGGAACGCAGCACGGCGAGCGTGGCACGCAGATCGTTGAGCGCCGACGCACTGGCCGACTTGATGTTCAGCAGCGCCTCTTTCGCCTGCTCCGGCCGCCGGTCCGCGACGTGCGCGGCGACCCCGGCCTGCACGTTGATCATCGCGAGACTGTGCGCGACCACGTCGTGCACCTCGCGGGCGATCCGCAGCCGCTCCTGCTCGGCCATCCGGTGCCGTCGCTCGTCGGCCTGTTCACGACGGGCCGCGGCCGCCGCGAACTGGTACCGGACAGCCGTCGCGATGCCGATCACGGCCGCGGCCCACAGCACGACGAAACCGGCCGAAGCGCTGATCGCAAACGATTGCGTCGGCACGACGTGCGCGACGTAACCGGCCACCAGCACGGCCGTGCCCACGCTGCCGGCGACCACCGGCCCCGTCCGCCGGGTGAGCAGGAACAGCGCGATCGTGGGGACCACGATGACCGGTCCGCCGGGTTCCGCCGCCGACGCGTAATAGGCGTACGCCGAGGCAGCGGTGAGCACGAAGATCGGCAGCGGGTAGCGGTGGACCAGCAGCAGCGTGAGCACCGTGGCCGCCAGCCACAGTGCGCCGAGCGGGCTCAGCACCTGCCCCTGGTGCTGCCACCGGCCGGCCGCGCTGGTCGTGGCCAGCACGAACGCGAGCACCACGACAGTCCGGAACACCCGCCCGAACCACGGGTTCCGCTGCCGCCACCACTCCTGCATGAGGCTGAAAACTACCCGGCAAAACGGGCCCGCGCGTCCGCTCAGAAGCGGAGAGCCGCGCTACGCCCGGCGTGGTACCGGGATGCGCTTTCCGCCCGCGGCGAGATCCCGGAGTCCGGAACCGGTCCGGTTCATCCGGGATCTCGTCGGGCCGAAGCCGGCCGAGCCGCTCCGGTCAGCCGGACCGGACGGCTGCCCGCCCACTCAGCTCACCGGCTGGCTTTCGCCCACAGCAGGTGGTGATCGGACACCCCGACCGGGACCGCGTCCGCGCTCAGCGCACGGTATTCGCCGGAGAAGAACAGGTAGTCGATCTTCCCCGCACCGTCGGTCCCGCCGTGATCGGTCGTCGCCTCGCCTGCGCGGCGACCGCAACGTTCACTGGCTGCTTCGTAGAGCTTGCCTGAGCCGTTGGGGCGGTAGCAGGAGGCGAACATCGGATCGATGATGTCCGCCCGCGGTTCGGTGTTGAAATCACCGCCGATGATCACCCGGTAACCCGCCGCCTCGAATTCCTGCGCTTTGCCCGCGACGAACTCGACCTGCTTCTTGCGTTCCTCCTTGAATTCCCCTTTGGACAGATGGGTGACACAGGCCATGGACTTGCCCTCGGTGGCTGCCACGCACAGCATCCGCCGTGGTTCCGACTGGTCCGAGGTCTTCGGCAGCCGGTAGTCCGCGTATTCGCGCACCGAATTGTGCACGAAGATCGCGTTGCCGTACTTGGTGCCGTTGTCGCAGGTCGGCCCGGTGGCCCCGGCAGCGGAGTGGTATCCCTCGTCCGCCAGCCGCTGCGTCAACCGGGTGTACTGCGACCCGCACACCTCGTTGAGCGTGACCACGGACGGCTTCCGGTCCTCGACGCTGTTCGCCACCGCGTCGGCGACCCCGGTATCCCCGCCGTGCTGTGTGTTGCCCGCCAGGTTGAACTGCAAGTAGACCCGTTCGGTCGCGGCCTGCGCGGTCGCCGGCGCCAATGCCGCGGCCGCGGCCAATGCCCCCACGAGACAGATGCGGCTCCGTTTCACTTTCCCTCCCCTCGGACACCGATCAGCAGCCGGCCACCCATTTGTGCGAGCTGATCCGGTTGTCGGCGTTGGTGCCGTTGGTGAACGTCCAGTTGGCCAGATTCGTTGCGTACTGGTGATACCCGAGGCAGATCGAGCCGCCTTGGTAGTCGGCCAGCCGGTAGAACCGCACGCTGGTGTCACCACCGCCGGCGGTGCCGTTGTTCAGCAGCGAGGACGCGCTGTTGTCGTCCTTTCCGGAGCACCCCTTCGTGTTTCCGTAGTTGGAGTCGTTGCCCAGCATGCTGCAGATCGGCTTTCCGTCGCAGCCGGTGCCCGAATAGATGTGCACGTACCCGCTGTTGGCGGTCTTGCCTGCGCACACATCGGCCTTGGCACCGGCGGAATGGGCACCGGCAGGCCCGGCCGCGGCCGTCGGCTCGGCGCTGGCCAGACCGGGCAGCGCGGCCAGTCCGAACAGGGCACCTGCGAACACTCCGGTAACAACCTTGCTTCTCATTTTTCCCTCTCCTTTTCAGCCACGGCGATTCCGCGGCAAGTCCTCAGGAATTCCGGGCGAGGAGTTCTTCGGCCCGGCCCAGCGCGTCGCGCCGGAGGCGCTCGGTGGTTTCGACCTCGGCGCGGTACTGCTGCCGGATCTCGTCGCCGTATTGCCGGTCGAGGTCCCGTGCCACTTTCGACAGCGGCGTGGCCAGTGCGCAGTCCGCTTCGGCGACCGCCAGTTCCACCTCGGTCCGGTGCGCTCGCGAAGGGCTCTGGCCGTCCGTGAGCTCGGGAAGCTTCTGCTGGATCTGCTGCGGGCTCGCGTAGGACAGCCCGGCCGAGTGCATGCAGCCGGACCAGGCCGTGACGGCCTTCTGGAACCGTGGATCGCCGGTCACCTTGGGCTGGTAGAGCGACGAGAGGTTGCCTGTCACCGTGCTGGCCCGTACCCAGGCGGCGAAGTCGCCGTAAAGCGTTCGCTGTGCCTCGGCGAGGCAGCCCGTATCGCTCTGCCCGATCGTCGCACCGCCGGGCACAACGACCTCGACCGCGCTGGAACCGGTGCCGCCGTAGGCCGCCGCAACCGCAGCACGCCGGTCCTCGCTCAGTGCATCCAGGTACCGGCGGTTCGGGTCCTCGGCCTGCCTGCGTTCCCGCTGCGCGACGAGGTCGCCACCGTAACCGTGCGCGCGTGCCCAGGCCGGATCGTCGACGACGTAAGGGAATTCTCGCCGTTCGTCGGCAGTGGCGGGGGCAGGCGGCCAGTACCGGAACCCCTGTTTCGCCATGCACTGGACGACAAAAGTGCCCTCCGCCCGCTCGATGAGCGCGGCCCCCGCGGCACGGTCCCCGACCGTCGATGCGGCGCAACCGGCTGCCAGCACCGTGGCGACCAGAGCGGCGCTCCCCCGGAAAATCCCCATGCGCATCAGCGTGCTCGGGCCGCACGGCAGGCGGTACCTCAGACTTCAGAGGTTGCGATCAGCAGCGCTCGACCCACCGGTGCGACATCGGCGCGTAGGTGCCCTGCAGGTTCCCCTGTTGGTTCACGCCGGTGCACCCGGTCCGGTGCGTCACGCGGGCGAGGTCGTCGCCGACCGGGGTGAAACCCTCGCCACGGTAGTAGGCCACGTCGTGGAGCCTGGTCCGCTCCTGGTTGTTGTTGAAGACCGACCGGACCGGGCGCTGCGCGGCCCATCCGCAGGTCTCGGCGCCGGCCAGCCAGTCCGGATCGTCACCGGTCCAGCTGCAGATCTCCCCGGTTCCGTCCGGTCCGCTGAAGAAGCACACCGAACCCGCCTCGCAACGGTGGTAGCCGTAGTCCGGTTCGTCGTCGCCCGTCAGGTACATCGCGGCAACGCCAAGCATCGCGGCCACGACCGAAGCGGCCATCGCGGGCCGCTGCCATCGGAGCGGACGCAGCCGCGGCAGGCGAGCGGCACGAGTGGTCCCGGTGATCGCTTCGATCCGGCGCAGCAGCGAGCCCGCGTCGTGCGCGGCACGTTCTTCGTGGGTGCGGGAGAGACAGTCGGTGACGATCGGCCGCCAGGCCTCCGGCAGATCGGGAGAAAGCCGCAGCTCCTCCGTTCCGCGTGCGTAGCGCACGGTCGCGTCCCGGCGTGCTGCGGCCGTACCGCCTGGCAGCGGCAGTGTGCCGGTGAGCACCAGGTGGGCGAGCACGCCGAAGGCCCACACGTCGGTGCTCGGCCGGATGGCCCGGCCCCGTTCGCTGATCTCCGACCACACCAGCTCGGGCGGCGTGTAGTCCAAAGTGGCGAAGGCAGGACCGTAGGCGTGCGTTCCGGTCAGCTCGGCTGCGAGGTTGAAGTCCGCGAGCCGGACCGTACCGTCTTTCATCACCAGGACGTTGGCCGGTTTGAGATCGCCGTGCACCCACCCGGCGTGGTGCAGGTGGTGCATCCCTTCGCAGACCTGGGCCAGTAGCGCAGGCCCGGACGGCGGCCGGGTGTTGCGGGCCAGCAGGGTGTCCAGCGAACCCTCGGCGCGCTCGAGCACGACGGCGGTCGCACCGTCCAGTTCCGGGCGATCGGGCGCATCGACGGTGAGTACTTCGTACATCCGGATCAGACGAGAGCTGCGCAGCTTGCTCAGCAACTGCACTTCGGCGGCGACGAGCTCGCGCAGGTGCGCTGCCTGGCGCGGGGTGTGCGTGCCGGTGGGCAGGATCTTCAGTGCGGCAACGAGGGGGAACTCCCGGTCCGCGGTGACCCGGTGTGCGATGTGGACGCTGCTGAACGAGCCGGTGGCGAGGACGTCGCGCACCTCCCAGCGACCCACCCGCAACCCGGTGGCACTGCTCATCGAGGGTCCAGGTGGCGGAGATCGTGCTCGCCGACGAGGTCGAACCGCACTGCCAGCGACACCAGCGACGTCTTCTTGCCGTTCACCCTCGGACCGAGATCGGCCTCGTCCGGACGTGGTTTGAGGCGCATCTTCACCGCCAGGTAGTCGATGTTCCACTGGACGGTGGCCCTGGTGACGCACGGCCACACCGGACGCAACCGCTCGACGAGCTGGTCGACGGTGGGCAGCGGGGCCAGTGGCAGTCCGCGCAGACGGGGCTCGCTCAGCGCGGCGAGCACCAGGAAGTACCGCTTGGTCCGGTCGAGCGGGAACGCCGCGGCCGTCGGTTCCCCCGCGGTCTCGACGTCCTCGTCCAGGTACTCGTGCCGGGGCGCCCACACGTCGAAGCTGAGCAGGTCGCCGCCTGCCGGCAGCACGACCCGCGAGAACTCGAACGGCACCGGCGCCGCGATCCGGCCGGGACCGACCTTGATGTGCTCGCCTGCCCCTTCCGGGTTCTCGACGACGTAGGTCTGGGTCCGGCTGCGATTGGTCAGCGTCCAGTGCGTGCCCGCCGCCGAGATCGTGCCCGCCCGGCGGGACACCCCGCCGTGCGCGATCCGCAGGTGGCCGTCTCCGGACACGGCCGGTTCACGGCCGAACTCCAGTGACTCGCCGGGGCCGAGGCGGAGTTGTTCGTTGGTGTGATCACCGGCCGAGGGGACGACGATGATGCTGAACATGTGCTACATGAGCGCCGACGAGCCGAGCAGATACCTCGTCCGGTGAATCAATCGAACGTCTTCGGCAGCTTCGCCGCGGTTTCCTCGTCCGCCGGGGTGTAGGTGGACACCAGTACTTCCGAACGGCGGCCGGTGTAGAGGTAGGTGAAGCGGAAGGTGAGCAGCCCGGCCTCGGGGTGCCGGTAGCGCTTGATCGGGATCGGCTCGGAGTTGACGTCGTGCCGGCTCCACAGGTCCGCGAACAGCGGCGACTCCGCCTTGAGCCGCTTGACCAGCGACTTCCACGCGGGCTCCGCGACGTGTTCGGCCATCGCCGCGCGGAAGGCTGCGATCATCCGCGGCAGGTTCTCCTCCCAGTCCAGCGTCCGCTCCCGCCACTGCGGGTTGAGCAGGCACTGCACGAGGGTGTTGCGTTCCTCGAACGGGATCGTGTCGACCTCGCCCATCAGCCAGGTGTAGCCACGGTTGTAGCCGAGCAGGTCGTAGCGCGCGTTGCGGACGGCGGCGGGGAACGGCTCGAGCTTCGTCATCATCGCCCGCATCGAGTCGGTGACCACGGAGCACTCCTTCTCCGCGGTCGGCGGCTCCGGCGCACCGGCGAGGGTGAACAGGTGGACGTGCTCGTGCGGGTCCAGGCGCAGCGTGCGCGCGATGGCGCCGAGCACCTGTTCGGAAGCATTGATGTCCCGGCCTTGTTCGAGCCAGGTGTACCAGGTGACGCCGACCCCGGCGAGCTGCGCGACCTCCTCGCGGCGCAGGCCGGGGGTGCGCCGCCGTCCGCCGAGCGGGAGGCCGACCTGCTCGGGGGAGATCCGGGCGCGCCTGCTGCGCAGGAACGCACCCAGCTCGTCCCGGCGGAGCCGCTGTTCGCCGGCCGGTTCGGCAACGGAGGTCACGAGTACCAGGTAAACACATCGCGGAACCTGTTACCAGGTAGTCCCAGTACCAGGATGAACCCGCACCTGGTACCAGGTTCGAAATGCCCGGAACGTAGTAGTCATGACGACGAACACCACCACCGCTCCGGCGTCGGCCACCGTCGCCACCGGAGCACCGGCCGGTCCGGCACTCACCTCTGCCGGACTGGTCACCGTGCTGCTGGGGGCGGCACTGCCGATCATCGACTTCTTCATCGTCAACGTCGCCCTGCCCACCATCAACGCCGACCTGCACGCATCCACCGCCACGCTCGAGCTCGTCGTGGCCGCCTACGGCATCGCCTACGCGGTGCTGCTCGTACTCGGCGGCCGCCTCGGCGACACCTTCGGCAGGCGGCGGCTGTTCCTCGTCGGGCTCACCCTGTTCACGCTCACGTCGCTCGCCTGCGGTCTCGCCCCGAACGCCACGACACTGGTACTGGCCAGGGCCGCGCAGGGAGCCGCCTCGGCAATGCTGCTGCCGCAGGTGCTGTCGATCATCCAGGCAGGCACCACCGGCGAACGACGTTCGCGTGCGCTCGGTCTGTTCGGCGCAACCGGCGGGATCTCCACCGTGATCGGCCAGCTGCTCGGCGGCGCGCTCGTGGCAGCCGACCTCTTCGGGTCGAGCTGGCGGCCGATCTTCCTGGTCAACGTGCCGATCGGCATCGTCGGGCTGCTGCTCGCGCGGCGCACGGTGCCGGACAGCCGCGCGGCGAACCCGCTCGGCGTGGACCGCTGGGGTACCGCGCTGCTCGCCGTCTCCCTGCTGTCCCTGCTGATCCCGATCATGGAAGGCCACGCGCTCGGCTGGCCGTGGTGGACGATCGCACTGCTCGCGCTCTTCCCGTTCGCCGCATACGGGTTCGTCCGCGTCGAAACGAGTCTCGAACGGGCGGGCGGCACTGCACTCCTGCCGCCCGCGCTGCTGCGCACGGCCAGCGTCCGGCACGGGCTGACGGTGGCCGTGCCGTACTTCTGCGGCTTCGGCTCGTTCATGTTCGTCTACGCGGTCACGCTGCAGGACGGCCTGCACCTCGGACCGCTCGGCGCCGGGCTCGCACTGACGCCGATGGCCGTCGCGTACTTCACGACATCGCTGGTCAGCAGCCACCTGGTCGCTCGCTTCGGGCGGAAGATCGTGCCGATCGGCGGTGCCGTCCTCGCGCTGGGGCTGGCCGTGCTCGCCGGATCCGCACTGCTGGCCTGGCCGGAAGTGTCGCTCTGGCAGCTCGCGCCCGCCATGGTGCTGGTCGGCGTCGGCAACGGGATGATCATGAGCACGCTGTTCCGGGTGGTGCTCTCCCGGGTGCCGACGGACCTCGCGGGAGTCGGCGGCGGTGTGCTCACCACGACCCAGCAGACGTCACTGGCGCTCGGCGTCGCGGTGTTCGGCAGCCTGTTCGCGAGTCTGAGCCTGCCGGGCGCACTCGGCTTCAAGGAGGCATTCGTGCTGGTCATCGGCCTGCTGGCGGCACTGGCGGTACTCGTGAGCCTGCTCGCGCGGAAGCTGCCGGACCCGCGCTGAAAATTCACCCGGCGGAAAACCCCGCTCCCGGACGACGATGGGGATGTGACGGAACCTCGGGTACAGGAAGACCCGGCCTTCGCGTTGCTCGGCTGTTACGAGACGGCCCTGCCGGAGGTCTACGGCTACCTGCTTGCCCGCTGCGGCGACCGCGTGCTCGCCGAGGAACTGACCTCGGAGACGTTCCTCGGCGCGGTCGCCGCCTGCCGCAAGGAGAACGCACCACCGGTGAGCACGGCCTGGCTGATCGGAGTGGCCAGGCACAAGCTGGCCGACCACTGGCGGCGCACCGAACGCGAGCAACGAGGGCTGCGGCTCGTCCCCGACGCGGGTGTCGAGGACCCCTGGGACGAGCGGATCGACGCCCTGCGGGCACGGCAGGTGCTCGCGTCGCTCACGACGGCGCACCGCGCCGTGCTCACCCTTCGTTATGTCGACGGTCTTCCGGTTGGCGACGTCGCCGCTCACCTCGGCCGGACCGTACATGCGACGGAGGGGTTGCTGACGCGGGCCAAAGCCGCGTTCCGTCGTAGCTACCAGGGGAAGGAGGGGCGCGATGACTGAGCCGTTCGACGCACTCGCGCTGCCCTCGTCGCCGGTCGACCCCGATCCGGCCTTCGCCGAGCAGCTGCGGGACGACCTACGCCGCCTGATCCTGAACGGAGCAGAGATGACCACTACCGAAACCACCACCGGCACCGCCGAGATACGCGCGCTCACGCCGTACATCGCGGTGACCGACGCGCGCGCCGCACTCGATTTCTACGTCGAGGTGTTCGGTGCCCGCCGCCGGTCCGAGCCGATCGTGATGGACGACGGCCGGATCGGGCACGCCGAACTCGCCATCGGCGACGCGGTGCTGATGCTGGCCGAGGAATTCCCGGAAATGGGCAACGTCGTGGCGCCGGAAGGCGGCGCGCTGGTCCGGGTGGAAGTCCCGGACGTCCGGCGCAGCGTGCAGCGGGCTGTGGAGCTGGGTGCCGAACTGCTGCGCCCGGTCGAGGACCGCGGCTACGGGCTCGGCGGCACGATCAAGGACCCGTACGGCCAGCGCTGGCTGGTCGGGCAGGCCGCTGCAGCTGCCGCGGTCACCGGACAGGAGAAGCACGGCGAGGCGATCTATTTCACCTTCCAGGTACCCGATGCGGAGAGGGCGAAAGCGTTCTACGGCGCGGTCCTCGGCTGGCAGTTCTCGCCCGGCAGCGTGCCGGACGCCTGGGGAATCCAGGGCCACGGGCTGACCGGTGGCCTCTGGGGCGGACCGGAGCGGCAGACCGGCTGGAAGCTGATGTACGCCGTGGACGATCTCGCGGCCGCGCGCGCCACGGTGCGCGAGCGCGGCGGTACCGCAGGCGAAGTGGAGCACCACCCGTACGGCCGGACCGCGGACTGCGTCGACGATCAGGGCATCGAATTCTGGTTGTGGGAGCGGCCCGCCGAGTGAGATCGGTCAACTCGCGGGCAGCATCCGCGCCGCACGGGCGCACACTCGGGAGATGACTGGGCACTGGAAGCCCCTCGACGACGCGGAGCTGGCCGCAGGCTGGCGACTGTGGCTGGAGCTGGGTTCGTGCGCGTGGCCGGGCCCGGACTGGGACGGCACGCCTGCCGAGGCAGTGCGTGGTCTGGACCGGTGCTTCGCCGCCTGTGACGAGATCCTCGCCGGCTACCACCGGGGCGGCGGTCCGGCCGACGCCGCGGTGGCAGGCCTGGTCCGCTCGGTGATCCTCGCCGCGAACTGGACGCTGGAACTCTGGCGCGACGACACGAGCCCGCTGGACGAGGAACGGGCCGCGTTGCTGCACGCCGACCTTTCCGGATTCGCCGACCACGCGGAGAGCGTGCGCGCCATCCTCGCCACCGGTGGTGGCTGGGCTTCGCTGCCGATCTGAGGTCAGCGGCCCACTGCGTAGCCCTGCATGCCGCGCGCGTTGGCCGCGGCACGCAGCAGGCCACCGCGGCGGGAGACCGCGGAGAGCCTGCCCAGTGCCCAGTCCCCCGCCTCGACCACCCGGTGGCCACGCTCGGCCAGCTCGCCGAGGGTGGCCCGGCCGAGCCGGGATTCGGCGACCACCTCACGCGGGTGCCACGACCGCGGGTAGAACGAGCTGGGGAACGCAGTGGTGTGCCAGGCCGGCGCGTCGATGGCCTCCTGCAGGTTCAGGCCGCCGACGGTGTGCGCCAGCCAGAAGCACAGCTGCCACTGGTCCTGCTGGTCACCACCCGGGGTGCCGAAGGCCAGCACGGGCTCGCCGTCGCGCAGCGCCATGGACGGCGACAGCGTGCTGCGCGGGCGTTTTCCCGGTGCGAGCGAGTTGGGCAGACCCGGTTCGAGCCAGAACATCTGCGCCCGCGAATCGAGGCAGAAGCCGAGCTGCGGGATCGTCGGGCTGGACTGGAGCCAGCCGCCGGACGGGGTCAGCGAGATCAGGTTGCCCGCCGCGTCCACCACGTCGAGGTGCACGGTGTCGCCGCGGACCTGCCCCTGCGGGCCGACGGTGGGCTCACCGGTGGCGCCGTCGCCCGCGGTGGCACCACGCAGCGCGTCGAGGATCGCGGGCAGCTTCGGCGCACCCGCTGCCGCCCCTGGGCGCAGCTCGCCACTCGCCTCGGCACCGATCAACGCCCGCCGCGCCTGCGTGTACTCCGGGGAGAGCAGCACGTCGAGCGGCACGTCGGTGTCGCCGTACCAAGCCTCGCGATCGGCGAACGCCAGCTTCCCGGCCTCCACCGCCAGGTGCACCGTGCGGGCTGACGGAATACCGTCCACATAGCACAACTCATCGCGGAAACCGTTCAGCAGCAACGCTTGCTGCGCAAGTACCGGACCCTGCGTCCAGCCGCCGCACTTGACCAGGCTCCAGTCGCCGAGGTCGGTGATCAGCGCGTCCTCATAGGACGCACTCCAGGACGCGAGGTCCTGTGCGGTCAGCAGACCCGCGTGGTCCCGGCCGGAAGAATCACGGAAAGCGTTGCGGCAGAAGGCTTCAATCGCCTCGGCAACGAAGCCCTGCGACCACGCACGGCGCGCCGCGTCGATCTGCGCCTCCCGCCCGGACGCGGCTTCCGCCTCGTCGAGCAGCCGCTCCCAGGTATCGGCGAGCGCGGGATTGCGGTGCACCTGCCCGTCTGCCGGTGGTTTCCCGTCCGGCAGCCACAGCGCGGCCGAGGTGGGCCAGTGCTCGGTGAACAGCTCCTGCACGGCCCGCACGGTGTCGCCGACCCGCCCGACCAGCGGCACTCCGTTGCGGGCGTACCCGATCGCGTAACCCAGCACCTCGCGCAACGACTTCGTGCCGTGATCACGCAGCAGGAGCAGCCACGCATCCCAGGCCGCGGGCACCGTGGCGCACAGCAGCCCGCTGCCGGGGATCAGGTCGAGGCCCAGCCCCGCGACGTGCTCGATGGTCGCCGCCGCGGGCGCAGGCCCTTGTCCGGCCAGCACCCGCGGCGTGCGATCGTCCGCGGTCACGAAAATCCCCGGCACCTGCCCGCCCGGACCGTTGAGATGCGGTTCGGCCACCTGCAGCACGAACCCCGCGGCCACCGCGGCGTCGAAGGCGTTGCCACCGTTCTCCAGCACCGCCATCCCGGTGGCCGAGGCCAGCCAGTGCGTGGACGCCACCATGCCGTGCGTGCCGGTCAGCTCCGGCCGGGTCGTGAACATGCCCGGGATCGTACGCGTTGCTAACTACCTGTCACCAACGCGCCGGCCGCCGCTTTTCCGGCTCGTAGGGCTGGGTGATTACCTCGATCCCGTTGCCGCCCGGGTCGAGGAAGTAGACGCCCCTGCCGCCGTGGTTGTGGTTGATCTCGCCGGGCAGCCCGCCGCCGGGAGCGCCGAAGTAGGGCACCCCGGTTTCGGTCAGCCGCGCGAAGAACGCGTCGAAATCGTCTTCCGGGACGAGGAAACAGTAGTGCTGCAGCCGCAGGTCCTCGACCGGAATGGTGGTGAAATCGAGCCGGACACCATTGCCGGTGACGACCGGGACGAAGTGTCCCCACTCGGTGCCGACCTCGAGCCCCAGCAGGTGCGCGAGGAACTCGGCGGACTCCCGGTTGTCCCGGGAAGGGACGATCAGATGATTCAATTCAACGGAAACGGACACGAACAATGCCTCCAGAAGGCATTCCGGCACCTCCATGCCTCACCCGGCCGGTGACCGGCACGCGATGCCGGATCCAGGTTAACCGGGGTGGCAACCCCTTTACCCCACCGCGGCACGAGCCCGGCCCCGATCATCCGAGCGAGGCCCGCAGCACGGCCCGGTCACCCGAGCGCGATCCGGGGCCCAGCACCGATTTCCCGGCGAGGTCCACGCGCCAACCCCTTCACCCGAGCGAGATCCGCAGCACGAGCGCGGCCACCGCGAGGATCAGCAGGACCGCGGCCGGGGTCATCCCGTTCGCGTCCTTCTTCTGCACGTGCCTGCCCACCGCGAGCAGGAAGTACAGCAGCACACCGATCGCAGCCGCGATGCCGAGTGGCGGCCACCAGATCCCCACGACGAGACCCACCGCGCCGGCGAACTCGCACCCGGCCATCAGCGGGTACAGCTTGTCCGGCACGTCGACCTTGGTCATGTTCTCCACGACCTGCTTGGCACGCGCGAGCTTGCCCGCGCCGGAGCCGACGAGCACCACCGCGAGCACCACTGCGACCACCACGTAGGGAAACTCCACCGCATGCCTCCTGTCCGGTTCCTGCCGGATCAGGATGCCAGAAGAACGTCAGGAAACCGCCACTTGCCGCCGCGCCGCGCGGGGGCGGCCGACGCCCTGCCAGGACAGGCCGGCGTCCAGGATCATCCGCGGGTCGAGCAGGTTACGGGTGTCCACCACGTCGTCGCCCTCCATCGCCTCGGCCATCGCGACCCAGTCGAGGTTGCGGAACTCGGCCCATTCGGTGAGCACCACGACCACGTCCGCGTCCTTGGCCACCTGGTACGGATCGTCGACCACGGTCATCCCGTCGATCCCGCCGGACACCGCCGGGTCGTAGGCGGTCAGCTCCGCACCCAGCGCGCCGAGCACCGAGGACACCGCCAGCGCGGGCGAATCCCGCAGGTCGTTGGTGCCTGCCTTGAACGCGAGACCGAGCACGCCGACCCTGGCGCCGGCGAGCGTGCCGCCGCAGGCGCCGGCGATCTTGGCCACCACGCGGTCGCGCTGCGCGATGTTCTCGTCGATCGCCGAGGTCAGCATGCGGAAGTCGTAGTCGACCGATTCGGCGACCCTGACCAGTGCGCTGGTGTCCTTCGGCAGGCACGAGCCACCCCAGCCGGGACCGGGCTTGAGGAAGGTGCGGCCGATCCGCCGGTCGTACCCCATCCCTTCGGTGACCAGGTCGATGTCCGCGCCGAGCCGTTCGCACAGCTCGGCCATCGAGTTCACATAGGACAGTTTCAGTGCGAGGAAGCAGTTGGCCGCGTACTTGACCAGTTCCGCGCTCGCCGCGTCGGCGACCACGACCGGTGCGGTGAGCTCGGCGTAGAGGTCACCGACCCAGCGGGCCGCGACGAGCGAATCCGAGCCGACCACGATCCGGTCCGGGTTGAGGAAGTCGCGGACCGCGGTGCCCTCACGCAGGAATTCCGGATTGGCCACCACCGGCACGTCGCGGCGGCCGACCATCGTGCGGATCCGCTCGGCAGTGCCGACCGGCACGGTCGATTTGGTGATCAGCACACATCCGGCAGGCAGCACGTCGCCGATCTCGGCGGTCACCGCCTCCACCGCGCGCAGGTCGGCCGACCCACCCGCGCCCATCGGGGTCGGCACGCACAGGAACACGCCTTCCGCGTCCCGTACCGCGTCCCCGGCGCCGACCACGAACGACAGCCTGCCGGTGCCGCGCCCCCGCTCGACGAGTTCGGCCAACCCTGGTTCGAGGATGTCCACCCGGCCTGCCGACAGCCTGGCCACCTTCGCCTCGTCCACGTCCACGCAGGTGACGCGATGCCCAAGGCTCGCGAGACATGCCCCCGTGGTCAATCCGACGTATCCGGTCCCCACCACGACGATCCGAGCAGCGCTCATACCGCAAGAAGGTGACAGCCGGAGTTGACCAGGGCGCTAACGGAAGTGGGCAGGGCCGAATACTCCTCGCGACGAGAAGCGGGTGAGGCGGCACACGCCTGTCCGGCGCGAACGAGCGTTAACCTTCTCCGCAGGAGCCCGGAGCAGGAGGAAGGCAGAAGATGCAGATCACCGACACCGCAGCGCTCGTCACCGGCGGCGCCTCAGGTCTTGGCGGTGCCACCGCCAAGGCGCTGGCCGCCAAGGGCGCACGGGTGTTCGCGCTCGACCTCGCCGCGTCCATCGACAAAGCCGAGCAGATCGAGGGCATCACCTACGTCGAGGCCGACGTGACCGACCCGGACCAGGTACAGACCGCCGTGGACACCGCGGCAGGCTCGGGAGTGCCGCTGCGCACGGTGGTGAACTGTGCCGGCATCGGCCCGTCCGCCCGGATCCTGTCGAAGAAGGGCAGGCACGACCTCGCCCTGTACGCGAAGGTCATCCAGATCAACCTGATCGGCACCTTCAACGTGCTCACCATCGCCTCGGAGGCGATCGCGAAGACCGAGCCGCTCGCCGACGACGCCCGCGGCGTCGTCATCAACACCGCGTCCATCGCCGCGTATGACGGCCAGATCGGACAGGTCGCCTATGCGTCGTCGAAGGGTGGTGTGGTCGGCCTGACCCTGCCCTCCGCCCGTGACCTCGCTTCGCACGGCATCCGCGTGCTGACCATCGCACCCGGCATCGTGGACACCCCGATGCTGGCGACGGTGAGCGACGAATTCCGCGCGACGCTTTCGGCCGGGGTGCCGTTCCCGAAGCGTCTCGCCCGCCCGGACGAGTACGCCCAGCTCGCGCTGTCCCTGATCGACCACGACTACCTCAACGGCGAGGTCGTCCGCATGGACGGTTCGCTGCGGATGGCTCCGCGCTGATCGCCACGCGTCCCGGCGACGGCTTGATCCCGAGCTGCCGCCGGGACCGGGATCAGAGGTCGAGTACGTACGGCACTTCGGTGCCGGCGCGGTCGGTCATCCACTCGCGCAGCACCCGGGTGGCCTGCACGTCGTCCTCGTTGTAGCGCAACAACCGCTCGCGCTGCTCGCGGTCCGGCACCGAACCATCCATACCGACCGCGTCGCGGTACCACCGCATGGACGCCTCGCCGCCGGCCTCCGGATCCCGCCAGGAGAACCCGGCGACCGGGGCGATCACCTTGAGCCCTTTGCCGCGGGAGCACAGGAACTGGTCGGTGACACTGCGGAACAGGTCCACCCACTCTTCGGAATCCACAAAGGACTGGATTTCCGCCTTGCCCGGCACGCCGGGGTGCTCGGCGAAACGCTCCGCCGAACCGAACAGCCAGCGGTTCTCGGCCAGCGCGTTGTAGCAGTACGCCCGGAACGTCAGCCCCGCGGCGTGCGTGCGTTCGCGGATGTCGGTGAACCATGCCCAGAACTGCGCGAACGAACGCGCCTCGTCCTCGGTCGGCAACGGTTCCCAGGTGGCGAAAGCCCGGTAGCCGTGCGGTTCCCCGATGTCCACCCCGGACAGCAGGGTGCCCCACAGGTACGCGCCGGCGTCGCCGAAGCTCTCCATGTCAACGTCGACCTCGACGTCCCCGCGGGACACCTCGATCTCGGGCGTGCGGCGGACCACGGTGAGGTCGGCCAGCCACGCCCTGGCGAGCATGATCGCGTCGGTGAAGGTACCGCCGGTCCAGTTCATCGACGGCGGCTCGGCGGCCGGGTCGAGTGCGGCGAGTTCATCCACAGTGGACACACCGGCCCTGCGCAGCTCGCTCGCGTCCTCGCCGCGCACCACGAGGCTCACGTCGCGGCTCTCGGTGAGCGCCACCTCGCAGGTGGGCCAGAACGGGCACCGCCTGCACTCCAGCACCCGCGACGGCTCGGCCAGCGCGGCACCGCCGGTCGCGGCCGCGGTGGCCACGGCGAGCCGGTCGGCGAACCGGGCGTCGTACTCGTCCAGCGCACTGCGTCCGCCCGGCCAGGTGCCCGCGGAGAGGTCGTGCCAGAGCACGACGTCGGCGTCCAGCCCGATCACGCCGCCGACCGCCCTGCCGATCTCGGCCTTGCCGTAGGTCTGCAGCATCCGGCGCAGGTGTGCGAGCCGCAGCTGGTCGCGCGGCTGCGAACGGACCTTGCGCGCCTCGTCCGGCCGACGGTGCGCCGGGTCGAGGTCGGTCAGGCCCGTGGTCGACGCGCCCTGGCCACGGTCGGTGATCCGGTGCCGCACGACGAGCACCGGCACGTAGCCGGTCTCGGTGCGGACCAGCAGGTCCACGCCGCCACGGCGGTGTCCCACCGCGTCGGCGGGCAGCAGCGCGCCCCAGATGTAGTGCGCCCCGTCGGCGAAGGCCTCTTCGGTGCGCAGCACGCGTTCCGCGGCAGGCAGCGTGCGCGGGACGTGCACCCAGGTCGCCGCCGGGCCGGTGGCGTCGGCGAGCCGGCGGACGATCTCCTCGCGGTGCGCCGTGGCGTCGTCGATACGTTGCTGCGCGGTGGGATCCGGTGGGGGCAACGGCACGCCGCGCATGGCCGGATCGTGTTCAAGGTGCACCCGGCGGCGGCACCGGCTGACCGCGCCCGCGTCGAGCAGCACCTCTTCTCCCATGACGATCACTCTATCCGCCGCGAGCCGACATGCCCGCCACCATCGGGACCAGTAAGTTCGAGCCCGACACGGTGTTGGAGGTAGGGCCATGGCGCGCAAGGCCAAGCAGAACAAGGCCAAGCAGGACGTGGGTGAAGCCCGGATCACCCCGAAGAAGGCGAAGAACGCGGTCGCGGTGGCCAAGGTGCTCGGCCCGGCGGTGATCCCGGTGGTCGCGCCGTACGCGGTACGCGCAGCGGGAGCCGCACGCGAGCTGTACGACCGCTACCAGGCACGCAAGCTCGGCGTGGCGGTCGACCGGCTTGCCGAGTACACCGGCCGCGGCGCCGGACTGCACGCGCGGATCGCGGGCGTCGTGCAGGGGCTCGGCGAGCTGCGGAAGTCGGCGAAGGCCACCGACGCGGACCGGAAGTTCGCCGACGAGGCGCAGTCCACGCTGGAGCAGCTTTCGGCGACCGTACGGGCCGCCGAGCGGATGCCCGCGGCCCGTCGCAAGGCCGCGCACCGCGCGGTGACCGGCGAGCTGGAACGGCTGGAGGACCAGCTCCTGCACCGGCTGGGGGTCTGACGCAGGTCAGTCGCCCGTGCGCAACGGGGCGAGCGTGGTGGTGACCCGCGCCAGTTCGTCGAACATCGCCTTCGCGGACGTGGTCATCACGTCGTTCGGCTCGATCGTGCCGTCGGCAAGGAACTGCTGCACGAAGGGGATCGACACGGCCTCGGCGACGACCGACATCCGGAACGCCGAAAGCACCTGCTTGAGCATCTGCGCGGCACGCGTGCCCGCGGCCACCCCGCCGTAGCTGACCAGGCCGACCGCCTTGTACAGCCACTCCTGGTGCAGGTAGTCCAGTGCGTTCTTCAGCTCGGCGTTGAAGCCGTAGTTGTACTCCGGCAGCACGAACACGAAGGCGTCCGCCTCGGCGACCTTCGCGCTCCAGTCCTTGGTGTGCTGGTGCTCGTACTCACCGAGGCGCGGATGCTTCGGTTCGTTGAAGAACGGCAGGTTCACCTCGGCGAGGTCGACCAGCTCGACCTCGGCGAAACCGCCGTGCGCCTGTGCCTCGCGCGCCACCCACTGGCCGACCGGCAACCCGATCCGCCCGGGGCGGGTGCTCGCCACGACGATTTCCAGTTTGGACACGACCAGCCTCCTGCATTACCCGACGGCGAACGCAAAACAACTTAGCATTGCTCAGCAGTTCGCCGCCGGGGCAGGCCGCTCGGCGGGCGCTACTTGATGAAGCCCTTCGAAAGCATCCAGTCGTGCGCGACGGTGCCGGCATCCTTGCCGTCCACGTCCACCTGCTTGCACAGCTCGACCATCTGCTCGTTGTCGATCGCCGCAGTCACCTTCTCCAGCGGGCCACGCAGCTGCGGATGCTGGTTCAGGAAGTCGGTGCGCAACGTCACCGCGGCGTTGTACTGCGGGAACGCCTTCTTGTCGTCCTCGAGCACCCGCAGGTTGAGCCCCTGGATCCGGCCGTCGGTGGTGAACACCTCGCCGATCGGGCAGGTGCCGTTGGCCACCGCGGAGTAGATGGTGCCGATACCGAAGTTCTCGACCTTCGGATTCTTCAGGCCGTACGCCTTGACCGCGGCAGGGAACCCGTCCTGCCTGCTGGTGAACTCCGTCTCCAGGCAGAACCGCGCCTGATCCGGGTTCTTCTGCAGGAAGTTCGCCATGTCCGTGGTGGTCTTGAGGCCGTTCTTGGCGGCGTAGGCCTCCGTGGTGGCGAAGGCGTACTGGTCGTTGAGCGGGGAGTACTTGAGCCAGGTGACGCCGTAATCCTTCGCGTCGGCCTTCGCCGTGGCGTCGTACTGCGCCTGTTCCCCGCCGGGTACCGGCAACTCATTGCCCTGGTAGTTGATCCACCCGGTGCCGGTGTACTCCCACGCCAGGTCGCTCTGCCCGTTGAGCAGCGCCTGACGGGAGGAGTTCGAACCCTTGATGTCGGTCAGGTCGATGACGTCCGCACCGGCCGCGGACAGCGCCATCTCGGCCATGTAGCCGAGGATGATGTTCTCGGTGAAGTCCTTCGACCCGACCACCACCCGCTGGCCCTGCAGCTGCGGGATCGGCTGGATCGAACCGGGCTGGATCGAGTACGGCAGCGAGGTGTTCAGGTCGAGCCCGCACGCCGACAGCGTCCCGGCGAGCAGCGCGGCGCCGACCAGGGCGCCCGCCTTCTTCAGGACGTTCATCAGCGCAACCCCTTCGGTCCGAAGTACTGTTCGGCCAGCGCACCCAGCCAGTCGACGAGCAGCGCCAGCGCGACGGCCAGCACCGAACCGGTGATCAGCACCTTCGTCAGGTTCAGCTTGTAACCGGTGTCGATGAGCAGCCCGAAACCACCCGCGTTGACGAACATGCCGAACGTCGCGGTGCCGACCGCCAGCACCAGCGACGTGCGCAGGCCGGCAAGCACCAGCGGGATGGCGAGCGGGAACTCCACCCGCCACAGCACCTTCGCCGAGGACATCCCGATGCCGCGGCCGGCGTCCACCAGCGACGGGTCCACCTGCTGCAGGCCGACCATGGTGTTGCGCAGCACCGGCAGCAGCGAATAGAAGGCCAGTGGCAGCGACGCGACCCACAGCCCACCGGTCGCACCGGTGAAGATGAACCACAGCACCAGCACACCCAGTGCGGGCGCGGCCTGTCCGACGTTCGCGATGGCCAGGAAGAACGGGGCGAGCCAGCGGGCCCACGACCGGGTGACCATCACGCCGAGCGGCACCGCCACCAGCACCACGATCGCGGTGACCACGATGGTCATCAGCACGTGGTCACGCAGCGCGGTGAGCAGCGACGTCGCGTTGAGCGTTTCCGCCTCGGTGGCGGTCAGCCCGGTGCCGAAGACCACGCCGAGCGTGACCGCGACAATCACCAGTACCACGGCAGGCTGGGCGAACAGCCGGACGCGTTCGGCCCGGCGGGAACCCGATTCGGTACTGAATCCGGTATCGACGGCTGCGGTCATGCCGGTGCCCCCTCGTCGGCGGCGTCGGCGGTCGCGTCGTCCGCGTGCTCGTCGCGGATCTGCTGGATGGTCGAGATGACCGTGTCCAGCTTGATCGTGCCGGCGTACTCCCCGCGCGAACCGGTGACCGGCACCGAACCGCCCTCGGCGAGCATCGCCTCGAGCGCGTCCTGCAGGGTCGACTGCACACTCACCACGTCCCGCAGCGGCTTGCCGACCGAGCTCACCGAGCTGGCGTTGGCCAGTTCCCGCACGTGCACCCAGCGGACCGGCCGGCGCCGCTGGTCGAGCACCAGGGCGAACTGCTTGCGCTGCGTGGTGAGCTTCTCGCGCACCGCCGCGGGCGATTCGTCGGCGGTGATGGTGAGCGCGTCCTGCTCCAGCTCGACGTCCCGCACGCGCATCAGGGTCAGCTGCTTGAGCGAAGCGCCGGCACCGACGAAACCGGCCACGGTGTCGTCCGCCGGGTTCGCCAGGATCGACTCCGGCGTGTCGTACTGCAGGATCTTCGACTGGTTACCGAGCACCGCGATCCGGTCGCCGAGCTTCACCGCCTCGTCGAAGTCGTGCGTGACGAACACGATCGTCTTCTTCAGGTCGGTCTGCAGCCGCAGCAGCTCGTCCTGCAGGTTGCCGCGGGTGATCGGGTCGACCGCGCCGAACGGCTCGTCCATCAGCAGCACCGGCGGGTCCGCGGCGAGCGCACGGGCCACGCCGACACGCTGCTGCTGACCGCCGGAGAGCTGGCGCGGGTAGCGGTCGCGGAAGTCGGCGGGGTCGAGGCCGACCAGGTCCATCATCTCCTCGACCCGCGAGGTGACCCGCTTCTTGTCCCAGCCGAGCAGGCCGGGCACCACGCCGATGTTCTGCGCCACGGTGAAGTGCGGGAACAACCCGGCCTGCTGGATCGCGTACCCGATCCGCCTGCGCAGCGTGTCGACGTCGAGCTTCAGCGCGTCGTCGCCGCCGATGGTGATCCGCCCCGAGGACGGCTCGATCAAGCGGTTGATCATCCGCATCGTGGTGGTCTTGCCACAGCCCGACGGGCCGACGAACACGACGATCTTGCCCGCGGGCACGACCATCGAGAAATCGTCGACGGCGGGGGCCCTTGTTCCGGAATAGCGTTTGGTGACGTGGTCCAGCTCGATCTCGACGCCGGACACTTCGTCGGAAACGGTCTGCTCAGACACGGACACCCCTCGAGACGGTGAATCGCTTGATCAGGACATAGATGCCGTCGAGCACGAGGGCGAGGATGACCACGCCGAGAGTGCCCGTGAGGGCCTGGTTGAGTGAGTTCGTGCTGCCCGCGTTGGTCAGGCCGGAGAAGACCTCCGAACCGAGACCGGGACCTTTCGCGTAGGCCGAGATCACCGCGATGCCCATCAGCATCTGGGTCGCGACCCGCATTCCCGCGAGCACCGCGGGCCAGGCCAGCCGCAGCTCCACCCTGGTGAGCACGGAGAACCGGCTCATCCCGATGCCGCGTGCGGCATCGGTGATCGCCGGATCGACGCCGTCGAGCCCGACGATCGTGTTGCGCACGATCGGCAGCAGCCCGTAGAGCACCAGCGCGATGACCGCGGTCGTCGAGCCGAGGCCGGACAGCGGGATCAGCAGACCCAGGAGGGCGAAGGACGGGACGGTGAGGATCGTGCTGGCCAGCGCCGTGGCGACAGCGGAACCGATGGGACTGCGGTAAACGGCGATGCCGATCAGCACGCCGAGCACCGCGGCGAGGATCGTGCACTGCACGACCAGGCTGGTGTGCAGGTAGGCCTGCAGCAGCAACCGGTCCCAGCGGTCCGAGATGTACTCGAAGAGGTTCATCCGTATTCGTTCTCCCGCTGCGTCTGAGACCTCGGACCGCGCCCGTTCGGAGTAGCCCGTCAACCAAGTGGGTGACTACTCATTACGGCTGCGTTCGAAACCCTCCTGTTGACTTTGGGCTCTTACCGTTTCGTATAGACGCGCGTACGGCAACCGACGCGACCGCCTCTGCCGAGCGGTCTTTATCCGATCGAAATGGGCTCACCTGTACTTTTCCGGTCGACGTTCACCATTCGAGACGCTTCGGTCACCCAGCGGAGTGCCGATACGCTGCCCCGGTGAGCACTCCGGCCAGGTATCGCGGCGCACTTGCGGCCGCGCGCGGAGGACTGCTTGCGGTCAGTTCGGCTTCACTCGCTGTCACTGCGCATGCGGTTGCCGACGGCGGTCTGCCGGATACCGCACTCACGCTGTTGCTCACCGCGTTGTTCGGCTGGACCGCCACCGCGCTCGCCGGACGCGCCCGTGGACCGCTCGCCACGATCGCCGTGCTGGGCGCGGGCCAGCTCGTGATGCACCTGGTGCTCACCACGCTGTCCGGGCACGAGCACGGTGCCGCGGCCGGTCGCCCGGACGGCTGGACGATGACCGCCGCGCACGCGATCGCCACCCTGGTCACCGCACTGCTGCTCGCCCGCGCGGACGCAATGCTGCTCAGCGTCCTGCGGGTGCTCCGCGCGATCCTGCCCGCGTTGACCCGGCCGCTGCCGGTGCGGTCCGCCGCGGGCGCGCCACTGCCGTCCCGGCCCGCTGCGGCGGCCACTCTCCTGCAGATCGACCTGCGCCGCGTCCGTCGCCGTCGCGGGCCACCCCGGCACTCCTGAACCCCGTTCCTCTTCCCCCTCCGACGCGGGTGTCGCCCGCTGTCGGCTCATTCCTGTTCAGGAGCAGTTGTGTCCCTTCACGTCTTCCGTCGTGCCGGCGTGCTCGCCGCCACCGTCGCCGCCACCGGTCTGCTCGGTGCGGGCATCGCGTCCGCGCACGTCACCGCCAACGTCTACGGCGAGCAGCCGAGCAAGGGCGGCTACGGCACGATCTTCTTCCGCGTCCCCAACGAGGACGCGAAACTCGGCACGGTCAAGCTCGAGGTCGACCTCAAGCCGGAGTACGGCATCGGCAGCCTGCGCACCAAGCCGATCCCCGGCTGGACCGCCGAGATCACCAAATCGCCGCTGGCGCAGCCGGTGACCACCGCCTCCGGTACCAAGATCACCGAGGCGGTCACCAAGGTCGTCTGGACCGCGCAGGCAGGCACCAAGATCGGGCTGAACGAGTTCCAGGAGTTCGAGATCAGCGGCGGCCCGCTGCCCGCCGATGTCGGCCAGCTCGAATTCCCGGCCATCCAGACCTACGAGGGTGGCAAGGTGGTGTCGTGGAACGAGCAGACCCCGCCCAGCGGTGAAGAGCCGGAGCACCCGGCACCCACGGTGCAGCTCGCCGCGGAGGAGACCGAGGGCGGGCACGCCGCGACCACCGAATCCGGCACGGACACCGCGGCCGCGGCGTCCTCGGACACCACCGCCCGCTGGCTCGGCGGCGCCGGCCTCGTGGTCGGTGCGCTCGGACTCGGCGCCGGTGCGGGTGCGGTGCTGCGTTCCCGCCGTCCTGCCGCGACGAAACCTGCCGCGACGAAAACCGAAGGAACCGAGTAATGCGCAAGACCTTGCTCGCGCTGGCGGTCACCGGGGTGGCCCTGCTCGCCACGGCCACTCCCGCGCTGGCGCACAACGTGCTGATCAACTCCGACCCCGGCAACGCAGCGTCGGTGGCAAAGGGCCCGGCGAAGGTCACGCTCACCTTCGACCAGTACGTGCAGAACGCGGACGTCAACCAGATCGCGGTGACCGGGCCGAACGGCGGGCAGTGGGCCGAGGGGCCGGTCACCGTGGAGAACAACGTGCTCAGCGCCCCGCTGCGGCCACTCGGTCCGGCGGGCAAGTACACGATCGGCTATCGCATCCTGTCCGCCGACGGGCATCCGGTCTCCGGTGAGATTCCGTTCACCCTGACCACCGCGGGCACCGGCACGCCGGCGAGCGTCGACGCGGCGAAGGCGGCAGGCGCACCGGCGGCTTCCTCGTCGACCGGCTCCTCGTCGTCGACCGGGGTGCCGATCTGGGTGTGGATCGCGGGCGCGGTCGTGCTGCTGGCACTCGGGCTGACCGTCGCACTGCGCACCGGCCGGGAACCCAAGTCGGACAAGGCGGACCAGTGACACAGGCCGAGACCACCTCGCAAGTCCGATGGGCCACGCTGCTGTGCGTGGTCACCGCGGGACTGCTGGCCGCGCTGATCGGCGTCGCGCTGACCGCGTCCACGCCCATTCCCGGCGTGGTGGAGCCCAGCGAGGTGGTCTCGGCCGCCATCCCGATCGTGCGGGTGCTGATGGACCTGTCCGCGGTTGCCACGATCGGGCTCGCCCTGCTGTCCGTGCTGGTCGGCTACGACCGGCCGAAGCTCACCGAGCCCGTGCTGCGCAGGGCCCGTCCGGCCGCGGTCGCCGCGGCACTGGTGTGGGCCGCGAGTTCGGTGGTCGCGCTGATCCTGCAGACCGCGGAGTACAAGCCGGGCTCACCCACGCTCACCGCGAGCGACATCGGCACCTACATCTCCGAGGTCGGCGCGGGCAAGGCTCTGGTGATCGTCGCGGTGCTCGCGCTGCTGCACGCCGGGCTCGGGTTCTTCGCACTGCGCAAGGGCGAGAAAGTACCCGCCGAGGTGCGGGTGGGCGTGGGGATGTTCGCGTTGTTGCCGTTGCCGGTCACCGGCCACGCGTCGAACTGGGCCTACCACGACTACACGATGATCTCGATGGAGCTGCACGTGATGAGCGCGGTCGCCTGGTGCGGCGGCCTCGGCGCGATGACCGTGCTGCTCGCTGCCAACCGCACGCTGCTCGGGTACGCGCTGCCGCGGTTTTCCAAACTGGCCACGCTGTGCCTGGTGCTCTCCGCGGTGACCGGCCTGTTCAACGGCGTCGTGGAGATCCTGGCCAATCCGACCATCGGCTTCTGGGCCGGGCTGTGCACCACGCCCTACGGACAGCTGATGCTGCTCAAGGTGCTGTGCACCAGCGTGATCGCACTGCTGGCGGCCAACCTGCGGTGGCGGCTGATGCCGCAGATCGTGCGGCACCAGCGGACCGCGATCGCCTCGTGGGCAACGCTGGAGCTGACCGTGATGGGCCTGGCGTTCGGCTTCGCCGTGGTGCTCACGCGGGCCCCGGTCACCGTGTCCTGACCGGCGGTTGTCACAGCTGGTAGCTGCAAATTGCACTGTGGGACTAGCCGTAGCCCGGATGGGGCGATCTGCCGGACTGAATTTTCCGCCCGGAGTGATACCTCGTCAGCCATCGACGGGGAAGCGACGAACGGTCGTCTGCAGTCTGCGAATGCACGTGCAGAAGCTCGCTCACCGGTACCGCGTCCACTGGGTGTCCGCCCGCCCCCGGCGCAGGTCGTCGAGCCGTCGGTGCAGCTCGGGCCGCACCGGCGGATGGCTGCGCAGGATCGGCAGCACGCTGGTGGTGAGCTTCAGCTCGCGCACCGCTCGCAGCACGGCGAACCCGGACCACGCCGTCACGTCGAAGCCGTACGCGCTGGCGAACTCCCGGTAGTGCTCCGGCGGGTCCCCGAACCGCTCACGGCCGACCGCGAGCGGCGTCAGGTCCCATTCCGGCGGGCCGACGCAGGACGAGTCGAAATCGCACAGCACCGGACCGGCCGGCCCGGGGATCACGTTGCCCGGGTACGCGTCCCCGTGCACGAACCCCGTGGCCAGCGGGAATTCCAGGGTGGCAAGCCGGTCTTCCACCTCGGCGCAGCGCGTCAGCAGGAACCGCCGATCGACCGCGCTGAGCTCCTCCGCGTCCTGCACCCTGGCCCGCACCGTGCGCAGCGGCGTCCACTCGCCGAGCCCGTCCGGCGGCGGCAGCGCGTGCACCCGGCGCAACAGGTCGGCCAGGTCGGCAGGCGAGGCGGGCGGCCCGGTGACCGGGACCTGGTGCCACACCGTGACCAGGTGCCCGTCCACGTGCATCGGCTGGTCGACGCCCTCGAGCAGGCGGACCGCGGGGATGCCGTGCCTGGCGAAGTGCTCGGCCACCCGCACCACCGTGCCGACGCGATCACGCAGCCGGGTGGATCCGACGATCCGCACCACCACCGGGTCGTGGACCAGCGCGTACACCGCGTTGTTGGTGAACCGCAGCAACCGCGCACCGGTTGGATCCAAGCCGAGCCGGGCGCACGTCGAGGACAGCACCCGGTGCAGTTTCCCTGGGGTGAACCGGCCGTCGGGCACCGCAGCGGCGGGGTCGGCTGATTCGTTCAGGCGGCGTAGAAGATCTTGAGCCGGTCGGCGAGGTCCCTGGCGTCCGCGTTGTTGCGCCGCCGTTCGGCCTCCACCTGCATCGGGCGCATCCGGTCCTTGACCCGCTCGGACTTGATGCTCTCCGCGGTCTCGATCGCCTTGCCGCCGATCCGCACGCCGTGGTCGATGTCGCCGTCGAGCAGGTGGTTGGTGGCCAGCGCGCTGAGCATGAACGTCTTGCTGCGCGCCATATCGTCGGTGTAGGCGTCGACCGCCCTGGTCAGCGCGGGAATCGCGTACTTGGTGTGCTCGGGGTTCTTCTGCGCCAGCACGGTGTGCACGGTGCCGGTCATCGCGTAGACGTCGGTCTCGTTGAAGAACTTCACCCAGGACTCTGCGTTGGCGACGTCGGCGCGGGTGAACTCGTCCTTGCTGCGGCCGAGCAGCTTCACCGCCTGGTCCTCGTTGCCCATCATCGCGTAGGCCCACGCCTCGTTGGCGCACAGCACCGCGACGGCGAGCTCCGAACCGGATTCCTGGGCTGCGATCTGACCGAGCTGGAAGAGCTTGAGCGCGTCGTTCGGCGCTTCCTGGTGCAGGTAGACGCGGCCCATCCGGTACAGCACGTTGGCGACCAGCGGATGGCTCTCACCCTGTTTGGCCAGGTCGAGCGCCTGCGCGAAGTGCCCGCGCGCGGAGTCCATCAGCCCGGTGTCGAAGGACGTCCAGCCGGCGAGGCTGTGCAGGTCGGCGATCGCGGTGAACAGGCGCTGCTTCACCGGGTCGGCGGCACTGGAGTCGAGCATCTGCTGACCCCAGGTCAGCTGCGCGACGACGGCGTCGCGGCAGAACCCGCCGCCGTACTGGTAGTCGAGCGAGCGCAGGGCTCTGGTCGCCGCCTCCACCTGGCGCACGTCGGTCATCCCGATGCGCCCCGGTGCGGGCGTCCGCGCGGGAGCTTCCGACCACGTCCCTGATTCCGGACCGAACACCGCCGCACCCATCGTGACCTGGGCGGCGTGCGCGAGGAACCTCCGTCGCTTCACGGACTCGTCCTCCTCAGCCTGCCGGCCGTCGGCAGCGCCGACGACCCGTATCGCCGTGGTCTCGTCATAGGCGAGACCCATGTATCCACGGGGGACACCCAGGCCGTCGGCGATTCTCGTGAGGACGTCGTAGGCCATGACCTGGCGACCCTTGAGGATCTCCGACACCTCGGACTGCGACTGGCCGGTCATCGCGGCGATCTGGCGCTGCGACACTCCGTGCTTGCGCAACAGGCGGTACACGGCACTGACCTCGCGGGCGGCAAGTGCCTCCCGCATCTCGGGTTGTTCCCATGCCTCGGGCGGGACCGGGTTGCCCGGCCGGACCTCAGCGCCGGGGAACCCGGATCCACTGCCAGTACTGGCGTCCATTGCGCACCCTCACCGTCTTTCGGGCGTCTGCTGGCACCCTAAGCACTCTGCGAGAACCTTGTGAAACGAGCGGACAGCGGGTCTGATCGGCCCAGCCGAACTCCACTGACCGCTTACCGTGGAACCCCGCCCGGTCACCGCTATGACGCAGTTTCGACCTTCTCTCGCACCCGGTTTCACTTCACTGTAGTTGTCAGATCTCCGTCACCGCCCGGACACCGGCAGCGATCACGGAGAGCGATGAACCCGACAACACAGATCTGCCGACGGATGTGCATCCCGCAAGGTGCACCCGGAACGAGAGAGCGTGGAGGGCCAGTGGAGTTCGTGGACTCGCTCGGTGGAGGACAAGCCGGGACCGCGGTGCGGTCCGTCCGGCCGACCGCCCCGGGTGCCCAGGGAATCGCCACGGCGTCCCGCTCGGTTCCGCCCACCGCCGATCCCCGCACCTCGGGGGTCCGGCACTACGAAGGTGGCCAGCTGGTGTGGCGCGTGCAGTGCGGCGACCTCATCAGCCGGGAACGGGCCGTCACAGTGTTCGTCGAGGACGACGAGGTCGTGGTGGTGTCCCCGCCAGGGGAGACCGCGCGCCTCACCTCCGGTCAGCTCGGCCAACTCCGCGCCGCGCTCAACGAAGCCGCCAAACTGGCGGAAAGGTAACGGTGAGCTTCTCCATGGATCAGGTACTCGGGCAGGTCCTCCGCAACGCGGTCTGGGAACGCCTCGACATGCTGACCGAGCTGGCGGAGCGTGCCGATGCACCGTCACTCGTCTCAGTCGCCCGCTCGGAACTGCCCCGGCTCGCCGAGGGCTGGCGGGCGATGCTGCAGGCCCACGAACCGGACGAACGTGGTGACTGCCCCACCTGCTCGACCAGGTGGCACCGCTGCAAGGCGCCGTGCTCGGTGTGGCAGGTGGCGCACGAGCACCTCGTCGCGGGCGGCCTCTCCCCGCAGGCCGTGTCCACCGGACCCAACCCGGCCCACCGCCGAGGCCTCGTCCCCGGAGTCCCCGGCCAGACCCGGCGAGCCGAACGGCCGTCCCCCGCCGAGACCACCGGCAGGCACGCACTGGTCACCCCGCGACCGGTCACCGCCTGAACCACCGGTTCCCCGGCCGGTCGGCTGGTCCCCCCGCCCAGCCGACCGGCCCCCCGCACCACCGGTGCCGGAGAACGCACCGCCATCCGGCACCGGTGACCGGTCAGCGCGACCGGTCACCCGCAGGACCCCGAGACTCGGGCGCCGGCTGACCCCCGACCGGTCGGCGCCCGACCCCCGGCCGATCATCGTCCGACCCGCTGATCGGTTCGCGTTTCACCCAGGGCAGGAGAGTGCGCGGCACCTGGACGCCCCCTTCCGGTGACTGCCCGGCACCTTGCCTCGCCGAGGGCAGATTCCGTCCGCACCCCCGAGCGCGACGAAATCTGCTCTCGGCGACCCCACCTTCTGCGATTAATCTAAAATTTTCGGCGGAACACCTAGCGAACGCAGTAATCCGACGCTAGGTTGAAGATCATCGCACCCGCGCTACCCGCGGGTAGCGAACCTGAGCTCCGCGGGCCGGTGCCGTTGCACTCCCCTCCCCCGACCGGCACCGGCCCGCGGTTCCACGTTCAGCGCACCGCCCGCACCCGCGTGACCAAGACCGCGGCGAGCAGGGTGGCGACTGCGGAAGCCGCGAACAGTCCGGGATAGCCGCCGAGCCAGCGCAGGATCAGCGTGGTCAGCAGCGGCGCGACCACCTGCGGCAGGGAGTTCGCGATGTTCACCACGCCGAGGTCCTTCGCCCGGTCCTGCGCGGCGGGCAGCACCTGGGTCAGCATCGCGAGCGCGACCGCCATGTAGATGCCGAACCCCACCCCCAGCAACGGCGACGCGACGAGCGCGACCGGCCACGTCTGCCACCCCACCAGCAGCAACGCGGCCAACGCCATCACCGCGGCCGAGACCAGCACGTACGGTTTACGCCGTCCGGAGGCATCGGAGAAGTGCCCGGCCAGCAGGGCACCGATCACCAGTGCCACGCCGTAGAGCCCCATCATGATCAACAGCCCGGAGTCCGGATCCGGGTAGTGCACCGCGTCCTTGAGGAAGAACAGCAGGTACAGCGTGCCGAACGCGTTGCCGAGGTTGATCATGAAGTGACAACCCCATGCCCACGCGAAGTCCGGATGCCTGCGCGGGGAAACCCACAGGTTCGCCAGCACCTCGCGGAGCCGTCCGCTCGGCCGGAACTGCACCGGGAGCCGGGCGTCCGGGGTGCGCAGCACGAATGCAGCGGCGCCGACGAGCACGATCGCCGCACACGCCGCGTAGCCCAGTGGCAGACCGGCCAGATCCAGCATCACCACCACGACCACTGCACCCAGCACGGTGCCGAGCATCTGCGCGATCCCGACCAGCCCGCCCACCTGGGCGCGCTGCCGTACCGGCACCCGGTCGGCGATGCCGGACATCAGCGTCGCGAGCATCCCGTTGAGCCCGGCCTGGACCAGGCACCAGCCGACGGTCATCAGCAGCACGTTCGGCGCCTCCGCGAGCACCAGCAGCCCGGCCGCCCCGAGCAGCGCGCCGGCCACCGTCCACGGGTGCCGCCGGCCGAACCGCGAGCACGTGCGGTCCGACAGCAGCCCGATCGCCGGGTTCGCGACCAGCGCGACCGCGGCGCCGACCCCGGTGACCACGCCGAAGACAGCCTCCTTGTGCGCACCGTCGAGCAGCTCGGCCTGCTGCGGCAGCAGCACCTGGATCGGCGCGTAGACGCCGAGCCAGAGTGCGATGTTCGCGAAGAACAGCAGGCTCATCCACCCGGCCCGCACGCGCTCGACCGGTTCGGCAAGCGCGGCAGGCAGGCCGGCCGCAGTGGTTTCACTCATCGCGCACCAGCTTCCGGTACCAGGCGAAGGAATCCTTCGGCGTGCGGCGCTGTGTCTCGTAGTCCACGTGCACGAGCCCGAACCGCGGCGCGTACCCCTTGGACCATTCGAAGTTGTCCAGCAACGACCAGACGAAGTATCCGCGCACGTCCACCCCGGCATCCATGGCTTCCCGCACGGCCCGCAAGTGGTTCGCGAGGAAGTCGATGCGCTCCGGATCGTGCACCCGGCCGTCCGGGCCGGGCTCGTCGGCGAAGCTGCAGCCGTTCTCGGTGATCTGGATCGGCGGCAGGTGCTCGCGGTAGCGCTCGTGGAAGGACACCAGCAGTTCGCGCAATCCCTCCGGCACGACCGGCGAATCGTTGGTGGTCATCGGGTACCCCTCGACCGCCCGCAGCTGGAACGGCAGCGGATTGCCCTCGACGGGTGCGGTGACGCCCTGGGGTTCGTAGTAGTTGACGCCGTAGAAGTCCAGCGGCTGCGCGATCACGGCCAGGTCGTCGGCGAAGTTCTCCGGCAGGTGCGGGTGGACCTGCTCGGGGTAACTGCCCAGCAGCACCGGGTCCGCGAACGTGCGGTTGAGCAGTGCATCGAGCCAGTCGGCGGCGGCGAGGTCGCCCGGGGTATCGCGGGCGGGCCAGATCGGCGAGTGGTTGTTGGCGGTGCCGATGCCGGTCGCACCAGCCGCGCGCAGGGCCTGCACGGCCCGGCCGTGCGCGAGGTTCTGGTGGTGCGCGGTCGGCAGGGCGTCGAGCAGCAGGAGCTGCCCGGGTGCGTACTCGCCGATGCCGTAACCGTAAATCGACATGACCATCGGCTCGTTGAGCGGGATCCACTGCTGCACCCGGTCGGCGAAGTGCTCGGCGAGGATCGCGGCGTAGTCGGCGAACCGGTCCGCGGTGTCACGGGAGAGCCAGCCGCCCGCGTCCTCGATCGCCTGCGGGGTGTCCCAGTGGTACAGCGTGCCGACCGGGGCGATACCGGCCGCGCAGACCTCGTCGAGCAGCTTGTCGTAGAAGGCAAGACCCTCGGCGTTCGGCCGTCCCGTCCCGTCCGGCTGGATCCGTGGCCATGCGAAGGACATCCGGTACGCACCGACGCCGAGTTCCGCCATCAAGGCGACGTCCTCCGGGTAGCGGTGATAGTGGTCGGCCGCTACCTTGGCGTCCTCACCACGTGCGATCTTGCCCTCAGCCGCGGTGAAGGTGTCCCAGATGGACGGTCCGCGGCCGCCGTCGGCAGTGGCCCCCTCGATCTGGAACGCCGAGGTCGAGACACCCCACAGGAAGCCGGGCGGGAAGGTCGGGTGGTCCACGTTGATCACCTTTCTGCACGGCGCGGCCGCCGGCGTTGAGGGTGGTGGCGGCGAAAGCACCGGGCCTTCTCCGTCGGCCACCCGGACGGGCGAACGTGAAAAGTTCTCATATACTAGGCCGTCACTCGACGAGGGGGAAGCCATCAAGGGCGCTAAAGTCCCGCACCGGATGAGTGTTTCGGGAGAAAGTCCGAGGAACCAAGTGGCCGACACCCAGGCTGAGCCCACCCCGCTCCGGCGCAAGCCCATGCAGCAGCGCAGTGCGCGCCGGGTGGAGCAGATGCTGGACGCCAGCGCGCAACTCATCGACGAGCTCGGGTACGACGCGCTCACCACCACGCTGATCGCCAAGCGCGCCGGTGTCGCGGTGGGTTCGCTGTACCAGTTCTTCCCGGACAAACGCGCGGTCGTGCAGGCGCTGACGCAGCGGAACCTGGAACGTTTCGTGGCCGCGGTGAACGAGCGGCTGCAGGAGCTCAGCCCGGAGCACTGGTGGCACATCGTGGACTCGGTGCTCGACATCTACCTGCAGATGCACCGCGAGGTCCCGGGCTTTTCGAAGGTCCACTTCGGCGACGTGATCGACCTGCAGCTGCTGGACGAAGAGCGCGACAACAACTCGGTGATCGTCGATTCGCTGGTGGAGATCCTGCGGGTGCACGTCGAACGCCCTGCCGACGAGCTCCGTTTCGCCATCGCGATCGCCAACGAAACCGCGGACGCGCTGCTGAAGTTCGCCTTCCGCCGCGACCCGCAGGGCGACGAGCGCATCGTCGCCGAGGCGAAGGACGTGGTGAAGGGGTACCTGGCGAGCCGATTCGGCGAGTAGACCGCTTCCGGAGCCGCCCGCTTTCCGCTCAGCCCGGCTTCCGAAGCCACCCGGCTTCTGCGCGGCCCGGCGGTGTCTCCGCACGGCCGGTCAGCCGAAGTTCTGCCCCTCGCCGCGGTACGTCGGGACGGTGCGGTCGCGCTGACCACCGCTCAGCAGGTGGTATTCGGTGAACCGTTCGGCCAGTTCGCCTGCTTTCGCGTGGCGGAGCCAGACTCGGTCGCCGAGCCGCAGTGCGCGGGCGGCGGTGCCGGTGACCGGTGTCTGCACCTCTCCGGCGCCCTCGAAACCGAGTAGCCGCAACCCTTCCGGCAGGTACGGGGACGGCACGCGTGACTGGCCGGCCGGGCCCGAAGCGATGTACCCACCGGAAAACAACGTCGCGACATTGCGGGACGGACGGCGCACCACGGGCAGTGCGAACAACGCCGCAGGGGTCAGGTGGAAGCGCGAATAGCCGTCGAACAGCGTGGGCGCGAGCAGTCCCGAACCGGCCGCGATCTCCGTGACCACGTCCTCCGCACCGGTCGTCTCGATGCTCCCGGTGCCGCCGCCGTTGACGAATTCCAGGTCGGCCAGATTCCGCACGGCACGCACCACCGCACCGCGGCGGCGAGCCAGTTCGGCCGCCGAACGCCGTTGCATCCACCGGATCACCCGGTTCTGCAGGCCGCTGCCCGCAGCGTCGCCGAGTCCGGCGATCTGGCCCTCGTAGGCCATCACCCCGGTCAGCGTGAACCCCGGCCTCGCCACGATCTCGCGGGCGAAGCTGACCGCATCGCGCGCGGTGAACACCGGCGACCGCCGCGTGCCCACGTGCACTCCCGGCAGCGGCCGCCACGACGCGTCGAGTTCGAGGCACACCCGGATGTCCGGATGTCCGTGTCCGAGCGCGGCGTCCACCAGGTCGAGATGGTCGGTCGAATCGACCATGATGGTGATTGCCGCCCGCGCGCGGTCGTTCGCAGCCAGCCGGCGCAACGCTTCGTGGTCGGCGGTCGGATAGGCGACCACGATGTCGTCGGTGGTGCCCTGCTCGACGTGCCACACCGCCTCCGCGAGCGAGTAGCACATCAGGCCCTCGAAGCCGTCGCGCGCGAGCACCCGCTCCAGCAGCGCACGGCACCGCACCGACTTGCTGACCACCCGGATCCGCTTGCCCGCGGCCCGGCGCCGGAGGTCGTCGGCGTTCGCGTCGAATGCGTCCAGGTCGACGACCGCGAACGGCGGATCCAGGTCCTTGGTCGCGAGGTCGTACCCGTGCGCACTGGTGGTCACGCACTCACGGTACGACAACACCGCTTGAAACGCGAATACTATTCACTTACGGTGCTGGGACCTGCTGCGACGAACTACCGTGAAGACCACACTGCCGACGCGACGAACGGGTACCCGCATGACTCCGTGGACCAACTGGGCCGGGACGGTGAAGGCCACGCCGAGCCGGGTGCACCGGCCACGCAGCACGGCGGAGATCTCCGACGTCGTGCGTACGGTGTCCGCCGCCGGGCACCGGGTGCGCCCGCTGGGCAGCGGCCACTCGTTCACCGCCATCGCGGCCACCGATTCGGACGCACTGGACCTGTCCGGCTGGACCGGGATCGAACAGGCCGACCTGGAAACTCAGCAGGTCACCGTCCGCGCGGGCACAACGCTGCGGCAGCTCAACGCCGCACTCGACGGCATCGGCCTCGCCATGACGAACCTCGGCGACATCGACGCGCAGACCGTCGCCGGCGCGATCTCCACCGGCACGCACGGCACCGGCGCCCGCTTCGGCGGTATCTCCACCCAGATCGTCGCGCTGCAGCTGGTGCTCGCCGACGGATCGGTGGTCAGCTGCTCGGCCGACGAGCGCCCGGACCTGTTCCACGCCGCCCGCGTCGGCCTCGGCGCGCTGGGTGTGCTGAGCACCGTGACACTGCAGTGCGAACCGTCGTTCGTGCTGTCCGCACAGGAGCGGCCCGAGCCGCTGGAACAGGTACTCGAGGGCTTCGACGAATCCGCGGCAGCCAACGACCACTTCGAGTTCTACTGGTTCCCCTACGGGCGCAACGCACTGGTCAAGCGCAACAATCGGCTGCCACTGGACGCCGCGCGCACACCACTGTCCCGGATGCGTCAGTTCGTGGACTACGAACTGACGGAGAACGTGGCGTTCGGCGGGATCTGCCGGATCGGTCGGGTGTTCCCGAAGCTGGTGCGGCCGCTCGGCGGGTTCGCCGCGCAGGTGCTGTCCGCCCGCGAATACTCCGATCTGTCGCACCGGGTGTTCGTGACCCATCGCGGGGTCCGGTTCGTCGAATCCGAGTACGCCATCCCGCGCGAAGCCCTGCACGACGTGCTCGCCGAACTGCGGGCGCTGGTGCCGCGGCTGGCCGATCCGGTGATGTTCCCGGTGGAGGTGCGGGTGGCCGCGGGCGACGACATCTGGCTGTCCACCGCGAACGGCCGCGACACCGCGTACCTGGCCATCCACCAGTTCGTCGGTATGCCCTACCGCGAGTACTTCGCCGGCTTCGCCGCGATCGTCGACCAGGTCGGCGGCCGCCCGCACTGGGGCAAGATGCACGACCTGGACGTGCACGCACTGCGAACGCGATACCCGCACTTCGACGATTTTCTGCGGGTACGAAAGGAATGCGACCCGGCCGGTACGTTCACCAACACCTATCTGGATCGCGTTCTCGGTGCCCGGTAAGGACTTCAGGCGGGTTCGAACAGCGAGCTGACCGACTGCCCGTCGTGGATCCGCCGCATCGCCTCGGCCATCGCCGGTGCGATGGACAGGATCCGCAGCTTCTCCGTGCGTTCCTCGACCGGGATCGGGACCGTGTTGGTGCACACGATCTCCAGCACGTCCTCCTGGCTGCCGATCCGGTCCAGTGCCTTGTCCGCGAACAACCCGTGTGTACAAGCCACCCTGATCGACCGGGGCGCCAGCTCGCGGAGCCGGTCGAGCAGCTCCAGCACGGTGCTGCCGCGGGCGATCTCGTCGTCGAGCACGATCACGTCGCGTCCGGTGATCTCGCCGATCACCGACGTGATCTGCACCCGGTCGTCGGCGTAGCGCTGTTTCGCCCCCGCCGCGACCTTCGCGCCGAGCAGCCGCGCGAAGTGCGCCGCCTCCTTCGCATTGCCGAGGTCGGGCGACACGACGGTGGTGTGCGACAGGTCGTACTCCCGGAAGTGCTTGGCCAGCTCGTGCAGTGCGTGCAGGTGGTCGACGGGCACGCTGAAGAACCCGTGTACCTGTGGCGAGTGCAGAGTCATGGTCAGCACGCGGCTCGCACCTGCGGTGACCATCAGGTCGGCCACCAGCCTGCCACCGATGGAGATCCGCGGCGCGTCCTTCTTGTCCGAACGCGCATAGGAGTAGTGCGGCATCACCGCGGTGGTGCGGGCGGCCGAGGCGCCGCGGGCCGCGTCGAGCATCAGCAGCAGTTCGACCAGATGCTCCTGCACCGGCGTGACCAGCGGCTGGATCAGGAAGACGTCGCGCTCGCGACAGTTGGCCTGCAGCTGGACCTGGAGGCAGTCGTTGGCGAACCGGTCGATCTGCACCGGCAGCAACGGCACGCCGAGCTGAGCACAGATTTCCGTCGCCAGTTCCGGATGGGCACTACCACTGAAAACCGCGATGTCCCGCACGACGGCGATCCTAGAGGGCCGAGAGCGCGTCCTCGATCGAGTCGTCGCCGGAAATCAGTTCGAGCGTGCGCCCGGCCGTGGCGGGGGTGTCGAGCAGGGCGAGCAGCACAGCGGCGACGTCCTCGCGCGGCACGCTCGCACGACCGGTCTTCTCGGCGATTTTCACCCGCCCGGTACCGGACTCGTTGGTGAGCGCGCCGGGCCGCAGGATCGTCCATTCGAGATCGCGGCTCTTCAGATCCTCTTCCGCGGCCTGCTTAGCCTGAAGGTACTTGGCGAACACCGGGTCGAGACCGGGCGCGTCCGGGTTGTCCGCGCCCATGGAGCCGACCTGCACGAACCGGCGTACCCCAGCCCGTCCGGCGGCATCGGCGAAGAGCACCGCAGCCGCTCGGTCGACGGTGTCCTTGCGGGCCTCGCCGCTACCGGGACCCGCACCCGCGGCGAACACCGCGGCGTCCGCACCCTCCAGCACCTTCGCCACCGAGTCCACATCGGACTTCTCGAGGTCGAGCAGCACGGTCTCGGCGCCGACCGCGGTGAGGTCCGGTTCGTGGTCTTGGTTGCGCACGATGCCGACCGGCTCGTCGTGTCGCTGCGCGAGCAGCTTCTCCAGGTGCAGGGCGATCTGACCGTGTCCTCCGGCAATGACGACTCGCATACGTCCGACTGTAGTGCCGAGCGCGGGCCGCCGCCCGGGTCAGTCCGTCTCGGTTGCCGCCAGATCGGCGTGCAGCAGCTGGTCGTAGGCGATCTCGTTGACCCAGCGCGACACCGGGTCCTCCGGCAGGAGGATGCGCTCGGTGCGCCCCTCGAGGTCGAGGTCGGTCGTCGCGTTCGGGTCGGCGGAGACCACCGCGAGGCCGTAGGCACGGGCCCGCGGCAGGCAGTTGGCGACGTAGTCCTCGGACAGTACGGCGAGCGATGGCAGCACCATCGCGGCCTCGCCGTAGCGTGCGAACGGAACCGCGGAGGCCATCGCGGTGCGCCAGTGCCGGGCGACCGCGAGGACGCCGATGATCTCGGCGGCCGGCGCGGGTGCGGTCGCAGCCAGCTCTGGCCAGGTCCAGGTGTCGACGGTGGCGCGATCGGCGACGGGACCGACACCCATCGCGATCCGCTCCGCGTGCACGTCGGTACGAAGCTTGGCGACGACGGCGACCTTGCGGCCGAGCAGTGTCGTCACCGGCAGCACAACGCCGTTCCAGCCCAGCAGGGCGGCGGCCTTGCGCGCCAGCTCGTCGGCGCTCGCGGGGAGCTCGATCGGCGGCAGCACCCGGCTCGGCATCGACCGGCTGCGCTTCGCGCCACCAGCCACCGTCGAGCGCTCGGTGTTCTGTGGTGTAGCCGCCACGACTCCGCCTCCTTCATTCACCTGTACCCCGGGGTGCCTGCTGAAAACCGGCACATGACCTGCCTACCAGCGCGGCGGCGCAGGATCTGCAGGTAGCGGAAGCGTCTGCGATCGGCGGCGCTCAGCGGTCGGTGACCGGTCGGTGGGCGGTAGTTCGACTTCAGCCCGACCGTGCCGCCAACCGAGTGAGCAGGGGTTGAGTGGTGTTACGGAATGCCCTCGGGGGGTTACCCGGGGACCGGTGGCGAGCTCGGCGAACGGAGCAGCAGGTTAGACCGTTCGGTGCAATCCGTGCCGTATCCACTGTGGACTTCGCAGGTCAGCGCCGTCACCCGAGTGGCGGTGAGCTTCACCGCAGCCGGGTCCGGACGCGCCGGATTAGGGTTACCCATCAGTTGCACACCTGCCGGGAGGGCCAGCATGCGTTCGCCGAAGGACTTCTTCGCCCCGCTCGCCGTGGGGGCGCCGCAGCCACTGCGGCAGATCCCGGTCCGGCCGTCCCGGATGATCCACTTCTTCGATCCCGGCAACGAGAAGATGGCGGCGAAGATCCCGTCCCTCGCGGGCAAGGTCGACGTGCTGCTCGGCAACCTCGAGGACGCCGTGCGCGCCGACCGCAAGGAGGCCGCGCGGGCCGGGCTGGTTTCCGTCGCCAAGGCCACCGACTTCGGCCGTACGCAGCTGTGGACCCGGGTGAACAGCCTCGATTCGCCGTGGGTGCTCGACGACCTGAGCACGCTGGTCACCGAGGTCGGCGACCGGCTGGACGTGATCATGGTGCCGAAGGTCGAGGGCGCGCAGGACATCCACTACGTCGACCGGCTGCTGGCCCAGCTCGAGGCACGTGCCGGGCTGACGAAGCCGCTGCTGGTGCACGCGATCCTGGAGACCGCGAGCGGGGTGGCCAACGTCGAGGAGATCGCCGGTGCCAGCCCGCGCATGCAGGGCATTTCGCTGGGCCCGGCGGATCTGGCCGCGAGCCGCCGGATGAAGACCACTCGCGTCGGCGGCGGGCACCCGGGTTACCTGGTGCGCACCGACCCGGTCGGCGAGGACCTCGCCGAGGGCCGCACGACCTACCAGCAGGACCTGTGGCACTACACGGTCGCGCGGATGGTCGACGCGTGCGCGATGCACGGCATCCTGCCGTACTACGGGCCGTTCGGGGACATCCGCGACGTGGTGGCGTGCGAGGACCAGTTCCGCAACGCGTTCCTGCTCGGCTGCGTCGGTGCGTGGAGCCTGCACCCGGTGCAGATCGACATCGCGAAGAAGGTGTTCTCGCCCGCTCCCGAGGACGTGGCGTGGTCCCGCCGCGTGATCGCCGAAATGGGTGACGGCACGGGCGCGGTGATGATCGACGGGAAGATGCAGGACGACGCTTCGGTGAAGCAGTGCCGGGTGGTCGTCGAACTGGCCGAAGAGCTGGCCGCGGACGATCCGGAACTGGCTGCCGCGTACGACGCCGCGACAAAGGAGATCCAGTCATGACGGAGCTGCGCCCGCGGCGCTCGGTGCTGTACATGCCCGGTGCGAACGAACGTGCGTTGGAGAAGGCGAAAACGCTGCCTGCGGACGCGTTGATCCTCGACTTGGAGGACGCCGTCGCCCCGGACGCGAAGGAAGCCGCGCGGGAACGCGTGTGTGCCGCGGTGGATTCGTACGGCAGCCGCGAGGTGACCATCCGGGTCAACGGTCTGGACACCGAATGGCACGACGCCGACCTGCGCGCGGCGGCTGCCGCCGGCCCGGCCGCGGTGGTGGTGCCGAAGGTGAATTCCGCGGCGGAAGTGCACAACATCGAGCGCGCACTGGAACTCGGCGGAGCCCCCGAGCACACGAAGATCTGGGCAATGCTCGAAACCCCGGTCGCGATGCTGCACGCGGAGTCGATCGCCGCCGCGTCCGACCGGCTGACCGTACTGGTGCTGGGCACGAACGACCTGGCGAAGGAACTGCACGCGGAATTCGTCCCCGGCCGGGCCCCCTTGCTCGGCGGTCTGTCCCTGTGCCTGCTGGCCGCCCGCGCAACCGGGAAGGTGATCCTCGACGGTGTGTACAACGACGTGAAGGACGTCCCCGGTTTCGAAGCGGAATGCCGTCAGGGAAGGGAATTCGGGTTCGACGGGAAGACGCTGATCCACCCGTCGCAGGTGGCACCGAGCAACCGCATCTTCGCCCCGTCGGCCGAGGAAATCGACCACGCCCGCCGGGTGATCACCGCGTTCGAACAGGCCAGCGCAGAAGGCCGCGGCGTGGTGACCGTGGACGGCCGGATGATCGAAAACCTGCACGTGGACAACGCCCGCCGAGTACTAGCACTGGCGGAGGCGATCAGTCCGAAGTAGACCCGGATCAGGCGGCGAGCGACGGCCGCTGAGCGCTGTGGCACAAGGCCTTCAGGCGCTCACCCCCCCCCCGCTGTTTTCGGAGGTTACCCAGGAGCCGGGAGTCCGGAGTGAGCGGTGCCGCGCCGGCCACTTCGGCGAGCGCTTCGGCCACTTCCTGCAGTCCCTGCCGGACCGTCTCGATTGCCGCGCGGAGTTCGTCGATGCGCTCCCACGCGTTCTCGTGGTCGATCGGGCCGGCGTCCGTGGCACGCTTGACTTCCCACGCCTCCAGCTGCGGATGCCAGTAGGCCGTCACCGGGCGCACCACGGTGAGGACGGTGAGCGCCAGCTTCCCCAGGGTGAACTCATCAGGGCCTTTGCGCGGGCTGGTCGCCGGACCGTGCTTGCGCAGGATCTCGCGGGTGCTGCCGAAGAGGGTGTACAGGCTGGTCAGTGCACCCCTGGCGAGTCCCTCGTCACGGCCGAGCGGGACGACCGAAATCCGGGTCGACAGCTCGACGTACAGCTCCCACGCAGCTTTCCGCTCCGCCTGTTCCGGAGCCCAGTTGCCGCTCACCTCGCCGACGAACGGCAGCTTCAGCTTGATCCCGATCTCACGGGGCACGCGCCGGGCCATCAGCGCACCGCCGGCAGAAGAGAGCCCGCACCGGCGAGTTCGGCCAGCCGTTCGGTCACGTCGCGGAGCAGGACCTGCAGTTCGGCGAGTTCCGCACGCAGCTGCCCGGCCTGTGCCCAGGCCAGCTCGTGGTCCAGCCGGGAGACGTGCTGGGGACGGCGGGCGTGGTAGGCGTCCAGCCGTGGATGCCACCGGCTCAGGAACGGTCGCAATCCCTGGTTGAGCAGCCGGAACACGACCTGGTGCAGGGAATCCTCGACGAGCGCCCGTTGCGGTGGGTGCGCCGCCAGCGCGTGCCGGGCGGTCTCGAAGACGCAGTAGAGGCTGTCGAGTGCTTCCGACAGCAGCCCCTCTTCCGGGCCAAGGGTGACCGAGGTGATCCGGCTGGCCAGTTCGACGTGCAGTTCCCAGGCCAGTGACTGCTCAACTCGCTCGGACGTGCTCATGTTCGGCATTCTAGGTGGCGGCGGTGTGCTCGGCAGCCGCCGCGGAGGGAGGGCCGCGTGCCGGATTGGGATGTCTTCGTCAGTTACGACCGAGCGGACGCGGCTGCGGTGGGCCGCATCGCGGACGCGCTCACCGCCGCGGGCGTGCGGGTGTTCCTGGACACCGAGAGCATCCGGCAGTTCGAGTCCATTTCGGACCGGGTGCGGATCGCGCTGAGCGGCTCCCGGCTGTTGCTCGCCTACTACAGCCGCAGTTACGGCACCCGGGTCGCCTGCCAGGAGGAGTTCACCACCGCGTTTCTCGCCGGGCGGCAGCCCTTCGAGCGGCTCCTCGTGGTGAATCCCGAGCCGGGGACCGATCACCTGGCTCCTCGGCAGGTGCTCGACATGCTGTTGCCAGGGCACCCCGCGACGAGCACCGCACTCGAAGCTCTGGTCGAGGCGGTACGGGAACGCGTTGCCGGCACCGAGGGCACCATCGGACTCACCCCCTCGTCGAAACGGCTGGTCGGACCGGGAAAGTTCGCCGGGCGGTGGGCCGAGCTGTGGCAGCTGCACGCGGTGCTCGGTGCTGGTGGAGTGGCGGTGGTGCACGGAGTCATCGGGATCGGCAAAACCTCACTCGCCCGCGAGTACGTGCAGTTGTTCGGGCGGACTCACCGGACGGTGCACTGGGATGCTCCGGGCACCGCGGAGCCCGGGGACCTCGTGGTGCTCGACGACGTACCGGCGACGGCCGTCGGGTTGCCGGACGGGGTTGCCTGTCTGGTGCTGACCCGTGATCAGCGGCTTGCCGCATTGGGCACCGCGATCGAACTGACCGACCTGCGGGAGCACGAGCTGCCGCTGACCCCCGCGCTTCGGCAGGTCGCCGAGGGCAGTACCGGCCTCGCGCGTGGGCTCGTCGAGCAGTTCTCCGGTTCCGAGACGACAATGCTCGATCGGCTGCACGGCCTGCGGTCGCCGCTGCTGGAACCGGTGGCCGAACGCGTGGTCGCAGCGGTCGGCAAACTCGGTGAGCCGGCCTGGGACGCGCTCCGGATCTGCTGGTCGGCCGCGCCCGCGCCGCTCACCGCCGCACTGCTCGCCGATGTGCTTTCCGAAGTGGACGGCGGCACCAGGGGAGAACGGTACGGCGCGGTGGCAGAGGTGGTCACCGGCCTGGTGAGCGCGGGGCTGCTCGCCGGATCACCGCAGGGTGAGGAATTCGTACTGCCGAAATCGTTCCAGCTCGCACTTCGCCGGTCCGATCCGCGACCGGCTCGCACGGAACGGCTCCGCGAGGCGGCGCTGGGCGTGCTGGCGAACCGCGCACGGCCGGGGCACGGGGTGCTGCGTGCCCGGGTCCGCTCGGCGCTGGACGACGAGGAGCGCCGGGCCGCGCACCGGATCCTGAACGAGCTCACCAGCCGGGTCCCGTTGCGGGAACTCCCTGCCGGGGAGGGGTTGCTGCGCAGCGCGTTGAGTTCCCTGCACACGTTGTTCGACCGGATCCGCCTGGTCGGGGACGCGGTGGACCCGGACGCGCTCCGGCCGTCGACTCCGGTGCGGCCCGGCCTGGCGACGCTCATCCGGCGGCTGCAGGACGAGATCCTCGGCCCGTTCCTCACCTACTGGCACACCCGGCTCGACCAGCACCACGAACTCCGTCCACCCGGGATCGGCAGTCGCGACCACGAACTCGGCTGGGAGTTGCACGGTCGGCTCCGCGCCGACCTCGGCAAGGTGCGGTTGTCGATCTCCGAAGTCGCCGAGGAGCTGGCTGTGCTCAGCGGGAACCCGCTGCGGTGATCGGCCATGGGCGTTGCGGGCCGCGTAGTTGTTCGAACGCCGCGGCGGCCTGCAGGACCTTCAGGTCGGCGAAGCGGCGGCCGGTGATCTGCAAGCCGATCGGCTGGTTTTCCGGGGTGTAGCCGCAGTTCAGCGAGACCGACGGCTGGCCCGACATGTTGTACGGGACGGTGAACCCGATGTGCTCGAACGGGCGTGCCGGGTCGTTCGTCGGGGAAGGCCAGTCCGCTGGCGGGGCGGACACCGGACAGGTCGGCGACAGCACGAGGTCGTAGGCGGCGGTGGCGCGCAGGGTTGCCGCGCTGAGCCGGTCGATGGCGGCGAAGCCGAGGTAGGCGTCCACTCCGGACACGGATTCCGCGCCGGCGGCCCATTCGGCGATGTAGGGCAGGATGCGCGCCCGGCGGTCGGCCGGTAGCGCCGCCATGTCCGACCACGCCCGTACCCGCCAGAAGCGGTCGAGACCGGACAGCAGTTCGCGGGTCAGGAACGGTTCCACGGGCTCGACCACGGCGCCGGCGGCCTCGCAGCGCCGGGCGGCTTCCGTCACGGCCTCGGCCACCGCCGGTTCCACGTCCAGCCCGACCCCGGCGGACAGTTGCAGTCCGACGCGCAGGCCGGACAGTGAGCTTTCCAGCGCTGACCACTCGATGGTTTCCGGCGGCAGGCTCAGATGGTCCCGCTCGTCCGGCAGTGCGAGCACGCTCATCAGCCGCGCGGTGTCGGCGACGGTCCTGGTCAGCGGTCCGATCACGCGGCCGAGGAACGGCGGATCCACCGGCACCCGGCCGAAACTCGGCTTCAGGCCGACGAGACCGCACCAGCCGGCCGGCAGCCGGATCGAGCCACCGATGTCGGTGCCGACGTGCAGGGGTCCGTAGCCCGCCGCGGCAGCCGCCGCTGCTCCGGCGCTCGAACCACCTGGCGTGCGCGTGCGGTCCCACGGGTTGCGCGAAGCGACGTGAAAGCTCGACAGTCCCGACGTGAGCATGCCGTAGTCCGGCATCGTCGTCTTCGCCAGCAGTACCGCGCCTGACTCGCGTACGCGGGCTGCAGCCGGTGCATCGGCAACAGCTGGCGTCAGGGCTGTCGCAGCAGTACCCAACGGGACAGGCGTGCCGCGCGTTGCGATGTTCTCCTTCAGCGTCAACGGCACACCGTCGATCGGCCCTGCCGGTTCGCCCGCCTGCCAACGCACTTCGGACGCCTTCGCGTCTTCGCGAGCCGAAGCAGCGTCGTAGGCATACAGCGCGTGCAGCTCTGGTTCGCGGGCATCGACCCGCGTGAGTACCGCTTCGGTCACTTCGACCGGCGAGAACGTCCCCTCGCGATACCCCGCCACCAGCTCACCGGCGGTGAGGTCAGCCAATTCGGTCATCGCAACCTCCAATTCACGAAGCAGGTGGTTCGAACCGTCCGTCGACTGCAGTCCAACCACCGTCCACAGCCAGCACGGAGCCGGTCACGAACGTCGAAGCGCCCGAAGCGAGGTACACGACGGCGCCGGCCAGCTCGTCCGCGCGCGCCCAACGGCCGAGTGCGCCCTTCTCCGCGTACGCCGCGTACCAGTCCGGCTGAGCCTTGATCTGCGCGGTCAACGGTGTCTCCACGACGCCAGGTGCGATCGCGTTCACGCGTACACCGGCAGGCCCGAACTCGGCAGCGGCCGTGCGGAACAGCTGCACCAAACCGCCCTTCGTGGCCGCGTACGGACCTTGCCCAGGCTCCACCGTGGTGCCGCGGATCGACGAGAACCCAATGATGCTTCCGCGCCCGCGCGCGACCATCGGCTCACCGAATGCCCGCAACACTTCGAACGCGACGCCGAGGTTCAGCGCGACTACCCGGTCGAATTCCTCCCGCGTGTAGTCCAGCAGCCGCTTGCGCACGTTCACCCCGGCGGTCAGCACCACCGCGTCGAGATCGCCGAGGTCCGCCGCCGCACGCGCCACCGCACCGGGTTCGAGCAGGTCGATCTCGTACGCCTCGCCGACGCCGGTCTCCTGCGCGGCCGCCACGTCACGGTCCGCGCAGACCACCGAAGCACCGTGCGCAGCCAACGCCCGCGCCGCCTCCCGGCCGATGCCGCTTCCGCCGCCGAGCACCACGGCGCGGCGGCCGTCCATCCGGAACAGATCGGCGTAGTTCACGGGCGCAGCACCGCCATCCTCGTCACGGTCAGTTCCTCCACGGCGAACCGCGGTCCTTCACGGCCGATGCCAGAATCCTTCACCCCGCCGTAGGGCATGGTGTCGGAGCGGAAGCCGGGCACTTCGTTCACCACGACGCCGCCCACCTCCAGCTCGTCCAGCGCCCGGAACGCGGTCTCCAGCGAGCGGCTGTACACGCTCGCGTGCAGCCCGTAGCGCGAGGCGTTGACCGCGGCGAACGCTTCGTCCACACCGGACACCGTGCGCAGGCAGACGACCGGACCGAAGATCTCCTCGTCCCAGCATTCGACACCGTCGGGCACGTCCGCGAGCACCGTCGGCTCCAGCACGCCGTCCTGCAGCGAACCGCCCGCCAGCACCCGCGCACCGGCTGCAGTCGCTTTGTCGACCCACTCCGCGACCCGGGCAGTGGACCGTGCATCGATCAGCTTCGACACCCTCGTGGTTTCCTCGCGCGGATCGCCGACGGAGACCGAGGCGAGCCGCGCGAGCACCCGGTCGGTGAACTGCGCCGCCACCGACGAATCGACCAGCACCCGCTGCACGGAAATGCACGCCTGCCCGGACGCGTAGAACCCGCCGCGCAGCACGGCATCGGCAGCCGCGTCGAGGTCGGCATCGGCGGCGACCACCAACGCGGCGTTGGAACCCAGCTCCAGCAACGTTTTCGTGGGCGCGGCATCCCGGGCGATCCGGTGACCGACCGCGGCGGAGCCGGTGAACGAGACCGCGCCGACCCGCCGGTCGGTGACCAGCGCCGAGCCGACCGACGCGTCACCGGTGACCAGCTGCACCGCCGCGGGCAGCTCGGTGTGCGTGCGCACCAGGTGCACCAGCCACAACGTCGCGAGCGGTGTCTGCGGCGCGGGCTTCACCACCACCGGGCACCCAGCCGCGAGCGCCGGCGCGATCTTGTGCGACGCCAGCAGCAGCGGGTAGTTGAACCCGGCGATGCCGACCACCACGCCGATCGGCTTGCGCTTCCAGAACCCGACCAAGCCGTCGCCGGAGGGCAGCAGGTCCAGCGGCACGGTCTCGCCGTGCAGCCGCGACACCTCCTCGGCCGCAGCCTCCCAGGTGACGATCGCGCGCGCGACTTCCACCCGGCAGTCGACGAGCGGCTTCTCAGTCTCCAGCACGAGCAGCCGTTCGAATTCGGCCCGATGCTCGCGAAGCGAAGCTGCGACGTCGTTGAGCAACGCACGCCGTGTCCGGGACGGCAGTGCCGCCACTTCGCGAGCCACCGCCACCGCCTCGTCGACCGCACGCGTCGCCAGCTCGGCGGTGCCGACCGGCACACGGCCGATCACCGAACCGTCGTAGGGGAAAACCACGTCCGTTGAATCCACTGTGGACAGCCAACCGGAGCCGATCGGCAGGCCGTCGGGGTACTCAGGCATCCGCTTCTCCCTTCAACCGGGCCAGCTCACCGCGCAGGTTCGGCGCGGCCGCCAGCAGCTCACGGGTGTAGGCGTGCTCCGGCGCCGAGTAGACCTGCTCGACGTCGCCGAGTTCCACGATCTCGCCGCGCCGCATCACCGCGACGCGGTCGCACACGTGCCGCACCACGCCGAGGTCGTGCGACACGAAGATCAACGTGAGCGAGAATTCGTCGACCAGCCGGGCGAGCAGGTCGAGGATCTGTGCACGTACCGAGACGTCCAGCGCGCTCACCGGCTCGTCGGCGATCAACACGCTCGGCCGCGGCGCGAGTGCCCGCGCGAGGGAGATCCGCTGCCGCTGCCCGCCGGAGAACTGGTGCGGGTACCGGGTGGCCGCATCCGGCGGCAGCCCGACGGCCGCCAGCAGTTCCGACACCCGCTCCGGAGCCCGCCGGCCGAGTGGTTCGGACACGATGTCCCGCACCCGCATCCGCGGGTCCAGCGAGCCCATCGGATCCTGGAACACGATCTGCACCTGCTCGCGGAGAAAGCGCAGCTTCCGCTCCGGCAGGTGGTCGATCCGCTTGCCCCGGAACGTGATCGTGCCGGCGCTGGGCCGGTCGAGCGCGGCAAGCAACCGGACCAAAGTGGACTTGCCGGAGCCGGACTCGCCGACGATGCCGAACCGCTGCCCCTCGGACACGTCGAAGCTGACGCCACGCAACGCGTGCACGGCACGCCGGGCGTAGCGCCGCTCCAGTTCCCGGACCTCGATCACCGTGTCGCCTCCAGATCCGAAGCCGCCAGCAACCGCCGGGTGTAGGAATGCTGCGGCGAAGTCAGCACGTCCCTGGTCGAGCCGTGTTCCACGATCTCGCCCTCGTGCATCACCAGTACCCGGTCACACACCGACGCGACCACGGCCAGGTCGTGCGTGATGAACAGCAGCGAACTCTCCGCGGACAACGAAGTCTTGATCAGCGAAAGGATCTGCGCCTGCACGGTCACGTCCAGTGCGGTGGTCGGCTCGTCGCAGATCAGCAGGGACGGGTCGTTCGCCAGCGCCATCGCCAGCACCACCCGCTGCCGCTGCCCGCCGGAAAGCTGATGCGGATACGCCCGTGCGGTGCCGGGCAGCCCGACCGCGTCCAGCAGCTCCGCCGCGGGACGGCCAGGCGGCCGGTGCGCCCGGAACGGCTCGGTGACCTGCCGTCCGATCCGCATCGCCGGGTTCAACGCGGTCATCGGCTCCTGGAACACCATCGCCATCTCGTTGCCACGCAACCGGGAGAGCTCCCGCTCGGACGCGGTCAGCAGCTCCTGCCCGTCCAGCCGCACCGAACCCGTGGCACGCAGCTCGTCCGGCAGCAGGCCGAGCACCGACAACGCGGTCAGCGATTTCCCCGAGCCCGACTCCCCGATCAGCCCCACCCGTTCGCCTGCGCCGACCTCGAACGACACGTCGCGCACGAGGTCCGCGACGCTCAGGTGTTCCACTTCCAGCGTCATACCCGCGCCGCCAATCGGGGGTCGAGACGGTCGCGCAGCCCGTCGCCGAGGAGGTTGAAGCCGAGCACGGCCACCGCGATCGCGATCCCGGGAACGAGCGCCAGCCGCGCATGCACGGTGAGCAGCTCCTGCGATTCCTGCAGCATCCGTCCCCATGACGGCGTCGGCGGCCGGGTGCCGAACCCGAGGAAGGACAACGCCGCCTCGGCCAGCACGGCAATCGCGAACGACACCGACGCCTGCACGATCAGCAGCCCGGAGATGTTCGGCAGCACGTGTCGTGCCGCGATCTGCGTGCGCGACCGGCCGCCGGCCCGCGCGGCCAGCACGTATTCGCTGCTCAGCACCTGCAACGCGCCGGAACGGGCGATCCGCGCGAAGGACGGGATGGTGGCGATGCCGATCGCGGTCATCGCGGTCACCGTGTCCGCCCCGAACACCGCCCCGAACATGATCGCCAGCAGCAGCGCGGGAAACGCGAGCACCAGGTCGTTCACCCGCATCACGAACTCACCCAGCCACCGCGGTGCCATCGCGGCCAGCACGCCGAGCGGGGTACCGAGCACCGCGGCGATGCCGACCGCGATCACGCCGACGTACAACGTGGTCCGCGCGCCGACGAGGATCTGGCTGAACACGTCGCGGCCGAACTTGTCGGTGCCGAACAGGTGCTCGCCGGAGAAGCCGACCAACCGGTCCGGCGCGTTCACCTGCACCGGGTCATATGGCGTCCAGACGAACGACACCAGCGCCGCCAGCACCACGAGCGCGACCAGCACGCCGCCGAGCAGGAGGTTTCCGTTGCGGCGCATCAGGACCCCCGCAGTCTCGGATCGAGCACCGTGTAGAGCACGTCGACCACGAAGTTCACCAGCAGCACACCCGCCACGAGCACCAGCACGATGCCCTGCACGGTCAGCAGATCGCGCTGCGACACCGCGTCCAGCAGCATGCTGCCGAGCCCCGGCAGCACGAACACCCGCTCCACCACCACCGCGCCGATCAGCAGGGTGGTGAGCTGCAGGCCGAGCACCGTGACCACCGGGACCGACGCGTTGCGCAGCCCGTGCCGGTACAGCGCCTGGCCGGGCAGCAGGCCTTTGGACCTCGCCGTGCGCAGGTAGTCCTGGCCGAGCGTGTCGAGCACCGCGGAGCGGACGTACCGCGTGAGCACCGCGCCCTGCACCAGCCCCAACGACAACGCGGGCAGCACGAGACCCCGCAGGAACTCGCCCGCGCCCTGGTCCGGTGGCGTCCACCCGCCGCTGGGCAACCAGTGCAGCTGCACCGCGAAGATCTGCACCAGGATGATGCCGGCGAGGAACGCCGGGATCGCGATCCCGATCTGCGCCAGCCCGGAAACCGTGGCACCACTGGCCTTCCGGTGCCGCACCGCGGCGAACGTACCCACCGGCACCGCGATCACCAGCGCCACCACCATGCCCGCGGCGACCAGCCACAACGTGACGCCGAGCCGGTCGAGAAGCTGCGGCGTGATCGCCTCCCGCGTGACGTAGGAGCGGCCGAAGTCACCGTGCAGCACGCCGCCGATCCAGCTCAGGTACTGCGTGACCAGCGATCGGTCGATACCGAACTCGGCTCGTGTCCTCGCCAGCAGCTCCGGCGTCGCATTCACGCCGAGCGCCACCTGTGCCGGATCGCCCGGCAGCACCGCCATGAACAGGAACACCACGATCGACGCCACGAACAGGCTCACCACGAACACGGCAAGGCGCCGGGCCACCCGCGCAGTCATGCCGGCCTCACCCCGGTCAGGTCGAACGACTCGCTGACCTGGTTGCGCACGAAGCCGGTGACCTTCTTCTTGGCCACGATCACGTTGGGGAACAGGAAAAGCCAGTCCGCCGCGGCGTCCGCGGAGAGCTGCCGCGCGACCTGTTTCATGTCCGTCACCTGCTGCTGCGGAGTGCCGCTGTCGGCCGACGCGAGCAGCTGCTGCACCCGCTTGCCGTCGTAACCCCAGTAGTACGTGGGTTTGCCGAACGTGGTGATGTCACGGGCTTCCACGTGCTGGATGATCGACAGGTCGTAATCGTGGTCGGTGAACACCTGCTTGAGCCACACCGCCGGGAAGTCGAGCGGTTCGATCGTGGTGCGCACGCCGACGTCGGCGAGCTGCGACTGCACCACCTGCGCGGCCGACACCGCGTAGGGCAGGTTCGGGATCCGCAGCCGTAGCTGCAGATCGTGCACGCCTGCCTCGGCGAGCAGCTGCTTCGCCTTCGCCGGGTCGTATGAGTACGCCTTGGACAGGTCCTCGTACCAAGGGTCGGTGGGCGGGACCATGCTGCCGATCAGCGTGCCACGGCCGTTGAACACCAGGTCCAGCACGGCTTTCCGATCGATCGCGTAACTGAGCGCTTGGCGTACCCGCACGTCGTTCAGCGGGGCGCGCCGGTTGTTGAATGCCAGCGTGACCTCGCTGTTGGTGGTGCCCTGCAGCACCGTGAACCGGTCGTCACCCTGGAACTGCGGGATCGAATCGGCCGAGGTGAGTGCCGAGATCACGTCGATGCTGTTGGACAGCAGTGCGTTGTTCAGCGCGGTCGGATCGGTGTAGTACTTCAGCACGACCGTGCGGTACGCGGGTTTGCGGCCCCAGTACCGTGGATTCTCCTTCAGCACGATGGAATCGCCCCGCCGCCGGGAGGCGATCTCGTACGGTCCGGTGCCGACCGGGTGGTTCGCGAGGTCGGCAACGCCGGTCGGGCTGAACATCGCGCCGACCCGGCCGGTGAGGCTGAACAGCCAGCCGTTGCTCGGTTTCGACAGCACCACCCGTGCGTGGTCCGGTGCGACCGCGTCCACGTGGTCGACCACGTCCATTGCCGACTTGAGCGAGATCGTCCAGTCGGTCTTCACGCGCATCAGCGAGAATTTGACGTCCTCGGCGGTGAACGGTGCCCCGTTGGCGAACCGCACTCCCGGCTGGAGCCGGAAATCGTAGGTCCGCCGGTCCGGGCTGATCGTCCAGGACTTCGCGAGCAACGGCACCACCCGGCCCTGGGGATCGAGCTTCACCAGGCCCTCGTACACGTTGTACAGCAGCGCCTGCGGGATGGCCGCACCGTCGGAGCTGGTGAAGTCGAAACTCGACGGTTCCGCGGTGATCCCCACCGAAAGCGTGTCCGGACCAGGTGAAACGCTCGCGCTGGACCCGGCGGAGCAGCCGGTCGCCAGGAGCAGCAGCGCCAGCGCCGCGGCGATGGCTTTCGTTCTGCCGGTCTTGCGGAATACCCGCGCCCGGTCGGCTGCGTGGGTGAGCTGTCGCGATGGTCTGCCCACACAGCCTCCAACCCGGTACACTGGTCTGACCAGTAGCACCAGCAGGTTCGCACCAGACGACGCCGAGGTCAAGGTATGCAGTTCGAACCGGTGGCCCCGGTCCGCGCATACGAGCGGATCGTGGAGCAAATCGAGGAGGCCGTGGTCAGCGGCAGGCTCAAACCCGGTGCGCGGCTGCCCGGCGAGCGCGAGCTGATGACCCAGTTCGAGGTCGGCCGTTCAACCGTGCGGGAGGCGTTGCGGGTGCTGCAGGCCGCCGAGCTGATCCGGTCCCGGCCGGGAGATCCGCGGGGGCCGGAGGTGCTGGCCGCTTCGCCGGTGGCATTGCAGCGTTCGATGCACCGGCTCGCCAGGGCCGAACACGTCGGGCTCGGCGAACTGCTGCAGTTCCGGATGGTGCTGGACGGTTCGGCGCACCTGCTGGCCGCACACCTGCGTACCGGCCCTGATCTGTCCGCTTTGGACGAAGCACTCGCCACGATGTCCGCGGCGAAGGGATACGCCGAATTCAGCCGGGCCGACGTGGCATTCCACGAGACGGTCGCCCGCGCGGCACGGAACCAGCTGCTCGTGATGAGTGGCGAAGTGGTCCGTGGCGTGGTGCTGGAGCTGATCGAGGACAAGCTCGCGCACGCCCGTGACCAGGCCACCCTGATGCGCACCTGGCTGGGGCACCACGAACAGGTACGCGACGCGATCCGAGCAGGCGACGGCGAATCGGCGGCACAACTCGCGCGGCAGGCGCTGTACGACAACTACGCGGAGTACGTACCGGAGGAAGAGCGGGCGCAGCTGCTGCCGTTGCTGACCTGAACCCCCCGTCTCACCCGAGCGCGCTCAGCAGATCCCGCCACAGGTCCTCGGGATCCTCCAGTCCGACCGAAAACCGGATCAGCCCGGATGGCACGCGTTCCTCGCCCGGCAGCCAGGCTCGCCGCTCCACCAGGCTTTCCACCCCGCCGAGGCTCGTCGCCGGGCGGATCAGCCGGACCGCCGCGCACACCTTGCCCGCCGCCTCGGCATCCGGCAGCTCGAACGCCACCATCATCCCGAAACCCGGGTAACGCACCTTCGTCACCTTCGGGTGGTCCGCCAACCGGGACGCCAATAATTCCGCGGTCCGCGATTGCTCCGCCAACCGCACGGACAGCGTCCGCAATCCGCGCAACGCGAGCCACGCTTCGAGGGCGCCGGGGGTGGAACCGATCCGAGTGCGCGCCGCGCGCAGTTCTCCGGCCACCGCTTCGTCCCGTGCGACTGTGACGCCCAGCAGGAGGTCGCTGTGCCCGCCGATGAGTTTCGTCGCGCTGTGCACCACGATGTCCGCACCCAACGACAACGGCTGCTGATGCAGCGGTGTGGCGAAGGTGTTGTCCACGACGACCCGGCCGCGCGTACCCCGTGCAATGGTCTCGATCTCCATCACGTCGAGCGTCGGGTTGGTCGGCGACTCCAGCCACAGCAGGTCGGCGTCGCAGTCGAGCCACGCCTGGGTGTCCGTGGGCGCCAGCTCGGTGACCGTCAGCCGGCCGAGCTCCTGGGCGTGCCGCAGCACTCCGCGCGTGACGGCGTAGCTGAACGTCGGCACCGCCACTGTCGAACCGACCGGCAGCGAGTCCAGCACTGCGGACAACGTCGCGACTCCAGACCCGAACGCGGTGGCGAATCCGCCTTCGAGCGATCCGACGACCTCCTCCAGCGCGGCCCAGGTCTCGGTACCGTCCGAGCGCGCGTACACCGCGTCCCCACCGGCCTCGAAGGTGCTCGTGGCCACGATCGGGGTGTTCAACGGTTCTCCCGGGCCGTGCGGGCGCCCCGCCGCGATCGCCCGGGTCCGCGGAGTCCAGTCATCCATCCGGCCACGGTAGCTCCGCCGATTCCCGACCGCAGCGACGAAAATCACCGACCGGCGAGCAGCTCGGCGAAGTATCCGGCATCGCGGTCGCCGTCGCGGTGGTAAATGTGGATGGTCCGCGTCAACCGCGGCTCAAGCGGCAAGAACGCCACTGTGGACGGCACCGGATCCGGCAGTGCCACGGCGGGGCCACGCCCGCGGCGATCCCGGCAGCCGCCATGGCAACCGCGGTGCCGACATCGCGCACGACGTGACCCGGACGCCGGTCGACGCCGTGCGCGGCAGCCCCCTCGGCCAGCGCGGGCCCGCACGTACCGCCGGGATACGCGACGCCGGCGCGGACCAGCTCGGCCAGCCCGATCCGGCCCTGTCTGCCGAGCGGGTGCGCCTTCGGCGCAACGGCAAGGAACTCGTCCTCGACCGTCCGGGAGCCGCTGCCGGCCGGGTCGTCACGGCGAGATCGATGGTGTCCTCGGCCAGCTATGCGGTCAGCTCGTCGTCGTCGCCTTCGAGGGTGAGCACGGCACTTCGCGGCCGATCCCGGCGCAGCCGCGCGAGCACCGCCGGCACGAACCGCACCAACGCGCTGGACACCGCACCCACCGCAGCCCAGGCGCACGGACGTCCGCAGCAAACCGCTCGATCGCCTGCAGCTCCGCCAGCACCGCAGCCGCGCGTTCGACGACCGTCCGCCCCAGCGCCCGACCCGCGCGAGTGAAGGAACCTTGCTCACGCAGGGCAAGCAACACACGGATGGTCCGAGCATTCGCTCTGGTCGGACTGTGGCTGTGCTGGGGCTCGTCGTTTCCCGCGATGCTGGTGATGGCGCGGACGCTGCCGCCGCTGTCCGGGTCCGGGCTCGCGTTCCTGGCTGCCGGTCTGGTGCCGGTCCTGTGCCGTCCGGCGGCGCTGCGTAGGCTGACCGGTCGCCAGGTTGCCGTCGCCGCGGGCACCGGAAGCTGCCTGCTCGGCGCGCGGCCGACCGTCGGCAGCACTGTCCGGTTGCTGCTCGGTTTTACCGGCGTGGCAACGGTTCTGAGCGTCGTTGCACCAGGCTCGAGCTGGACGTTCGTGGTGGCCGGCGCCGGAATCGCCTGGGCCATCGGCACGGTGGCGATGTCCCGCACCACGCACCTGCCAGGCCCGGTAGCCACCACCGCGATCCAGCTGCTGAGCGGCGGTGCGGTGCTGGTCGGGGCCGGGCTCATCGTCGGCACCGTCGGGATGGGAGCGAGAGTCAGTGTGCGTACACCTCGAACTCGTACAGTGAGTACCCGTACTTCGTTCCCCGTTCGGTGCCGAGCAGGCGGACGAAGCGGGCGTCCGATGGGGCGAAGGAGACGTTGTCCGTACCGCCGTTTCCGTCGGTAACCGTGGTCGCGTCTTGCCAGTTCGTGCCGTCGGTGGACAGCTGGATCCGGTACCCCTTGGCGTAGGCCTTCTCCCACGACAGGACCGCACGCCCGACCTGCTGCACCGAGCCGAGGTCCACGGTGATCGACTGGTTGTCGTTCCAGTCGCTGGCCCAGCGGGTGCCGGGGTTGCCGTCCACCGCGTTCGAGGCCGGGGAGCTGTAGAGCCCGGTCTCCGCGCTCGTCGCGTTCACCGGTTTGCCCGCGGCGAGGTTCGCGACGTTGTCCCCGCGGTGCGCCGGGTACTCCACCACCTGCTGGAAGGTCGGCCGGTTCTGCGTGCTGATCTTGTCGTGCGTGATGCCGCCGAGCGGACGCTGGATCACCGTGTCGGCACACCACTGGTCACCGGCCGAGCAGTCGTCGTCACCCGGGTACACGGTGTCCGCGGGCTGGTCTGCGGCCTTGGTCAGCGAGTCGACGAGCGCGGTCCGGCAGGCGTCCAGCGCACCGTCGCCGCAGAACTTCGCACCCAGCGGCCCGGCCACCGGCTGCCCGAGCACGCTCCGCAGATCCTTGCTCACGTAACCCCACCAGCCGTGCTGGTACGAGGAACCCTGGTGCGGCTGCCCGACGTGCTTGTCCGGCGTTTCGTTCTGGAAACCGGACGGGCTTTCGTTGATCTGCAACACGTTCGTCATCGCGGTGAACGCGTCGTCGCCCATGCCCGGCTTGAACTCCGCGGTGACCAGCTGCGGCCACCAGGCATCCATGATCCGGATCGCGTCCGCGTCGCGGTAGGTCTTGCCACCCGGTTCGGATTCCACGCGCTGGTGGCCGTGGTCCATCCAGGTCTTCAGCTTCGCTTCGGCGTCCGCAGCCGCTCCGGTCAGCGGGGCCTTGTCCAGGATCTGCAGCAGCAGCGGCAGGATCTTCTCCGCGCGCAGATCGGCGAGTGCCGCATCCTCCATGGCCTTGGCGAGGTTCACCCTGGTCACCTTGGTCCCGCCGGAGATCAGCGCCTTCACCCGCGAATCGAGCAGATCGGCGCGGTGCACGGCGGATTTGTCCGCGCCGCCGGAGGCGTAACCGTCCGCCTGTGCGTTGTTCCAGCTGACGTAGTAGTCCTGGTTGACCGACTGCGGATGCTGCGCCATCGGCGTGTACGCGGCCTTGTTCCCCGCCGGATCCCAGCCCTGCCAGTCGAAACCGCGGTCACCCCAGGTCGGCATCATCGGGTCGACGGCCGGATTGCGCACCGGGTTCGCGCCGGAGTTGAAGTACGCGACGTCCTTGGCGTCGGCGTAGAACCAGTTGAAGGTGAAGTTGACGTCGTGCGCGGCCTTCTGGAAGTCCGCCGCGGAGTGGATGAAGTCCGGGTCGTTGAACTCCTGGAACCCGATCAGCGAGTCCACCTCGTGGAAGTACGACGAGCGCAATGTGGAGTAGGCCACCGGCTTGCCGCCGACCATCGCCCGCGCGGTGACCGGACCGTACTTCGTGCGATAGCTGCGCAGCGTGTACGAACCTTCCGCGGTGCCGTCGGCCACCGTCGGGGACCAGGCGTTCTTGCGTTCCACAGTGTCCATCGGAATGCATTTGCCCTGGTACAGGTAATAGTTCGAGTCCTTTGTGGCCGGTTGACCACTGGGGTCGCACAGCGGCAGTGCGTAGCTGTCGATGATGTCCTGCGCGGACGTCGTCGCACTCCACGAGTAGTCCTGGCCACGGCCGAGCAGCACGTACATGCCCAGCCCGGCGAACGACGCACCGCGCGCGCTGATGCCGGGGCCCTGCAGTTCCTGCAGCATCAGCAGCTGCGGCGCGAAGTACCCGGTCTGCGGACCGAACACGGCGACCGGATGCCCGCTGGCGGTCTTGGCGCCGGACACCACGAGCGCGTTGGACATACCGTGTTTGTCCTTGAGCATGTTCCCGGGCAGCACGCCGTTGTCGTACATACCGCGCGCGGGTTCCTGGTCCTTCGGCGCCGGGACGTCGACCTTTGCCGGGGTCGAGTCGCTCGCGGAACCGGTCGGGTCGTAGACCATCTGCTGGTTGGTCACCGAGCCCGGATCCGGCATCGCCGCTCCCTGCGGGTTGGCCGGAGTGTTGCCGTAGGGGAACTTCTGGCCGTCGTGCAAGGTCTTCACGGCTTCCGGATCGCTCTCGGCACGCAGGCTCTGCCAGACCTGCTCGCCCTGCTCGACGCCGTACTTCTCCTGCAGCGCCAGCTTCGCGACGGCGTTCTGCACCTCACCGCCGCCACCGGCGCCGAACTGCGCACCGACCACCGAGGCGAGCACCACGAGGTCGGTCAACTTGAACGGTTCGATGGTGCCCGAGTTGGTGACCGCGTCCACGTGCCCGGTCAGCACGTACTCGCCGGGGAAGTACCGGCCGTTGTGCGAATCGGTGATGTACTTGTTGATCCCGTCGAGGTAGGCCTGTGCGTCGGCGAGGCCCTGCTTGCCGCGTGGCCCGCTGGCCGCGGCCGAGTCGATCTGCTGCTGCAGCTCGTCCTCGGTGTAGGGAGCGGCGGCGAAGAAGGACTGCTCCAGCTCCCGGTTCGCGGGTGCGCCGCCGGCGTAGGAGGTCAGTTCACCGCGCCCGACCCGGCGCATGATGTCCATCAGCCACAACCGGTCCTGTCCGGCGGCGTACCCGGCGCCGAACTCCGTGCCGGAACGCGTGCTGCCCTGGATGTGCGGGACCCCGGTGGCCTTGTCGCGGGTGATCGTCACGTCGTCGCGCGGTTTGTCGGTGCTGGCCACCTGGTCGGCGGGGACGCCGAAGGACGAGTCGTTGAAGAACTTGCCGATCGTGTCCGTGGTCAGCGTCGGGTACCCGCCCGCGAGGTCGGCGTACTTGCCGAGCTGGTCGTCGGCGTGGCCGGGCTGGGCGCCGAGCGTCTTGTTGGCCAGGATCTCCGCGAGCGTCGCGCTGCCGTTCTCACCCGGCGGCAGGATGTCGTTGCACTGCCCGGCGCAGTAGTCGTTGCCGGGCAGCGCCGCGGCGGCAGGCGAAGTGGTGACCACCTGCGTCAGACCCGCCGCCAGCGCGACCAGCGCCGAAACGGCCAGGAAACGGATGCGTCGTCGCATGCCCGGTGCTCCCGTCAACGATGTTTCCCCAGGTGACCCAGCGCACGCTACTTGCGAGTAAAGCAATTGTGAAGACTTTTCGCGTTCATCCCACCGTTGGGAGTAGTCCGTTCGGCGCAGCACCACATGCCTCGGTACGGTCAGCGCATGACCTTGGAAAAGCCCGAAATCGACCCCCCGGACGGCCCACCGCCGGCCGACCTCGAGATCACCGACCTCACCGTCGGTGACGGTGCCGAAGCCCGCCAGGGCAGTGCCGTCTCCGTGCACTACGTCGGGGTCTCGCATTCGACCGGCGCGGAGTTCGACGCGTCCTACAACCGCGGTGAGCCGCTGCAGTTCTCGCTCGGCGCCGGCCAGGTCATCCCCGGCTGGGACCAGGGCGTGACCGGGATGAAAATCGGCGGCAGGCGCAAACTCGTGATCCCGCCGCACCTCGCCTACGGCGAACGCGGCGCCGGCGGCGTGATCAAGCCCAACGAAACGTTGGTTTTCGTCGTCGATCTGGTCGGCGTGCGCTGACCCATACCCACGGTGTACGGGCAGCCGGGGTGACCGTTCGGGCACCCTGGCTGTCCCACACTTTCGGAGTAGTAAGTCACCCGATAGCCTCGAGAAGCGATCACAGTCCGCTTTCTCGGAGGATCCTCCATGCGTCTTCGCACCGCACTGTCCGCCGCTCTGCTCGCCGCCGGAGCCGCACTGGTCTCCGCGATGCCGGCAGCCGCCGTCGCCAACGGCTCGGACGTGCCGGACGGACAGTTCAAGTTCGCTGCCAAGCTGACCTCGACCGACATCCCCAAGCCGGACGGCAGCAAGTACGACAGCGGCTGCTCCGGTGCGCTGATCGCACCGCAGTGGATCATCACCGCGGGGCACTGCTTCCACGACGTGGACCGCAACCCGATCTCCGGCCCGGTGCCGTACCCGACCTCGGTGCTGCTCGGCACGACCGTGCAGAAGGACGGGGCAGGCGAGACCCGCAAGGTCACCGACGTACTGCAGGCGGGCACCAACGACGTCGCACTCGCGAAGCTCGACAGCCCGGTCACCGACATCACCCCGCTGTCGGTCGACACCGCGGCGCCGAAGGTCGGACAGGAGATCACCCTCGCCGGCTGGGGCAGCCTCACCGCGACCGACCCGGCACCGTCCACGAAGCTGCAGCAGGGCGGCATGAAGGTGTCCGAGATCGCCGACACCACGGTGGGCGTGCAGGGCGTTTCGCCGCAGAACTCGACGAGCGCCTGCACCTACGACTCGGGCGCGCCCTACTTCACCCCGGACGCGAACGGTGACGGCGGCAAGCTCGTTTCGGTCGAATCGACCGGACCGGACTGCCCGCACACCGACGCCGAGACCACCTCACGGGTCGACGTGATCGCGGACTGGATCGCCACCCACACCGCGTGAGGCCTGCGGGTCAAGTACCCGAACGGCCAAACTCCTTCGCCCGACAAGGGAATTCCGCGCGGCACGCAGGCTGGTTAGCGTGGATGGCCGAGCATCGGCGCCGCCGGTGACCCGGACGAAGGGAGGAGAATGCGCGTTCGCGCCGCCGTCTCCGCAGCAGTCCTCCTGCCCATCCTGACCGCAGGCCCGGCACTCGCCGTCGCCGACGGTTCCGACGTCTCACCCGGACAGTTCGGCTTCACCGCCAAGCTGTCCATGACCGGGATCCCGAGCCCGAACGGAAGCTCCTACCCGAGCTACTGTTCGGGCTCGCTCGTCGCTCCACAATGGATCCTCACCACCGGCCACTGCTTCCACGACGCCAACCGCAACCGGGTGGCCGGACCGGTGCCGTACCCGACCACGGTCACGCTCGGGCTGGTCGACGAGACGAAGGAAAAGGCCACCACCCGCAAGGCGACGCAGGTGCTACAGGCGGAACCGAACGACGTCGCACTGGTCCAGCTCGACAGCCCGGTCACCGACGTCACCCCGCTCACGGTGAACCGGCTGGTCCCCGGAGTCGGCCAGCGCCTCACGCTGGCGGGCTGGGGCAGCCTCACCGCGAAGGACTCGGCACCGTCCACGAAACTCCAGCAGGGCACGGTGCAGGTGAGCACCGTCGGCGCCACGACCATCGGCGTCCGCGGCGTCTCACCGGCAACCACGACCAGCGCCTGCACCTACGATTCGGGCGCTCCGTACTTCGTACCGTCCGGTTCCGGCGGCCAGCTGATCTCGGTGGAGACCAACGGCCCGGACTGCCCGCACACGAGCGTGGAGACGACCTCGCGCGTGGACGTGCTCGCGGAGTGGATCGCCTCGAACGCCAAGTGAGTACCGTGCACGGGTACCGCCGACCCTGCGCTTGATCCGGCCGATCAGGTACTCGATCGGCCACTCCGGCGATTCCGCGGGCAGCGCACCCGCGACCGTCAGCTCGGCCGCCGAGCTGGCACAGATCTGGGAGCAACTCGGCCGGCTGCTGCGGTTCCGCGGCGAGCCGACCGGATCCGGCCAGCTCGGTGAGCACGCCTCGGGCGGCTTCGTCGCTCAACGGATCCAGCCGCGCGTCGCCTGCGGAATGCCGGGTGCGCAGCTCGGTGAGCCGGTCCGCCTCGACCACCAGCACCATCGAGCCGGGGCCGGCCGGCAGCAACGCACGGACCTGCGCGGCACTCATCGCGTCGTCGATCAGCAGCGCGAGCTTCTTGTCGGCAGTCCAGGCCCGCCACATCGCGGACCGGGCAGCTGCTCCACGCTGTACCCCGGCGAACCCGAGCAGTTCGGCGAGCACGTCGGTGACCGGCCGCCGGCCGAGCCGGACCGAGTACACCCCGCCGGGGAACCGATCCCGGTTGCCGAACCCCCAGCACTCGCACAACGTGCTACGCCCGCTGCCGGGTGCGCCGAGCACGATTGCGAGCCCGACGCCGCCCGCGGCCGCGTCGTGGATCCGGCTCAGCTCAGCCAGCTGGTCCTCGTTGTTGCGGTAGTGCCGCGGGCTCCAGCACTTGCAACGGCGGCACCACCGGCCTGGCCTGCTGGTGGAAGTGCACCCCGCCGTAGACATCGCGGCCCTGGAAGACGGTGTGCGCCGCACCGTCGAAGAAATTGCCGTCACTCATGCTCGCCCACCCCTGGACGTCGCGCGTCCGCCCAGGGTACCGGACCCATCACGATCCGTGTCGGGTCCGTCCGGCTATTTCCCGTGGGTTATTTGTCTTTTTTCTTCGGCAGCTGGTCGGCGGCTTTCTTCCCGGCCGGGCCCAGTTTGTTCAGTACCCCCCGTACCCCGTTGACCACGGCATCGCCTACCGGGTTCGGATGGTTGTCGTCCGGATCGCCGACCGAGCTGGCCGCGCCGCTGGATCCCGAGTCCATGATTTCCTCCTGCTGAATTGGTTTTTTCCGAATTTCCCGGTGCCGTTGGGCGTACCGCCAGGCTACGGCAGGTGCCGCAACCACAACAACCGCGCGATTTGCGCCTCCTCTCCGGGTACCACACCGAGGCGGTTGTTCATCAGGTGGATGTGCTGGAAAGCAGCTCGATAAGGGAGGACAGGACGTGGCGATTCGTGGTACAACCGCCAGAAAAGACCGGCATAACGGCGCAGTGGAATACCGATCTCGTCGACCTCCAGCAATCGGGAAACGCCGTCCTGGAGCCGGGTCGCTTTGGTGACCGCCGAGGGGTCGTCCGGGCGGGCGGCCGCCATCGGCGGCCGCCACACCGTGGTGCGGGCGCCCTTACCCGACCAGTACCAGGCGTACTGGTGCAGGAAACTCACCCGCTGTGCGGCCGGCAGGCCTGCCACGACCAGCGAGGTGTGCGCAGCGGCCTGGGTGACCCGGCGCGACGAAGCCCGGCCGGGCAGCAGTTTCAACGCGGTCTCGCTGCCGAGGTGCGCGATCTGCTCGGCCAGTTCGACGCCGGCGCGGCCGCGGAACTTCGCCAGCTCCGGCTCGTACCGGCGCGGCAGCACCTCGGCACCCCGCTCGGCGAAGCGCCGCTCCAGTTCGTCCGCGACGCCCTGCGCCGGCTCGGCCCGCACCCGCAACCGCAGCTGGAGCCCGGACAGATCCATGTACTGCAGGTAGAACCAGCGGCGCACGGCATCCCGGTGCCGGTCCAGCGCCGGACGCACGACCTCGTCGAGCAACCGTGTGACCTCTGCCAGATCCGACACGTACACGCGCCAGTACTGCCATTCCGGGTAGAGCAGTGTGTCAATCATGGGTGAACACCGTCAGGAACTCGGTGACCCGGCGGGCAGCTCCGGCCTCGCCGAGCGCGGGCAGCGCCTCGGTGAACTCCGCGGTGACCGCGTCGCCGAGGCCTTTCAGTGCGGTCCATGCCGCGAGCGGATGCGCGAAACTCAGCCATTGCGGTTTGCCCGACGGCGTGCCGTTCGCGGCGAGTCCGCGCACGAAGGTCTCGTCCGGCAGACCGTGCTCCGCACACAGCCGGCGCCCGGCACGCACGAAGTCCACGGTGGGCCCGTCGCCGACGTTCGGCAATGCCGACACCGGCAGCGTCCAGCGGGCCCGGCTCAGCACGAGCCTGCCGTCGCGCAGTCTGCGCCCCGGCGGACGCGGTGCGTCCCACGGGCCTTGGCACAGCCACGGATCCGAGAGCAGCTGCAGCACTCGTGGCACCCCGCGCAGCAGATGTGCCGGTACCGCGCCGAGGTAACTGAGCGCGGCGGTCCGGCCGACCGGGTCGAGGACTTCCAGCGTGTCCGTGGCCGGGTCGTGCCGCACACGGAAGCCGTCGATCGGCACCCCACCGGTTCCGGCGAGCGGCCGTTCCGCGCCCCAGGACAGCCACGGCGCCGAACGCACGGCCGGACGCTGGGTGTCGGTCCAGTCCGCGTGCGCCGTCACCTGGTACACCACGCAGCCGGGAAAACGCCGCGCGTGCAGCTCGGCCACCGCCGATTCCACCCGCTCGCGCAGTCCGTCCACCGCAGCCCAGCGGGCCACCGCACCGAGGTAACCCGGCTGGATCTGGTTCACCACCAACGATTCCCCGGCCGGCTGCCAGAACACCGCGTGTACCGGTGCGCCGATGCTGGGTCCGTCGAGGGCTCCCGGGGCGGGGATCGCGCACCGCGACAACCACGCCATCGGGTCGAGTTCACGAGCCGCGTGGAAGGCGAATCCGGCCAGCCCGCCGACGCCGCCCCGTCCGTGCTGCCGGACGAAGAACCGCACCAGGTCGTGATAACCGGCGCGCGGATGGCCGGTGCCCCGCAGCAGCCGAGCCATCCGGTCCAGTTCACCGGGCGCCCACTCCGGCAGCGCAGTCTCCGGTTCCGGACCGTGTGCCACCGTCTCGTGCACCAGCCCGAGACCCGCCGTCCAGCCGGCCCGCGCCGGATCGCGTTCGGCCAGCGTCGCGCGCAACCGGCCGCGCAACGCCAGCACCGCCTCGGCACGACGGCGGCCGTCGGCGGACTCGGTCACGATCTGCTCGGCCTGTCTGCCCGCCTCGGCCACCGGGGACCGCCCCCACGCGGTGAAGTGCCGGGGCTCGTCCAGCGTCCACGGTGGACACAGCAGGAAAACACCCTGGTCCAGCAGCCGGCGCAGGCTGGTGACCGGACAACGCAGTTCCCGGGCCAGTGCACTGAGCCGCCGGGGCCGCGGATCGAGCGGCACCGGGCCGGCCAACGCGGTGACCTCGTCCTCCCGGAAGTACACGCCGTGCCGGTGCAGGTACGCAGGCAACGGCGCGAGCCACTCCTCCCCGGCAGCCCGAGTGTCCACATTGGGCACCACGAGCGGATCGTCCTCGGTCGCGGCGAGCGCCAGCCGCGCGGCGACCCGGGAGGAGCTGACCAGCCGGGCATCCGCGCCGGGATCGGCCGCACCGGCGAAGGTCCCGACCCCGACCGTGGTCAGCGACCCGAACGGGCTGGGCTTCAGCGCGGTCCGGACCAGGTACGACACCGCGGAGCGGCTCAACCGGCCACGCGGCGAGCCGAGCTCGCTGCGCTCGCCGAACGAGGTGACGAACTCCGGGCTCGCCAACGCCAGCCCGGCCAGCACGTGCGGACGACGCAACGCGGTCGCCACCCCGTGCTGTGCTGCCGCCAGTTCCGAGGTCAGCGCCCGCGCCGCCTTCTCCAGCAGTTCCCGTTCCCGGACCAGCGCCTGGTGCCACTCGCCGAGCCGCTCCGCGTCGGCCCGCTCCAGCACGTCGCGGCCCAGCCGGAGCCCGGCCGCGTCGGTGCGGCCGTTGAACACCGACCGGCGCAGCCGGATCAGCCCACGCCGCTGGTCCTTGGACAGCCCATCGCGGCCGATGGCCGCGTGCAGTGCGTCGCACACCGGATCACGCAGCTCGGCACGCGACGCGGAAACGGCGTCGATCTCGTCCAGCAGTGCGACGGTCTCCGCCGCCCGCAGGCCGGACAGCACGTCCGCAGGCAGGCCACAGACCCTGGACACGACCAGCTCGGCCATCGGGGTCACCCCCTCCGCGCGGCCAGCGCCTCGGCCTGCCAGCCGGGATCGTTGCCCGGCCGCCAATCGAGCGCGCCGTCACCGCTCACCGGTGCGGGCAGCTCGTCCGGCGCGCTGCCGAGGATGAACTCACCGACCGACGATTCCCGCAGGTAGTCCAGTCCGAACGCACGGGCCGCGGCGTCCGCGTCCCCGCTGCCGAGCCCGCAGCCGGCCAGTCCCATCGCGGTGGCCACGAGGTACATGGTCTGGTACAGCGCACCGGCGTGCTTGAGCGTGACCGCGTACGCGATCGACTGGTACTTCCAGGCCAGCCGCTGGAACCTCGAAGTCATGGTGACCAGCAGGTCCGGCACTGCCTGCCCACCGGTGGACAGCGTGGCCACCCGCAGCAGTTCCTCCCGGTCAGCTACACCGGTGTTGATCAGCCGGAGGGCGTGTTCACCGGCGTCGTAGTGGTAGATCCCCGGCTCCAGCCCGGCGCACCGGCGCACGGTCAGGTACAGCTCCAGTTCGTAGCCCGCGCCGCCGCACGGATACGGCCGGCTGGACCCCTCGTACGGCATCCGCGCCTCCGGCCGCGGGCCGTAGGTGCCCCGCACCCGCGCCGTGCGGTAGAGGAATTCGCCGAGCTGGGCAACGGTGATCGGCTCGTCGCCGTATGCGCGGATCGACTGACGGGCCTCGATCGTCTCCTGCAACCCCGGATCGCCGTCCCGCACCCGGTCGAACTCCGGACGCGGCAACTCGATCCGCGGCCCCTCCGGAGCAGGTTTCACCGCGGGCAACGGCTCGATCTGCCCGACGTAGGGGAACCGGCCGCCGAACGGTTCGTCGGTGCGGCCGATCCGGCTGCGGCTGTGGAAGTACAGATCGTGCACGTCCCACTGGCGCAGCACCTCGTCCGAATCCACCGCGAAGCCGTCCTCGGTGCCGATGTCCAGGAATCCGGCACCGGCCAGCAACGCCAGCACCGGCACCAGCTCTTCGTCCACTTCGGACACCGGACGCGCGACCACGCCGAGTGCACCGGCAATCGCGTCGTCGAGCAGCACCGCGCGGTACTTCGACAGCGGAGACTCGAGCACGAGGTCGTCGCCACGACGGCGCAGCAGGCTGAACTTGCCCAGCCGCAACCAGGTCGTGCCGGTGAGATCCGGCGACGGCGGCCGCAGCTCGGTGATCCCGGTGCGCTCCAGCACCGCCGCCCGGCAGCCCGCCAGCCGGATCCCGGTGGCCAGGAACGGTTCGATCTTCGCCAGCACTCCGGCCACCGGGGAGCCCGGGTACTGCTGTGCCAGCTCCTCGGCGGTGTGCATCCCCGCCTCGACCCCGGCCAGCGCTTCGCGCATCGCGGCGGACACGTTGCGCAGCCGGTAACCCGCCCGATCGGCGAGCCCGAGCAGCACCTGGTCGTCCCGGGTCTGCAGGGCGACGTCGCGGCGGAAGGTGACGGTGCACTCGGCAGTGCGTTCGAGAGTGGTCATAGGAACATCGCAATCGGGTTGAGGTCGTCCTCGGACGAGGTGTGGTCGATCCAGCCGAGCTTGCGCGGCACGTCGTAGAGACGGCCGGGTGCGAAGCGGGGCCAGAAGTGCCGCATACCGGGCACCATCACGCGCACCACGGGCAGGCCGATGTCCACCCGGGTCTGGTCGAGCACCAGCATCTCCATACCGCGCTCGGCCACGGTCCGCTCCGCACGGAGCACGTCGTCACGAACATCGGTGGTGTCGTGCCGCGGGAAGTCCGCTGCCGTCCGCTTGGCACCATCCGCGGGCAGCACGTACGGCTGGTTTTCCAGCGTGGCGTTGCGCCACCAGTGCAGCTGGTCCGGATCGTTGTAGGCGTAGCTGCCGGACCCGTCGGCCTTCATGCCGATCACCGCGGGCAGGAACTGGTTCATCTCCGACAGCGCCCTGCCGATCGCGACCTCCACGTCGAAGTGCGCCCCGAGGGCGAACAGGATGTCCTGCGCCGGCTTGTCCCTGCGCACGGACACCGCGGCCACCGACGGGATGCCGAGGTCGTTGGTCAGGTCCAGCACCCAGGTGTCCCGGTTCAGCTCGTCGTAGCGCTGCTGCCACTGCTCGAAGTACGGAACGTCGAAAGTGGACAGATCGATCGCCGGACGGCGCAGCCGGTGATACCACCACATGGCCACGGTGTCGCGTTCCACCAGTTCCATGAAGCCCTGCAGGACAGCGTCCTCCAGGCTGGTGCCTGCCGCGCAGCCGTTGGAGTTCGCGCCGGCCTGGTAGGGGTTTCCCGGGTTGTGGTAAGCGAAGTACAGCCCCGAGGTGGGGAACAGCTTGCTGCGCTGCTCGGTCAGCGACCACAGCGGCGACCACTCGATCGTCTGCTTCGGGTCGAGGTCGTCGGCCACCCAGTGGAAGTGCGACGGGCGGGCGTTCCACTCGGCACGGTCACGGAACTGCGCCTCGCTGTAGAGGTGCACCGCGTTCGGGTGGACGACCTCGGCCGGGTCCAGGTCGGCGAACCGCGCTGTGCGCCGGGCCTCGTCGCCGTGGTGCAACCCGGAGTACCGCTCGATGGCCTCGCCGATTGCGGACGCCTTGGCCTGCGCGTCGCTCATCCCCTTGCCCGCACTGCAACTGCGCAGGCCCGCCCGCAGGTCGTTCGCGTTGGCCATCGGGATCGCGAAATTCTGCCCGGCGGTGTAGGTGTGCAGCCCCTCGACCTCCAGCGGCACCTTCACCAGGTTGCTGATCGGCCCGGTCACCGGGCTGATCAGGTGCTGGTAACTGGCGATGAACTGCTCCGGTGGTCCGGCCCGGTACCCGCCGTCGCTGCTGCCGGTGCGCGGGCGGGACTGCACCCGCACCGGCTGTTCCTGGCGCCGGGCCTGCAGATCCGGTTCACCGCACTGCGGGCACTGCGGGCGCCGCTGGAACGGGTGGTGCTCCTGGGTGAGACTGATCGTGTCGAGGGTGAGCACCTCGGACTGCCACGGCATGCCGTACTCGGCGGCCACCCCGCCCGGCGGCTCCGGCTGCGCGGCCCTGCCTGCGGCGAACGCCCCGGTGAGCCACTTGGCCACGTGCAGTGCGGCCAGCCGGTGCGCCAGGTCCCGCGTGACGTCCGTGCCGGTCACCGAGTTGACCAGCGCCGGGCTGTCCAGTACACCGCGCTGGCGCAGGTACGACGCCAGCACGTTCTTGTTGGCCAGCCGCACCCGCAGGCATTCGTAGCAACCGGTCACGTCGCGTTCGAACACCGGACCGACCCAGATCATGCTGCCCGCCGGCTTCACCGGCAGCCACGGCATGCCTGCCGCGTAGAACTGCTTGCCCCATTCGGCCAGCTCGGGGCGCAGGTAGTCGTCGGTGAGCACGACGGTGAATTCGGCAGGAGCACCGGCGTCGGTCACCACGCCGACGCCGAGACCGCGCAACGCCTCGGTGAACCCGGTCGCGTCGACCTCGCCCGCGGTGCGCACCCGCACGCTCGCCCCGGCCAGCCGCCGCACCGCGACGTCGCCGTCCACGCCGGTGGCCTCCCAGTAACCACCGACCCGCGGGTCGACGCCGGGATCGACCTCGACCACGTAACCACCACGGCGCAGCTGGTCCAGTGCGCCGTCGATGCGGGTCGGATCGTCGACGCCGAGCGCCGCCTTGATGTCGTCCCGGCTGTGGCCGCCTGCCAGCAACGGGGCCAGCTGCTCGACGAGCCTGCCGGCCAGCCGGGTCTGCGTGGTCCGTTCGCTGGTCAGGTACACCGCGTCCCCTGGCACCGCGAGTACCCGCAGTGACCGGTTGAACCTGGTGATCCGCTCGATTTCCGTCATGGGTTCATCCCCTCAGTCGTTCCGGCGGGCGGGGCCCGCGAGCCGGGCGAAGGCTTTCGAATGGCGGGACAGCTCGGCGAACGTGCCGATGTCCGCGATCCGTCCGTGTTCCAGTACGACGATCCGATCGGCCGAGCGGATCGTGGAGAGCCGGTGTGCCACCACGACGCGGGTCAGCCGCAACCGGTCGACCGCACACCGGACGAGTTCCTGCGCCGCCGCGTCGAGTGCGCTGGTCGCCTCGTCCAAGAGCAGCACCGCGGGCTGTTTTGCCAGCGCACGCGCCAGCAGCAGGCGTTGGATCTGGCCACCGGACAACCCGCAGTCGCCGTCGGTGACCTGGGTCTGCATGCCCATCGGCAGCCCGGCGACGACATCGGCGAGCTGGGCCGATTCGGCAGCCCGCCAGGCGAGGCCCAGCTCGACCTGCCCGGTGGCACCGCAGATGACCTCGGCAATCGTCCCGCGTACGAGAGTGGCATCCTGTGCCACGTAACCGATCCGCGTGCGCAGTTCGTCCACATCGGACTCCGTGAGGTCGGCACCGTCGACGAGCACCCGGCCGTGGTCCGGCCGGTCGAGCCCGAGCAGGATCCGCAGCAGGGTGGACTTGCCCGCGCCGGACGCGCCGACCACCGCGACGAACTCGCCCGGCGCGATCCGCAAGGAGATCCCGGACAGCAGGTCACGGGCCTGTCCTTGGTAGCGGAAGTGCACGCGGTCCAGCTCGATCGCGCCGCGCGGCGGCGGCAGCCGGCGCGCCACGACCGGGGTTTCCGGGCGGGTGGTCAGCACCGGCGCGAGCCGGGCGTGCACCGGGCCGATCGAGAACAACCCGACCAGCGCCTGCTGCAACCGGGCCGCGGTGAGATTCAACGTCATCGCAACCATCACCACGGTCCACTGGCCGGTGAAGCCGAGTCCGGCCGAGAGCGGCAGCAGCAGTGCGAGCAACGCCGGGTAGCAGGCCACCGCGAGCGCACTGGCCGGTTCCGCGTAACGCAGACCGGCGTCGTCGGAGCGCTTCTGCGCGAGGAAGGCCGCCCGCCACCGACCGGCCACATAGGACTGTGCACCGACCGCGCGTACGTCGTCGATGCCCAGCATCGCCGGATACACCGCCGCCTGCACGTCGTCCACCGCGGCGAGCACCTCGGTGTCGTGCCGCTGCTGACGCACGGACAGCCACAGCATCGCGGCCAGTACCAGGCCGAACAACCCGACCGCCGCGACCGCGAGCCACGGGTCGAGCAGCGCCAGCAATGCGACCGCGACCAGCGCGAACCCGGCGTGCAGTGCGGCGGTCAGACCTCCGCTGCCGAGCAGGCTGCGCAACTGCCCGACGCCACCGGCGAACCCCATCAGCCTGCGCAGCGGGTACTGCCGGAAAAACGGCGCGGGCAGGCTCAGCAACCGGTGCCACAGCGCCGATTCCACCCGGTCCTGCACCCGGTCGGTCAAGGTCAGCAGACCGCGTTCGACCGCGGCGGTGGTCAGCAGCTGCACCGCCAGCACCCCGAACAGCACCCCGGCGAGATACGGCACGGCGGCGCGGTTTCCGGCACTGATCGTGATCGCCAGCACCATCCCGGCGAGCGGCACGATGAAGCCGAACACGGTCGCCAGCAGTCCGGTCACCGCGGCCAGCGCGAGCCGTACCCGCTGTCCGCGTACCGCGAACGACAGCAGTCCGCGGCCGGTGGTGCCTTCGTGGGGCAGCGTGGTCATCCGGCCACCTCCACCAGGTCCCGGTATCCGCCGCCGTGCTCGACGAGGTCACCGTGCCGTCCGCGCACCAGCACGCGGCCGCGGTCCATCAGCAGCACGAGATCGTCCGGGCGGACCGCGGAAAGCCGGTGCGCCACCACCACCGTGGTGGTTCGCCTTGCCCGCAGCGCCGCGTCGATCCGCGTGGCCAGCGCCGTTTCGACCGCGCTCGTGGCCTCGTCCAGCACCAGCACCCGCGGATTGCGGGCCAGCGCCCGTGCCAGCGCGAGCCGCTGCCGTTCACCGCCGGAGAAGTTGCGCGCGTGCTGTGCGACGGACGCGCCGTCCACCCCGCCGCGCAATGCGATCGTCTCGGTGAGCTGGGCATCCGCCAGTGCCGCGGTGATCGCCTCGTCGGCCAGCGGGGTGCCCAGCTCCAGGTTTTCCCGCACACTGCCCTCGAAGAACGCCGGCCGCTGCGCGACGTACCCGACCACGAAGGACCGGGCCTTCGGCGGCAGGTCCGCACTGCGCCTGCCGTCCACCAGTACCGCACCCGACCACGGCCGGATCAACCCGGCAAGCAGTTTCGCCATGGTGGACTTGCCGCTGCCGCTCGCACCGACCACGGTCACCCTGGTCCCCGGCGGCACGTCCAGCTCCAGCCCCTTCAGCAGTGGCGTGGAGTTCTTGTCGTAGCCGTAACGCAAGCCACGCACGGAAATCCGGCCAGGGCCGAGCAGCACCGGCGCGTCCGCGTCGAACCGGTCCGGCTCGGCCTGCGCGACGTCGTCGTACCCGGCGAAGCTGCTGCGCAGGCCGCCGATCCGGTGCAGCCCGGTGACCAGGCCACCGGCGTGCACCTGCCACACCCCGGCCAGTACCGCCACGGTGATCACCTCGCGCGGCTCCCACAGTCCGGTCAGCGCGAGACCGGCGGCGAAGGTCAGTGCGTGCGCCGCGGTGACGCCGAGCCCGATCCGCTGCTCCCCCAACGCGGCCCGGCGCTGGGCGGCGAGTGTTTTCCGTTGCGCCGCGGACCAGCGCGCGAACGCCTGCGCGCCGCTGCCCTCGGCTTTCACCGTGTCGATGGCCGAAAGCACGTTGAGCGTCAGACCGTCGCGAGCCGACTGCTCGGTCATCAGCGTGGACTGCCGCTCGGTACCGGAATGCCGTCCTACGCGGGCCAGCAGCGCCGTCAGCAGGGTGCCTGCCAGCAGCACCGCGGCCGCGCCCGGCGCGAACAAGGCCAGCACCACGAGCAGTCCCAGCACCGCGGCGAGATGCACGCCGATCGGCAGGATGACCGACGTCAGCTGCTGGGCGATGGTGTCCGCGATCTGCACCCGTGCGGCCACCCCGCCGGTGAACCGGCGGTGGAAGTAGCTGCCGGGTAACCGCAGCAGGTGCTCGACCAGCTCGGTCGACCGGGCGAGCGAGGTGCGGAGCAGGGTCGCGGAGATCAGCCGCTGCTGGGTCCATGCGGCCACCGCCACCCCCGCGGCCAGCGCACCGAGCAGCCAGCCGACCGAAGCGTCCATTGTGGACCCGATGAGGGAACGAGCCAGCAACGCGGCGACCACGGTCAGCAGCGCCGTGCACACCCCGGCCAGCACCGCACCGACCGCAGGTACCGCACCGCGGCCGAGCCAGCCCAGCGCCCGCGAGGCGGCCGGCTCCGGCGCACCACCGGGCAGGAACTCCGGCCCCGGCCGCAATCCCAGGAACAGTCCGGAGAACCGCGTGCGGAACTCGGCGGCAGACAAGGTGTGCCTGCCGAGCGCCGGATCGTGCATCCGCACCCGCCCGCCGCGGCCGACCCGTTCCAGCACCGCGAAATGCCGCTGGTCCAGGAACACCACGCCGGGCACCGGCAGCGCGCGGAGCGTGGCGAGGTCGGTGGCAGTGCCGGAAAGCCGGACCCGCTTGGCGCTGACCGTGAGGCCGAGCTGCTGGCCACGGCGGGCCAGGGTCGCGGCGCTGATGCCGTCCCGGCCGCCACCGCACACCCGGGACAGCATCGCCCACGGCATGTACTTGCCGAACCCGGCGAGCACGATGCCGAGACAGGCCGCACCGCAGTCGGCTTCCTCGACCTGCCGGAACTCGGTGCCTGCCCGGGAGCGATAGCTCGTACTCATCGCGCACCGCTCTCGGCAGCTGCGGGTGCGAAGGTGACCGGGAGCAGCCGCGGGGTCGGGAACGCCAGCGACGCCCGCCAGGGCAGGTCGGCGAGCGGGCGGTCGATCCGCGGCAGACAGTCGTGCAGAGCGCGCAGCAGCGACTGCGCGGTCATCCCGGCGAGTGCGCTGCCGAGGCAGTAGTAGCTGCCGTGGCCGAACGCGACGTTGCCGGTGATCGGCCGGTCCCAGCGGAACTCCATCGGATCGGCGAACTTGCGCGGGTCGAGGTTGGCCGCAGCGAAGGTCAGGATGACCGTGTCGCCCGCGTTGAACTCGAGGGAACCCACCCGCACGTCGCGTGCCACCTGCCGGGAGCCGAACGCCACCGGGGTACGCAGCCGGATCGCCTCGGCGAACACCCGGTCCGCGCAACTCGGGTCGGCGGCGAGCGCGGCGGCGACCTCCGGCCACTCCTGCAGGACCACCAGTGTGTTGGTCAGCGCCGCGGTGACCGTGTCCAGGCCGGTCATGAACAGCAGCAGCACCATGTCCACCGCTTCGTCCACGGTCAGCTTGCCCGCCTGCCGCACCTGCGCGAGGTGCCCGATCAGGTCGTCGGCCGGTTCGGCCTCGCGCCGGACCAGCAGCCCGGCCACGTAGTCGCGCAGCTCGGCGAACTCGGCAGCGGTGATCGGGGTGCCCGCCTCCGGGTGGGATTCGGTCAGGAAGCCGGCGGACAACTGGTGCATCATGCCGGTGGCCCGCGCGGCCACCAGGTCGCGATCGGCAGGCGGAATGCCCAGCAGCACCGCGGTGACCCTGGCCGGCAGCGGGACGGCCAGTGCGCTGACGAACTCGGTACCGCCCGCGCGCAGCGGGTCCGCCAGCAGCTCGGCGACCACCTCGTCGATACGGGTCCGCAAGGTGGCCAGGTGACGGCCGGAAAACGCCCCGGTCAGCACGCTGCGTAACCGCATGTGCTCCTCAGGAGCCCGGACGGACAGCGTGTTGCGGAAGAACCGGACAAACTGTGGGTTATCTCGATGCACTGCCTCGGTGAAGACCGGCGCGGCCATCGGGACGTCGGGGTGCGTGCACAGCCGGGTCACCAGCTCATACGCGGAAATCACCCACATCCCGTCGAAGTGCACCACCGGTGCCCTGGTCACCAGTTCGGCGAAGAACGTCGGGGCAGCCATTCCGAACGGCTCCTGCCGCATGAAATGCTCCCGCAGACGCTGGACGATTTCTGCCATCCCCCAGTCCTTTCAGGCACGTGCTCGTCCGCACCGCGTGGTCGCCGCCGAAAATGTTTCACTTATGGACGGCGACCACGCGGTCAATGCGATTTCGCTGCTCTTACTGCACGCCGATCAGGTGGCGCTGCCGAAGGTGCCGAAGCACACCGGACAGCCGACGCTGCCCGCGGTGCCGAAGCAGTTCGCCGCTCCGGCGTCGGTCAGCTCCTCGATCACGAGCTCCTCGACCTGGGCATTCGGCGTGGTAGCGTTCTCCATGACATCCCTCCTTTCGAAGGTTCGTTTCGCCGCGGATGTCGAAGGGGAGTGTCAGCTCGAGCTCGCGGTGCCCACCGAGCCCGCCGAGCTCGGGCACCCCGCGGTGCCCACGGTGCCGACGCAGAAACTGCCTGCCTGAGCATCGGACAGCTGCTCGATCGTGAGCTCGGACGTCGCCGGCTCGCTGATTTCGTCGTTCATCGTCTTCTCCCTTTCGCTCAGTGCGAGCTGACCGTGCCGTAGCTGCCGGCACTAGACGGGCAGCCGAAGGTGCCTGCCGAACCGACGCACCATCCGGCGCCGGTCGCATCCGACAGCTCCTCGACGGTCAGTTCCTCGGTGAACTCGGTTTCCTGGATGTCCATGCCGAACTCCTTATGACCAGCTGAAAGCGGTGCCGACGCAGGCCGGGCAGGTGGTGGAGCTGAGCGTGCCGCCGGTGTTGGTGGTACCGGCACCGGCGACCTCCCCCAGCTCCTCCACCGTGATGTCCTCGGCGAACGCGGGCTCGGCCTGCGTGTCGAACTCGTTCATCTCGATCTCCTCGATGTGTGTGCGGTGCGGTGCGCGCTCAGCCGAAGCTGGATGCGGTACCGACGCTGGACGGGCAGCCCGCGGAGCCGACGCTGAACGCGGTACCTGCCGCGGTCGTCTCCACCAGCTCCTCGACCTGCAGCTCCTCCACTGCGTCGATGACGGTGTCTTCCTGCATTGCTGTTCACCTCCTCCCAGTGCTGCGCTCCCCCGGCGACGGGGAAGACCCGGCCGGAATCAGGCCGTGGGCGAGCAGGTGACGGTGCCGGGCGACCAGCTGTTGAAGTGGTATCGATACACATATTCGCCGTGCTCGGAGCCGAGGTATTCCCACTGCACCGTTTCGAAGCCGACCGAGCCGAATTGCGTATGTGGTTCACATTTCGGCGGCGCCGGGATCTCGGCGGCACTAGCGGTCATATCGGACATACCGAGCAAAGCGACAGCTGTCGCGACAATGGCAGTTTTCACCATTACAAAGCCCCCCAGGCTTCGATTCCCCAGACATTTGTGAATCGGGGTGTCAACCCCTACCCACAGCTAAAACGCTATACACCATCCGGGCCAATAGAGAGCAAAAGTTCGCTATATCACCCAGGTGGAGTAGTTAACTGACAGCTAACCTGGACCAAGATCAACCGACGGTGCCGGGACGCTCACCCGGCGGTTACAGTCAGTGCTGACCGGGCGGCGATGGTAAGTGCCGCCACGGCAGCCTGCAACGCAGACGGCTCAGGGGCGAAACCGGGTGAATGGTTCGTACCTCGCGAACCGACCCCGATCGTCCAGTAGCAGAGCGGGATCGATGTGCCGTCCGCTCGCGCGAGGAGATGGCCGACGTCCTCCGCCGCGGCCACCGGGGGCGTCCAGCCGACCCGGTCCGCGCCCCATTCGGCCGCGTGCGCGGCACGCACCGCGAGCACCAGCTGCCGGTCGTTCACCGTGGCCGGGGCCGAACGCACCGTGGCGACCTCGGGTGGCACCGGTGCCCCGGAAGCCGCGGCCTCGGCTTGGCACACCCGTTCGATCGCGGCGAGCGCACCGGACAACGCGCCCGCACTCGCGGCACGCACGCTGACCCCGAGCTCGACCCGGTCCGGGATGACGTTGGCCGCCTCCCCCGCGTGCACCGAGCCGACCGTGATCACCACCGGCTCGGCCGGGTTGGTCTCCCTCGCCACCACCGACTGCAGCCGCACCACCAGGTGCGCCGCCAGCACGACCGGATCCACCGCGAGGAACGGCACCGCGGCGTGCCCGCCCGTACCGTGCACGGTGATCGCCAGCTCTGCGCACGGCGCGGTGATCGGCCCCGGCGAATGTCCGATCCGGCCGACCGGACCGGGTACCGCGTGCTGGGCCAGCAGCACGTCGGGTGCGCCGAACACGTCGTGCACACCGGCGCTCTGCATGGCCAGCGCCCCGTCCAGCGTCTCCTCGGCGGGCTGCCCGAGCACCAGAACGCGCCCGCTCCAGTCCGCCCGGTTGGCTGCGAGCCGGGCGATCGTGCCGACCACGGCGGCCAGGTGCAGATCGTGCCCGCAGGCGTGCATCGCCTGCCCCGTGCTGGCGTAGGGCAGACCGGTTTCCTCCGCCATCGGCAACGCGTCGAGTTCGGTGCGCAGCCCGACGGTGCGGCCGGCGCCGTTGTCCAGCAACGCGACCACGCCGTGGCCACCGATCCCGGTGCGCACGGTGCAGCCAAGGGCGGTCAACCGCTCGGCGAACGCCGCCGCGGTCCGCTCCTCCGCACCGGAGAGCTCGGGATCGCGGTGCAGCTGCCGGTAGAACTCGACCAGGTCGTTCACAGCCAGCCGGCTTCCTCGGCGACTCGGTAGGCGGCCACCCGGTTGTCCACCTGCAGCTTGGTCAGCGTGCTGGACAGGTAGTTGCGCACGGTTCCTTCGGCGAGCGAGAGCCGCGTACCGATCTCGGCGGGGCGCAGCCCGGCGCCGGACAGCCGCAGCACCTCCAGCTCCCGGTCGGTCAACGGCGTCTCGCCGACGGCGAGCGCGTCGGCGGCGATCTCCGGATCGACGAACCGGCCACCCGCGCACACCTTGCGCACCGCCTCGACCAGGGTGTCCGGGGAGACGTTCTTGGTCACGAACCCGCGCACCCCGGCGCGCATGGCCCGCTGCAGGTAACCGGGTTTGCCGTAGCTGGTGACCACGAGCAGCGCGCAGTCGAGCCGCTCGTCCCGTACCGCCTCGGCGACCTCGAGACCGGACATCCGCGGCATGTCGATGTCCACCATCGCCCCGTCCGGCCGCCGGCTGCGGATCGCGTCCAGCGCGTCCGCCCCGTTGTCGGCCGCGGCGACCACGTCGATGTCGTCGGCGAGCCCGAACACCGTTTGCAGCGATTCCCGCAGCAGCGCGTGGTCCTCGGCCAGCACGATCCGCAACGTCATCAGCTCCCCCTCGGTCGCTCCAGTGGCACCCGGGCGGTGAGGACGAAATCCCCTTCCCGGGCACCGTGTTCCAGGGTGCCGCGCACCGTGGCCAGCCGCTCGGCCAATCCGGTCAGCCCGTGCCCTGCCCGTCCGCCGCCCGCATGCGGCCGGTCGTTGCGGATCCGCACGGTCAGCGCACCGGGTTCCCGGACGAATTCCACCCGGCAGTGTTCGGCGGCGCTGTGCCGCAGGATGTTGGTGCCGCCCTCGCGGATGGTCGAGCCGATCACCTCGGCGACCGGTGCGGGCAGCCCGTCCGGTACCGGGTCGGCGACCACCTCCACCCCGGCGAGATTGAGGATCGACGAGGTGTTGTGCAGTTCCCCGGCAAGGCTCGGCTGGCGGTAGCCCGCGATGACCTTGCGCAGTTCGGTGACCGAGCCGCCGGCCAGCTCGGCGATCTGGACCAGGTGCGCCCGCGCGGCCTCGCGGTCGGTGTCGAGCAGCCGCAGCCCCAGTTCGGCCTTGAGCCGCACCACCGACAGTCCGCGGCCGAGCACGTCGTGCAGATCGCGGGCGAACCGCAGCCGTTCCTCGACCACGGCCATCCTGGCCAGCTCGTCCCGGTTGGCGTGCACCTCGGCGGCGTAGGCGACCAGCAGCCCCATCCCGGCGAACACCGCGACCGTCACCACCGAACGCAGCAGCGCCTCGGCTGCGGCGGCCACGGAGAGTCCGTTCAGCAACGCGAGCCCGGTCGTGCAGATCAGCACCGCCAGCGGGAAGAGCCAGCGCTTGAGCCCGGTGAGGCTGATCGCGGCGACGCCCGCGACCAGTGCAGGCAGCGCCAGCCAGGCCGGACCGAAAACCAGCAGCAACGCATACGACAGGCTGGTGCCGATCGCCACGTCCACCAGGTGTTCGCCGCTGGCCGCCGAGCGGCGCACCACCGCCCAGACGATCCGGCCGATCCCGGTCAGCACCCCGGCCGCGGCCAGCACGGCGAACACCACGTCGACCACTGCCGGGCCACTGCCGAGCCACAGGAAGAAGGCCTCGGCGACGAACGCGACCGCGGTACCGAGGATCAGGAGCGCAACGACGCGGCCCACTGTCCCCGGGTGCCACCGGTCCACGTGCCCTCCTGCTCAGCTCGACCGCTTCGGATCCCACTTGAAGAAGCGCTTGCCCAGGCCGAGGGAAACGCCGATCCAGGCACAGAGTAGTCCCAGCGGCATTAGGCAGGCCCGGAAGGACTGCAGGAATCCGACCTGGTGCGGCAACTGCGCGGTGGCCGGATTCGACGCGAAATCCCGGCCGAGATACGCGGTGCGCAGAATTTCCACGACCGAACTGGACGGCAGGTACTGCACCGGCACCTGCAGGAAATGTGGCATCTCGGACAGCGGGAAAACGATTCCGGAGGCGAACATCATGAGGAACAGAAATGGCGTGACGATCCAGGTGGACACCTCGCTCGTGGGCAGCAGCCCGGACACGCCGACCGCGAGCAGCGCGAAGGTGAACGCGCCGAGCAGCACTCCGACCAGCAGCAACAACGGGTTCGCCGGGGCAGGTGCACCGAGGTATACCAGCCCGAAGACGCCGAGCACGACGACCTGCACCACGCTGGTGACCGACCCGCTCATCGCCTCGCCGGTCATGATCGCGGTGTCCGGCAGCGGGGTGCCGCGCAGCCTTTTGTAAATGAGTTTCCCGCGTCGGCTGGTGGCCGAGTTGACCACGTTGTAGACGATCCAGACGAGGACGAAGCCCATCATTCCGGGCAGCAGGTAAACCCCGCCGTCGATACCGGCGATGGAGTTCTTGCCGTGCTGGCTCGCGGGCAATCCGATACCGAGCCCGAGCGGAATGAGCACTCCGGTCAGCGCGAAACCGAGATCCCGCCAGTGCACCTTCTGCGACAAGAGGAATTGCGACCAGGTGTAGCGCCACCAGCCGAGCGAACGGCTCGGCCGGTTCAGCGCCGGGGTCAAGGCAGTCATCTACCGCTCCTTGCCGGCCGCAGTCAGCGCGGCCTCGTCTTCGTCGCCGGCAACGCGGAGGAAGACATCCTCCAGCGAGTTGCGCCGGACTTCGAGATCCCGCAGCCGGGCACCGGCGTCGTCCGCCCAGCCGATCAGCCTGCGCAGATCGGCCTGCGGATCGACGCTGGTCAGCTCGTGGTGGCGGCCGTCCTCGGCGACGCCGGCCACCTCGACCGGCACCGGCACATCGCTCGAGAAGGTGATCGTGGAGCCGTGGTCGGCACCGATCACCTCGGCGACCGACCCGTGCCGCACGATCCGCCCGCGGTCCATGATCGCGACCTGGTCGGCGAGGTACTGCGCCTCTTCCATGTAGTGGGTGGTGAGCAGGATCGCCATCCCTCCGGCGACCATGTTCTCCAGCACCGCCCAGGTCCGGCGGCGCGCCTGCGGGTCGAGCCCGGTGGTCGGCTCGTCGAGGAACAGCAGCTCCGGCCGGCCCAGCACGGCGAGCGCCAGATCCAGCCGACGGCGCTCCCCACCGGAGAGCTTGCCGACCCGGGTGTGCGCAACCTTGCCGAGGTCGACCAGCTCGAGCGCCTCGTCGAGACCGAGCGGATCCGCGGTGAACCTTCGCCAGGCCCGCACCGTCTCGGTCACCGTGAGGTCGTCGAAGAACCCGGCCTCCTGGAGCATGATCCCCATCCGGTGCGCGATGCGTTCGCGGTCAGCGAACGGATCGACCCCGAACACCCGCGCACTGCCCCCACCGGGCCGCCGGAACCCTTCGAGCACGTCCATCGTGGACGTCTTGCCTGCCCCGTTGGTCCCGAGCAATCCGAAGACTTCCCCAGGCCGCACGCTGAAACTGATCCCCTGAACGGCCGCGAACCCCCCATACCGAACCCGCAGCTCGTCCACCTGAATGATCGGTGTACTTCCCATACGAGGATCGTCCGCCGCCGCACCCCCGCACCGGCAGACCCAAACCTCACCACCCCGCCATGACACGAGTCATGCCCCCACCCGCACCGTGCGGCTCCGGGGGGCTCGGCCCCCGGGAAAAACGACGACCGACAACGGAAAAGAGCCCCAGTCGCACAAGCGGCTGGGGCTCTGAACAGGGTGGGCGAGGAGGGAGTTGAACCCTCACGTCCTTTCGGACACACGGACCTGAACCGTGCGCGTCTGCCATTCCGCCACTCGCCCGAGTGCTTCTCTCTGACAGCCCGCAAAGCTTAGCAGGGGGATTGCACCGGTTTCACCGGGGGCCTGCTGAACCCTTCGGATCCCGGATAGGATCGGTGCGCAAGCACAGGTGTGAGGAGGTCATCCCCAGTGGGCCGCGTAGAGCGCTTCGACAGGCGTCTCGAGAACCTTGTGGGGAACACCTTCGCGCGCATGTTCGGTGGCAACGTCGTCACGCAGGAAGTGGCGGTGGCGCTCGAGAGGGAAGGCGAGGAAAACGTTCGTGAGCTGGCAGGCGGTCGGCAGCTCGCCCCGAATCACTACATCGTGTCGTTGGGGACAGCTGACCACGAACGCATGGCCGGCGACGAGCAACGGGTCACCGGGGTTCTCGCGAAAGCCGTGGCGGAACACCTCGCCGAGCACGGCTGGGACACCTATGGTGACGTCGTCGTATCACTCGAGCGCAACGAGGCGCTGCATACTGGACAGTTCAAGACCCGTTCGTCCGTCGATCCCGACGCCCGCGCCAGCGCGGGTGGTGGCTCGTCACGGTCGGCACGACCCAGCAACGCAGGAGACCCAGCAATGAGCCAGCCCCCCGGCTACGGCCAATACGACCAGGGTGACCCGTACGGCCAGCAGGGCCAGTACGGCTACGGACAGCAGGGTGGCCAGCAGCCCGGGTACGACCAGGGTTATGGCCAGCAGGGCGGTTACGACCAGGGTTACGGCGCCCCGCAGGGCGGCTACGACCAGTACGGCGGCCAGGGTGGCCAGCCCGCCTACGACCAGGGCTACGGCGCCCCCCAGGGTGGTTACGACCAGTACGGTCAGCCCCAGCAGGGCGGCTACGACCAGTACGGTCAGCCGCAGCAGGGATACGACCAGGGTTACGGCGCCCCGCAAGGCGGCTACGGCACCCCGCCGGGTGGCCAGCCCGCCTACGACCAGGGCTACGGCGCCCCGCAGGGCGGCTACGACCAGTACGGCGGCCAGGGTGGTTACGGCCAGCCGGGCCAGGACCCGTACGCCCAGCAGGGTGGTTACGCCCCGCCCGGCCCGCCCGCGGGCGGGCGCCAGCTCGCCGCGAGCCTGCAGCTCGACGACGGCTCCAACCGCACTTACTCGCTCAAGCAGGGCGGCAACGTGGTTGGCCGTGGTCAGGACGCCGACTTCCGGCTGCCGGACACCGGGGTGTCCCGTCGGCACCTGGAGATCACCTGGGACGGCCAGAGCGCCACGCTCGCCGACATCGGATCGACCAACGGCACCACGGTGAACGGCACCCCGGTGCAGACCTGGCAGCTCGCCGACGGCGACGTGATCAGGGTGGGGCATTCGTCTCTGGTGTTCCGAACCCAGGGCTGAGCGCAGCTCGTCTACCGGGTTCCCGCAGAATTGGCGTGCGGGGGGATCCGCGGTGCGCGCGCACCGCGGCTTGCAGGCAGAGGCGGGAGCGGACACAACAAGTGCCAGAGCTGGTCGTTCAACTCACCAGAGTGGGCTTTCTCGTGCTGCTCTGGCTCTTCGTGTTCGCCGCGTTGCGGGTCGTGCGTTCGGACCTTTACGCCGCGTCCGGCCTTCGGGTACAGGTGCCATCCTTCCGCCGCAACAAAGAGAAGAAGCCGCGGGGCAGCAAGGCTCCGCAGCAATTGCTGGTGACCCACGGTGCACTGGCGGGCACCCGCATCGCGCTCGACGGCAGGCCGATCCTGATCGGCCGGGCCGACGACTCGACGCTGGTCCTCGACGACGACTACGCGTCGACCCGCCATGCCCGGATCGCCCTGCGCGGTGAGGACTGGTACGTGGAAGATCTGGGTTCGACGAACGGGACCTACCTCGACCGGGCTAAGGTCACTGCACCACTCCGGGTCCCGCTCGGAGTCCCCATCCGGATCGGCAAGACGGTGATCGAGCTTCGCCCATGACTCTCGTCCTCCGCTACGCGGCCCGCAGTGACCGGGGCCTGGTGCGTTCGAACAACCAGGACTCCGTATATGCCGGCCCCCGCCTGCTCGCGCTCGCCGATGGAATGGGCGGGCACGCTGCCGGTGAGGTGGCCAGCAAGGTCGTCATCGCCTCGCTCGCCCCGCTCGACGACGACGAGCCCGGCGACGACCTGCTCGCCCAGCTCCGCGACGCCGTGCAGAACGGCAACGCGGCGATCGCCGAGCTGGTCGCCCAAGACCCCGACCTCGACGGTATGGGCACCACGCTCACCGCGGTGCTGTTCGCGGGCAACCGGCTCGGGCTGGTGCACGTCGGCGACTCGCGTGCCTACCTGCTGCGCGGCGGCCAGTTCGCGCAGATCACCCGGGACGACAGTTTCGTCAACGAGCTGCTCGAGCAGGGCCGCATCACGCCGGAGGAGGCGGCCGTGCACCCGCAACGGTCGCTGCTGCTCAAGGCGCTCACCGGGCACGAGGTGGAGCCGAGCCTGACCGTGCGCGAGGCACGCCCCGGTGACCGCTACCTGATCTGTTCCGACGGCCTGTCCGGCATGGTCAGCGACGAAACACTGGCCGAGGCCGTGCAGATCGCGGATCCGCAGGACTGCGCGGACCGGATGATCGAACTGGCGCTCAAGGGCGGCGGCACGGACAACGTCACGGTGATCATCGCGGACGTGGTCGACGTCGACTTCGGCGACGACGCCCCGATCGTCGGCGGTGCGGCCGGTGACGGCAGCGACGAGCTGCACCAGGGCGATTCCCCCGCCGCGCGGGCCCGCGCGCTGACCCAGCCGGCACCGACGCCACGGGCGGAACCGCAGGTCCTCGAGGAGGATCCGAAGGCCAAACGACGAAAGCGGTTCCGCTGGCTCGTGGGCGCGGTCGTGGTGCTGGTGGTACTGGCCGCGGCCGCGATCGCTACCCGCTACTTCGTGCTCAGCCAGTACTACGTCGGCGAGGGGCCGGACGACGAGGTGGTGATCTACCGGGGTGTCCCCGGCAGCATCCTCGGTATCCAGCTGCACACCCTGGAGCAGGGCTCGTGCCCGCCGGGGCAGTTGTGCACGGACAAACTGCGTCTCCCCGCACTGCAGGAGGACGCCAGGGTCGCGGTGCGCAACGGCGTGAAGCGTGACAGCCTTGACGACGCCCGCAAGTACATCGACGACTTTCTCCGCCTGAACAAGCAGCTCGCGGACTGCAAGCCCACCGGGCCGTCGGCCTCCGGCACGCCGACCGTCCCGACCGGTACTCCGTCCAGCAGCGTCGTTTCGCCGCCTCCGTCCGGCGGCGCGCCTTCATCGGCGAACCAGCCTCCGGGGAGGGACTGCGCGACGTCGGGTACGACGCCGACGACAGGAGGCGGTAACTGATGGGCCAGCCGCTGGCCGACCCGGTCTCCGCCCAGTTCACCACCAATCCGCCACGGGAACTGCCCACCCGCCGGAACACCGAGCTGCTGCTGCTCGCGTTCGTCGCCGGTCTCGTCACCATTGCTCTGGTGCTGGTCGAGGCCAACCAGGAGCAGGAGCTGACGCTTTCGATCCTGTGGCTCGGGCTCGCCTACCTCGGTGTGCTCACCGTCGCGCACCTGGCCGTGCGCCGCTGGGCGCCGTACGCGGACCCGGTGCTGCTGCCGTGTGTCGCACTGCTGAACGGCATCGGGTTGGTGATGATCCACCGGATCGACCTGGCCAAGGCGGAAAAGGCGCTGCAGGCGGGCGATGAGTACAGCCCGGAAGTCACGAAGCAGGTGCTGTTCACCGTCGTGTCGCTGGTGCTGTTCGTGGTCGTGCTGCTCGTGGTGAACGACCACCGCACGCTGACCCGCTACGGCTACACCTTCGGCCTGATCGGCATCATCGCGCTGGCGCTGCCCGCGGTGCTGCCGTCGAGCCTTTCCGAGGTCAACGGCGCGAAGGTGTGGCTGAAGCTGCCGTTCTTCTCGATCCAGCCAGGTGAGTTCGCGAAGATCCTGCTGATGATCTTCTTCGCCTCCTTCCTCGTGTCGAAGCGCGATCTGTTCATGGTGGCGGGCAAGAAGTTCCTCGGGGTCGAGCTGCCGCGCGCCCGCGATCTCGGCCCGATCCTGATCGCCGCGGCCGCCTCGATCGGCATCCTGGTGCTGGAAAAGGACCTGGGCACCTCGCTGCTCTACTTCAGCATCATCCTGGTGATGCTGTACGTCGCGACCGAGCGCGTGATCTGGGTCGTGGTGGGGCTGAGCTTCTTCGTGGCAGGCTGTCTCATCGCCTACAACCTCTTCACGCACGTACAGCAGCGGGTGGAGAACTGGCTCAACCCGCTCGGCCCGCGTTACGACGAGCTCGGCGGGTCCTACCAGCTCGCGCAGGGACTGTTCGGGCTCGGCACCGGCGGGGTCGGCGGCACCGGCCTCGGCGCGGGCAGGCCGGACATCGTGCCCGCGGCCAGCACCGACTTCATCACCGCTTCGATCGGTGAGGAGCTGGGCTTCGTCGGACTGGCCGCGGTGCTGATGCTGTACCTGCTGATCGCGATGCGCGGTATGCGCAGCGCGCTGGCCGTGCGCGACACCTTCGGCAAACTGCTCGGCGGTGGGCTCGCGTTCACCATCGTGATGCAGATCTTCGTGGTCGTCGGCGGCGTCACGGCCCTGATCCCGGAGACCGGCATCACCGCACCGTTCCTGTCCCAGGGTGGTTCGTCGCTGCTGGCGAACTACATCCTCGTCGCACTGCTGCTGCGCATTTCCGACGCGGCCCGCAGGCCGGCCACCCGCCCGAAGCCCCAGCCACGCCAGGCCCCGCTCGCCGAGGCGCACACCGTGATGGTGCAGCGCCCGTCCGCCGGTGACGAGACGAACGGGAGGACGGCGTGAACACCCCGCTGCGCAAGGTCGGTATGGCGATGCTCGTGATGATCGTCCTGCTGCTCGGCACCGACACCTACGTCCAGGTGATCAAGGCCGACGCCTACCGCACCGACTCGCGCAACCAGCGGGTGCTCTACGACGAGTACTCGCGCCAGCGCGGCCAGATCGTCGCACCGGACGGCACCGTGCTCGCCGGGGTGCAGGCCTCCAACGACAAGTTCAAGTTCACCCGCACCTACACCGACGGCGCGATGTACGCCCCGGTCACCGGGTACTACTCGATCAACTACGGCGCGGGCGGCATGGAGCGTGCCGAGGACGACGTGCTCAACGGCTCGGACCCGCGGCTGTTCGTGCGCAGGCTGTCGGACATGGTCACCGGCCGCGACCCGCGTGGCGGCAACGTGAAGCTGACCATCGACCCGAAGGTGCAGAAGGCCGCCTACGACCTGATGACCAAGCGCGGTTACACCGGCGCCGTGGTGGCGATGGAGCCGAAGACCGGGCGCATCCTCGCCATGGTGTCCACCCCGTCGTACGACCCGAACACCCTTGCCACGCACGGCAAGGACCAGAACACCGCGTGGACCAAGTACGACAAGGACCCGGCGAACCCGATGCTGAACCGGGCGATCTCGGAGAACTATCCGCCGGGGTCCACGTTCAAGCTGGTCACCGCGACCGCCGCGCTGGAGAGCGGGATCGGGCCGGACACGCAGATCAACACCGCGCCGAACGTGCAGCTGCCCGGCACCAGCCAGACGCTGGAGAACTACGCGGGCGAGGCCTGCCCCGGCAATACCTTCTCCGACGCACTCGCACACTCGTGCAACGTGCCGTTCGCGACGTTCTCCGGCGAGCTCGGCGCGGACAAGATGAAGGCGGCCGCGACGAACTTCGGCATCGGCCAGCCCGATCTGACCGTGCCGCTGAAGGTGGCCCCGTCCACCGTCGGCGAGCTCGACTCGCAGGGCGCGCTGTACCAGAGCGGCATCGGCCAGCGCGACGTTCGGCTCACCCCGCTGCAGGACTGTCTGCTCTCGGCCACCGTCGCGAACGGCGGCAGGGCGATGAAGCCGCAGCTGGTGCAGTCGATCCTGGCCCCGGACCTGTCGACCATCGAGGACGTCCAGCCGGAGGAGCTCACCGGCAAGGCGGCACTGTCCGAGTCGAACGACAAGATCCTCACCGACATGATGATCGCGTCGGAGAGCTTCACCGCGGGCGCGGGCAAGGATCCGGCGCTGAAGATCGCGTCCAAGACCGGCACCGCCGAGCACGGCTCCGATTCCAAGAACACCCCGCCGCACGCGTGGTACACCGGGTTCGCACCGTCGGACGATCCGCAGATCGCGGTCTCGGTGATCGTCGAGAACGGCGGTAACCGCGGTCTTGCCGCGACCGGTGGCTCGGTGGCCGCCGAGATCGGCCGCGCCGCGATCGCCGCCCATCTCGGGGGTGGATAGCCGATGCTGTCCTCGGGTCAGCTGCTGGCCGAGCGCTACAAGCTGACGAACCGGATCGCCGTCGGCGGGATGGGCGAGGTCTGGCAGGCCAGCGACACCCGGCTCGACCGGGTCGTCGCGGTCAAGGTGCTGAAGGCCGAACTCTCCGGCGACGCGGAGTTCCTGCACCGGTTCCGTACCGAGGCGCGGATGACGGCGTCGCTCAACCACGCCGGGATCGCCGCGGTGCACGACTACGGCGAGACGGTGAACGAGGATCTGTCCGTCGCCTACCTGGTGATGGAGTTCGTCGAAGGTGATCCGCTGGCCGGCATCCTCGCCCGGCACGGCAGGCTGACCGCCGACTACACGCTGGACATCCTGGAGCAGGCAGGCAACGCACTGCAGGCCGCGCACGAACAGGGACTGGTGCACCGCGACGTGAAACCGGGCAACATCCTGGTCACGCCGTCGGGCCAGGTGAAGATCACCGATTTCGGCGTGGCGAAGGCCGCGGACGCGGCGCCGGTCACCCGCTCGGGCATGGTCATGGGCACCGCGCACTACATCGCGCCGGAGCAGGCGCTCGGGCACGACGCGGAGCCTGCCAGCGATGTGTACTCACTCGCCGTGTGCGGCTACGAATGCCTGGCGGGGCACCGGCCGTTCCTGTCCGAAAACGCCGTGACGGTCGCCATGATGCACATCCGCGACGTCGCACCGCCGTTGCCGCCGGACGTGCCGCCGGGACCACGTGCGGTGATCGCGGCGACCCTGGTGAAGGATCCCCGGCAGCGCTACGCCAGCGGGGGTGAGTTCGCCGCGGCGGTCGCCGCAATCCGCGCCGGCCGGCCGCTGCCGACCCCGCTCGGACTGGCCAACGTCGGTTTCGCGGCGGTACCACCACCCCCGTCTCCGGTGCTCCCGCCTGCGGCCGGGCCTGCCGGGCCCGGCACCAACCCCGCCTTCCGGCCGCCGGCGGTTCCGCCCCCGCCGGTGCCACGCAGGCGGGCCCAATGGGGATGGTGGGTACTGCTCGCGGTGATCATCGTCGTGGTGCTGGCCGCCGCGGCCTTCGTGATCGCGAGAGCGGTCGGCAACGGCGGGAACCCACGAAGCGTGGACACCAGTAGCGGGCCGACCGCAGCCAGACCGAACACGGTCAGACAGCACCCGGCCCGGACCGGACCAAGCGAGCACGACGACCTTCAGGGCATGATGACCACACCTTGGACGGAATGGAACGGCACACAGAGATGAGCACACCCAGACTGCTCTCCAATCGGTACGAGCTGGGCGACACGCTCGGCTACGGAGGTATGTCCGAGGTCCACCACGGACACGACGTGCGTCTGGGCCGGGAGGTGGCGATCAAGGTCCTGCGCGCGGACCTCGCCAGGGATCCCCAATTCCAGGAGCGGTTCCGCAGGGAAGCCCAGAACGCGGCCGCGCTGAACCATCCGGCGATCGTGGCCGTGTACGACACCGGTGAGGCCAACACCGACGTCGGGGCGCTGCCCTACATCGTGATGGAGTACGTCGAGGGCCGGACGCTGCGCGACATCGTGAAGACCGAGGGCCCGATGTCGCAGAAGCGGGCGATGGAGGTCATGGCCGACGTCTGCGCCGCACTCGACTTCTCGCACCGGCACGGCATCGTGCACCGGGACGTCAAACCCGCCAACGTGATGATCACGAAGAACGGCGCGGTCAAGGTGATGGACTTCGGCATCGCGCGGGCGATGCACGACGGCCAGTCCGCGATGACCCAGACCGCCGCGGTGATCGGCACCGCGCAGTACCTCTCGCCGGAGCAGGCGCGCGGTGAGTCGGTGGACGCCCGTTCCGACGTCTACGCGGCAGGTTGCGTGCTCTACGAGCTGATCACCGGGGAGCCGCCGTTCACCGGTGACTCGCCGGTCGCGGTCGCCTACCAGCACGTGCGGGAGGATCCGCACCCGCCGTCGTCGGTGAACCCGGCGGTGTCGCCGGAGCTGGACGCGGTCGTGCTGAAGGCGCTGGCCAAGGGCCCGGCGAACCGCTACCAGTCGGCCGCCGAAATGCGTTCGGACCTGGTGCGCACGCTGTCCGGGCAGCGGCCGTCCGCGCCGATGGTGATGTCCGAGGACGAGCGCACCCAGGTGATGGACGCCGACCGTCGTCCCGCCCAGCGCTACGACGACTACGGCGACGAACCGGAAGAGGATCCGCGGGCGAAGCGACGGCGGCGGATCATCTTCGCGGTGGTGGCCGCGGTGCTCGTGGCCGGCGCGGTCCTGATGGCGCTGTGGCTCGGCACCGATGCGTTCCGCAACACCGACAAGAGCGCGCAGATCCCGTCGGTCGTGAACCAGACCGTGGTGTCGGCGAAGGACCAGCTGCAGTCCGCCGGCTTCTCGTCGTTCGGGCCGAACAAGCAGATCGTCTGCGGGGTCACCCCGGCCAACCCGGGTGACCCGTCGTGCACCGAGGATCAGATCGACAAGGTGATCGCGATCGATCCCGCGGCGGGCACGACCGTGGCGACCACGACCCAGATCACGCTCACCGTCGGCGTGCGGCCGGGTTCGGTCACCGTGCCCGACCTGAACGGCAAGAGCCCGGACGAGGCCAAGGCGCTGCTGGAGCAGAACAAGCTGAAGATCGGCGACACCAACCAGCAGACCGTGGACAAGGAGAGCGACGTCGGCAAGGTCGTGTCGCAGAACCCGACCGCGAACTCCTCGGCGGCCGAGGGCTCGACGGTGGACATCACCGTCGGCTCGCAGGTGGCGTACAAGCAGGTGCCCAACACCGTCGGCAAGGACTACACCACGGCGAAGCAGGAGATCGAGGACGCCGGATTCCAGGTGCAGCGCCAGGACCAGGATTCGGACAAGCCGAAGGACCAGGTGATCGACCAGCGGCCCAACGGCGGCAACCTGGAACCGAACGGCACGGTGACGCTGATCGTGTCGAAGGGCCAGGAGGAGATCCAGATCCCCGACCTGACCGGGATGACCCAGGACGAGGCGACGCAGACGCTGCAGGGCCTCGGCTGGTCGGGCAAGATCAACACGCAGTCCACGCACGTCGGCACTGGGCAACCGGACACCGTGGTGAAGCAGAACCCGACGTCGGGGAGCACGATCTCCAAGGATCAGACGATCACGCTGACGATCCTGGAGGACGGCGGCATCATCCCGCCGCCGAGTAGCTCCGGCAACGGTGGTCCTGGCGGGTTCTTCACGCCGGGACGCAACACCCCCTGAGCCAGACCGGACAACGGGCCCGCACGGTAGACACCGTGCGGGCCCGTTGCGTCACCGAGCTGTCGTACCTGGGCTCAGCGTCCGTCGAGGAACGTCCGGACACTGGTGAGCACCTCGTCCGCATCAGTGCCGGCGCCGCAGTCGAGATCGAGTTCCTCCACCGCCCCGGACCGCTTCACGGTGAGCGACACCCGTCTCTCCTCGCACCGTCGGCGCAGCCAGCCGAACAGCGAACGGCAGAGCGTGCCGACCGAACCGCTGCTCAGCACGACCACGACCGTGTCACCGGCGGGCCCTGCCTCCTCGGACAGCCGCACCCTTCCGGCCAGTTCGTCCTCGGCGCCGAGCCAGGACGCCAGGTGCCGCAGCTCGTCCACCGATCCGTCGACGGTGATCGCGGCTATCCCTGCCGTCACAGGTTCTCCCCTCACGCGCCGTACAGACGGCGAGAGGGTAGCCGGACACCCGGCCGGGCGGGAACCCCTGTCCGGAAATTGCGGACTGCAAAGTGCAGATCGGCTGGTCGCGACTCGGTACGCGTTCAGCCGAGGCGGAACGCCACCGGATGCGTTCAAGCGCGGCGGGCGCTGACGAACCCGACAACGCCTGCGCTCAGCGCGAGCCCGGCCACCGCAGTACCGGCAGCGAGGGCGAGTGGCGCGCCGTAGGCCGTGCCGGACATGAGTGCCTGCAGCAACGGGTGCACGAGCGGGACCCACTTGCCGAGCAGCACCACGCCCAGCGCCAGCACCGCGACGAGGACCGTCCAGCCGATCCGCGCGATGAGCAGCCGGGAGCACGGCAGCCCGATCGCGATGCCGAGCAGCGCGCACACCAGGTGCGTGAGCAGTCCGGTGCCGGCGAGCGACCAGCGCGGATCACCGGCTCGCAGCACCGACCAGCCGACGGTGATCACGGTCAGTACGCCCGCGCAGCCGAACACCGCCAGTACCGCCCCGCCGATGGTGCGGCGACGACTTCGCGCATGGCTGAGTGTGATGAGCCGTTGCACCGGATCCTCGATGTCGAGCACCGCGATGGTCAGCCAGCACCCGACGGCCAGCAAACCGCCGCCACTCACGCCATACAGCGGGAGCACCGGCGAATTCGGGTCGGCGTAAAGGATCGCGCACAGCGCGAGATACGCGAGCGCGGCGGGCAGGTACCGCTGGGAATGTCCGAGCAGCGCCAGATAGTAGCGGCTCACGGCGAGCACGGCGCCACCTCCCGCACCGACCAGCCAGCCGACAACGCGCGCAGCAGTACGGCGTCGGCGCTGGCCGCGTCCACGGTCAGCACCACGGAGCCGGCCTCATCGGCCACCGTCCGCACGCCGGGCTCGCCCGCCCAGTCGTGCACCGGTGCCGCTGCCGCCGACAGGGTGATCCGCGTGGTCTCCGAATCTGCCTCGAAGGTGCCGAGCCGTCCGGAATCCAGGCGGTAAACCTCGTCGGCGTACTCCCGCACGACGGCAGGGCGGTGGTCGGTGAACACCACGCTCGCGCCGCGTTCCCGGGTCTCCGCGACCAGTTCGCCGAGCACGGCGTGGGTACCGGCGTCGAGGCCGGACCACGGTTCGTCGAGGATCAGCAGCTCCGGCCGGGCGAGCACAGCCTGTGCCAGACCGACCTTCTGCGCGTTGCCCTTCGACAGCGTGCGCAGCTGCGCATCCGGATCGCCGACCAGCCCGAGCCGCGCCAGCAGCGGATCGATCATCGACAGCTCGGACAGCCCGCGGATCCGGGCCAGGTGGCGCAGATAGGACCGTGCGCTGAGCCGCTGCCCGCCGGGGAACCGGTCGGGGAGGTAGCCGATGGCCGGACTGCCCTCCAGGACACCGTGTGTCGCGGTGGAAACGCCCGCCATGATCCGCAGCAGGGTGGACTTGCCCGAGCCGTTCGTACCGAGTACGCCGATCACCCTGCCCGCCGGTACCGCGAGATCGACGTGCGTGAGCACCGGTTCACCGCCGCCGTACCGCTTGCCGACGCCGGCGAGCCGGAGCAGCGGACTCACGCAGCGGCGGCCTTCTGCAACGCGCGGGTGGTCCGCTCCAGGTCGTCCACCAGTTCCGCAGGCACCGGGTGCCCGGCCGAGGCCAGCCAGTTCGCCAGCATCCGGTGCCCGCCCTCGGTGAGCACCGATTCGGGGTGGAACTGCACGCCTTCCAACGGGAGTGCGCGGTGCCGCATGCCCATCACGACACCGCTCTCGGTGCGCCCGGTGATCTCGAAGACGGTCTCGTCGATGGTCTCCGGCAGCACGGTGAGCGAGTGGTAGCGGGTAGCGGTGAAGTCCTCCGGCAGCCCGGCGAGCACGCCCGCTCCGGTGTGCTGCACCTGGCTGGTCTTGCCGTGCAGCAGCTCCGGCGCGCGGTCGACGGTGGCACCGAAGTGCACGCCGAGCGCCTGGTGACCGAGGCAGACCCCCAGCATCGGCGTACGCGTTTCGGCGCACTTCGCGATCACCTCGATGCTCTGGCCCGCCCGCTCCGGGGTGCCGGGGCCGGGCGACACGAGCACCGCGTCGAACTCCGGCACGCGCTCGACCTCGACGACGTCGTTGCGCCACACCGTGCAGTCGGCACCGAGCTGGGCCAGGTACTGCACGAGGTTGTAGACGAAGCTGTCGTAGTTGTCGACGACGAGAACACGCATGCGGTCAGCTTAACGGCTCCCACGAAGTGAACCGTAGTCCACATCACAGTGTAAGTTAGCCTTACCTAACTTACCGTGGGTTGGGTGAGCCGAATTCTTCGTGTCGCCGTGGTGGGTGCCGGTCCCGCCGGCATCTACGCCGCCGACCTGCTGGACAAGTCCGACGCTGACGTGGAGATCGACCTGCTCGAGCGGATGCCCGCGCCGTTCGGGCTGATCCGCTACGGCGTCGCGCCCGACCACCCGCGGATCAAGGGCATCGTGACCGCACTGCACAAGGTGCTGGACCGGCCGAACATCCGGTTGCTCGGCAACATCGACTACGGCACCGACATCAAGCTCGACAACCTGCGCGAGTTCTACGACGCGGTGATCTTCGCGACCGGCGCGATGGCCGACCGCGCGCTCGAGATGCCCGGCATCGACCTCGACGGCAGCCACGGCGCGGCCGACTTCGTGTCCTGGTACGACGGCCACCCCGACGTCCCGCGTGACTGGCCGTTGACCGCGAGCTCGGTCGCCGTGCTCGGGGTCGGCAACGTCGCGCTCGACGTCGCCCGCATCCTCGCCAAGACCGCGGACGAACTGCTGAGCACGGAAATCCCGGCGAACGTCTACCAGGGACTGAAGGCCAGCCCGGTCACCGACGTGCACGTGTTCGGCCGCCGCGGTCCGGCGCAGGCCAAGTTCACCCCGATGGAGCTGCGGGAGCTGGACCACTCGCCGAACGTCGAGGTGCTCGTCGACCCGGAGGACATGGAGTTCGACGAGGCCAGCGTCGCCCAGCTGCGCGCGTCCAAGCAGGTGGAGATGGTGGTGAAGACACTGCAGGAGTGGGCGATCCGCGACCCCGGCGCCCGTCCGCGGCGGCTGCACCTGCACTTCTTCCACGCACCGGCGGAAGTGCTCGGCGAGCACGGCCGGGTGACCGGACTGCGCACCGAACGCACCGAGTACGCAGGCGACGGTTCGGTGCGCGGCACCGGCGAATTCCGCGACTGGGACGTGCAGGCGGTGTACCGCGCGGTGGGCTACCTCTCGTCGCACCTGCCGGAGATCCCGTTCGACCATCTGGCAGGCGTGATCCCGAACGACGCGGGCCGGGTGCTGGACCTCGACGAGAACCAGCTGGCCGGCGTGTACGTGACCGGCTGGATCAAACGGGGTCCGGTCGGACTGATCGGCCACACGAAGGGCGACGCCGCCGAGACGGTGGCGAGCCTGCTGGCCGACGCGGACACCCTCGCCGCGCCGAAACACACTTCCCCGGACGCCATCTTGGACTTCCTCACCTCCCGCGGCATCCCGTTCACCACCTGGGCAGGCTGGGGCAAACTCGACACGCACGAGAAGGCACTCGGCCAACCACACGGCCGGGAACGAATCAAGGTCGTGGAACGCGAGGAAATGGTGCGGGTCTCCCGGGACTGACCGGCAGCGGGTGCTCGGGAGGAAGCTCAGCCGGCACCGAGGTAGGCCAGCACGGCGAGCACCCGCCGGTTGGTGTCGTCGGAGGCACCGATATCCAGCTTCGCGAAGATGTTCGCGGTGTGCTTGCCGACCGCGCCCTCGCTGAAGTGCAGACGGGTGGCGATCGCGGCGTTGGAGCAGCCTTCCGCCATCAGGCCGAGCACCTCGCGTTCCCGCGGGGTCAGCCCGGCCAGCGGGTCGGAAGCGTTGCCTGCCAACAGTTTCGCGATCACCTTGGGGTCCATTGCGGTACCCCCTTCGGCGACGCGACGGACCGCGTCGATGAACTGGCCCGCGTCGAACACCCGGTCCTTGAGCAGGTAGCCGATCGCACCGGCACCGTCGGCAAGCAGCTCGCGGGCGTAGAGCTGCTCCACGTGCTGCGACAGCACCAGGATCGGCAGGCCGGGAATCTCCCGCCGGGCGGCGAGCGCGACCTGCAGACCCTCGTCGGTGTTGGTCGGCGGCATTCGAACGTCCACAATCGACACTTCCGGCCGGTGCTCGCGCAGTGCCGCGGCCAGTTCCGGACCGGAGGCCACGGCCGCGACCACGTCGAAGCCGTGTGCGGTGAGCAGGTGGGTCAGACCGTCTCGGAGCAGGTACTGGTCTTCGGCGATGACGGTACGGGGGCGCGCGGAGGATCGAGCTGACACGGCACCTCCACGATCGCCTCGGTCGGTCCGCCTGGTGGGCTGACGAGCGTCAACCTACCGTCGAAACCACCCAGCCTGCGTTCGATACCCCGAATCCCCGAGCCGCGCGCGGCCTCAGCACCACCCTTTCCGTCGTCGGTCACCGTGATGCGCAGGAGGCCGTCGAGGTACTCGAACCCGACCGTCACGCGTCGCGCCTCGCCGTGTTTCGCGGCGTTGCCCAGCAATTCGCACACGGCGAAGTAGGCGCATGCCTCCACCTGCTCCTGCACCCGTCCCGCCACCGTGCCGGTGACCTCGACCTTCAACGGACTGTCGAGCGCCACCGCACGCACCGCATCGGTCAGCCCGCGTTCGACCAACACCGGCGGGTGGATGCCCCGCACCAGCGAGCGCAGTTCGGTGAGCGCCTCCGACGACGCCGTGCGCAGCTGCGCCGCCAGCTCCTTCGCCGCTGCGGGATCCTGGTCGATCAACGCCTCGACCGCGCCGAGCTGCATACCCATCGCGACGAGCCGGGACTGGATTCCGTCGTGCAGGTCGCGTTCGATCCGCCGCAGCTCGGCGGCCTGCGCAACGGTCACGTCGGTACGCGTCTGGTCCAGCTGGCGCACCCGCTGCGCGAGCTGAGCTGCCTCGGTGGGCCCGAGCAGCAGCCTGCCAAGTCGCGCCGCCAGCCGAAGCTGCCACGGCGTCGGTAACAGGGCCAGCAGCACCGCGGCCAGCGCCACGAACGTCATCGCCACCGCGGACCAGACACCGGTCACCGCAGGCAGGCCGACCATCTCGAACCAGCCGGAAAGCACCGACAGGTCCGTGAACATCCGACCGATCCACAGCGAGACGATCCCGAACAGGCCCCAGATCACCAGTGCGACCGACGGCACCCAGAGCACCAGCAACGCCACCGGCAGCACCAGTCCGGCGGCCATATCGCGCCAGGTCGCCCGGTCCCGCAGGATCCAGCGCGCACGGTTCCGGCGCAGTGGCGCCCAGGGCTGGTCGTAGAGCCGCTTGCCGTACTGGTAGTAGCCGTCGGCGCGAGCAACCGGCGGTGCCGGTTGCGGCAGGTACGGCCGGGCGATCCGCAGCCCGGTCCAGTTCTCCGCCTCGCGACGGAAGGTGTCCGCGATCGTGCGGCCGTGCTGCACCGCGCCGGGGAACAGGGCCGGCGCCCCGATCAGCACCACGAGCTGGACCAGTGCGGTCGTCAGGAGCGCGAGGGAGATCAGGTACAGACCGAACAGCTGCCCGAGCAGCTCGGACCGCCTGGCCAGCCGGGTCCGCTTCCGCGCCGGTCGCGGGCCGAGCCAGTAACGCGTCCAGCGCGCGTACCCGCGCAGCGCAGCCGGCCCCGCGACCAGTGAGAACGCGGCGAACACCACGGCGACCACCGGGTTGATCAGCTGCCAGGCGAGTTCCCGTCCGGTTGCCGGATCCTCCCTGATCCACGTGAAACGTCGGCTCCAGCGGATCCACCAGGCTCGCCGGTAGAGCTGATTGCCGTCGCGGTACCAGCCGTCCCGCTCGCGTTCCGGCTCGGCCGGGGCAGGTAGGTACGGACTCGGGATCTCCTCGCCGGTCCAGAGTCCGACCAGCTCGCGGGTACGCCGCGAGCGGGCACGCGCCCATTCGAGCGCCGGGGCGTAGCAGAACACGATCCCGACGCAGAGCAACACGAAGGCAGCCAGCTCGATGACCACGTCGACCCAGCTCAGCAGAGCGAGACCGGCCAGCTTCCCGGCCCGCCGGACAGATCCCATGGCCATTCCTCCCGCGCCCGAGTCTGGACCGCCACCCCGCTGCGGGCACTGCCCGCAGCCCCAGGGGCGAGGTGGGTCCAGCCCCACCCCCGGGTCAGCGAAATCCCACCTGAACTGGGGTTTCCGGGTCATTCTGCCGGACTTCGCGGACTTCTAGCGTGTTTTCCATGTCCATTATCGAAGTCACCGAACTCCGCAAGGCCTACGCCGGCCGGACGGTGGTCGACGGCGTTTCGTTCACCGTCGAGCGCGGCGAGATCTTCGGCATCCTCGGCACCAACGGCGCCGGGAAGACCACCACCGTCGAATGCCTCCAGGGCCTGCGCACCCCGGATTCCGGCGTGCTGTCCGTGCTCGGGCTGAATCCGGCACGCGCCTCCGCCGAACTGCGCCGCCGCGTCGGCACCCAGCTGCAGGACGCCCGGCTGCCGGACAAGCTCCGGGTGCGCGAGGCGCTGGAACTGTTCGCCACGTTCTACCCGCATCCTGCCGACATCGGGGACCTGCTGCACCGGCTCGGCCTCGAGCAGCACCGGGACACCGGCTTCGGCAAGCTCTCCGGCGGGCTCAAGCAGCGGCTGTCCATCGCGCTCGCGCTGGTCGGCGATCCGGAGATCGCCATCCTCGACGAGCTGACCACCGGCCTCGACCCGCACGCTCGCCGAGACACCTGGAAACTCGTCGAGGGCGTGCGCGCCGCCGGCGTGACAGTCGTGCTGGTCACCCACTTCATGGACGAGGCACAACGGCTGTGCGACCGGGTGGCGATCTTCGACGCCGGACGCGTCATCGCCACCGGCACCCCGGCCGAGCTCATCGCCACCACCGAGAAATCCACTTTGGACGATGCATTCGTCACGCTGACCGGACGCGACTGAGGGGACCCGCCACGATGACCACCTTCGGCAAACTCGCCGCCACCGAAGCGAAACTGCTCCTGCGCACGCCGGTCTGGGTCGCCTTCGGCGTACTGCTGCCCACCGTCGTGCTGCTCGGCGTCGGCTTCATTCCCGGGATGGACCAGCCACGAGACAGCACCGGCGGATATCGCTTCATCGACTTGTGGGTTCCGTCGCTGGTGGTGATCGCGCTGGCGATGCTCGGCCTGCAGGCGATCCCGGCGGCCGTGGCCGGCTACCGGGAACAGGGCGTGCTGCGCCGGCTCGCGACCACCCCGGTGCCTCCCGCGTACCTGTTGCTCGCCCAGGTGCTGGTGCATGCCGTGGTGGCACTGACCGGGACCGGGTTGATGCTCACGGCCGCACGGGTGGCGTTCCACGTGCCGATGCCCCGGCATCCGCTGTCGTTCGTGCTCACGCTGCTGCTCGGCCTGGTCTCGGTGTTCGCCCTCGGCCTGATCGCCGCCTCGGTGGCCAGGACCAGCAGGGGTGCGGGTGGACTGGCCATGATCGTGTTCTTCCCGATCATGTTCCTCGGCGGGGTCTACCTCCCGCGACCACTGCTGCCGCAGGTGATCCGCGAGATCGGCGCATACACCCCGCCCGGCACCCAGCCACTGCAGGACGCCTGGGTCGGCGCCGGTGTGCAACCGCTGCAGTTCGTCGTACTGGCCGCGTTCGCGCTGGGCGGTACGGCGCTGGCGGTACGGCTGTTCCGGTGGGAGTGATCCACCGAAGTGGTGATGAAACTCGTTTTCCCTTGTCCGGGTCCGGTGCGCCCGGTAGCCAGGAAGAGAACCACTCACCATGGAGGTTGTCTTGTCGCTGGACGTATCGCCCGCGTTGCTGGAGAAGGCCGAGCGCGGGGAGGTCTCCGACGCGGAGTTTGTGACCTGCGTGCGGGAATCGCTGCCGTACGCGTGGGACGTCATCACCGGGGTCATTGCCGAGGCCGAGGGCGCGGCGGACGGCTTCGCGGACAACGAAACCCCGCCACCGAGCGAGGCGGCCCGCGGGCAGTTGCTGCGCGCACTCGCCTCCGACGCGATCCGCGGCGGGCTGGAACGGCACTTCGGCGTGAAGCTGGCATTCCAGAACTGCCACCGGGTCGCCGTGTTCCGTACGTCCGAAGTGGACGGTGACCGGTACCGGGCGTTCGTGTCGGTGCGCGGGCAGCTGCTCAACCAGAGCCCGGAACTGCGCGACTGCTAACCCTTCAGCGCGGGCAGCACCTCGGCGCCGATCCGCGCGATGTTCTCCACCGTGCCCTCCGGCGTACCGGACGCCTCCACGAACATGATCACGTGGGAGACGCCGGTGCGCCGGAGGCTCGTTTCCAGCGTCTCCACGCAGTACCCGGCCGGGCCGACCGGGTGGATCGCGCACAGCCGTTCGGTGTACTGGACGGGGTCTCGCGAAGGACCGGGCCTGCCGTCCACCGTCACGTGCGCGCGAAGGCCGGGTGCGAGCCAGCCCGGCAACGTCCGCCGCACCAGATCCGCCGCGCCTTCGCCGACCTGGCACAGCACCGTCGACACGTGCGCGGCCGGCGCACCGTAAGAAGCCACCGTCGCGGCTTTCCCCTCGTCGTCCGCGTGCATCCCGAGCAACAGCGGCAAGCCACGGTCCGCGGCCAGCCGCACCGAGCCGGAGCCCGCGCTGCCGCAGGCCACCACGACCCGCGGCCGGCGGCGCGGCGCCGGGGTCACCGGTACCTCGCGGAAGGCGAACTGCTCGCCGCCTGCGGACACCGTGCCGGTGGTCGCGGCCAGCAGCAGGTCGAGCGACTCCGCGAATCCCCGCTCGTACCGCGAGAGGCCGGTGCCGAACACCTCCAGGTCCTGCCACGGCCCACCGCGGCCGACGCCGAGGCGCAGCCGTCCGCCGGACACCGCGTCGAGCATCGACCACTGTTCGGCGAGCGCCACCGGATGCGTTGTGGACAGCACACTCACCGCCGTGGCCACGTCGATCCGTTCCGTGCGCCCGAGGAGGTGCGCAGCGAGCGTGATCGCCGACGGGCACACCCCGTAGGGCATGAAGTGGTGCTCGGCGAGCCAGACGTCGTCGAAGCCCGCCGCCTCCGCGGCCTCGGCCGCCCGCACGGTGCGACGCAGCACGTCGGCGTCTTCCTGACCGGGAAACCGCGCGGAGACCAGGAAGACGCCGAACCGCCTCAGTTGTCCACCGATACGTCGTTGAACGGCAGCAACGGATCGAGCCACGGGAACACCACGAACATCAGCAACGCGACGATCCCGAGCACCAGCACGATCGCGATCACCAGCTTCGCCGCGAACGGACCCGGCAGATGCCGCCAGAGCCAGCCGTACATCAGGAGGCACCACCGATCTTGGTCAGCAGGGTCGGGTAGTCCTTCGCCTGGGACTTCGGCACCTGCTGGGTGAGCACGGACGTGATGATCAGCCGCTGCTTGGCGGAGAACTGCGGGTGACAGGTGGTGAGCGTGAGCAGCGCGGCCTGCTGCGCCTTCGGCAGCACGCCGGCAGGCTGGTACGGCACCGGGTTCACCGCGTCACCCTGACTCGGCAGCACGACCTTGCGGCCGAACGTCTTCTCGTACGGTCCGCCACCGGCAACGCTCGAATCGCGCAACGTCGAAACGCCCTTGCACGCCGGTTCGGCACCCTTGCCGCTCGACCAGCCGTCGATCTCGTCGTCGTAGGGCAGCACCTTGTAGAGGTAGAAGTCGGTCTGCGTTTCGATCACGATCTCGTCGCAGGAACTCAGGTTGTCCAGGTCGTTGAACGGGGCGCCCTTGCCGACCCGGTGCCCGGCGATGCCGAAGTTGCCGGGCTCCCCCGGCAGCGCGGTTCCCTTGTAGTGGCCGGGCCCGACGGCGAGCGCGTTCTCGCCGGTGCCCTCCTGGACGGTGAAGTTGAAGTCCGCCCCGAACGACGGGATGTGGATGCGGGCGAACGCCTTGCCGTCCACCAGTTCCGGGTGCAGCGTGCGGTCCTTGGCCCAGTCGCCGTCGAGCTGGTCACTGGCGACGGACTGCTTTTCGGCGGAGAACAGGTCGGTCACCCAGACCTCGTAAACCATGAACAGCAACACGACCACGCCGAGCGTGATGAACACTTCCCCGGCGGTGCGAATCGCAACGCCACCCTTACCGAGCGGCGCAAGGGCGGGCTTCTCCCGCACCGCGGTGTCCCCGGCGGCCGCGGAGTCCCCGACCGCCGCGAAGACCTCGGTCGGCTGATCGCCGAACCCCGGCCCGGTCATCCGCCGCCGCGGCCCGCCGGCAGCACTCGAACGCCGCGGCTCGTCAGCGGCACCCCACGGTTCACCGACGTCATTTGAACGCCGGGACTCACCGGCGGCACTCGGACGCTCCGCCCGTGCAGCCGCCGCTTCCCGCCGCCGCGAGCCACCAGCGGGGCGCTGGCCACCCGCACGCCGCGGAGCATCCTCCGCCGACCGGGGCCGCTCCGCGTCCGAACCCAGCTCGCCGTCCAACCGGCGATTGACCGCCGAACGCCGATCACCACCGGAACGCCGACCACCACCGGGCTCCCGGCCGGGGCCTGGCCCGTCGACGGGTTCCCCGACGCCACCGGGACCCCGGCCACCACCTGGCTTACGACCGCCGCCGAACTCCCCGGCACTACCGGGACCTCGACCGTCACCTGGCCGACGACTGGTACCGGGGCCGCCGCCGGGCTCGGTGCCGCTGCTCGGGCTCAGATCGCCGCCGAGGCTGCCGGTGCGCCGTCCGGTGCCGGGATCGGCCCGCCTGCGCCGCTCGGTGCTCTGGTCGCCGGTCCGGCGGGGATCGTCGGACCGGCGCCGCGGACCGCCGGTGCGGTACTGCTCGGTGGGCGCAGGACGGCGCGGGCGCCCGGCATCCGGGTCGACCGGGCCGCCGGGTTCCCCCCGGTCGATCGGCCTGGGCGGTTCGGGTGATCCTTCCGGTGGCCGGTCTCGCCGCGGCCGCCGAGGTCCGTCACCGGCTCTTCGCGGTGGTGGCGTGGCCAGGTGTCCGGGATCTCCGGGGGCCGGCGCTGCGGGCGGTGGCTGACGGCGACGCGGACCTTCGGCACCTGCGCCGGGAGGTCTGCGGTCGTCCTCTCCCGGCCAATCCTGTGGCGTCACGCAAGCTCCTCCCGCGCCCGCCCCGGCCCCTGCTCGGAACTCCTGGTGGCGCTCATGTCACAGTCGCTGAAACCCCGACCGCTCCCGCCCGGTGCTGCGGAGCCGTCGTTTACGTTAACGTGTCCCCGTGGCGCTGGTTGCGCACCCCGACAGCGGGACCTCGTCCAGGATGCGCCACCAGAAGAGCCGAGAGCACGCGAGGAACACGATGCCGAAGTCCAAGGTCCGCAAGAAGACCGCGTACACCCCGCCTGCCGACCGCCGGACGCCGGTGAAGGTCAAGGCCGCGGGCCCGTCGAACCTGTTCTACAAGATCGTCATGTTCGGCCTCATGCTGCTCGGTCTGCTGTGGCTCATCGTCAACTACATCGCAGGCGACAAGGTTTCGTTCCTCAGCGACCTCGGCAACTGGAATTTCGCCATCGGTTTCGCCGCGATGATCGTCGGCCTGCTCATGACGATGCGGTGGCGCTGATCATTAGCCCGGACGGCCGCTTGACAGCGAATCACACCGGTGTGACTCATCCCCAGTGTGGATAACCCCTGTGGATAACCACCCCACCTCGTGGGCACCCCGGCGCAACGTTGTGGTAGTGGCCTGGGGCCTGACCGCGCTGTTGCTGGCCGGGGCCGTGGCGGACGGCGTTTTCGGCGACGGCAAGGGCGCGGTGCTGCTGGCGCTGGCCGCCGTCGCGGTGGGCGCGTTCGCCGGGCACTGGAGCATCGTGCGGCCCCGGCTGACCGCGGACACCGGAGGTCTCGCCGCCCGCACCCTCGGCGGCACGCACCGGCTCCCGTGGCCGGGCACCACGACCCGGCTACGCAGCACCCGCAGGCTCGGCCGCGACGGCGTCACGCTGGAAGTGGAGCACGGGGACCAGCTGTTCGTCTTCGGGCAGCTGGACCTCGGCGAGGACCCGCGCGACGTACTGGAGGTGCTGGACGCGGTACGAGCGGGCTGGGGTCACCGGCCGCAGACGTAGGACTGCGCGCCGCGCAGCATCCCGAACTGGCACTCCAGCGACGGGACCTGCGTGCTTCGCCAGATCAACAGCCCGATCAGCGCGACCACGATGATCGCCATCCCGATGGTCTGCCAGCGGACCCGATCGCGTTCCGGGGCGTACAGCATCGCGGCGGCCACCAGCGCACCGGTGACCAGCCCGCCCACGTGCGCGAGGATCGAGATGTTGGCGATCGAGAACGTGATGTAGGCGTTGATCACCAGCGTGATGATCAGGCCGGTGGGGTTCAGCCGGAGCTTGAACACGATCACCGCGTAGCAGCCCATCAGCCCGAACAGGGCCCCGGAGGCACCCGCGGACGGCCGGTTGGCCGCGTCGAACAGCAGCACCGCGGTGGACGCGCCGAGCATCGACACGAAGTACAGCGCCAGGAACCGGACCTTGCCGAAGACCTGCTCCAGCGCACGGCCGATCATCCACAGCGAGAACATGTTCGCCGCGATGTGGATCGGGCCGTAGTGCAGGAAGCCCGAGGTGAAGATGCGCCACCACTCACCGCCGCCGAGCGTGGGATAGGTCCAGAGCTCGCCGAGCTGCTGCAGCTGGGCGCTGCCGTTGTCGAACAGGCTCTTCGCCTGGACCACGGTGATCAAGAAGATGACGACGTTGACCGCGAGCAGCGTCGCGGTCACGGTCACCGAACTGGACGGACGCGCCCCGGCGATGGTGCGCGCTCCCAGGTCCGAACGGCGGTAGCCGCGGTGCTGCTGACGCTGCTGCTGTGCGGCACCGTGCACGCAGTCGGTGCACTGGAACCCGACCGGTGCCTCACGCAGGCAGTCCGGACAGGCCGGTCGCCCGCAGCGCGCACAGCTGAGTCCGGTCGGGCGGTTCGGATGCCACCAGCAACCGGGGAGCGCGGACTGCGGGTACCCAGGGGAATTCGGCGGTTGGTTCACGATGTCCCCAACCTACCGAAATCCACCCCGGCCCTGCGGGCTCACTCCTCGACGGTGACCTTCTCGATGACCACGTCGGACAGCGGACGGTCCGCCGGTCCGGTCGCGGCACGCGCGATCGTGTCGACGACGCCGCGGGAGTCCTGGTCCGCCACCTCACCGAAGATCGTGTGCTTGAAGTTCAGGTGCGCGGTCGGCGCGACGGTGATGAAGAACTGCGAGCCGTTGGTACCCGGCCCCGCATTCGCCATGGCCAGCAGGTACGGCTTGTTGAACTGCAGTTCCGGGTGGAACTCGTCGCCGAACTTGTAGCCGGGACCGCCACGGCCGGTGCCCGTCGGGTCACCGCCCTGGATCATGAAGCCGTCGATGATCCGGTGGAAGATCGAGCCGTCGTAGAACGGACCGGATTTGCCGCCCTGCGCGTTGGGCTGGGTGTACTCCTTGGAGCCGGTGGCCAGCCCCACGAAGTTCGCCACCGTCTTCGGCGCATGGTCGGGCAGCAGGTTCACGTGGATGTCACCCTGATTGGTGTGCAGGGTGGCCTTGCGGGCGCTTTCAGTCACGCCGCCATGGTGCCATCCCTTCGCACATTTGGGGGGTTCAGGGGGTTCGCCGGTGCAACTGTGACTGGAGCAACCCCAGGAAAACGGCCATTTCCAGAGGTTTGCCGCGTTCTCGTCCGGGGAAGCCGCAGCGGCACGCGACGAAAAAGGGCAGGATAGATTACAGGCAACAGAGCTGTTTCAAAACGATTGATGAGGTGAAGGCCATGACCCGGGCCGTGGATTCGGTCGACGAGTCGGTCAAGTCCGGCGCACTCGGCCTCCGCAAGCGAGCCAGCGACGCCGGCAAGGCAGGCGCGGAGGCCGCAGCGAAGGCCGCCGAAGCCGGCGCCGAGGAGTTGGCGAAGAAGAGCCGCCGGGCACAGCGGAAGCTGGCGAAGAAGACCGAGCTGACCCGCAAGGAACTGAAGAAGAGCTCCGCCGCTGCCCGCAAGGAGGCGCTCGCCCGGATCGCCGAGCTGAAGAAGCCCGGCCGCAAGGCCAAGAAGGCCGCGATCAAGGCAGCCACCTCCACGGGCGAGTCCAAGCGCCGTGGCAAGAAGGACTTCAAGGCGGCGAAGAAGGAGTTCCGCGCCGCGCTGGTGGAGGCGAAGTCGGCGGCGAAGGGCACGCGCAAGCGTCGCCGCTGGCCGTGGCTGCTCGGCCTTGCTGCCGTTGCCGCGGGCACCGCGGTTGCGCTCAAGTCGAAGCAGCAGGAGCCGCCGGTCGCACCGGCCCCGCCGAAGGCGACGCCGCCCGCGCCGCCTGCTCCGCCTGCCTCGGCCGGGGAGCCGAAGACCAACGGCAAGGCACCGAACACCTCGCCTGCGGAGAAGAAGAACTGATCACCTACGAGCAAGGGCCCCGGGATGTGCGTCCCGGGGCCCTTGCTCGTAGCTCACTCAGCCGGTTCAGGCGGTCGCGGCGTGCTTGTCGATCAGCTGGCCGAGCCGCGGCAGTGCCTCGGCCACGTTCTTCTTGCCGTTCGGGCGCAGCTTCGAGTAGACCTTCTTGATGCTGTCCCGGCTGCTCTTGTCGGCGCGGCTGTCGGTGACGCCGAGCAGCGCGTCCGAGGCCTCGTCCGAGCGGCCGGTGAGGTACGCACCGAAGTCGTTGCCACCCTGTGCCCGGTAGTCGCCGTAGAACGGCTCGAGTGCACCGGCGAACTCGTCGAGCAGGCTGTCGACGGCGGAGGGGATGATGCCCGGCTTGATCTTCTTGACGGCCGCGAAACCGGTCTTCACGACCGCGCCCGAGACCCCGCCCTTGTCGGAGACCTCGGCGTCCACGAGGCCCTCGAGGTCGGTGACCACGGACGGGCGACGGCTCGAGTCGAGCAGGATTTCCTTGAGGGTGTCAGCCACGAATCTGTCCTTGTCATCTGGATGGTGAAGTGCTGGTGGTGCCGGACGGGCACCCGCCCGCGCGAGTGCTCGTCGCCTGCGCGTGCCGCACAGGGTAATACAAGATCAACTTCACTCACCCGTGCGGAGGCCACTACTCAGAGCTGCAACGCGGCGATAGCCTTTTTCGCCACTGTGCGTGCTTTGATGCTCTGCTTTTGGTTACTCAGAACGATGACCGCCGCGTCCCCCTTCGAGACCGCGTACACCACGCCGTCACCGGAAGGCTGGTAGCCACCCTTCCATCCGGCGGGCTCGGACGCGGGGTTGGAAGTGTCCACCGGCGCCGCCTTGTCCACCAGCTTCGTCGCGACGTCAGTGCTGCCCACGTACACGCGCACGCTCAGCTGGAGACCACCGTCCGGACGGTAGAAGAAGCACGCCGGATGCGGCTGGTCGTCGGACACCTCCACCTTGGTCACGTGCTGTCCGTTCGCGTCCTGCACGGTTTCCTCCGACAGGTACGGACATTGCGCGGTACGCGCGGGCTGCGGATCCGGCGGCAGCCCCGCGGACGAGTTCGCGGACGTCGGGGAAGGCTCCGGAGTCCCGGCGACCGGGGTGGCCGCGCCACAACCGGCGAGCAGGACCAGGACGGGAGCGAGCACGAGGATTCGTCGCATGGCGGGCACAGTCAACCATGCCCGGCGAAGTCATCGCGACGGCTGCACCGTGCGACGATGTGCGGGAAGTGCCGTTCAGCCGGGAGGTCGCGTGCTCACACCGGAGCAGTACCTGCAGGTGGTCGCCGAACGCGTGGCACGCAGCGGCGGCAGGCTGAACACGGTGCGGATCGGCCCGGTGAACGCCGCGGTCGGCCTGTTCACCGAGTCGATCATGCTGTCCACAATGAACTACTGCGTGGTGGCCGCGGCGTACCCGGAGATCGACGCGCAGACGTTGCACCAGTTCACCGGCCTTGCCACCCAGCACGCCCGCGCCAACGTGCAGGGCACCGTCGGCTGGACCGCGGCCTCGGTGGTGATCGCCGGACTGGTCGGCCGCGTCCACCCGGACGCCGCCCAGCTGGCGAGCGCCAAATCGAGCAACCAGTTCGGCGGCGAAACCCGGATGGTCGCGGTCGACCCGCACGCGGGCATGACCTACGCCTGGGTCGGCGGAAAATTCTGGGGAGCCGCAGTACAGGGCTCGGTGAACGCGAGACTGCTGTTCTGCTTCCCCCAACCCGGCGAGGCCTACCAGCAGATGCAGTGGCAACAACAACAGAACGGCTACGGCACCCCCGAGCACGGCCCCGGCACCACCGGGCAGCCGTACTCAGGGTCGCCAGCTCACCCACCGAACAGCCCCGGCCAGCCCTACGGAACTCCCAGCCAGCCGCCCGCCGCGCCGCCCTCCGGAACCCCAGCCCAGCCACCCGCCGAGCCACCCTCCGGAACTCCAGCCCCGCCGCCCACGCCGGGACCTGGCGGCATACCCGGCCAGCCCTACGGAACCCCCGGCCAACCGCCCGCCGCGCCACCCTCCGGAACCCCAGCCCAGCCACCCGCCGAGCCACCCTCCGGAACTCCAGCCCCGCCGCCCACGCCGGGACCTGGCGGCATACCCGGCCAGCCCTACGGAACCCCCGGCCAGCCGCCCGCCGCGCCACCCTCCGGAACCCCAGCCCCGCCGCCCACGCCGGGACCTGGCGGGTTTCCCGGTCAGCCCATCCCGCCGGGGCAGCAGCCGCAGACCGGGCCGCCGCCTGCTGCCGGGCCGAGTGGGCCGCAGCCACCGCACTATCCCCCGCCGGGGCTGCCCCCGTACGGTCGCTGACCGAGCCGCCGGCCCGACTCACCACAGCTGTCCGGCCCGCGGCATCCAGAGGGTCTCCGTTCGCCACTGGGGCGGCTTGGCCGGCGCGACCGTCCCGGTCACTGCCTGGCCCTCCGACACCACGACGGTCCGGTCGGCGATGGCCACCAATGCGGGGTCGTGGGTGATCAGGATCGTGGTGCGGCCACCCGCGAGCCGGCGCAGCGGTTCGACCACCCGCCGTGCCGAGAGTTCGTCGAGGTTGGCCGTTGGCTCGTCGAGCACGAGCACCGGCGCCTCCGCGACCAGTGCACGGGCGATGCCGATGCGCTGCCGCTGTCCGCCGGAAACGCCGTACCCGTTGCGGCCGATCACCGTGTCGTACCCGTCGGGAAGTGCGGCGATGAACGCGTGCGCGTCCGCCGCTTCGGCCGCCGCGACGATCTGGTCCATTGTGGCGCCGTGCCGTCCGTAACCGATGTTGTCCGCGATCGTCGCGTGGAAGATCGGCGTTTCCTGTGGCAGCAACGCAACCGCGGACCGCAGCGAGTGTTGGGTCAGCGCACGGACATCGATTCCGTCGAGCCGGACAGCACCACAATCCGGGTCGGCGAACCGCAACAGCAGTTTCGCGATGGTCGATTTGCCCGCGCCGCTGACGCCGGTCACCGCCACCAGTTCGCCCGGGTGCACCGCCAGCGAGAAGTCCCGCAACACCCACTGCGGTGTATCCGGATAGTGGTAGGACACCCGTTCCAGGCGTAGTTCGCCACGGACGCCGTGCAACGCCCGTGCCCCCGGCGCATCGGTCACCGTCGGCTTCGCGTCGAGCAGTTCGATCAGCCGGGCCGACCCCGTCGATGCCGCGGCGACGGTCAGGGTGAGCGTGCCGAGACTCTGCACCGGCGGGTACAGGTAACCGAGGAAAGCCGCAAAAGCGAACAGTTCGCCCAAGGTCATCCGGTGCTGCGCGATTTCCCAGGTGCCCAGGCCGATGACGCTCAGCACGCACACGGTTTCCAGCAAATGCACCGACGGTGCGTACAGCGCGCCCAGTTTGGCCAGCGACAGCTTGGTGCGCATCCAGCGCAGGCCGTGCGCGTGCAACCGCTTCTCCTCGGTGGCCTGCCGGTTGTACACGCGCGTTGCCGCGACGTTGGCCAGGTCTTCTTCCACCGCCGCCACGAGTTCCCCGTGGTAGGCACGTTCCTGCCGCGCGACGACACCGATGCGGCGGGAGAATTTCTTGGCCACCAACGCGAACACCGGTACCGCAACGAATGCGGCCAGCGCGAGTTCCCACCGCAGCAACAGTGCCCCGGCCACGAAGAACACAATGGTGAGCAACGATATCGCGGTCTCCACAATACCCGAATTGACCAACGCTTCCACCGATTCGACATCGGCGGTCAACCGGGCCACCAGATCGCCGTGCTTGCGTTTTTCCAGGAAATCCGGGGAAAGCTGCTGAACGTGCGCGAAGACCCGATCCCGCAGGCGCAACAGAAACCGCTCGCCCGCGCGGGCGATCAGGTACTGACCGCCGAAAACCAGTCCGCCGGACACGGTCACCAGCGCCACCCATTCCAGCGCGGGAGTCCAGAACGCGGCAAGATTTCCCGTCGTGAGCGCCTGATCGGTGATGACCGAGAACATCCAGACCGCCGCCGTGTCGCAGCCGGCGGCCACGATCATCAGCAGTGCACCGAGGATCAGCCATCGGCGTTCCCGCCGTGCGATCGGCCAGAACCGGCGCAACACCGTCCGCGCGGACAGCACCGGGGCCAATACGGGCGCGCCTTTTCGTTGCTGGTCCAGGGATTGCTCGTCTTGGATCGGCACTGTCGTCCTCCTCCCGCGGCGGGGCGCCGCGGCCATCCGGCCCCGGCGCCCCCACTCCGTCGGACCCGGTCAGCCGCGCGGGTGCGTCGGCCGGCCGGGGCCGCCCGCCCCGTCCGAACGCCGGACCGAGATGCTGCCGTCCGGGTTGCGGACGATGTCCACTGAGCCGGGCCGCCGGACCGGAAGGGGAAGCGGGTGGGTACGGCCGCCAACGAGCTTGCTCACGGTGTTTCTCCATTCTCTGGCTGCGATGCCAACTTCGTGGCCTTGCCCCATCAGGTCTACTCGGGCACGGGTATCACGGTGCTTTCACGAAACTAAGATCAACCGCACAGGATCGCGTTACGTTGCCGAAACACCGGCGCTGCTACCGTGGGACGAAAGCCGGATAATCGGGGCGACGGAGATGGTCGTGCGCGTACTAGTTGCCGAAGACGAGAAAACACTCGCCGGATACATCGCCGAAGGCCTGCGGGAGAGCGCGATGTCGGTCGATCTTGCGCACGACGGGACCACCGCGCTGGAAAAGCTCGGCATCGGCTGTTACGACGTCGTCGTACTGGACCGGGACCTGCCGGGAACCCACGGCGACGAGATCTGCCGGCACCTGGTTTCCGCTGGCGGCCGGACCAGGGTTCTGATGCTCACCGCGATGTCCGATGTCCGCGAACGGATCGCGGGCCTGCGCCTCGGCGCCGACGACTACCTCGGCAAACCCTTCGACTTCGACGAACTGGTCGCGCGGCTCGACGCGCTGGCCCGGCGTCCCCGTGAAGCCGCCCCACCGGTGCTGCGCAAGGCCGACGTTGTACTCGACTCCGCACACCGGCGGGTGTCGCGGGGCGGGCGGTACCTTTCGTTGACGAACAAGGAATTCGCCGTACTGGCCGAGTTGCTGGCCGCGGCGGGTGCGGTGGTCAGCGCCGAGGAGCTGCTCCGGTCGGTATGGGACGAGAACGCGGATCCGTTCACCAACGCCGTCCGGATGACCATGCACCGGCTGCGCTCGAAACTGGGTGAACCCGGCATCATCGAAACACTGCCGGGAGTCGGCTACCGGGTGGTGGATCCGTCGTGCTGAGCAGACTCGGAATCCGCGCGAAACTGACCCTGCTGCACACCGCGGTCATCTTCGTCGCGGGATGCGCCGTCGTCACCGTGATCTATTTCCAGAACCAAGTCGTGATCATGCCCGTCGAGGTGAGCAGGGACTTCTCCCGCCATGCCGAGCCGACCTCGAACGAAGGCGTCGCAGTCTGGCGCAATGACACGCTGTCCACGCTGCTCACGCAATGGATCGTCGCGTTCGCCGTGATGACCGTGCTCACCGGGCTGCTGACCTGGTGGGTCACCGGCCGGGTACTGAACCCGGTGCGGCAGATGACCGCGCAGGCCCGCCGGATCTCCAGCGACAACCTGCACGAACGGATCGGGGTGCACGGCCCCCGCGACGAGATCAACGAGCTCGGTGACACCTTCGACGAACTGCTGACCAGGCTGGACAACGCGTTCCACACACAGGGAAGGTTCATCGCCAACGCATCGCACGAGCTGCGCACGCCGCTCGCGGTCGCGCGCACCACGATCCAGATCGGGCTCGCCGGCGCCGATCCGAAGCGGGTGCAGCAGGTTCGCGAAGACCTGTTGCGCAACAACGACCGGTGCATCGCGCTGATCAACGGCATGCTCACTCTCGCGCACTGCGAACAGGGTCTGCGCGAGCGGGACGCCGTGGAGTTGGACGCGGTGGTCCGGCAAGCGGTCGATGAGTATCCGGCAGGTGGTGCCGACGGCGGACCGCGGATCACGCTGGCCGCGTCCGACCGGTGCACCGTCTCGGGAGATTCCTTGTTGCTGGGCCAGTTGACGCGCAACCTGGTGGAGAACGCGATCCGCTACAACGTGCCCGGCGGGCAGGTACTGGTCGAGGTCTACCCGAACGGGCTGCTTCGGGTCAGCAACACCGGCCCGGTGGTCGAGCAATCCGAGGTCGCTGCGCTGTTCGAACCGTTCCGCCGCGGCGTCGAACGCACGGCCGCGCCGAGCGGAGCGGGGCTGGGCCTGTCGATCGTGCACGCGATCGTCACGGCGCACAACGGCACTCTCGAAGCCCGTGCGAGGGAAGGCGGTGGGCTCGTCATCGAGATCGGCGTACCGGTGGTGCACGAGTCCCTGGCACTGGCCGCGGTCTGACCCGGCCCGGCTGCTGGACCGGGTTCCGGTCACCCGGCCGGTCGGCCTATCGTCGATGCCATGGTTTCTCTGCGTGGCTGGCCCTCGTTCCCCGAACAGCTTCCGGACTTCGACCCCGGCGCGGCCCCGGAACGGCCCGATGACCTGTTTCTCGCCTGGCTCACCGAGGCAGGCGAGCACGTGCTGGCTCCACACGCCGTCACACTGTCCACAGTGGACGACGACGGCGCACCGGACGCCCGCGTGGTGATACTGAAGGACGTCGGACCGGACGGATGGGCCGTCGCGACCAGCTCGGAGAGCCCGAAGGGACGACAGCTGGGTGCGAACCCGCGTGCCGCGCTCACCTTCTTCTGGCCCGGCCGGGGGCGTCAGGTGCGGGCACGTGGTGTCGTGATGCCCGCGTCGGCCGAGGTGTCCGCGGACGATTTCCTGGCGCGGCCGCCCGCATCCAAGGTCGAGGCCTACGTAGGCCACCAGTCGCAGGTGCTGCCGGACCCCGGGCAGCTCACCGACGCCGCCGCCGAAGCCGAGCGCTGGGTGGCACAACACCCGGACACCGCACCGGAAACGTGGACCCGCTACCTGATCCAGCCTTCGACGGTCGAGTTCTGGCAGGCCGCGCACGACCGACGGCACCTTCGGCTGCGCTACCGCCGCGACGGTAGCTCCTGGGTCCGCGAGCGCCTCTGGCCGTGAGTCCGATCAGGACAGCCAGGAATTGGCTCGCAGCAAGGAGATTGCGCCGACGGTCGCGTAACCACGCCATTCCAGCGCGGCGGCCGGTGAGTAGCTGGCGAAGTCGAGCTGCCAGCCACCGTCCGGCTGCTGTCCGGTGGCCAGCCGGGTGAGATCCGCTTCGATCACCTCCGGTGCGAACAGATCTCGCGCCGGTCCGGGAAGCGGAGCGAAGTCCAGTGGCCGCAGCACTTCCCCCTCGGAACCGCCGGCGACCGGCACAATCCCGTTTTCCGGCAGGAACTTCCCCAGGTTGGCCAGCAGCCCGGCTGCCTCCGGGTGCCGGTCGTACACGGCGTCGAGGAAACGGATCGCGAACGACAGCTCGATCGCGTGCGGCTGCTCGGTGACCCCACGAATCGCGCGCAGACACGTTTCGACGGCCCGGATCAGCCACGGGTGCTGCGCCACGGCCGGATCGTGCTCGGCGACCCGCAATCCGGTACTCGCGACGAAGGCCGTGCTCTGCAAGGAAAACCGGGTCGGATCGGCGGATGTCCAGAACGGTGCGCAGGCCACCGGATCGGCGACCGGGAACGCGAACGGCAATCCGCCATCGGGCAACGAGACCGCGTCCAGCCAGTCACACAGTTCGACCGCGAGCGGAGTGGTCACCGGCGCGACCTCCGCGAAGACCTCGAGAGCGTGCAACGCCCCGCCCGGTTGGCTTTCCGGAGCGCGCAAATCCGGTTCCATGCCCCAGCCGAACCCGCCGTCGGCGTTGCGGTAGCCGGCCACGGCGGACAGTACGTCCTCCGCCCGCCCGGTCCCCTGCCCCAGTTCGAACCGCCTGCGATCGAGCACCCGGGCGTGCCCGGCGAGGAAGGACGCGGCGGCGGCGATGTGCACAGTCATCTGCACACCGTCGCACGCGGGCGCGGACTTCGTCTTGAACGGATCGGTCGGCTGCCGGCCGGCCCAGCCGTCACTCCCCGACGCGCCGGAAGAATCCCTGCACGTACGGGTCCGCGAGGGCGGGTACCTCGGTCGCCGACCCCGTGACGACGACCCGGCCGTCGCGCATGACGACCATCCGGTCGGCGACGCGGGTGTCGATCAAGAAGGGCCCGTCGTGGGTGATGGTGAGGACCGCAGCCCCGGCGGTGGCGTATTTCCGCAGGCTGACCCACACCTCGTAGCCGGTGTCCGGGTCGAGTGAAGCGGAGGGCTCGTCGACGACGAGCAGGTCGGGCGCCGGAAGGAGCGCTGCGGCCAATGCAGCCCGCTGGATTTGCCCGGAGGAATGCTGATGCGGGTACAGATCGAACACGTCAGTCGGGTACTGGGCCGCCGCACACGCGTCCTCCACACTCCAGGCCTGATGGCGACGGTGCAACTCATCTAGTTGCGCACCAACGGTTTTGTCCGCGGCGAACGCCGTGACGCCGGACTGTGGCACCAGCCCGACGGTGTTCCCGCGCAACTGCTGCCACGCCCGCCGGTCCCGCACCGCCGCACCGTCGATGCGCACTTCCCCGGTGCTGTGCGCAACCGCGGGCAACGAGCCGGTCAAGGCCGCGGCGACCATGGACTTCCCGCATCCGGACTCGCCGAGAAGTGCGGTGATCTGCCCCTCCGGCACGACGAGGTCCACCGCTTCGAGGACCGTCTCACTCCACCGCCCGGTATCGACGTGGACGGTCAGCCCGACCAGCTCAGCCATGGACATACGACGGCCTCCCCCGGTAATCGGTCCGGCATCGGACCGCGAACGGTCAGTGTCGAGACCCTACGTGCACCACGCCTGCCGAGCCGAGCAGCATCCGTTGCCGTTGTAGGTTTGCTATGGGGTCTTTCGCCCAGCTGCTTCCAACGACGGGCGTCTCCATGCTTGCGACGGCGCCGGCAAATCCGGGATCCCAACAGTCATGACAGATCCGAGGTGGCCCCAGAACGGGCGCAGCGGCACCGGAAGATCATCTGGTTCAACGCACTGCTCACCGTCGGGCTGATGACCGCAGTGGTACTCGAAGCGTGGCCGCTGCCGGTGCTGTTCGCAACTGCCTTCGCAATCGCCGTCTTGGTCAACTACACCTGCTGGTCGGCAGGCTGAACATCAGTCTCGGCGATCTTCAGCGCAAAGGCCTGCCGTGGGCAGTCCTCACCTCGCTGGTGATGACGATCGTCGGGCCACCCAGGCGCGGTTCGCCGCCACCCGGGTGGACGATGCCACGCTCGATCGGCTGTCGGCGATCGTGGACGAGATCGCGAACCCGACGCAGGAGGATCCGGCCGCCCAGCAACGGCTGGCACACCGGTTTGACGAGGTACTGGCGGAAACCACCGGGAACGCCGTGCTCGACGGCCTGATCGCAAGCGTGTCGGTGTTCGGTGCGCAGCGGCGGGCCCGGCAGCGTCGCCGCGCACATGCTCTACGAGAACGTCGACCCTGACCGGCTAGCGGAACCCGCCGGCACCCTGATCACGACGGACGCCGAGTACACCGCTTTCGATGAGCGGCGGGTACTGGTCCGCGGCTCGGCGTTCGAGTTCTCCGCCGCTCGCTCCACAAAGCTGGAAGGCGCGGCACCGGCGGGCGCGCAGACCGTCAGTATCGTCGGCATCCGCGAACCCGAAGTGCTGAGCCGGATCGGCGAATGGCTCACCTCGCTGACCGCATTCCCGCCACCCTCGGCATCCCGGCCGACAGCTACGACGTCGACCTGCGCCGCTGCGGCTGGAACGCCGTGCTCGGCGACGCCGATCCGGACCCCACCCCGGCCCGCGAGGTCGGGGGCGTTTTCTGCGCAACCGCGGAGGACCAGCAGACCGCGATCGCGAAATTCGCCAATCCCCACCTGCTGCGCCATCCGCTGCCCGGTGCGGGGTCGGTGCCGAGCCGGTCGTTCATGTCCTCACCCCCGGGATGGAGCGCAGCCACGCTCTACTCGTTCGTCCTCCAGCACGCCGTGCGGGTCGACGACCCCACCGAACTGTTCCGGACCACGCTCGACGAGGTGCGTTGAAATGCCCCCACACGGCAGGACGCTCGGCTCGCTCGCATCGCGCATCCGGTCCAAGAACGCCGGACCGTTCTCGGTGCCGATCGACATCTACCGGGTACGCCTCGACGGTGAAGATCTTCCGAATCCCCGAACTTCGGGCGATCAAGATCTGCTATCCACGATCGGTCCCACTGGCCGCCCAGTCCGTCATGCTGGACGAATCCGAGTACGTGTGACGCATCGGCGTCCACTCCGCAACTGGGAGTGTGAGCCAAACAGTGAGATGGGCGGTGGCCGAATCGCTCCCCCCACCAGAACCCGATAGTCAGGCGGACCACGGCGTGGCGGCCGAGTTCGCGAAGCTCTACCGGTCCCACGTGGGTGCGGTGACCGCGTTTTTCGCGCGGCGCACGGTGGAACCGCAGGTGGTCGCCGACCTCACCTCGGACACGTTCGTCCAGGTGATCACGTCCTTCGGCAGCTACGACCCGGCCAAGGGCGCCGCGCGTGCCTGGGTGTTCGGCATCGCCGGCCGGGTGTACGCCCGGTACTGCGACACCTACCGCCAGGACCAGGAGAAAGTGCGCCGCCTGGCCAACCGCCGGACGCTCGACTCCGGCGAGATGGCCGAGCTGGCGGAGCGGATCGACGCCGAACGCGCCGGCCGGGAACTGATCGAGCAGCTGGCCACGCTGTCCGCCCTTGACCGCGAGGTCGTGGAACTGGTGGACATCATCGGCCTGCGTCCCGCGGAGGCCGCGCGGGCACCATCCCGGCCGGCGACTCGAAAGACGCCCTCGTTACCGCGGTAACCACTTTGATCACCGCGGGTGCGCGAGCTGGCACGCTGCGAGAGGACGTGCCGGCCGAGGACGTCGTCGCCACGCTGGTCGGCATTTTTCTCGCCACCGACGACCGCGCCCAAGCCGGACGGCAGCTGGACCTGCTCGTCAATGGCCTCCAGGCCTGTCCGGTGTGTCGCCAGCACCACCCAGACGGTCCGGTCTCAACCACGCCGCACAAATGAAACCGCCGTGAAAACGCTGCTGAGAAAATGGAGTCAGCCGTGAGCCCCTGCAAGTGGCGGCCATGCGCTGCTTCACCTCGGCGTGGCCGGCCGGCTGACGAGCCTGCCAGGACCAGCCCGGTCTCGCGCTTCCGTTCCGAGGTCGGGACCACTTCGGGGTAGTCGTTGGAGAACTCCACCGTTGCGTAGTCGCCGCCGAACAAGCCGGACCGGGCGCCGGTCACCTGCCCCTCTGTTCCAGGAACTAATGGCCCGCATGGGCCACGACTCCAGCACGCGGGGGCACGGAGGGCGAAACGGCTACCTGATACGACGAAGGCCAGGCCTGAGGGAACGACCTCTGACCTGGCCTTTGTCATGTCTTCGTATCGGTGGACCTGAGGGGAATCGAACCCCTGACCCCCGCCTTGCAAAGGCGGTGCTCTACCAATTGAGCTACAGGCCCGGTGCGGACTGGGTCCGCGGGTGAGTCACTTCAGTTGCGGGAGGCGTCCGCGGTCTTGGCGGGGGCGTTGCCGTTCGCCGAGATCGGGCCGGTGGGAGCGGTGGCCTCGCGCCAGAGGTCGGCCTCGGCCTTGGCGGCCTTGTTGCGCTTGACGACGAACAAGACGCCGCCCGCAACGACTGCGAGTGCCAATAGCTTCTTCACGTGAAGCCCCCTTCTGCGACTCTCCCTGAGCTACCTACTGATGCTACTGCACCCGCTCTGCGACTGGTCCGGCCGGTGCGGTCTGAGGTTCCACGTGGAACCAGCCGGAATACCGACGGCCGGTACATGGTTGGAAAAAGCGGCCGGAGCAAGGGCGGTCAACGCAGAGCTCAGCCCTGCCGGTCATTCTCTTCCCGGCAGGGCTGACTTGTCCCCAGCCGAGCGCCGGTACCGGCCAGGTCCGGACGGTCGTGTTCGGACCGAACGCCACCTCGAGTACCGGGCCGAACTGCTACCACACCCAGGCCCTTCGACGCAGGTCAGCAGACCCACCGCAGCAACCTGAGTCACCACGACATCCAGCACTCGCCAACAAACGGGACGATGCAACTCGACTGGGGTCCGGGGGGTTATCCCCCGGGAATCATCACCACCCGATCCCGGCGAAGTTGCGAAGCAACAAGCAGGATCGGGCTAATCGGGTGGGCCCACCAGGACTTGAACCTGGGACCTCTTCGTTATCAGCGAAGCGCTCTAACCGCCTGAGCTATGGGCCCGTCGAACGGGGAGAACTCTACCGGACCCCCGAACCCGACCTGCAACGGGGTTACTCCCGTTCGGACAGGGTGACCTCCAGGCCACCTGCCAGGTCGGCCGACACGTTGTAGATGAACGCGCTCACCGTGGCCAGCGCGGAAATCAGCACGATGTTGATGGCACCGACGATGGCCGCGATACCGAACACCCGGCCGGCACTGATCAGCGGCTCCGAGGACGCGTTCGCACCCTCACCGCCGACCAGCGACGAGTACGTGCCGTTCAACTTGTCCCACACGCCCATGCCGTCGAGCACCGTGTACAGCACGCCGACGGCGACCAGCCACACGAAGAACAGCGCGACACCCAGCACGAGCGCCAGCTTCAGCACCGACCACGGGTCGAACCGCTTGATCTGCAGGCTCGCTCGCCGGGGACCACGGCCGGGGCGGCGCAGTGCGCTCGGCGTGGGCCGGGTGCGGCCGGCCTGGGGCACCTCGGCAGGAGGCGGCGCCTCGGCCCCGAAAAGCCGGGGGGCCGCGCTGCCACTCACCGGATAGTCGCTGTCGCTCACACGCGGACCGTCCTGCTCATGCTCCGAGTAGACCACATCCTCGGTGGCGATCCCGGTCGAGACCGTGGCCTCGGAGTCGCCGCCGTCCTTGGCGGTGCGCTGCCAGGGCGGATTGGCCGACGTGCCGTCGGACTTGTCGGATGGTGCCACGTTGAGTCAGTCCTTACCCGTGCGTGGGGCGCCGCTCACTGCTCCGGCGCCGTACCGTCGTCTTCTGCTGTGGACCCATTGTCGGCCGAAGGCTCCTCGACCGCGACGGCAGGAGATTCGCCGTCGTCCGCGGTGCCTTCTTCGCCACCTTCGACGACGTCCGAGGCCTCGTCTGCGTTGCGTGCGACGGCGAGAAGGGTGGTGCCCTCGCCCAGGTTCATCAGCCGCACGCCCTTGGTCTGCCGACCGGCCTTGCGCACGTCGCGCGCCGGCGTGCGGATGACGCCGCCGCTGGACGTGATGGCGAACAGCTCGTCGTCCACGTCGACGATGAGTGCCCCCACCAGCCTGCCACGTTTGCTGTCGTGCTGGATGGTGAGCACGCCCTTGCCGCCCCGGCCCTGCACCGGGTAGTCCTCGATCGGAGTGCGCTTCGCATACGCGCCGTCCGTCGCGACCAGCAGGTACTTGTCCTCCTTGACCACGCCGATGGCAAGCAGTTCGTCACCGTCGTTGAAGCGCATGCCCAGCACACCGGACGTGGGACGGCCCATCGGACGCAGTGCCTCGTCGGTCGCGTGGAACCGGATCGACTGGCCGGCAGCGGACACCAGCAGCAGGTCGTCCTCGGCCGCGGCGAGCACCGCGCCCATCAGCTCGTCGCCCTCCCGCAGGTTGATCGCGATCAGGCCGCCTGCGCGGTTGGAGTCGAAGTCGGTGAGCTTGGTCTTCTTCACCAGCCCGCGCTGCGTGGCGAGCACCAGGTACGGCGCCACCTCGTAGTTCGCGATCTCGATCACCTGGGCGATCTGCTCGTCCGGCTGGAACGCCATCAGGTTGGCCACGTGCTGGCCACGCGCGTTCCGGTTCGCCTCGGGCAGGTCGTAGGCCTTGGTCCGGTAGACGCGGCCCTTGTTCGTGAAGAACAGGATCCAGTCGTGCGTGGAGCACACGAAGAAGTGCTGGACGATGTCGTCCTGGCGCAGCGTGGCGCCCTGCACCCCCTTGCCGCCGCGCTTCTGCGACCGGTACAGGTCGGTCTTGGTCCGTTTCGCGTAGCCGGTGCGCGTGATGGTGACCACCACGTCCTCCTGCGCGATCAGATCCTCGACCGACACGTCCCCGTCGAACGGGATGATCTGGGTACGCCGGTCGTCGCCGTACTTGTCGACGATGCCCATCAGCTCGTCGCGGACGATGGTGCGCTGCCGCTCCGGCTTTTCGAGAATGTCCTTGAGGTCGGCGATCTCCAGCTCGATCTCGGCCAGCGTGTCGACGATCCGCTGCCGTTCGAGGGCGGCCAGCCGGCGCAGCTGCATGTCCAGGATCGCGGTGGCCTGGATCTCGTCGATGTCCAGCAGCTCCATCAGGCCGGGACGGGCCTCGTCGGCCGATGGCGATCGCCGGATCAAGGCGATCACCTCGTCGAGTGCGTCCAGCGCCTTGACCAGACCACGCAGGATGTGGGCCCGTTCCTCGGCCTTGCGCAGCCGGTACCGGGTCCGCCGCACGATCACTTCGATCTGGTGCCGGACGTAGTGCCGGATCACCTGGTCCAGCCGCAGCGTGCGGGGCACGCCGTCGACGAGGGCCAGCATGTTCACGCCGAAGTTCTGCTGCAGCTGGGTGTGCTTGAACAGGTTGTTCAGCACCACCTTCGCCACCGCGTCCCGCTTGAGCGTGACGACGATCCGCATACCGGAACGGCTGTTGGACTCGTCGGCGATGTCCGCAATACCGGTGAGCTTGCCGTCGCGCACCAGGTGCGCGATGTTCTCCACCAGGTTGTCCGGGTTCACCTGGTAAGGCAGCTCGGACACGACGAGCGTGGTGCGCCCCTTCGCGTCTTCCTCGACCTCGACGACCGCGCGCATCCGGATCGAACCGCGGCCGGTGCGGTAGGCGTCCTCGATCCCGGAGGTGCCGAGGATCATCGCCTTGGTCGGGAAATCCGGGCCCTTGACCCGCACGAGCAGCGCGGCCAGCAGCTCGTCATCGGTCGCATCGGGGTTCTCCAGCGCCCACACGACGCCTGCGGAGACCTCGCGCAGGTTGTGCGGCGGGATGTTGGTCGCCATCCCGACCGCAATCCCGGAACTGCCGTTGACCAGCAGGTTGGGGAACCGCGACGGCAGCACGTCGGGTTCCTGGGTACGACCGTCGTAGTTGTCGCGGAAGTCGACGGTGTCCTCTTCGATGTCGGCCAGCATCTGCATGGCCAACGGCGCCAGCCGGGACTCCGTGTACCGCATCGCCGCGGCGGGGTCGTTGCCGGGCGAGCCGAAGTTGCCCTGTCCGTCGATCAGCCGGTAACGCATCGACCAGTGCTGGGCGAGCCGCACGAGCGCGTCGTAGATCGCCGAGTCGCCGTGCGGGTGGTAGTTGCCCATGACGTCGCCGACGACGCGGGAGCACTTGTTGTACCCGCGGTCGGGACGGAACCCGGAGTCGAACATGGAATAGAGCACCCGGCGGTGCACCGGCTTGAGACCGTCGCGCACGTCCGGCAGCGCCCGCGACACGATCACGCTCATCGCGTAGTCGATGTAGGAGCGCTGCATCTCCTGCTGGATGTCGACCGGTTCGATCCGATCGTTTTCCGGAGCAGGCGGCAAGGTATCCGTCATGGGGTCCTTCTCGGTGAGCAGTCCTGGCAGATCGGTTTCGGGGGACGCCTACACGTCCAGGAACCGCACGTCCTTGGCGTTGCGGGTGATGAACGACCGGCGGGACTCGACGTCCTCGCCCATCAGCACGGAGAACAGCTCGTCCGCCTGTGCCGCGTCGTCGAGCGTGACCTGGCCCAGCAGCCGGTTCGCCGGGTCCATCGTGGTCTCCCACAGCTCCTCGGCGTTCATCTCGCCGAGACCCTTGTAGCGCTGGATCGCGTCGTCCTTCGGCAGCTTCTTGCCTGCCTCGACGCCGGCCTGGATGACCGCGTCCCGTTCCTTGTCGGAGTAGGCGTACTCCGGATCGGCCCGCGGCCACTTGATCTTGTACAGCGGCGGCCGCGACAGGAACACGTGGCCGTGCTCGACCAGCTGCGGCATGAACCGGAACAGCAGGGTGAGCAGCAGCGTGGTGATGTGCTGGCCGTCGACGTCGGCGTCGGCCATCAGCACGATCTTGTGGTAGCGCAGCTTCGCAAGGTCGAAATCATCGTGGATGCCGGTGCCGAGCGCGGTGATCAGCGACTGGACCTCGGTGTTCTTCAGCACCCGGTCGATGCGCGCCTTCTCGACGTTGATGATCTTGCCGCGGATCGGCAGGATCGCCTGGTACATCGAGTCGCGGCCTTCCTTGGCCGAGCCACCTGCCGAATCGCCCTCCACGATGTAGAGCTCGCATTCGCCAGGATCGTTGGAGCGGCAGTCCTTGAGCTTGCCGGGAAGGCCGCCGATCTCCAGCGCACCCTTGCGGCGGACCAGATCCCGCGCCTTGCGCGCAGCGAGCCGGGCCTGCGACGAGGAGATCGACTTGTTGATGATCGTCTTCGCCTCGGCGGGATTGCGCTCGAACCAGTCCGTGAGCCATTCGTTGGACTGCTGCTGCACGAACGTCTTGGCCTCGCTGTTGCCGAGCTTGGTCTTGGTCTGTCCCTCGAACTGCGGCTCGGACAGCTTGATCGACACGATCGCGGCGAGCCCCTCACGCACGTCGTCGCCGGTCAGGTTGGCGTCTTTCTCCTTGAGCAGCTTCTTCTCGCGCGCGTACGCGTTGACCACGCGGGTGAGCGCGGCCCGGAAGCCCTCTTCGTGGGTGCCGCCCTCGTGCGTGTTGATCGTGTTGGCGAAGGTGTACACCGACGGCGTGAACCCGGTGTTCCACTGCATCGCGACCTCGACCTCGAGGCCGGTGCCCTTCGCGTCGAAGGAGATCACGCTGGCGTGGATCGGATCCTTGCTGCCGTTGATGTGCTTGACGAAGTCCTCGAGCCCACCCGGGTAGCAGTAGACCTTCTCCTTGACCCTGGCCTGCTTGCCCTCGGCGTCCTGCTCGGCCTCCTCGTCGGCCACCCGCTCGTCGCGCAGCGACAGGGTGAGGCCCTTGTTGAGGAACGCCATCTCCTGCAGCCGGCGCGAGATGTTCTCGAAGTTGTAGGTGGTGGTCTCGAAGATCTCCGAATCGGCCCAGAAGGTGATCGTGGTACCGGTCTCGGTGGCCGGGCCGAGGTCCTCCAGCGGACCGGGGATCTGGTCGGTGTACTCCTGACGCCAGCTGCGGCCGCCGACTTTGATCTCGGCCAGCAGTTTCGTGGACAGCGCGTTCACCACGGACACCCCGACGCCGTGCAGGCCGCCGGAAACCGCGTAGGAGTCGCTGTCGAACTTGCCGCCCGCGTGCAGGATGGTGAGCACGACCTCGAGGGTCGGCTTCTGCTCCTTCGGGTGCAGATCGACCGGGATGCCACGGCCGTCGTCCACGACCCGCACCCCGCCGTCCGCGAGCAGGGTAACCTCGACCTTGGTGGCGTACCCCGCCATCGCTTCGTCCACGGAATTGTCCACCACCTCCTGGACGAGGTGGTGCAGACCGCGTTCACCGGTGGAACCGATGTACATACCGGGACGCTTGCGGACCGCTTCGAGGCCTTCGAGCACGGTGATCGACGACGCGTTGTACTCGCTCTTGTTCTCTGTCACCGGCGTTGCTTCTCCTCGTCTCGCCCGAGCGGACGCTCGCTACTTCACCAGTGTACTTGCCCACCCGCGCTCACATGCGGCAAGGACACCTCTCAGTGGGTCACAGAGGCGCGAAATCACCCTCGACCGACTCATCTCGTAACCGGCTCATCGTCACGCGGTCCTCGGGGAAATCACCCGGCCGCTCGCAACCCAGGTCAACCGTACGTGTCACGGGGCCCCCGGCCGGGGACGTGTCGCGGCCCTTTTCGCCAGCTCGGGGCGGTCGGACCCTGGATCCGCATCCGCTTCACCACGCCGTGCCCGACGCCCGCGGCGATCTTCGCGAGCAGCTTCCCCTGCAGCAACCGCAGCTGCGTGGCCCACGCGGTGGAACTCGCTCGCACGGTCAGCTCGCCGTCTTTGAGTGCCACCGGCTGGGCGTGTTCGGCCACTTCCTCGCCCACGAGGCGGGCCCACTGCCCGAAGACGCGCGCGTTCGTCATCGTGTCCCGCCAGCCGCTGTCGGTGATCAGCCGGGAGACCAGGCGACCGAGCGGCTGTGGGTCGCGCTGGTCGGCACCCGGGCCGGACCAGCGGCGACGGCGTGGGTGCTGTGCCGCGCCCCCGCCACCGATCCGGCCACGGCGCAGATTGGGCGGGCCGCCGCGTTCCTTTGCCTTCGCCTTGGCCGCTTCGAGTGCGGCGTGCGCGAGGTCCCGTCCGGACTGCTGGTCCCCGGGCTGTCCGCCGGATTGCTCCCCGGACTGAGGCCGGGGGCGGTCTCCCGGCGGATTTCCTCCCGACTGGTTCCGGGGTCGGTCTCCGCGGTTGTCCCCAGCGGCTGTCCCGTTCGGCCCAGCGGCGTTGTCACGGTCGGTGACCACGCGCGGCGAAGTGCCTGGACGTCGTTCGGCTCGGGAAGTGTCAAGACGTCCATCCGGCCGGTTGGTCACCCGCGGCGATAACGCGGCCACAGGTTTATCCACACTGTCCACAGGTTTGTCCCCAGATTGGTGGGTGGTCGGTGTGGCGCTGGTCACCCGACGTGGTTGCGCTGGTTGTTCAGTCACGCTTCACCTCACCGTCTGCCACCGTGAACCGGACTCCGGTCAGCTCCCCGGGTACGTCCTCGTCGACCGCCGCTGTGATGAGCACCTGTTCGGCGCCCGCGGCGACCTCCGCGAGCCGCGCCCGCCGTTTGCGGTCGAGCTCGGCAAACACATCGTCCAGCAAGAGGACCGGTTCCCCGGCTTCGGCACGCAGAAGTTCGTAACTCCCGAGCCGCAGTGCGAGTGCGAACGACCAGGACTCGCCGTGACTCGCGTATCCCTTCGCCGGCGCTTCGCCGAGGATCAGCTCCAGCTCGTCACGGTGCGGGCCGACCAGGCTGATCCCGCGCTCCAGCTCGTTGCGTCGTACGTCGGCCATCGCCTTCAGCAGCAGCTCACGTAGCATTTCCGGCTCCGCGCGCTCGCCCCCCGGCACACCGTAGGAAGGCGGCAGTGCTTCACCCAGCGAAGAGCGGTACGCGATCTTCACCGGACGCGAGTCCGGGGCAACGCCCATGTACGCGTCGGCGGTGTACGGCGCGAGGTCAGCGATCAGGTTCAACCGTGCCGCGAGCAGTTGCGCACCCGCGACCGACAGGTGGTCATCCCACACGTCGAGCGTCGACAGTGCGTACGGGTCTTCGCGGCCCGTACGGCGTTTGCCTGCGGTCTTGAGAAGCGCGTTGCGCTGCTTCAGCACCTTCTCGTAGTCCGCGCGAACCCCGGCATACCGAGGTGCACGAAGCACCAGCAGTTCGTCCATGAACCGACGGCGTTCACTCGGATCTCCGCGGACGAGCGCGAGGTCCTCCGGAGCGAACAGCACGGTACGCAGAATGCCGAGCACGTCGCGTGGCTTGCCGACCGCGCCACGGTTGACCCGGGCACGGTTGGCGCGACCGGAAGTGATTTCGAGCTCGACCGTCAGCTCGCGGTCGTCGTTGACCACCGCGACGCGAACGAGCGCGCGCTCACACCCATGACGCACGAGCGGCGCATCCGTCGCGACCCGGTGCGAGCCCAGGGTCGCGACGTAGCCGACCGCTTCGAGCAGGTTCGTCTTCCCCCGGCCGTTCTGGCCGACGAGCACGACCGGGCCCGGTTCGAGGGCGAGGTCGGCCTGTGGCCAGGACCGGAAGTCGGTGACCTGAAGATGTCGCAGATACACGGGCGAGGACCGCGGGAGGCTAGCTCCCGGCCTTCTTCACCGAGTGCCCGCCGAACTGGTTGCGCAGCGCGGCGACCGCCCGCATCGCGGCCGAATCCTTCTGCCGCGAGGAGAACCGGGCGAACAGCGCGGCCGAAAGCACCGGGGCGGGCACCGCGTGGTTGACCGCCTCCTCGAGCGTCCACCGGCCCTCGCCGGAGTCCTCGACGTAACCCTCGAGGTCGTCCAGGTCCGGGTCCTCGTCGAGCGCGCGGACCAGCAGGTCGAGCAGCCACGAGCGGACCACGGTGCCGCGCTGCCAGCCCTTGATCACGGCAGGCACGTCGTCGACCACGTTCGACGCTTCGAGCAGTTCGAAGCCCTCCGCGTAGGCCTGCATGATGCCGTACTCGATGCCGTTGTGGATCATCTTCGCGTAGTGCCCGGCCCCGACGGAACCGGCGTGCGAGAAGCCTTCTTCGCGCGGACCTTCCGGACGCAGCGCGTCAAAGATCGGCATCGCGCGCGCGACCTCGGACGCGCCGCCACCGACCATCAGGCCGTAACCGTTGTCCTTGCCCCACACACCGCCGGACACACCGCAGTCGAGGTAGCCGACCTTGTTTGCTTCGAGCAGCTCGGCGTTCAGCTTGTCGTCGCTGAACTTCGAGTTGCCGCCGTCGATCACCAGGTCACCCTCGGCCAGCAACTGCCCCAGCTCGACGATGGTCTGCCGGGTCGGATCACCGGCGGGCACCATGATCCAGACAATCCGCGGACCGTCCAGCTTGGACACCAGATCGGCCAGCGACTCGGAGTCGCTCACATCCGGGTTGCGGTCGTAACCGACCACCTCGTGCCCGGCGGCGCGCAGCCGCTCGCGCATGTTGAAACCCATCTTGCCCAGGCCGACCAGACCCAGCTGAACCATGAGATCCCCTTAGGTAGTAACGAAATCCGCGGCGGTTGGCGACCGGTCAGCCCGGCAGCCGCACCGGCATGAGCAGGTAGAGGTACCCGGGGACGACGTTGCCCTCGGCGTCCGCGGGCTTGATCAGCGCGGGACGGTTGGGGGTGGTGAAGGTCAGCTCGGCCCGGTCGCTGTGCAGTGCGCCGAGCCCGTCGACGAGATAACCCGGGTTGAACGCGATGGTGACCGGCTCGCCCTCGTAGCCGACCTGCAGCTCTTCCTCGGCGCTGCCCTCGTCGTCGCCGCCCGCGGACAGCCGGAGGCTGCCGTCCCCGAACTCCAGCCGCACCTGGGTGCCGCGCTCGGCAACCAGCGACACACGCTTGATCGACTCGGTGAGCGCGCCGACCTCGATCACCGCGCGCGAGGTGTGGTTCGCGGGCAGCAACTGGCGATACGGCGGGAACTCGGCGTCGAGCAGCCGCGTGGTGGTGTACCGGCCGGCCCCGGACAGGCCGAGCAGGCCGTCCCCGCTGGCCAGTGCGAGCTTCACGGTGGCGCCGGAGCTGCCGAGCGTCTTCGCGGCCTCGGCGAGGGTGCGTGCCGGGACGAGCACCGCGGCATCGGACAGACCCTCGGCGGGCTTCCAGGTGAACTCGCGCATGGCGAGCCGGAACCGGTCGGTGGCGACCAGCGTGAGCGATTCGCCGGAGATCTCCAACCGCATGCCGGTGAGCATGGGCAGCGTGTCGTCCTTGCCCGCCGCGGTGACCACCTGGGTCACCGCCTGGCCGAAGACGTCGCCGGGCAGTTCGCCCGCGTAGGCAGGCTGGGACGGCAGCTGCGGGTAGTCCTCCACCGGCATGGTCGGCAGGCTGAACCGGGCACTGCCGCAGGTGATGGTGGCGCGGGCGCCGTCGACGGAGATCTCGACCGGCTGTGCGGGCAGCGCCTTGGTGATGTCGGCGAGCAGACGGCCGGAGACGAGCAGCCGCCCGCCGTCGGCGATGGTCGCGGGGACGCCGACGGTTGCAGACACCTCGTAGTCGAAGCCGGAGACGGTGAGCGCGTCGGATTCGCCGTCGGCACCCGCGTCGAGCAGGACTCCGCCCAGCACCGGCACCGGCGGCCGGGACGGGAGGCTTCTGGCCACCCACGCGACGGCGTCGGCGAGCCCGTCGCGCTCGACGCGGATCTTCATGCGCGCATCCTTTCGGCAACCGAGCCCCGCGGCTCGTGAAGGGGTCGGCGGGGCTTCGGCCTGGAGTGCGCGTCGTGAGACGAGCGAGACCGGGTCCCCACCGGTCCGGCCTGCCCCACGAGTGGGACGGACCAGGTGCAGGCATCCACGTTAGGCCGTCGCCAGGGGTCCCGTCACCTCGGCCTCCCCTTGACTTTGTCGACAAGGCGACAGCGCTTCCGGCTTGTCCCCAACTTCGTCCATCGCCTGTTTTTGTTCTGTTCTCCCTCTTAAAAGATTGAAGAGCAGTAGCAGTAATAGGGGCTGTGGGTTGTGTGGATAGAGCTCGTTCGCGCTGGTCGTCCCGGTCGCGGGGATGTGGAGAGCCCTGGTGGTGGATCGGTGGACAGATCGGGCCGTCCGTGGATGGTTTCCGCCCCTCGTCGATTCGTCCACAGCCGGGCCTAGTTGTCCCCATGGTTGTCCCCAGCTGTGAGGCGAGTTGTACCCAGGCGATGTGGGTCTCCGGAGCGGTCCGAATCGCCCTGGTGAGTGACGGACCACAACTGGGGACAAATTGTGGGCAACCTGTGGAATCCACGTGGACAGCGTTGGGGACAACCTGTGGATTCGGTGTGGGTGCAATGTGGATGAAAATCTGTTCGGCCTGTTGATCGATCCGTTGGCGCTGTGGGCAAACTACCCACACCCTGGGGAAATCTCCTTGTGTATCAATGAGTTTCGGCGCGTGTCGTTTGGTCGCGTACGGGCGTGTACGCAGCTTCGCGCACACAGCGGTCGCGAAGGCGTTGCGAGGAAAGAAAAGCGCCTTCGCAGCGAGTCGAGTTGCGACAGTGACGCGTCAGCCTTTGCGACGGTGACGCGTGGGTTCTGCGACGGTGACGCGTGGGTTCTACGGCGGTGACGCGTGGGTTCTACGGCCGTGATGCCACCGCTTGGCAAGCCGATGCACGCACTACGACCGGAACGGACTTCGCCAACCGGCCGGCATTGGCGCGACCGACGCTTTCGTGGATGCGGCCCGTCCCCATCCATGGGAGATGTCACTGACCCCGGCCCCCACGAGGCCGCCGGCCGGCTTTACCGGCCGCTGGAGATCACCCGGAAACTGAGGTACTCCCGCCGGCCCGCGCACCTCACAGGCTCGGTGGGCGCCGCACCTGCAGAGCAACGCACCCGCTGACCGGCAGGCGTGACGCCTCGGCAATGCCGCTGACCGCTGGGCGTGGTCGGCCCGGCAACGCCGCTGACTGCCGGGCGTGGTCGGCCCGGCAACGCCGCAGACCGCCGGGCGCGGTGGCCCGGCAACGCCGCTCACTGCCGGGCGTGGTTGGTCCGGCAACGCCGCTCACTGCCGGGCGTGGTTGGTCCGGCAACGCCGCAGACCGCCGGGCGCGGTGTTCCGGCAACGTCACTGATCGCTGAGCGGGGTGCCTCGGCAAGGTCGCTGACTGCCGGGCGTGGTCGGCCCGGCCACGCCGCTCACCGCTGGGCCTAGCGCCCGCCAACGGCCCACCCCGGCTCCTCTTGTACTCGGAGCGTGTGACGCCATGTCGACAGCGCTACCTGGCTTTGACGCCAAGTCGACACCTCCGCCGACTCTGGTGCCGTTCCGTCGATGCCGGTACTACCCGCCCCGGAGCCGCTCGCTGCCGGTGTCGCTCGCTGCCGGTGTCGCTCGCTGCCGGTGTCGCTCGCTGACGGTGTCGTTGGACGATGCCACTGCGGCGTTGCCGATCCGACAGCGGTGCCGATCCAGCGGGACTACTGATCCGGCGAGACTACCGAGGCTGCGTTTTCGAGACGCTCGTGATGCTGAGGCAGTGCTACTTCGGCAACGTTGCCGATCTGGCAACGCTCACCGAAATGCCGGTGCCTCTCCGCCGGCTCCGATGGTGCTCCCGGGATTGCTCGGGCGGGCCGCAGCTGTCCCGGTGGTTCCGATGACTCCGCGGAGCCGCGGGCCGCGTGGGCTGCAGGGCCGTGGGCTGAGGGGGCCGTGGGCTGCAGGGCCGTGGGCTGAGGGGGCTGCAGTGCCGTGGAGCCGCACGGACTGAGGAGCCGCGGAGCCAGTCGGGCTGAGGGACTGCGGCTACCGCAACTACTGCCGAGCCCGCTGCTTGATGCGCGAGGTCAGTTCCTGGACCTGGTCGTAAATCCGGCGGCGTTCGGCCATTTCCTTGCGGATCTTCTTGTCCGCGTGCATCACCGTGGTGTGGTCGCGGCCGCCGAAGGTCTGGCCGATCTTGGGTAGTGACATGTCGGTCAGTTCGCGGCACAGGTACATCGCGATCTGCCGGGCGGTCGCCAGCGCTTTCGTCTTGCCGGGGCCGCACAGGTCCTCGAGGGTCACGTCGAAGAACTCGGCGGTGACGCCCATGATCGTCGGCGCGGTGATCTCCGGGGCATGCGAGTCGGGAATCAGCTCGCGCAGCACGACCTCGGAGAGGCCGACGTCCACCGGCTGCTGGTTGAGCGAGGCGAAGGCGGTGACGCGGATCAGCGCGCCTTCCAACTCGCGGATGTTCGCCTCGACCCGGGAGGCGATGAACTCCAGTACGTCGCCGGGGACCGCGAGCCGATCCTGTGCTGCCTTCTTCCGCAGGATCGCGATGCGGGTCTCCAGATCAGGCGGCTGGATGTCGGTGATCAGGCCCCACTCGAACCGCGTGCGCAGCCGGTCCTCCAGTGTCTCCAGCCGCTTGGGCGGCCGGTCGGAGGACACGACGATCTGCTTGTTCGCGTTGTGGAGGGTGTTGAACGTGTGGAAGAACTCCTCCTGCGTCCCTTCCTTGCCCTCCAGGAACTGGATGTCGTCGACGAGCAGGATGTCGATGTCGCGGTAGCGCCGCTGGAAGGCGACCTTGCGGTCGTCACGCAGCGAGTTGATGAAGTCGTTGGTGAACTCTTCGGTGGACACGTACCGCACGCGCATCCCGGGGAACAGCCGTTGTGCGTAGTGCCCGACCGCGTGCAGCAGGTGCGTCTTGCCGAGTCCGGACTCACCCCAGATGAACAGTGGGTTGTACGCGCGCGCCGGCGCCTCCGCGACGGCGACCGCGGCGGCGTGCGCGAACCGGTTCGACGCGCCGATGACGAACGTGTCGAGGGTGTACTTCTCGTTCAATTTCGTCTTCGATGTCTGTGGTTGTGCGGGTGCGGTGTAGGGCTGCCCGGCGATCGGCTGACCGGAGAACGTGGGCCAGATCTCGTGCACCGCGGCGAGGGCCTCGCCCTCCTCGTCGACCTCTTCCTCGGCGTCGTCAGAGTCTTCCTGAGACGTCTCGGGTCGCGACGGCGGTAGACCATTGCCGTCGGCGGGCGGCCGCGGCGAGACCACCTGCGACTGGTTCTCCGAGCGCACGGCCTCCGCCCGACCGTTGTCCGAGCGTGCGCCATCGGGGTGGACGGCCTCCGCGGCGGAGCCGTCGAAGTGGCCGTTGGTGTCGTTTTCCACCCGCGAGGGGGACGGCACATAACGGGGTGCGGGTGAAACGGCCTCCGCGCTGTCCACCTTCACCGCGAGCGACACCGGACGACCGAGGCGACGGGAGAGTGCGTCGGTGATCGAGGTGCGCAGCGCACGTTCGATCGCTTCCTTCGCGAAATCACTCGGGGCTGCCAGCAGCGCGGTCCCGTCCAGCAGGCCGATCGGCCGGGTGACGCGCATCCAGGCCCGCTGCTGCGGGGACAGGGTGCCGTCGGACAGCTCCCGCACCACCTGCTCCCAGATGACGCCTAGATTGTGCTGGTGCTCGGACACCGGTCTGGCTCCCCTCCCCTCGTCGGCGTGTACGGCGAGATCACCCAAGCACGCCCCGACCACTCCCTCGAGCGTCATACTGGACCGATCCGCACGACGGCACAGCGATATCCACATAGTTGTCCACAGCTGTGTACTAATGTACGGCGGTCCGCAGCCACGCCACCTGCGGGCTCGATCTTCTCGCCGGGCGCCTCCACACCCCGTGGCGCCGAGCGGCGACGATGACCTGGCGTCCACCCCGTCCGGCAGCCTGAGAGAGGCACGCTAACAAGCCCCGGTCATTGCCACAAGGCGTGGTGTCGCGCAAGCATTTCACGGTGTACGGCGTGTTGCCATTCGGTGTCGTGCGTGCCGGTGCCCAGCCTGAGCCGCTGGTCGCGGTGCGTGTGCGGAGGGGGTGGCTGCACGTCTCACGACCGGGGTGCGTACCCTCGTAAGGTCTCCCGTAAGCGACGGGTGCGTTTCGCGTGCCCACGTTGTCGTCGCTCGTCGTGACGAGGCCACACGTTGGTAGGAGACACCAGAGACTGCCGTGCGACCCGCACGACATGCCGGGCGCCGGGAAACTGACCGTCGCTCGACGGCCGAGACACAGGAGAAGCAGTGAGCAAGGGCAAGCGCACCTTCCAGCCGAACAACCGTCGTCGCGCGCGGACCCACGGTTTCCGTCTGCGCATGCGCACTCGCGCGGGCCGGGCCATCCTGGCGGGCCGCCGTCGCAAGGGCCGCGCCGCGCTGTCCGCCTGATCCGGCTCGCCGAGACGCGCCGTGCTGCCCGCTGCTGCACGTCTGCGGCGGAGTGAGGACTTCCGGGTCGTCCTCCGCCGAGGGTCCCGGGCAGGCAGGCGCCGTCTCGTCGTCCATGCGTTGACCACGGACCCGCCCGTGGCCACACCTGCTGTGGCCAGGGCGGGTTTTGTGGTGAGCAAGGCGGTCGGCAATTCGGTCGTCCGGCACCGCGTGACCCGGCGGCTGCGGCACCTCGTTTCGGCCCGGCTCGGAACACTGCCCCCCGGCAGCTCGTTGGTGGTACGGGCATTACCTCCGGCAGCGTCCGCGTCAAGTGCGGAACTGGGCGCCGATCTCGACGCGGCATTGCGTCGGCTCGATCTTGCACCGGCCGATCGACAGGCCGGGGATGGTGCTCCCCGGCAGCCGCGTCAGCAGGGCGCGGGCCACGATCACGGATCAGCGGTGTAAACGGCCATGCAAGCCACCCCCGAGCACGACGCCACTGAAGTCACCGCGGAAGCGAAGCCTCCCCGTCCCGGACCGGTCGCGTGGGTACTGCTCCTGCCCGTCAAGTTCTACCGCAAGGCGATCTCGCCTTTCTTCCCGCCGGCTTGCCGGTTCTACCCGAGCTGCAGCGCGTACGCAGTCGAAGCCCTGACCCGCCACGGTGCGGCCCGCGGCTCCTACCTCGCGCTGCGCCGGCTCCTGCGTTGCGGCCCGTGGACCCCGCCCGGCCGCGATCCGGTCCCCGAGAAGTTCTCGTGGCGACACCACCGCATGCCTGAAACACCGATCGAGGAGTAGCTCAGTGCTCGATTTCATCTACTACCCCGTGTCCTTCATCCTGTGGTGTTGGCACAAGGTCTTCGGGTTCGTCTTCGGGGAATCGTCGGCGGTCGCCTGGATCCTCGGCATCATCTTCCTGACGTTCACCGTCCGCGGCATCATGTTCAAGCCGTTCGTGAACCAGGTCCGGTCGATGAAGAAGATGCAGGACTTCGCGCCGGAGATGAAGAAGCTCCAGAAGAAGTACGCGAACGACCGGCAGCGCCAGGCGCAGGAGATGCAGAAGCTCCAGCGCGAACACGGCGTGAACCCGCTCGGCAGCTGCCTTCCGATGGTCCTGCAGATTCCGGTGTTCATCGGCCTGAACCACGTGCTGCGTGCGTTCACCTTCCCGCCGCCCGGTGGCGGGGCGAAGACCGAGAACTACTTCTTCAGCCAGCACGACGTCAGCTCGTACGTGAACGCCAAGCTGTTCGGTGTCAACCTCGGCGAAGCGGTCAACAACGGGGTCGGTGCGGTTGCCGGCAATGTCGCGAACGGTGGTTGGCACTGGAACGTGCTCCCGGTCGCACTGCCGTTGATGATCATTGCCTCGATCGCGACGCACCTCACCGCGCGGCACTCGGTCGCCCGGCAGAACGCCTCGGCCACCGGTAACCCGCAGACGGCGATCATGAACAAGCTGACGATGTACATCTTCCCGTTCGGTGTGCTCGTCTTCGGCGCCTTCTTCCCGCTCGGACTGCTCTTCTACTGGCTGGCGAACAACGGCTGGACGCTTATGCAGCAGCGCCTCGTCTACACGAAGATCGACAAGGAAGAAGCCGCTCGCAAGGAGGAGGCCGCGGAGAAGCGCGCCTCGCTGGGCCCGAAGCCGGGACAGAAGCCGGCCGCTCCGAAGGTCGGCCAGAAGCCGGTACAGCAGAAGAAGAACCAGCAGTCCGGTCAGCAGCGCAAGGTGACCAAGGCGGGTTCGGCGCACGGCTTCGCGCAGACCGCATCGGCGGGCGACAAGGCGAGCGAGAAGACCTCGGGCGACAAACCTTCCGGAGGCAAACCTGCCGGAGGTAAGTCCACTGGGAGCAAGTCTGCCGGGGCCAAGTCCGGCAACAACACTTCGGCGGAGAGCGCGTCCAGCGACAAGGCGACGGCGAAGGCCGCGGACGAGCCCGCCGCACAGCAGACCGAAAACGGAGCCAAGGGAAACGGCACCGGGGTGCCCGGGCTCCTCAAAGACTCGACCAGGAAGTCGGGCCGGAAGCGTCGCTGACGCCGTTCCGGTCCGGAGAGGAGACGAAAGATGTCGGAGACGGTCGACACGATCGACGCCGATCAGAACGACGCGGCCGAGCCGGCCGAGTCGGTTGAGGCGTCGGAGTCGGTTGCGACGGATGAATCGGGTGCGACGAGGACGGGTGGTGACGACGAGACCCTCGTGCGGGAGGGCGACATCGCCGGCGACTACCTGGAGCGGCTGCTGGATCTGCTCGACTACGACGGGGACATCGACCTCGACGTCGAAGCTGGTCGTGCGGTGGTGAGCATCGATGGCGGCGAGGATCTGGAGAAGCTCGTCGGTCAGCGGGGCACGGTGCTCGAGTCGCTGCAGGAACTGACTCGGCTGGCGGTCCAGCAGGAGACCGGTTCGCGGAGTCGACTGATGCTGGACATCGCGGGCTGGCGGTCCGACCGTCGGGAGGAGCTTCGCGAGCTCGGTCGGTCGACAGCCGAGTCGGTTCGTTCCAACGGTGAGCGTGTGCGGTTGCAGCCGATGAGCCCGTTCGAGCGGAAGGTCGTGCACGACGCGGTCGCCACGGTCGAGGGCGTGACGAGCGAGAGCGAGGGCGAGGACCCGAAGCGTCGCGTGGTGATCTTCCCCGAGGACTGAGCCTCACGGACGAGCACTGAGCCGAGGCGGCCCACCGGTTGATCCGGTGGGCCGCTTTCTTTGTGGGCCTGCCGTCCGCGTCGCTTGGCTCGTGGCTCCGGGTAGCGGTGCGAACGAATTACAAGCGTGGCGTTTCACGTGAAACCGGTGTGGACAGATCGGCTCGCCGAGTGGACTTGTCCACAGATGCGGTCTGTCGGCTCGATTTGGGTCCGGCATCAGGGACAATCAACTGAGCCCGTTTCACGTGAAACGGGCGGAGTGAGGAGTGGACGTAGTGAGCTTGGACGGCGCCACCGGGACGGCCCGGACCGCAGCGGTGCAGATATTCGGGGAGCGCGTCGACCAAGCCGACCGGTACGTCGAGCTGCTTACCACCCACGGTGTGGAGCGCGGTTTGATCGGACCGCGTGAGGTGGAACGGCTGTGGGAACGGCACGTACTGAACTCGGCAGTGATCGGTGAGCAGATCCCGCACGGTGCTCGCGTGGTCGACGTCGGGTCCGGCGCCGGGCTTCCAGGTGTACCGCTCGCGATCGCTCGGCCGGACCTCGCTATCGTTCTTCTTGAACCGATGGCTCGCCGGGTTGACTGGCTGGCCGAGGTCGCCGAGAAGCTGGAACTCCCGATCACCATCGTCCGTGGACGCGCGGAGGAACGATCCGTGCGCGAGCAGCTGGACGGCGCCGACGTCGTCACCGCTCGTGCGGTCGCTCCCCTGGCTCGGCTCGCGGGCTGGTGCCTCCCCCTGGTTCGCCCTGAAGGTCGACTGGTTGCCCTCAAGGGGGCCAGCGCCGCCGAGGAAATCGAGCGTGACCGTGCTGCGGTGCGCAAGGCCGGCGGTGCCGAACCTGAACTCGCTGAGTGCGGGAAGGCGGTGCTCGAGGTTCCCAGCACGGTGGTGCTCATCCGCCGTCTGCCGCCGAAGCCAGCCCGGCCACGCGGCAGGCGACGCTAACGAACGAGAACAGCCGCGAAGTTCCACGTGAAACAACGCGGTTCGAACGCCCACGAATCGTCTACCAGGAGGAGGTGTCGAGACCGGTGAATCCCCCACCGTCCGACTCCGCGGCGACCGGCCAGGAGCTGGGTTGGACGCCGATCGCCGAAGAAGCCGTCCGAGCCGCGAGCGTGCTGCACCCCAAGGAAGGCGCACTCCCCCGGCCCACGCGACGGCGGGTACTCACGGTCGCCAACCAGAAGGGCGGCGTCGGTAAGACGACGAGCACGGTCAACCTCGCCGCCGCATTGGCGGTACACGGGTTGAAGACGCTCGTGATCGACCTGGACCCTCAGGGCAACGCCAGTACCGCACTCGATGTAGACCACCGCTCGGGGACGCCGTCGATCTACGAGGTGCTGATCGGTGAGGTCTCCATCGCCGAGGCGGCGGCCGTCAGTGAGCAGTCCCCCAACCTCTTCTGTGTGCCCGCGACGATCGATCTCGCCGGTGCCGAGATCGAACTCGTCTCCATGGCGAACCGGGAGACGCGGCTGAAGGAGGCGCTGTCGGCTGAGGCTCTCGACCAGATCGGGGTCGACTACGTCTTCATCGACTGCCCGCCTTCGCTGGGTCTCCTCACCGTCAACGCGATGGTGGCGGCCCAGGAGGTGCTGATCCCGATCCAGTGTGAGTACTACGCGCTGGAAGGGCTGGGGCAGCTGCTCAGCAACATCGAGCTCGTGCAGCAGCACCTCAACCGCGAACTCAGCGTGTCCACGATCCTGCTCACCATGTACGACGGCCGCACGAAGCTGGCCGACCAGGTGACGAACGAGGTCCGGAACCACTTCGGCGACACCGTGCTGAAGACCGTCATCCCGCGCAGCGTGAAGGTGTCCGAGGCGCCCGGTTACGGTCAAACAGTTCTCGCGTACGACCCGGGGTCACGTGGAGCCATGAGTTATCTCGACGCGGCGAAGGAAATCGCGGAGCATGGCGCGAACCAGAAGAGGAGCAACAGCGCATGACTGAGCGCAGAGGAGGGCTGGGGCGTGGGCTCGCGGCCCTGATCCCGACCGGGCCGACTGCCCCGGCCCCCTCCGTCGGTGAAGGCGGTGCGACCGACGAGACGACCACTCCTGCGGACAAGGGTTGGTTTGCGGCGAACGGCGCGGCCACCCCGGTCGGTGGCGAGGTCGCCGGTGCGGTCTACCGCGAGATCCCGGTCAGCGCCATCAAGCCGAACCCGAAGCAGCCTCGTCAGGTCTTCGACGAGGAAGCGCTCGCCGAGCTCGAACACTCCATCCGGGAGTTCGGGCTCATGCAGCCGATCGTCGTGCGCGAGCTCGGTGGTGACGAGTACGAGCTCGTCATGGGCGAGCGTCGGCTACGCGCCTCACAGCAGGCAGAGCTCGAAGCGATCCCTGCGATCGTCCGGCAGACCGCCGACGAGTCGATGTTGCGTGACGCGTTGCTGGAGAACATCCACCGGGTTCAGCTGAACCCCCTCGAAGAGGCGGCCGCATACCAGCAGCTGCTCGACGAGTTCGCTGTGACGCACGAGGAATTGGCCGGCCGCATCGGACGTAGCCGTCCGGTCATCACCAACACGATCCGGTTGCTCAAACTCCCGTTGCCTGTGCAGCGGCGGGTGGCCGTCGGCGTACTTTCCGCCGGGCACGCCCGAGCCCTGCTTTCCCTTGAAGATCCGGACACCCAGGAGGAGCTGGCCGCCCGGATCATCGCGGAAGGCATGTCGGTGCGGGCCACCGAGGAAGCCGTCACCCTGAAAAAGAGCGAGAAGCCGGCGAAGCCGAAGCCCGCTCCCCGCAAGCCGATCCAGGCGCCCGGGTTGCAGGATCTCGCGAACCGACTGTCGGATCGCTTCGACACCCGCGTGAAGGTGGACCTCGGTCGCCGCAAAGGGCGCATCGTGCTCGAGTTCGGCTCGGTTGACGACCTCGAGCGCATCGTGGGGATCATCGATGCCAACTCGGGCGAAAAACCGGCAAATCCGACCGAGGAAACCGACTAGGGATCACCCACGGTCGTTTCGTCACGGTGATGATTGCGCACCGACGTACCAGTCAGCACTCTGAGTGGCCGCCTCGGCCGCCGAGAAATCGGCGGCCGCGCGGGAACTCGTCCGTCCATCCAGGGGCCTCGCGACCCGGCCGCCGGCTTTGTGCCGGTGTCAGCTCAACTTCGCTTGCGAACGCCCACCGCGGCCTTGGCACCCATCGGTTCTCCGCATCGTGACCGTCACGTGGTCACCGTCGCCGTCCCTCGGTCCCCGGGATGACGGCGGGCACTGATCACTTGGCGCGGGTGACTGCCCGCACCACGAGGTCCGAGAACACCGAGCCGAGCGACTTGCCCGCGGCTTCGACCGCCATCGGGACCGTGGACGTCTCGGTCAGGCCCGGGGACAGGTTCACCTCGAGGAAGTGCACAGTGCCGTCCGTGGTGATCACGGCATCTGTCCGGGAGATATCGCGGAGTCCGAGCCATTGGTGCGCCGCGACCGCGAGCTCGCCGACGGCCTTCGCTGCCTCGTCGGAGATCCTGGCCGGTGTGAAGAAGTCGGTAAGGCCGGCCGTGTACCGCGCGGTGTAGTCGTAGACGCCGTTCTCCGGCACGATTTCGACTGCGGGCAGGGCTTCGGCCCCGTTCTCCCCCTCGATGACCGTGACGGCGACCTCGACGCCGTCGACGAAGCGTTCCGCGAGCACGGTGTCTCCGTAGGCGAAGCAGCCGACCATCGCCGCGGGCAGCTCCGCGGCCTCGCGCACCACCTGCGTGCCCAGCGCGGAACCACCCTGATCCGGCTTGAGGATCAGCGGCAGCCCGAGCTGCTCCACCATCGCGTCCAGCACGGATTGTGCGCCCAGCTCCCGAAAGGTGCTGTGCGGCAACACAATCCACTCCGGCGTGGCGAACCCGGCCTGCTGCACGAACGCCTTCGCGGTCGGCTTGTCCCACGCCCGCCGGCAGCCCTGCGAATTGGTGCCGACGAACGGTACGTCCAGCATTTCCAGCACAGTCTGCACCGAACCGTTTTCGCCCTCGCCGCCGTGCAACGCCACGACCACCGCGTCCGGCCGCTGGGTGCGCAGCCGTTCCAGCAGGCCGGCATCGGTGTCCCACTCGTCCACGGTGAGCCCTTCGGCGCGCAATGCAGCTGACAGCCGCCGTCCGGATCGGAGCGAGACGTCCCGCTCGTGGGAAAGCCCGCCGGCGAGCACGGCAACGGTACGGTCGACCACCGTGGGAACTCCTTAGTGTTGCTGGGGCGATCAGACCGTGTCCGGAGACGGGGTCTCGGGCCCCGGGATGGTGCGTGCCTTCACGCTACCGAAGGTGCGGCCGAGGTCCATTTCGGACTCCAGCACCGCGGCCAGCCGCCGCACGCCCTCCCGGATGCGTTCCGGCGTCGGATAGCAGTACGACAGCCGCATCTGGCGCGAGCCGAACCCGTCTGCGTAGAAACCGGTGCCCGATGCGTACGCCACGCGCGCGGTGACCGCTCGCGGCAACATTGCTTTGGTGTCAACACCTTCCGGCACAGTGACCCACACGTAGAAGCCGCCGTCCGGGTGCGTCCACGAGCAGCCGGGGGGCAGATGCTGTTGCAGCGCCGACAGCATCGCATCGCGGCGTTCGCGGTAGTTCTCCCGGAACTTCTTGATCTGGCCCTTCCAATCGTGTGTCGCGAGATAGCGGGACACGATCATCTGGTTGAACGTCGGCGGGCACAGCGTCGCCGATTCCGCGGCCAGCACGAGCTTTTCCCGCACCGCATGTGGCGCGAGCACCCAGCCGACCCGCAGCCCGGAGGCGAACGTCTTCGAGAACGAGCCGAGGTACACCACGTTGTCCGGGTCGAGCGACCGCAGCGCGGGGTAGGTCTGGCCGTCGAAACCGAGCAGGCCGTACGGGTTGTCCTCGACGATCAGCACCCCGTGTTCGCGACAGATCTCCACGATCTCCGCGCGTCGCTCGACGGCGAGGGTGACCCCGGCCGGGTTGTGGAAATTCGGGATGGTGTAAAGGAATTTAACGCGCTGGCCGGCCTTTTCCGCCTGCTGCAACGCCTCCCGCAACCCTTCCGGCACGAGACCCTGGTCGTCCATCGCCACGTGCACGACCTTGGCCTGGTACGCGGCGAACGAGCCGAGCGCACCCACGTACGACGGGCCCTCCGCGATCACGACGTCACCCGGGTCGCAGAACAGCCGCGTCACCATGTCCAGGCCCATCTGGGAACCGACGGTGACGACGACGTCGTCCGGGTGCGCCTTGATGCCTTCCAGCGCCATGATTTCGCAGATCTGGTCACGCAGCGCGGGTACTCCGTGTGCCGAGCCGTACTGCAGCGCGACGAGCCCCTCCTCGGCGATGATCTCGCCGACCTGCGCGGACAGCGTGTCGAGCGGCAGCGCGGCCAGGTTCGGCATCCCGCCCGCGAGCGAGACGACCTCCGGCCGGCTTGCCACTGCGAAGAGCGCGCGGATCTCGGATGCGGTCATCCCGGTGGTACGCGCTGCGTACCGTTCGAGGTGCGGGTCGAGATTGTGGCGGCCAGTCTGCGGCTTGGCGGGGCGGTTCTCGGTCATCGGACACCTGAGGGTTCGCTGGTACCTGCTGGTAGATCCATCGAGTGTAACCATGGCCTCTTCCGGCTCCCCGCTCTTCCGACCCTTGTCACATCGGCCTATCCTCGGGGTGGTTCTTCCGGTGCCGCCTGCGCTCTTGCAGGCGTCGAGGCCGGATTCACGCCGCGAACGAGGGGTCCAGGGAGGTTTCGGGTGTCACGTCGTGTGGTGGGCGTCACACTGGATAACCTGGAGCACCTGCCGAAGAACTGCCGGCAGTGCGTGTACTGGGAACTCGCGCCGCATCTGAAGGCGCAGGCGGAGGAATTCGGCTCCACCGAGGTCGAGAAGGAAGCCTGGGTCTCCAGCGTGCTGTTGGAGTGGGGGTCCTGCGGCCGGATCGTCTACAGCGACACGTTGCCGGTCGGGTTCGTGCTGTACGCACCGCCGAACGCGGTCCCGCGCTCGCTCGCCTTCCCCACCTCGCCGCCCAGCGCCGACGCCGTACTGCTCACCGCGTTCCACGTACTGCCCGAATTTCGCGGCGGCGGTCTCGGCCGGATGCTCGTCCAGGCCGTGGCCAAGGACCTGACCAAACGAGGCGTCCGCGCCATCGAAGCCTTCGGCGACGCCCAACCGGACGACGCAGACCCCTTCGACCAGCACGCCTGCGTACTGCCGGCCGCGTTCCTGCAGGGCGTCGGTTTCAAGACGGTGCGCCAGCACCAGAAGTACCCTCGCCTGCGCCTGGAACTGCGCTCGGCGATCACCTGGAAGGAAGACGTCGAGGCCGCCCTGGAACGCTTACTGGGCCAGGTCACGATCACCACCGCCGAACCAAGCCTGGGCCGAGCCTGATCTAACCGTTCCCGATTCGCGGCACGCTCCCCGATTCGCGGTTCCCGACTCATCGGCCCTAGCGCTTGGCTTGGCAGGCCTTGGCGCTTGACTCCTCGGCCCTGGATCGTGGCTCCGGTCCTCCGCCCACTCCGGCTGGCGTCGGTCCCCTTGCACCGCTCGGCTGGCATCGGTTCTCGCCCCACTCGGCGGGCGTCGCGGCTACCCGCGCCGTGCCCCTACCCCGTCGTGCCCTCCCCCGCGGCCGCACAGGCCCCGCCCGCGAACGCCACATCAGGCACGTCGACGACCCACACCCGAGCCCAGCCGCCCCTCATCGTGAGTTGCCGACGCTCGTTCACCACTCGACCCACTCACACCACGCCGCTTCAGCCCTTCCCGCTCCCGACCTCACCCCTACCCACCCGACTTGCCCGGCGTGCTAGCCCCTGCCCCGTGTGCCCTGCCCCGCCCCGACTTGCATGTCTATCCCGCCTTGCCGCTCTGCCTTGCCCCCCCGACTTGCCCTGCTCTGACCCGCCCTGCTCTGACCCGCCTCGCCTGGGCCTTGTCCGACCCAGCCGTGTCGTCCCCGCCCACCGCCAACACCATCCAACCCCGACCCCAAACCCGCACGACCCTCCCCGCCAACCCACCATCCCGCCACCACACACCCGATCCACCCGCCAACCACACCACAACCCAAGTGCCCGCAACCACCACCGGAACCCGAAATCAGCCCACCCCGCCCAGCCGCTCCCCTCACCCCAACAACCCACAAAACAATCACTCTCTGTGCCTGTCACCCGGGTTTCCCACGCCCCTAACGTCCTCCGTCTCTGCCAGCCACCACACCCGCCTCCGCAAGTCGAGCACCTCCCCATGCACCCCCGCCACTCAGCCCATCAACCGAGGTCAACCCACCGCCACCGGTACACCTCACCTCTCCCCATCAACCCCACCTCCCGCACCCCACCCCGCCGACCCACCCCTCCCGCCATCCCCTTTTCCGCCCCTGTGCACAACTGTGGATGAACCCCGAAGTTATCCACAGATTGCTGATAGAGCCCGTGGAAAACCTGTGGACGACTAGACTGGATTCGGGGACGCCCCCCGGAGGAGGGCGGGGGCTGCCCCCAGGTGTGGTGGGTATTCGTGCCGGGCGGCGCAAGTGGTTGTGGCTGGTTGGTGAGGGGTTGTTAAGTGGGGTTGGCGCTCCAGTTGTGAGGGGGAGGGGTCTTGGGCTTGGGCTTCTGGTGGGGGTGTGGATGCTTCAGGGGCGAGGGTGGTGGGTTGGGTGGTGTGATGGCTGCGGATCGGGGTTTTGTTACTCCGGGTAGTTGGCTGGGGTGGTGTTGGGGCGTTGTGGGTGGGGTTGATGGCCAGAGGGGGCGGAGGAGTAGGGCTGTCGTCTGTTTGGGAGGGCGAGGGCGGCTATTTCGTGGAGCGGGAGAGGTGTGTGTTTACGCAGGGGCGTTGTGGAGGTGGGAGGTTTTTCTGCTTGGTTGGTGTTGGCGTGAGGTGGGGTGGGAGTTCGACTGGCGTGGGTGGCGGGCGTTGGTTGGGCTCGTTGTGCGGGTGACTGTGGCGGAGGGGTGCGGGTTTACCTGTGGAGGCTGTCGGGGGCGGGGTGGCGTTGTATGCGGAGCGTGGGTGGCGTCGAAATCTGGGTTGGCGGGGTGCATGGGGCTGGGTTGGGTCGGTAACCGGGTTGGGGGTTCGCGTTGTGGGGCGTTGAGGTTGTGGTCGTCGAGGCGAGCGGGGCTGGTTGGTGGCGTGTTCGTGGGTTCGTCGGGAGGCGTGATTGCGCGGGAGCCGGTGGTGGGGGTGGGTATCCGGTCGACTGCGGTGACGATCTTGGGAATCTGCGGGGTTGGGGTCGGGTCGGCTGAGTTGGTTGGGTGGAGTTGACCAAGGTGGTCGGTCGACGGGGTCAACCGGCGGTTGGTCGAGGTCTCGCGATTGGTCTGGTGGTGAATCGGACGGCTCGGCTGGGGCATCGGCCGAGGCCAGGTGGCTGGGCGGGGTGGCTCAGTCACCTGGCTGGATCCAACAAGACAGGCAATCACATCGGAAGCCTCAGGCCAGCCGGACCGGACAGCAATGCGCTGGACAGGAAGCACGGAACCGGCCAATGCGGCGGTCGGATTGGCCGACCGACTGAGCCGGGACAGCGATCGGGCTGGGTCAGGGACCGAGACCGGGACAACGGCCGGCTGCGCAACGGCTGGCTGGGTCAACGGGCTGGCCGGGTCAACGGGCCGGCGGGGGTCAACGGGCTGGCTGGGATAATGACTGCCCGGAAGAACGGCTGGCCAGGCCAACGGGTCGGCCTGCGCAACGGCTGGCCGGACAAACGGCCGGCTAGGTCAACGGGCGGGCTGGGATAACGACTCGCCGGGATGACGGCCGACCGGACCGATGACCGGCCAGACCAACGGCCGACCAGACCAATCCCAGGCCGAAGACCAACCCGGGGATTCTTGTACGCGGAGCGTGCAAACGGGTCGGGGTCACTGCAGCACACGAGCCTGGCCAGCAAGTGGGCTGCACAACGAGCGGGCCGAACCGGCTGACGCCCGCCCGACGGGTTCGGTGCAAGCCGGCCGCGGGCTGGCCACATTCACCACCGGGTTGCCTCGGCAACAACCCAGCCGCGCATCAGCCGACCGATGCAATCAGGCGCAGGGACATCCAGCGCACCGACCGAGTACCAGCGGATCAGCGCGGACCCAACCGAAACCCGGGCGCACACCAGGGAGGGCCAAACCGGGGAAGGGCCAAACCGGGGAAGGGCCAAACCGGGGAGGGGGTTATTCGGCGCGGGCGAGTTCGTGGGCCAGGACGTCGGCGAAGGTGAATGTGCCGGTTGGCTGGTCGCCTTCGCCCAGGAGGTACAGGCGCTTTACTGCGATCAGGATGCCTTCGGCCACTATGTCGCGGAATGCCGGGTCGGCCAGGCGCCGGGAGTCGTCCGGGTTGGTCAGGTAGCCGATTTCCACGCGGACGGCCGGGCAGCGGGTGCGGGTGAAGATCTCCCACGTCTTGTAGTGCGTACGGCAGTCCAGTAGGCCCGTGCGTGCCGCTACCTCGCGTTGGATGAAGCCGGCCAGCAGCTCGCCCACGGTGGACGTCGTGCCGTTGCCGGTGCCGAAGTGGAAGCTCGCCAGGCCCTGGGCTCGGGGCGACGGGTTGCTGTCGTTGTGCAGGGACAGGAACAGGTCCGCGCCGGCGTCGTTGGCGAAGCGGGCGCGTTCGAAATCCGTGGGGCTGTGGTTGGGGCCCCGCGAGATCAGCGCTTCCATGCCGGTTGCCTGCATCCGGCCTTCCAGCCTGCGGGCCAGGTCCCAGGCGATGTCGGCCTCACGCAGGCCGTCGGCGACCACGCCCAGGTCCTCACCGCCGTGGCCGGGGTCGATGACGATGCGCTTGCCGCGCAGCCGGGGGCCGGCACGCCGGACCTGCTCCTGCTCCCGCAGGAAGACCGGGCGGCCGCCGCGGGCGCGAGGCGACGACAGGCGGTGCAGTTCGCGGATGGTGGCCGGACCGCAGATTCCGTCCGCGTTCAACCGCATGTCGCGCTGGAACGTGCGCAGGGCACGTTCGGTCTGCGGGCCGAAGTACCCGTCCGGGCGGCCGGCGTCGAAGCCGAGTTCGGTGAGCCGCTCCTGCAACGTGAAGACGTCGTCGCCCTGAACCGGCGACGACAGCAGGAACTGCAGCGGGCGGCTGCCCAGGTGGTAGCTGGCGCCCTTGAGCGCCTGAAAGGTCGCCGGACCCACGACCCCGTCGGTGATGAGCCCACGCCGCTGCTGGAAGGCCCGTACGGCCTGCTCCACCGCAACGTCGAAGGTCGTGTACTGCTCGGTCCCCGCCACCGGCGGGAGCAGGTTCATCCCGGCGAGAATCGACCTGATCTCGGCGACATCCGGACCGGCGTCACCGCGGCGGAGTACCCGCATGCACTCCTCGCTCTTCCTCAGGCACCGAAACCTGCTCGATGCAAAACAGAAACCTAGGGGTAGGGGGTAAGCCCAGGCACCCATTGTGCCCTGTGAACTCTCGGTGAGTACGCAGGCCCGGCCGGTATGCCGCTCTGGTGGGGGAGCCTCCACGGGGGAGACACGCCTGGTGCACCTGCGTGATCACCGCCACGTACGGGTCACTCGAACGTGTAAAAACCCGGGCCCGCGGGGCGATTCCCGCAGGCCCGGGTTCGTCCCGGCCGTCCCGTTCAGAGCACGTCGGACAGGTCGGACAGCAGCGCCGCCTTCGCCTTCGCGCCCACGATCTGCTTGACCGGCTTGCCACCCTGGAACAGGATCAGCGTCGGGATCGACATCACCTGGTAGTCACGCGCTGTGTTCGGGTTCTCGTCGATGTCGAGCTTCGCGACGGTCAGCTTCTCGCCGTTCTCCTCCGCGATCTCCTCCAGCACCGGCGCAACCATCTTGCACGGTCCGCACCAGGTCGCCCAGAAATCGACCAGTACCGGCTTCTCGCTGGTCAGCACGTCGTCCGCGAACGACTTGTCGGTCACCTTCACGGTGTTGTTGGCCATGGTCGTCTCCTTCGGTGAGTGGGGAAAGGTCAGTGCTCGCCGGCGCCGTAGCCGCCGCCGACCAGTTCGGGTGCCTCGTGCGCTGCCGAGTCACCGTGCTCTGCCAGCCATCGCTCCGCGTCGATGGCCGCGCTGCACCCGGACCCCGCGGCCGTGATGGCCTGCCGGTAGGTGCGGTCAACCAGGTCGCCCGCCGCGAACACGCCGGGCACGTTCGTATAAGAGGTGCGGCCCTGCGTGCGCACGTACCCGTCCTCGTCCACGTCGACCTGCCCGCGCACCAGCTCGCTGCGCGGATCGTGGCCGATCGCCAGGAAGAAGCCGGTGACGTCGAGCGTCTTCTGCTCACCGGTCAGGGTGTCCTCGACCTGCAGGCCACGCACCGTGCCCTCGCCGTCGACCCCGGTGATCCGCGAGTTCAGCTGCCACTTGATCTTGGCGTTCTCACGGGCCCGCTCGAGCATGATCTTCGAAGCCCGGAACTCGTCCCGCCGGTGCACGATCGTGACCGACTTGGCGAACTTGGTCAGGAAGGTCGCCTCCTCCATCGCCGAATCGCCACCGCCGGCCACCGCGATGTCGTGGTCGCGGAAGAAGAAGCCGTCACAGGTCGCGCACGCCGACACGCCGTGACCGAGCAGGTTCTGCTCACCCGGCACGTTCAGGTACCGCGCGGCGGCGCCCATCGCGAGGATCACCGCACGCGCCGCGTAGCGCTTGCCGTTCGCCACGACGTACTTCACGTCGCCGGTCAGCTCCAGCGACTCGACGTCCTCCGCGCGCAGCTCGGCACCGAAGCGCTCGGCCTGCTTGCGCATCTCCTCCATCAGGTCCGGCCCCTGGATGCCGTCCCGGAAGCCGGGGAAGTTCTCGACCTCGGTGGTGGTCATCAACGCGCCGCCGAACTGGGTGCCCTCGAACACCAGCGGTTCGAGCTGTGCGCGCGCCGCGTAGACCGCGGCGGTGTACCCGGCAGGACCCGATCCGACGACGATCAGGTTCCTGATTTCCTCGCCCGCCACCCGTCAACCTCCGCTCGTAGCGACCAGTGCTTCTGGCTCAACACGATCGTAGGTGCCGGTGTTCCCGGTGGTGACGCCCGCTACTCGACCCGCGGTTACCGCCCGCCGACGACCTTGTCGAACAGCTTGTCCGGATTACCCGGCCCGCAGTCCGCGCCGAACGCGACCAGGCGGAACTGGGCGAGCTTGCCGGTGGTGTAGAGGACGAGCACGCCGGCCTTGCCCGCGACGTTCACCGGACGGATGCCCTCCGGCCGCACCTTCGGGTCCATCCCGGCTGCCGCGACACACTGGTCGAGGCGCTGTTCATCCTGCAACGGGCCGAAGTCGCGCACCCCGGAAGTGCCGCCGATCAGCGCCTCCGCGCCACCGCCGTCGCCGGACACCGCCGGGCCGGACGGTGCCGGACCGGCCACGTTCGGAGTGCCGCCGGTCGTGGACGTGCCGGGCACGGTGACCGCAACCGCCACCACGGCAGCGGCGGCCGCGGTCAGGATCCCGCCTGCCCAGCCGAGCCGCCGGTTGCGCCGCCGCCGGGCCGCCGACAGGTCCACCACCGGCGCGGACTGCGAGGGCTCGTTCGCCACCTGACCGGCCGGAAACGCGGCTCCCTGCCCGGCACCGGTTTCCGCCTGCCGCGCAGCGGACTCCGCGGCCAGTGCGGCGTCGAGGCGTGCTGCGTACTCGGCAGGCATCGGCGGTGCGGGCTCGGCGGCCAGCGCCGACAGGTCCGTGGTGGTCGCTTCCAGCGCCTCGATGATCGATCGTGCTTCGGGATCGGCGTCCACCTGCGGCCACAGCCGTGCGGCCTCGTCCTCGGCCAGCACCCCTGCGTGGAGGTCGGCAAGTACGTCGACAGACCAGGGCGGACCCACGGTGCCACCAGCCCCCCGGCTCTCGTCCGTCATCGTCCCTCCCCGTTCCCCGGCGGGCGCTGGGCCCGCCCGGCACTTCGGGACCCCTCCGAAGTGGCGTGCTTGCGTTTGCTTTCGTGAGTTGGGACGTCGGTATGGGCGTCCGGGTTCCGCAGATGTCCGAGAACCTTCGCGAGTTTCCCCCGTCCCCGCGCACACCGGCTCTTGACCGTGCCCTCTGCGATGCCCAGCAGCTTCGCCGTCTCCGCCACCGAGTAGCCCTCGACGTCGACGAGCACGATCGGTGCGCGCTGGTCCTCCGGCAGCTGGTCGAGCGCCTGCCGCACGAGCAGGCTGGTCTCCCGCTCCGCCATCGAATCACCGGGGGCGACCGGCTCGTTCAGCCCGGACTCCGGCAGCGGCACGGTCGGGCGGGCCTGGCGGCGGCGGATCCGGTCGAGGCAGGCGTTCACCACGATCCGGTGCAGCCAGGTGGTGACCTGCGATTCGGCGCGGAACTTCGAGGCCGCGCGGAAGGCCGAGATGAAGGCCTCCTGCAGGGCGTCCGCCGCCTCCTCCGGATCACGCAGGGTCCGCATCGCGACCGCCCACATGCGGTCACGATGTCGCCGGACCAGTTCACTGAACGCGTGCGGATCACCGGCGGCGTGCGCCGCTATGAGATCGGCATCCGTGGGAGCTGCAGCCGTCACCCGGCAGAGCCTACTGAGTCCGGATAGCCGCTCACTGCGCAGGCAGGAAGCTCGCGTCTCCGATCTCGCTGATGAAGCCACCGCCGTCGTTATCGCCCAGCTGAGTGATCCAGACGATGAAGTACTTGCTCTCCGTCGGCTGCTGCAGGGTGATTGTGGTGTCGGTGCCGTTCAGATCGCCGGCGCCGACCACCTTCGTGTCGTCGAGCTGCGGGTTCTTCTTGTCCGCGCTGCGGATCTCGACCTTCGTACCGGGGCTGTCCGCGGTGATCTTCACCTGGGCGAGTTTCACCGGATCGTTGAACGCCACGGTGAACCCGACGCCGGGCTTCAACGCGGGCAGCTGCTGCTGGTACTCGTCGGTGCGCCAGATCGTGCCCGGATCGCCGTCGATGGTGTTCTTCACCCGGCCGGCGTTGTCACCGGAACCTTGCGGGTTGTAGATCGACGCGGAGTCCGGCTTCGCGGGATCGCCCACCTTCGGCCCGGCGGGTGCCGAACTCGGTGGTGGCGCCGCCGAGTTCTGCGGCGGAGCGCTGTTCGACGGCGGGGCCGCGACGTTGATCGCGGGACCGCTGGCCTTGTTGTCGCCCTGGAACAGGTTGATCAGCATCAGCCCGCCCCAGGCCAGGATCACCACGGTCGCCACCACCAGCACGGTGACGCCGAAGGCCAGCTTCCGCCGCCGTGCGACGTCCTTGACCGGCTTCTTCGTGGTCCAGATCGTGCCGTCGGCCTCGCCTTCGGGCTGGCCAACGGACTGGATCAGCTGGGTGCGCTCCTCGTTCTCGGCCACCTGGTCGAGCACGCGGAGGATGGCCGAACTGGTGCGGATGCCGCCGCTGCCGCCGTCCTCGATCGTGCGGACGGCCAGCGAAGACAGCTCCGCGGGCACGGCAGGCACCAGTGACCGCGGCGGCACGACGTGCCCCTGCGGGGTCAGCGGCGCGGCCGGGACCGCGGGCGGTCCGCCCGGCAGCGCCCAGCGGCCGGTGAGCAACAGGTAGAGCACCGCGCCGAGCGCCTTGACGTCGTCGCGCAGCGTGGCCTCCGGCAACGGGCCGGGGAACGCGAGTTTCAGCGCACCACCCGGGGTGAGCCGCAGCCGCTGCGGATGATCGAGACCGAGGACCAGACCGTTCTGATGGGCGTGGTCGACCGCTTCGGCGAGCGCCTGCACCATCCGTGCGGCCGCCGCCGGAGCGACCGGACGCTGCGCGACCAGATCGACCAGATCGCTGCCTTTGGTCCATTCCGCGACCACGACGCCGAGCAGACCCTCGCTCGAGGTGACTCCGCTGCCGAGGCTCAGTACGTCCAGTACGCGGGCGACCCCACCGTGGCCGAACTTCGACGCGTGCGCGGCCCGTTCCAGCGTGCGCCGGGCGAGCCGGGCCGCCTCCGGATCCGCCGGATCACCGACCAGCAGGGTCAGCGCAACATCCCGTTTCAGCTGACCGTCGCGTGCTCGCCACAGGTGCGCGGCAGCACGTTCGTCCACCCCGAACTGCGCGAGCAGGCGGTAGCGGCCGTCCCCCACGACCCGCCCGGGGGCCAGCGAACCGCCGCGGGCACGAATGCCCGCGCGATCTGCCTCCCCCGCCTGAACGCTTCGTCTCGTGTCCACCGATTCTCTCCTGCGTCGCGATCCCGAAACCGAGGGTACCCGGATCAGCCTCGCGGGAAGCGTCGTGAGTCGTGAATCAATCGTTACCCGCGCTTGATCAACCGGGTGAGTCGCGACGTCGCAGGCTTGAGCTCTTCGACCTTCAGCGCGATGAGTACCCCGAACGAGACCGCGATCCCGACGATCCCCTGCAGGATGAGCTTGATCCAGGAGTGCAGCGTGATCCCGAGCGAGCTCGGCACGATCAGGCCGACCAGCCACGCCGCGAGGACCCCGAGCACGCTCGCGACCACGGTGAACAGGATCACGCCGATCACCCGTTTGCTGCGCAGGTTGCCCAGCGTCACCCAGAGCCACACCTGGCCGAGCATCGCGCCGATCACGTACGTCAGCCCGTTGACCATCATCACGCCGAGCACGATGTTGTCCGGCGAGAGCAGCGCCGGGCACAGGAACAGCAGCGGCACCTTGACCACGGTCATCACGACCATGATCAAGGTGGGGGTGCGTGCGTCCTTCATCGCGTAGAACACCCGCATCTGCAGCATCACCAGCGCGTACGGCAGCAGTGCGAACGACGAGATGGCCAGCGCCTGCCCCATCCGCTCCGCGTTGTCCAGCGACCCCTTGCCGAGGGTGAACAGCGCGACGCCGATGGACGATCCGACGATCGTCATCACCGCCGAAATCGGCACGAGCGTCACCGTGGAGATCCGCGACGCATAGGACAGGTCGCCGATCAGTTTCTTGGTGTCGCCGTCCGCGGCCGCCCGGCTCAGCCTCGGCATGATCGCGGTCAGCAGCGACACCCCGAGCACGCCGTAGGGCAGCTGGAACAGCAGCCACGCGTTGCTGTAGGCGGTGACGCCGCCGGGGGTGCCCTTGGTCAGCACGCGGGTGGTGATCGTGTAGCCGAGCTGGCTCACCGCGACGTAGCCGACGACCCACAGTGCGAGCCCGCCGAACTCCTTCATCCGCCGGTCGAGGCCCCAGCGCCAGCGCGGCCGGAAGCCGCTGCGCAGCAACGGCGGCACGAGCATGACCGCTTGCGCCACGATGCCGCCGGTCACGCCGAGGCCCAGCATGAGCACCTTCGGATCGGTGATCGACGGCTGGTCGACGTTGATCGAACCGGGCACCAGCCAGACGACCAGGATGGTGAAGATGACCACCATGTTGTTGACCACCGGTGCCCACGCGGTCGGCCCGAAGATGTGCTTCGCGTTGAGCATCGCCGACAGCAGCGCGAACACGCCGTAGAAGAAGATCTCCGGCAGCAGCAGGTAGGCGAACGAGGTGGTCAGTCCGGAGCTGGCCTGCCCGGACGAGTCGACGTAGAGCGAGGTGAACGCAGGCGCGGCGAGAACCGCGATCACGGTGCCGCCGAACAGCACGGTCAACCCGACGGTCAGCAGCCGTTGCGCGTACGCCTGGCCGTGGTCCGGATCGTCCTGCGAACGCACCAGCAGCGGCACCACCACACTGGTGAGCACGCCGCCGATGAGCAGCTCGAAGATGATGTTCGGCATCGTGTTGGCGACGTTGAACGAGTCGTTCGCCACGCCGGTGCCGATCGCCGCCGCCAGCAGCAGCTTCCACAGGAAGCCGGTGACCCGGCTGATCAGCGACGCGATTGCCATCCGTCCGCTGGCCTTCGCCACGGACGGCGGCTTCGCGGGAGCCGGCTGCTCCGGTGCGCTCGGCTCGGCGGGACGGGCCGTCGGCGCGTCCTTGATCCGCGGCATGACCTGGGTGGCCAGCGCGTCGTACGGGCGCAGCACGTCCGGGTCGGCGGTCGGCCAGCGCGAGGCGGCCATCGGCACTCCGGCGGTGCGCGGGATGAACCGGGTGGCGTCCGGGTCCCGCATCGCCTCTTCCTGCCACGGCCGGATCGGCGTGCCGGGGCGGGCACCGCGGCCGCGGTGCACCGGCGGCACCTGCTGCGGTCCGGAGACCGGTCCCGGTGGCGGAGGCGGCGTGCCCGGCTGCGGCAGAACCGGCCGGCCGGCCGGCGGCGTACCGGGTGGCGGGCCCTGTGCCGTACCAGGCGGGGGGCCCTGGGGTGGCTTGGCCGGCGGTGGCTGGCGGCGCGGCGGCGCGGCTTGCGGTGTCCCGTTCCGGGCCGGGCGCGGCTGGCCGTTCGGCGGTGGCTGGCGACGCTGCGGTCGTTCGCTGCGCTGGGGACGGTCCGCGGGTGGCTGCCGGTCGGGGGGCACCGGCATCCGGCGCGTGCCGTTCGGCGGTGGCTGACGGCGCTCCACCGGCGGCTGGCCCGGTGGTGGCGGCGGTGGCTGATGCCGGGCGTCGCGGACCGCGCGCCGGGGCTGTTCGGCTCGCTCATCCCGCCGAGGTGGCGCACCGTCCCGCCGAGGACGGTTCGCACGCTCGGGTGGTTGGCCCGGCTCTCTGTCCAACGCGTGCCCAATCCTCGACTGCCCCTGGTCCCCTGCCATTGTGGCAGCGTCGACCCAGGGTAATCGGGAACGGGCGGACGCACCCGGTCCGCCGGTCGGTCAGCTGGAACGGCCGCGTGCCGCCCTGCCCTCCTTGACCCGCCGGTAGATCCGCCGGGAGGACAGCAGGAGCAGCGCACAACCAGCGACGACGGTGACGATGATCGTGATCGGGCCGTACTCGGTCGACGTCAGCTCGAAACGCGCGGTCGAGCCGAGCGAAGTACCGGCAGGCGTGGTCAACGACACATCGACGCTGAGCCGGCCCGCCCGCAGCGCTTCGATCTGCAGGTACTCGTTCTTGCCCGCCTTGGCCGGGAAGAACAGGTTCGGCGCGCGGTCCGCCTCCGGCCGGACACCCACGTTGTTGGTCAGCGAGATCTGCGCGCTGACGCTGACCGGAAGCTCGTTGCTCACGAACACCGGCAGCGGCGAGGCACCGGAGGCGAGCGCGATCGTCTGCCGCGGCTGTTCGACGGTGACCTGGTCGCGGATGGCGGCGAGCTCGGAATCCGCGTTCGCGGACGCCTCGGGCGACGGCGGCCGGAACGCGGTCGAACTGCCCCGCACCAGCGCGTTCCGCACCGGCGCGACGACCGCTTCCGGCGTGACCCGCTGGGTGATGTCCATCCGCATCGCCGACAGCAATCCGGTGGTCCTGCGGTCGAGGTCGGACAGCTGCTCGGCGATCCCGGTGCTGTCCCCGACCGGCGGGGTGCGGCCGTCCTTGGTGAACGCCGCCGAGCCGTTCGCTTCGGTCTGCAGCAGCTCGGTGAGCGAGGATCCGGTGGTGAGCTGGTGATCGTTCAGCTCACCGAGTCCGTCCAGGAAGGCGGTCAGCTCGCCGGTCGAGACGTTCCAGCGCCGCGGCGGGGCGACCAGCAGCTCGGCGCCGTTGGCCGCCTCGGTGCGGCCGAGACCGGCCTCGAACGCGATCGCGGCGAGCCCGTTCTGGGTGGCGACGGCTCGCTGTGCCGCGCCGCTGACCGTGGTCGGCGCCTGCGGACCGGGGCTGAACCCGGCCAGTGCGCTGGAGATGATCCCGTCGCTCGGCTGCGCCCGCACACCGTCGGGCAGTGTCACCGCACCGGTGATCGTCTCGGCGTCCCGGTTCGCCCGCAGCCGCGATCCGTCCGTGAGCACCGTGCGGTAGCCGGCCGCGGACGCGGTCGAAAGCGCCTGCTCGTCGAGCGTGCCGCCCGGCCACAGCACACCCGGGCGCGGTTCGACGCCGAGCAGGTCGCGGATCGTCGTGGTGCCGCTGAGCGCGGTGGTCATCAGTCCGGCGTCGGGATTGCCGTCCGCACCACGCACTGTGCCGAGCGTGCTCAGATCGGCGTCGGCGAACGGCATCGGCACCACGCAGCGGTCCTTGACCAGCGCACGCAGCGAGCTCAGCCAGTCCTCCGCCGCGCCCGCACCCTTGCCAGGCGCACCGCCGGCGCGGTAGCCGTGGGTCATCGCCTCCACCGTGCGCAGCAGGTCGGGGTCGATGGCGAAGCACAGCGAATCACCGACCTGCGGGTTCGATTGCTGCGCCGCACGCGCCGCGGAGACCAGCGCGTACAGCCGCCCGTTCGGGCTCAGATCCCGCGCGAGTGAATCGTCCGTGAGACTGATCTGCGCCCCGTAGGCGGCCGACGAAACGTGCACCGTGCTGTCGGTGATCGGCCACAGCACGGTGACCTTCGCATTCCGCGCTGTCGCCGAACCCTCGCGGCCCGGCGTCGACACCACCGGCATCAGCAGGCTCACCGCGGCGAGCCGGGCGGTGCCGCCGAACTCCGGGGTCCCGTTCACGTTCACCAGCAGCGGGTAGACACCGGGGCGGCCGAACAGTGCGGCCCGCTCGCCGGCGAGCGGGACGGTGATGTCCAGCCGGGCGCTCTGCCCCGGTTCCAGTGCTTCGGCGAGCGTGCTGAAGTCGGTGAGCGGGCTGTCCTGGATCGGCTCCCCCGCCAGCACGCCGGACATCTCCCTCGTCCCGCCGAGCCGGTCGCCTACCTGCAGCCGGGCCTGCGGGCGGTCGATCCGCCGGTCGCCGGTGTTGGTCACCGTGCCGGACACCGAGAGCGTCGTCGTGGCAGTGGTGAGCACGCGGGGGGTGAACCGGTCGAGTTCGACCCGCAGCCGTGGCTGTTCGGCGGACGGTTCGTCCTGCGCCCAGGCGGGCGCGCCGAACAGCGCGGCCGCTGCGAGGACCAGCAGGGACAGCAAGAAGGCGGCGGGCCGCTTCACTCGGGGCGCTCCCTCTCAGGCGAGCTCGTCGGGCGCGAACAGTTCTCCCGCCCTGCGGACCAGCTTGCGCTCGTCCGCGTAGGCGAGGGTGGTCTCCATCTCGGTCAGCGGCACCCAGGCCACCTCGGTGACCTCGACGTCCTCATCGGACAGCGCACCGCCGGTGGCCTCGAGCACGAAGTGGTGCACGGTCTTGTGCACCCGTCGTTGCTGCGCCACGAACCAGTAGTCGATGGTGCCGAGCGGGCGCAGCACCCGGGCGGAGATGCCGGTCTCCTCCCGCACCTCGCGCACCGCGGTCTGCTCCACCGTCTCACCGTCCTCGATGTGCCCCTTCGGCAATGACCAGAGCAGTTTGCCGTGTCGGTCCAGCCGGCCGATCAGCGCCGCATGTTCCCGCTCCGGATCGAGCACCAGCCCGCCTGCCGAGGTCTCGTCGACCGTGGTCAGCCGCCGGTCGCGCCGGTGCCGGCGCCGCCTGCGCGGCTTCGGCGCTCCGGCGCGGCCGGCAGATCCAGACATGCTGCGATGCTAGAGCAAACGGTTGCCCGGGTACTCTGGCTCTCCGTGTCCGTGTCCGGCGGTGCCCGTAGTAGTGGTGCCCATTTCGTGGTGGGATTCAAGTGAGCAACCTGGTCGCCCAGCAGAACGCGGTGACGGAACTGATGCGAGTGTCCCCTCTTGCCGACGAGCTGGCGGAGCGGTTCGCGCGCGCCGGCCACAGTCTGTACCTGGTCGGTGGCAGCGTGCGCGACGCGCTGCTCGGCAGGATGTCGAGTGACCTCGACTTCACCACCGACGCCAGGCCGGACCGGGTGCTGGCGATCGTCAACGAATGGGGCGATGCGGTCTGGGACGTCGGCATCGCCTTCGGCACGGTCGGCGTCACCAAGAAGGGCAAGACGCTCGAGATCACCACGTTTCGCGCGGACAGCTACGACCGGGTCGGCCGCAACCCCGAGGTCACCTTCGGCGACACCATCGAGGGCGATCTGCTCCGCCGCGACTTCACCGTCAACGCGATGGCCATCGATCTGGTCACGAAGACGTTCATCGATCCGCACGACGGGATGGACGCACTGCGGCTCAAGGCGCTCGACACCCCCGCGACGCCGCAGGAGTCCTTCGCCGACGACCCGCTCCGGATGATGCGGGCCGCCCGGTTCGCCGCCCAGCTGGGGTTCACCGCGGCCCCTCGGGTGGTCGAGGCGATGACGTCGATGGCGGGAGAGATCGAGCGGGTCACCGCCGAGCGGGTGCAGGCCGAACTGTCCAAGCTGCTGCTCTCCGGTGATCCACGGCCGGGTCTCGAGCTGCTGGTGGACACCGGGCTGGCCGAGCACATGCTGCCCGAGCTGCCGGGGATGCGGCTCGCGATCGACGAACACCACCAGCACAAGGACGTCTACCAGCATTCGCTGACCGTGCTGGCGCAGGCGATCGACCTCGAACAGCGGCACGAGCCGACCTCCGAACCGGATCTCGTGCTGCGGCTCGCGGCACTGCTGCACGACGCGGGCAAACCGGCCACGCGCGAGTTCCAGCCGGGCGGCGGGGTCAGCTTTCACCATCACGAGGTGGTCGGCGCGCGGATGGCGCGCAAGCGGTTGCGGGCGCTGAAGTACCCGAAGGAGGTCGTCGAGGCGGTCTCCCAGCTGGTGTTCCTGCACCTGCGGTTCCACGGCTACGGCAGTGGCGAGTGGACCGATTCGGCGGTGCGCCGCTACGTGACCGACGCCGGTGAGTTGCTGACCCGGCTGCACAAGCTGGTGCGGGCCGACTGCACCACGCGCAACCGGCGCAAGGCGGCCGCGTTGCAGGCGACCTACGACGACCTCGAGGCCCGCATCGCGCGGATCAAGGAACAGGAGGACCTGAACCGGGTCCGCCCCGACCTCGACGGCAACGAGATCATGCGGCTGCTCGGCCTGCCGCCGGGTCCGCAGATCGGCCGGGCCTGGAAGTTCCTCAAGGAACTGCGCCTCGACCGTGGCCCGCTGGAGCACGACGAGGCGGTGGCCGAGCTGAAGAAGTGGGCTGCGGCCGAGGGCATCACCTCGGCAGACTGACCCGGTCGCCGGGGAGCTTCCGATTGCGGGAACGGCAGTGGGCGTGTCGGTCCTGCTACCACGGCGCGGCGCCGGCAGAGGAACGGGAAGGGGTGTCGCACGAGTGGAATCGAATCGGGGCGACCAGGATGCCGGGGTCGTCGGCGCGCTGGCCGCCTATCGCGCCGGGGATCCCGCCGGGGCAGCCGGGCTTGCCGAGCAGTCCGGGACCCGGCTCGGGGCCGAACTCGCGACGTACCTCGCGTCGGCAGGCTCCGCTCCGGTGTACGACCAGCCGGCCGCGTTCACCGCCTTCATCCGCGGCGGCGGCAATGTGCCGCTGTACCGGCGGTTGAGCGACGAACTGGCCGAACGATACGACACACTGCGTCCGGCAGCGTTGCTCGATCTCGGCTGTGGCGACGGACTGGCGGTGGCCCCCGCACTCGCTCGCGCACGTTTCCATCCGGAGCGGATCGACCTGGTCGAACCGTCGGCGGCGTTGTTGTCCACGGTCGAAGTGCCTGGTGCACAACGATTCCCGCTGACCGCGCAGGACTTCCTCGCGACGGTTGGTTCCACGTGGAACCTTGTCGAGTCGACGTTCGCACTGCAGTCGATTCCACCGGCCGACCGGGCCGAGGTGCTGCGTGCACTGTGCCCGCGCACCGGCCGGTTGCTGCTGGCCGAGTTCGACGTCCCAGCCCACGACGAGGGTTCGCCCGCGCACCTCCGGTCGCTGGCGGCGCGGTACGAACGCGGTATCGCCGAATACGGCGAGCAGGCTTCCCTTGTCGCGCAAGGGTTCCTGCTGCCGGTGCTGCTCGGCGTCGCGGCCGGTGCGGCCCGCACGAACTGGGAACACCCGGCGACGGACTGGGTTGCCCAGCTCGAAGCCGCCGGTTTCACCGACGTGACCGTGACGCCGCTCGTCGACTACTGGTGGTCCCCCGCGGTGCTGATCACCGCGCGTGGCTCACATCCGGGATAACGCTCCCGCTTCCACGTGCTGGCCGATCGGCCGTGGCAACAGGTACGCGGTGCCGCCACCGGGCTGCGGTCCCCACGGCGCGGTCACCCCGGTGAGCACCCGGATGGTGCGCTGCACGCGGTACTCGTGCCGATCGCGTTCCCGGTCGGCGGTCAGCGAGGTCTCCACGAACCGCGTGCCCGCGGCGTGCACCAGGTTTCCGGTCTCGCCGCCGAACCGGACCACAGTCGACCCGGCGGGCAGCGCGACGAGCCGCTTGCCGCGGTAGAACGACAGCGGTGGCTCGCCACGCAACGGCAGGATCGGCCAGTCCGCGGGTTGATCCGTGTCCTCGGCCGAGGGCGTCGGCAGCATCAGCAACGTCCCGAGCAGGTACCGCGCCGCGTCCGCGAGAGCACCGAACGGCACCGGCTCCACCGAGGGTGGACGCGAGACCTCCCAGCGGTTGTCCGCCCGCCGCAACGTCCACACGCCCTCCGCGGGCACCTCGTTCGCGCCGATCCGGTACGCCGACGGCGGCACGCCGTGCTCGGCGAGCCGCTGCTGCAGCACTTTCAACGTCTCCGCCGCGCGCAGCGCGCGGGTCGGGTCGCCGTCCCGCAGCGTGCGAGCGAGCGGACTGTCGTCCGGCAGGTCGGCTTCCGACCGCGGCGGCCGCGGCCGGCCGAGCACGTCCGCCTCGGCGGTGGCACGCACCAGTTCCCGTACCGGCGGCGGGCGGAAGCCTGCCGCGCGGATGTGCTCCACCAGCTCCGGTTCCGGTGGCACGCCGTACTTGCGCAGGTAGTGCGGCACCGCGGCAGGCCAGATCCAGGTGCCGTCGGTGTGGAACGCCTGCGGTACGTCCGGCTGAGTGCCGGGTGGCGCGAACAGATCCGGCTGCGGTACGGGCCGGTGCAACACGACCTGCGAGCGGAACAGGTAGTCGAGCACCCCGCGGATCTGGTCCGGCGGCACCGGCGGGCGCTGGACCACCGGCCGCTCCCCCTCGGCGTGCCCGTCGACCACGCGGGCCTGGCGGAAGGTGAGATCGAGCGGGAGCCCGGCCTTCGTCGCGAGCCAGTCCGGCAGTTGCTTCGGCGGACGCGGGAAACGGGTCAGTTCGATCCGGTAGGACTGCGGTGCGGGCTGTCCGCCGTCGTTCGGCGGCAGCCGCCAGTCCGGCTCCCGATCGGCGTCGAAGTCGAAGTCGAACTGCGATTCGCTGTCGAGCGTGAACGTGCCCTGGAACCAGGTGCCGGTCTCCGGCTGGTACATCGCGGCCCGCAGCTGCGCGAACAGCGAGCTGAGCCGCGGCGGGGCGGGCAGTGCGACCGACACCGGGCCGTTCTCGTCGCCGACCGCGCGCAGTTCGAGCTCGGAGTAGTCGCCGATCTGCCGGAACTGCGCGGCCACCTTGGACCACCCGCCGGGCACTGTGCGCAGTGTGCGGCCGATCCCCCGCAGCAGCCTGCTGTGGTCGCCGTCGCCGGTTTCCGGCTGCGGCTCCGCGTAGTCGTGCCGGGTCTGCCACAGCCCGGTGAGCAGCTTCGACGGCACCGTGACCGAGAAATCGGTGAGACCGAGCTGCGCGGCGGGCACCGGATCGCTCCGGGTCCAGCGCAGCGTCAGGTCGCTCCCGTCGCCGGGCGCGACCTCGAACAGCTCGTCCTCGTACTCGCCGTGGCTGCGCAGGTCGAACGTCGCCGGTACCTCGCTCGCGAGCACGACGCGGGCCGGGCGGCCCTCGTGCTCGCGGTCGAAACCTTCCGGTACTTCCTCGTCCGGCAGCACGGTGAGCAACAGCGTGCCGTCGGTGGTCGAACGCTCGGCCGCGAACGTGCGGTCGTCGAGCGTCGCGTACAGACCGTCAGGGCGTTCGCTTGCCTCTACCCGGTAGCGCACTCTCTGCTTCCTCCCCGGAATCCCCCGTGTGAGCGGCACCGAACTTAGCCGACCGGAAACACTCGAACCATCGGTCGTCACCCTGCGGGTCGGTACCGAAGTCGACGAGCGCCTCGTCGGCGAGACCGGTGATCACCTCGCGTAGTTCCCAGCGGTCCGGCCGGGCGCCGCGCCGAGCCGCGTCGCCGTGGATCGCACCGATGAGGTTGCCACACCCCGAATCGGTCGAATCGGTGTGCCCACCATGATCCACCGCGCACCGGTGGGGCCAACCGGCCGTCGGCGGCATTTCGGGTGGTCAGCGCGACATGGCCGGACATCGGCGGCAGCGCTTCGCCGCCCGTGCCGCCGGCCGCCTGCGGCTCGGGAGCGGGCGGTCCGGGCAACGCAGCTGCCCGTTCCGGTGCGCTCGTCGCGCCGGCGCCCACCCGCGCACGTGCCTGCCTACAAGCACCCGCTCGGGTGACCGTCGGTCAGCACCGCGGTTCAGTGCCTGGGATAACGCTCGGTCCAGGTCGTGCCGAGCTGGTGCAGTGCCGAACGGCGGTCGAAGTGCCACAGCGCGTCGGTGGCGAGCTGTTCGATCAGGTGGTGCAGCTCCAGCTGTTCGACCCACTTGGCGGGCAGACCGGGCATCCCGACCCTGGCACCGAGCAGCGCCCCGGTGAGCGCGCCGGTCAACGCACTGCGGCCGGAGTGGTTCACGCCGCGCAGCAGTGCCTGTTCCGGGTAGTTCTCGAAGCCGGACAGCGCGGCGAACGCGCGGCCGAGCACCGCCAGGGTGCTCTGCCCGTCGCCGATCAGCTCGGGCATCCGCAGGTCCGGCAGGCCGTGCTCGCCGAAGAACGGCACCGACTCGTTCACCATCGCCTGCACCGCGGCCCATTCCGGGCCGGACTCCGGATGTTCCTCCAGCACCTCGCGCGACAGGTTCCACACCGGATAGCTGAACGAGTCCTTCGTCAGCGCGTGCTCGAACAGCCAGCTCAGGTAGGTGGCTGCGGCCAGGTCTTCCTCCTGCCGGTGCGTCACGGTGACCAGATCCCGCACCACCTGGCGGATGCCGCCGCTGAAGCCGGTGCCCGGCCCGGCCGCGGTGAGTACCGCGGGCAGCGCGCCGAGCAACGCCGTCGGCCCGGTCATCGCCGTCGCTTGCGGGGCACGGGTGACCAGCGCGTGGTACGCGTTGAGCTCGGCGTCGTCGGCCCCGCGCCGGATGCGCAGATCGGGCACCTGCACGAGCCAGCCGTCCGTGTTGTCCAGCGGTGCGCCCTGGGTGTGCAGCCAGCGCAGCAGCGCACCGCGGACCACGCCGGGGAAGAGCTGTTCGACGTCGCGCGACTCCGGCTGTTCCCGGTGCGGGCTGCGGATCACCGCCTCGGTGTAGAACAGCATCCGCTGGGTCAGTGAACCGATACGGCCGGGCTGGTCGAACGCGATCGGCAGGCCGGTGACGCCGTCCGGGCCGAACCGCGCGACGATCTCGTCGAGCCGCAGCCGGTCCACCGCGGTGCCGAGCGCTTCGCCGAGTGCGAAGCCGACGTACGCGCCGACGACCCGTTGCCAGCCGTAGCGGAAGTTCTCCAGATCCGGCAGCGGGTACTTGCCGAAGGTGTCCAGCCGCGGCACGATCCGGCCTTCGTTGTCCCAGGACGGGGCGAGCCCGTTGGCGCCGAGGTCGTTCGGCTTGCTGCGCGGCGGTTCGGGCTGTTCGAGACGGCGCAACCAGGACTGGCCGAGGACGGTCTTGCGGCATTCCTCCGCGGTGAGCTCGAACCCGTTGCGCCGGGCCCGTTCCGCAGCCGTTCGGGGCAGTTCCACCGGTGCGGCGAGGCCCATCCTGGTCGCGGTGTCCGCGGCGAGCTGCGCCAGCTCCTGCTCCGCCTCCGGGCTGCGGCCGTGCCGGTCGATCCGCGCGTCGTGGCGCGGGAACCGTTTGGCGGCGTCGGCGAGTTCGTCGCCGGTGACGTCCTCGAACGTCGCCGGACCACCGTTGATCACCAGGTTCGGCGGGTGCTCGAACTCGGCGAGGGTGGCGAGGTCGACCTGCCACCAGGCGTGTTCACGGGCAGGCAGGTTCCTGGTCGAGCTGAACACACGCAGCTCGTTGCGGTCCTCGGAGAAGTAGAACCGGTCCGTGGAGCCGGTCTCGACGTCGAGCGGGACGAACACCTCGCAGCGCAGCAGCCCGATCAGCAGCTGCTCGCGGGAGAGCCAGCCGACGCTGGCGAAGGCGAGCAGTGTCTCCAGCAGGTTCTCCGGCTTCGGATAGCCGCGGCGGATCGGCCCGGCCCGGTACTCCGGGTTCTCCCGCTCCTCACCGGTCTGCTGGCCGTCGTTGTCCACCTTCACCCAGCCGGCGACGGCGGGCAGTGGCACGCCGAGCTCGCCGAGACCGGCCTTCACGTACTCCGGGTCGACGACCTCGCGCCAGCTCTCCTGCCCGGGGTAGGCCACCGGGGTGCTGAGCCCGCCGGGGTTCGGATGTGCCTGGCGCAGCTCGCCGTCGGGCTCGCGCACGACCACCGACGGCGGCGGGAAGAGCTCCTTGTCCGGCCGGCCGTCGTCCAGGAACGCGACGGTGTTGTAGGGGATGGACCAGCCCTCCGGGACCCGCAGCACGCGGTCGTGGTCGACGCGCAGGCCGCCGGGGCCGGCGACCGTCGGGCCGTGCACGGCGCGCAACCAATTCCCGACCTTCTCCATCGCTTCCGCCGCTTCCACCTACTCGATCCTCTCCAGGCTCCCGTCGGACTCGTGCTCCGCGATCGGCTTGGGCAGTACGTACGCCACCGCGCCGCCGGGCAGATTTGCCCACGGCACCGTGACCCCGGTGATCACATACAGTGACCTTCGGAGCCGAAAAGTGGTGGTCACTCGTTCCCGTTCGAGTGGCAGTGACGTCGTGGCGAACCGTACCTCCCGCCGGTGAACCAGGTTTCCGGGTTCCTCCCCGAATCGCAGGACGACGGTACCTTGCGCCAACCGGGTGAGTCTCTTGTTCCGCAATAGCGTGAGGGGAGGGTCACCCGGGACCGGCTGGATGGGCCAGTCGCCGACTTCCTTCGCCGTTTCCAGCGGGGTCTCGTGCCCGCCGGTCGTCCGGGCCGGATGCAGCAGCAGCGCACCGAGCAGCTGGTGCGCGGCGGCGGGGAGGTCCGGGAAGACCTGTTCGCCGCCGTCCGGAGACACCACCGTCCAGCCGGAGGTTCCCTGCTCGAGGCTCCAGACGCCGGGTGCGCGGCCGCCGATCCGGTAGGCCGCCGGCCACACGCCGAACGACTCGAACCGGTCTTCGAGTACCGCCAGCAGCCGGTCGTCGTCGAGGCCGGGGTCGGGGTTCGTCTCCAGTTCGGCGGCCAGATCGGCGCGGGTCGGTGCCAGCTCGGCCGGTTCCGGGCGGGGCCGTGGCCGCCCGGCGAGATCGGCTTCCGCGGTGCGGCGCACCAGGTGCGCTACGTGTGGGGGCTGGAAACCCAGGTCTCGGATGTGTGCCAGCAGTCCGGTTTCCGGTGGGACGCCGTCGTGGCGCAACTGCTCGGCCACCGCGACCGGCCAGATCCACGTGCCGTCGGTCCGGTGCTCGTCACCGATTTCCGCTTCGCGTTCCAGGTATTGGAGGACGAGGGGCAGTTCGTCCTCCGGTAACGGCCGGCGCTGCTCTCCGTCCGCGGCGGGGCGGGCGTACCGGAATTCGAGACCGAGCGGGAGGCCGGCGCGCAGCCGCCACCAGTCCGGGATGTGCTTGTCGTCGCGGGGGAAGGTGGCGAGCTCGTCGCGGTAGGCCTCCGGCGGGGGCGGGGTCGTCCAGGGCGGGTCGGCGTCGGTGAAGAAGTCGAAGTCGAACGAGTCGTCCGGGGCCAGCAGATAGCGCGCCTGGAGCCAGGTGCCTCTGCCGTGCTGGTACATCCCGGCCCGCAGTGCGGTGAGCCGTTCGATGACCTCGTGGTCCGCCGCGGTGTTGCCCGGCCGGACCTCGAGGTGGTCGCCGACCTGGGCGAACCCGATCCCCGCCGGGTTTGCCGGATCGGCTCGTCCGGCACGGATGAGCCGTCCGATCTCGATGAGCAGAGCCTGCTGCTCGCTCTCGGTGAGGGTCGGTTCCACGTGAATCGGGACGCGTTCAGCAGCCGCGGCGGCGGTTCTGCGGCACTGCACCACGCGGGCGCACGCGGCGCGGCGTCGGCCGGGGAGCGGGCATTTGCTGCGAAGGGCTCTCCGGCCGTTCCGGCGCCTCGTCCAGCTGCTGCACCAGCGCCTGGACGGTGAAGGCCAGCTGCGCAGGGGTGGTGCGCTCGAAGGTGTCCGGGGCGAACTCGAGCCGTCCGAGCGTGCCTGCCATTCCGGCGGTCGCCCGGACCAGCCCGTCCGGCGAAGTCAGCACGGCAGCCGCGCCGTCGAGCCGGATACGGTCGTCGCCGGCAGCAGTCACGGTGGCCCCCCGTGTCGTTGACTGAGCTGATTCTCACTCGGTCGAGTTACACAATCACCCTAATGCCCGACCCCCAGCCACGCCCCGAACCATCCCGAACGCTTTGCGCCAGCGAATCCCCCACCATCAAGACCAAGCAGTCCCCATCAAGACCAAGCAGTCCCCACCAACGTCGAGCAGCCCCCAACGGCGCCAAGCAGCCCCCACCAACGCTCACCGAGGCCAAGCAGCACACCCCGCCACTCACCGACGTCGAACAGCCCCACCACACTCACCGCGCATCCCCCACGCACCCGCAGTCACCCGCACGCACCGACAGCGACCCGCACGCACCGACAGCGACCCGCACGCACCGACAGCGACCCGCACGCACCGACAGCCACCCGCACGCACCGACAGCCACCATGCTGGGTCAGCAACCAACCGCACCGTGGGGGTCCGGGGGGCTCGGCCCCCCGGGTACCACCCAAGCGCGCCACACAGGGAAGGCGCCCCCGGAGGGGACGCCGAACAGGGGCGACCGGCGCACTTGGTCGCCTCTCGGCGGCTATGCGCAGTGTGGCTCCAGCCGGACGGTATTCCACAAAGGCGGTTCTTCAGTGAGCCCGGGGGACACGGAGTGCGCCGGTCTACTGTTCTCAACGGGGCCGGTGTGACTGGTGTTCCCGTGCCGGGAGGCTTTCTTCTCGCCGGAGATGGGATCATTGTCGGCGTGCCAGCGGACGCCGAGGTTGAACCGGGAACGCTCCTGGTCGCCGCACCCACGATGTTCGACCCGAACTTCAAGCGGACCGTGGTGTTCGTGATCGATCACCGTGCGGAGGGCACGCTCGGGGTGGTGCTGAACCGTCCGAGCGATGTTCCGGTGCACGACGTGCTGCCCGGTTGGGGTGGGCACGTCGCGGATCCGCAGTCGGTGTTCGTCGGCGGGCCGGTCGAGAAGAAGACCGCATTGTGCCTTGCCGCGTTGCGGACCGGGGAGACCGCGGCGAGCGTGCCGGGGGTGATCGCGGTGCGCGGTCCGGTGGCGCTGGTCGATCTGGACACCGATCCCGACGTGCTGGTGCCGAAGGTGCGTGGGGTGCGGGTGTTCGCCGGGTACGCGGGTTGGGATTCGGGGCAGCTGGCCGGTGAGATCGAGCGGGAGGACTGGGTGATCGTGCCTGCCTTGCCGAGCGACATCCTGGCGTCGCCGGAGCGTGATCTGTGGGGTCAGGTGTTGCGCAGGCAGGGCGTGCCGCTGGCGTTGCTGGCCACGCATCCCGGTGACCTGCAACGGAACTAGCGGGTCGCCGGAAGTGGACCGATAGGGGTGCGGCTCAGCCCTCTTCGGCCTTCTGGAGCACGCCGCAGCCACCGGCACCGCACGCACAGCCGCTGCACCCGGCCGGCGCCGCCGGGGCGGGAGCGGGCACGGTCAGCGCCGCGCGGGCACCGAGCCGTGCGCCGGCGAGCACCATCGCGAGCAGACCGAGCAGGCCCACCACGGACGCGGCGATGAGGCCAGCGGTGGTCGGCATCGCGAGTCCGGCGAGCCCGGCGACGATCGAGGCCGCGCCTCCGGCCAGGGTCGGGATCCCGGCCACCCGGTTCGCCAGCTTGAACGCGGCTTCGCTGCGCAGCGAAGCCGCCGTGCGGACTCCGGTTCCACCGGCCCTGGTCAGCCGTTCGCGGACGCCGAGGAAACCACCCCAGCCGACGACGGCACCGAGCACGATCGGGACGAGCGCGATTGCGAACACTCCAAGAGGATAAGCGTGACCTCTTGGCAATGTGCTGGATACCCTCGTCGGCTGTGCTGCAGACCATGTCCTCCACGCGTCGCCGGGCGCTTGTCACGGCCGGGCTCCTGTCCCTGTCTCTGCTCGCGGCTCCCGCCGCGACCGCCGCCGAACGGCCGGTCCGGTTCCTCGGCGAGCAGCTCGTGCCGAACGGTTTGCAGTTCGCGGGCACGACGGTCGGTGGCCTGTCGTCGATCGACTACGACCCGCGCACCGGCGGGTACGTGTTCGTCTGCGACGACCGGTCGGCGATCAACCCCGCCCGCTTCTACACCGCGAAGTTCTCCGTCGACGGCCACGGCGTCGGCCCGGTGTCGTTCACCGGCACGCACCCGTTGCTGCGTCCGGATCGCACGCCGTACCCGCCGCTCGAGCAGAACGATCCCTCGGCTCCGCAGAACGAGCAGACCATCGATCCGGAAGAGCTGCGTGTCGATCCGTGGACCGGGCACTACGTCTGGTCGCAGGAGGGCGATCGGCTGACGGATCCGCCGAGTCTCATCCAGCCGTCCATCCGCGACGCCACCCGCGATGGCCACTACGTACGTGACCTGCCGCTGCCGTCGAATGAGCGGATGACCCCGGATGCCGGGCCACGGCGCAACTACGTGCTCGAAGGCCTCGCCTACACCGGTTTCGGCACGGTGCTGGCCAGCGAGGTGGAGGCGCCGCTGCTGCAGGACGGCCCGCCGCCGACGCCTGCGTCGGGTGCGCTGTCGCGGATGACGCTGCAGACCCGTGGCGGCCAGGTGCTCGCGCAGTACGCCTACCCGCAGGAGAAGCTGTTCGCCACGCCGGTGCCCGCCGACGGGTTCGCCGACACCGGGGTGTCCTCGATGCTCGCCGTGGACCAGGCCGACCCGACCAAATTCCTCATGTTGGAGCGTTCCTTCGTGACCGGCGTCGGCAACAAGGTGCGCGTCTTCGAGGTCGACACCTCGGGCGCCACCAACGTGCTGCACACGCCGTCGCTGGCGGACGCGAAGCAGGTCAAGCCGGTGAAGAAGAAGCTCCTGCTCGACCTCTCCGACCTCCCGGTGTCCACCGTGGACAACGTGGAGGGGCTGACCTGGGGGCCGCCGCTGCCCGGTGGCGAGCGCAGCCTGGTGTTCGTGAGCGACAACAACTTCTCCGCCTCCCAGGTGACCCAGCTCATCGCAGTGGCGGTCCCGTCGGAACGGCTTTGACCAGGGCGTTAGACTGACCGTGTGAACTTGGCTCGGCTGCTCCTTGGCCGGCCGCGCTGAGCTGGGTACAGCGACCCGGCCGGCGCGGCGGACCCCTCATGCCCTCGGGCTTGAGGGGTCGAGTTGTTTCTGGAGTGGCTCGACACGGAGGAAGACAGCGATGACAGGGGCAGGCGAGATCGGCGCGGCGGGCAGCCGGACCGACGACGAGCACATCCCGCCGTTCCGCTACACCGCGGAGCTGGCCGGGCAGATCGAGCAGCGCTGGCAGGACCACTGGTCCGACCACGGCACCTACCACGCGCCGAACCCGGTCGGTCCGCTCGCCGCCGAAGGTGAGCCGGTTCCCTCGGACAAGCTGTTCGTGCAGGACATGTTCCCCTACCCGTCCGGGTCCGGTCTGCACGTCGGGCATCCGCTGGGGTACATCGGCACCGACGTGTACGCCCGTTACCACCGGATGATCGGCCGGAACGTGCTGCACACGCTGGGCTACGACGCATTCGGCCTGCCTGCCGAGCAGTACGCGGTGCAGACCGGCACGCATCCGCGCACCACCACCGAGCAGAACATCGCCACCATGCGCGCCCAGTTGCGGCGGCTGGGGCTCGGCCACGACGAGCGCCGCTCGATCGAGACCATCGACCCGGACTACTACAAGTGGACGCAGTGGATCTTCCTGCAGATCTTCAACTCCTACTACGACGAGGAGGCGGGCAAGGCCCGTCCGATCGAGGAGCTGGAGAAGGCCTACGCCGCGGGTGCGCGCGCGACGCCGGACGGGCGGGCGTGGAGCGAGCTGAGCGGCGTCGAACAGCGCAAGGTCATCGACGAGCACCGGCTGGTCTACATCTCCGAGGCGCCGGTGAACTGGGCGCCGGGGCTGGGCACCGTCGTGGCCAACGAGGAGGTGACCGCGGACGGACGCAGCGACCGCGGCAACTTCCCGGTGTTCCGCAAGAGCCTGCGGCAGTGGATGATGCGGATCACCGCCTACGCCGACCGGCTGGTCGACGACCTGGACCTGCTGGACTGGCCGGACAAGGTCAAGTCGATGCAGCGCAACTGGGTCGGCCGCTCGCAGGGTGCGCGGGTGTCGTTCGCGGCAGGCGAGGAGAAGATCGAGGTCTTCACCACCCGCCCGGACACCCTGTTCGGCGCCACCTACATGGTGATCGCGCCGGAGCACCCGCTGGTGGAGAAGCTGACCGCCGCGCAGTGGCCGGACGAGCACCCGCAGGTCTGGACCGGTGGTGCGAAGACGCCTGCCGACGCGATTGCCGAGTACCGCGCGGCCGCCGCGCGCAAGTCCGACCTCGATCGCCAGGAGAACAAGGACAAGACGGGCGTCTTCACCGGCACATACGCGGTGAACCCGGTCAACGGCAAGGAAATCCCGGTCTTCATCGGCGACTACGTGCTGATGGGCTACGGCACCGGCGCGATCATGGCGGTGCCCGCACAGGACCAGCGTGACTACGACTTCGCGAAGAAGTTCGAGCTGGACATCGTGCGCACGGTCGACCCTGGCGAAGGCTTCGACGGCGAGGCGTTCACCGGCGACGGTCCGGCGATCAACTCGGCCAACGATTCGGTGAGCCTGGACGGCATGGGCGTGACCGACGCCAAGAAGACGATCATCGAGTGGCTGGAGGAACACGGCCACGGCGAGGGCACCGTGCAGTACAAGCTGCGCGACTGGCTGTTCGCCCGGCAGCGGTACTGGGGCGAGCCGTTCCCGATCGTCTACGACGAGGACGGCCTGCCGATCGCGCTGCCGGAGGACCAGCTGCCGGTGGTGCTGCCCGAGGTCGACGACTACTCGCCGAGGACCTTCGACCCGGACGACGCCGATTCCGAACCGTCGCCGCCGCTGTCGCGGGCCACCGACTGGGTCGAGGTCACCCTTGACCTGGGTGACGGGCCGAAGAAGTACCGCCGCGACACCAACGTCATGCCGCAGTGGGCGGGCTCCTGCTGGTACCAGCTGCGCTACGTGGACCCGTCGAGCCAGGACGTGTTCTGCGCGCCGGAGAACGAGGCCTACTGGCTGGGGCCGCGTCCGGCCGAGCACGGCGTGGACGACCCTGGCGGTGTCGATCTGTACGTCGGCGGCGTGGAGCACGCGGTGCTGCACCTGCTGTACTCGCGGTTCTGGCACAAGGTGCTGTACGACCTGGGCCACGTGTCGTCGAAGGAGCCCTACCGGCGGCTGTTCAACCAGGGCTACATCGAGGCCTACGCCTACACCGACCAGCGCGGCGTCTACGTGCCGGCGGACGAGGTCGTGGAACGCGACGGCAAGTTCTTCCTGGGTGACGAGGAGGTCAACCAGGAGTACGGGAAAATGGGCAAGAGCCTGAAAAATGTCGTCACGCCGGACGAGATGTCGCAGACCTACGGCGCGGACACCTTCCGGCTGTACGAGATGTCCATGGGCCCGCTGGACATGTCCCGGCCGTGGGCGACCAAGGACGTCGTCGGTGCGCACCGGTTCCTGCAACGGCTGTGGCGGCTCGTCGTGGACGAGCAGACCGGGCAGCTGCGGGTCGGCGCGGACGAGGCGACCGAGGCCGACCGGAAGCTGCTGCACCGCACCATCGCCGGCGTGCGCGAGGACTACGCGGAAATGCGGTTCAACACCGCGGGCGCGAAGCTGATCGAACTGAACAACCACCTGACCAAGGCCTACGGTTCGGCCGCGGCCACCCCGCGCGAGGTAGCCGAACCGCTGGTGCTGCTGCTGGCGCCGCTGGCCCCGCACATCGCCGAGGAGCTGTGGCACCGGCTGGGGCACGCGGATTCCCTGGTGCACGGCCCGTTCCCGGTGGTCGACGAGAAGTACCTGGTGGAGGACTCGGCGGAGTACCCGATCCAGGTCAACGGCAAGGTCCGTTCCCGCATCACGGTTCCCGCGGATGCGGCGAACGACGCGGTGCAGGCCGCCGCGCTTGCCGACGAGAAGATCGCCGCGCTGGTCGGCGACAAGGCGCCGCGCAAGGTGATCGTGGTGCCGGGCAGGCTGGTCAACATCGTGCTGTAGCACCGTCGGTTGTGGACTGTCGGGTGAGCGCGACGGCCGAAACGCGCCAGCTCGTGCCCGCCGGATCCGCTTCCCTGGAACCAGAACAGGTTCCAGGGAAGGACGGACATGACTCTCGACGGCAAGGTGGCGCTGGTGACCGGCGGCAGCAGGGGGATCGGCGCGGCCACCGCGTTGCGGCTCGCCGAGGACGGCGCGGACGTGGTGCTCACGTACGTGGCCAACGCGCAGCGGGCGGACGAAATCGTCGATCGCATCAAGGCCTTGGGCCGGCGGGCCCTCGCGGTCGCGGCCGACCACGCCGACTCGGCTGCGGTCACCGCGGCGGTCGAAGCGGCGGTCGCCGAATTCGGGCGGCTCGACATCCTGGTCAACAACGCGGGTGTCGGGCACGTCGCACCGTTCGCGGAAACCGAGCCGGCGGACGTGAGCCGCGTGCTCACGGCGAACGTGCACGGCGTCTTCGCGATCACCCAGGCCGCCGCGGTGCACCTCGGCGAAGGCGGGCGGGTGATCACGATCGGCAGCTGCGTCAGTGACCGCGTACCGGGACCGGGGATGGTGCTGTACGCGGTGAGCAAGTCCGCGCTGACCGGCTTCACCAAGGCGTTGGCGCGGGAACTGGCACCGCGCGGTGTCACCGTGAACTTGGTGCACCCCGGACCCACCGACACGGACATGAATCCGGCCGACGGCCCATCCGCGGCGGATCAGGCGTCGATGACCGCGCTCGGCCGTTACGGCCGCCCGGATGAAGTCGCTGCCACGGTCGCATTCCTCGCTTCCTCGGCGAGCTCCTACGTCACCGCCGCAACGCTGTCGGTCGACGGCGGGCACGCCGCCTAGCGAGCCGGACGGCAGTGCCTCGGCGCATTCCGGGCCCGGTGGGTCACTCGCCGGGCCCGGTGACCTCCCAAGCCGCCTCGATCATCCGGAAGATCTCGTCCACCGCGGCGTCCGGATCGGCCGCCGCGCGGGCCAGCGAGTAGGCGTCGATCGCGAATCTCGCGATCGTCCGGCAGGCCATGGTGGTCCTGGCCAGTCCGGGGTCGGCGGCCATCGCGACGGCCAGTGACTCCGCGTGGCGCAGCCGCATCGACTCCTCGTACTGCCGCAGCGCAGGTGATCCGTCGATCATCCGCCAGATCGGGGCGGCGCCCTCGGCGGTGCAATGTCGTACCAGTGCCAGCACTTCGCGGCGCAACGCCGGGATGAGCGGTTCGTGCGGGGCGCGGCCGGTGACCGCCTGCGTGAAGCGCTGCTCGAAGTCTTCGTCCTGCTCGAACACCAGCGCCTCTTTCGAGGCGAAGTGGGCGAAGACCGTGGTGACGGCCACGTCGGCGGCCGCGGCCACATCCCGGATGCCCACCGCGTCGTACCCGCGTTCCAGGAAGAGCCGCAGGGCGGTGTCGGCGATCTTCTGACGGGTCGCGGCCTTCTTGCGCGCACGGCGTCCAGGCGGGGCGGTCATCCATTGATGCTATCAGTTATGAATACATATCAGTTAGTAAAAGCTAACCGTTAGTGTTACGGTCGATCGTATGAAGAGAGTGAGTTTCGCCGAGTTCGGCGGTCCGGACGTGCTGCGACTCGTCGACGCCGAGGAGCCGCACGCAGGCCCAGGCCAGATACGCATCGCGGTACGGGCGGCAGGAGTGAACCCCGTCGACTGGCGGGTCCGGGAGGGGCAGGTCCTGAAGGCCCATCCGATCGAGTTGCCCGCCGGAGTCGGGCTCGACGCTTCCGGGGTGGTGGACGAGGTCGGCGAGGGCGTCGACGGGGTTTCGGCCGGCGATCGCGTGTTCGGCGAAGGTTCGAGCACCTACGCCGAACACGCTGTGCTGTCGGCCTGGGCCCGGATGCCCGAGGGACTGACGTTCGAAGAGGCGGCAGGCTACCCCTCCGTGGTGGAGACCGCGCTGCGCGTCATCCGCGAGGTCGGCGTGCAGCCGGGGCAGACCCTGCTGGTCAGCGGGGCGTCCGGCGGGGTCGGCTCGGCGGTGCTGCAGATCGCCCGCGACCGCGGCATCACGGTGATCGGCACGGCCGGGGTCGCGAACCAGGACTACCTGCGCAGCCTGGGTGCCGTCGCCACGACGTACGGCGAGGGCTGGGTCGCGCGGGTCCGCCGGCTCGGCCAGGTCGACGCGGCACTCGATCTGGCGGGCTCGGGCGTGGTCCGGGAACTCGTCGAGCTGACCGGGAATCCGCACAAGGTGCTCTCCATCGCCGATCTCGGTGCGCCGGATCTGGGCGTCCGATTCTCCGGCGTGGCCGGGAGCATGCCGGACGCACTCGCCGAGGCGGCCGACCTCATCTCGCGCGGAAAGCTGCACATCCCGGTCGAGAAGTCGTACTCACTCGGCGAAGCAGCCGCAGCACACATCGACAGCCAGGCAGGCCACACCCGCGGGCGCCGGGTCGTGGTGATCTGAGCCGTTGCCTGGCCACCGCCGCACGCGCATCCGGGGCGTGACCATCCGGTTCGCTACGAGGACAACGGGTCCATATCGCCGCGATCAACGGGTTGACACAGGCACTAGCCGGAGTACAGGCCCACGTCGCGTGCGAGGTCGGTCAGCATCGCCTCGAACAGCACATCCGGTTTGGACACCGGGATCGGGTAGTTGCCGAACACCTCGAGCGTGACGTGGCCGTACAACCGGGCCCAGAACTGGATCATCAGGTAGGTCAGCCCCACGTCCAGCTTTTCCGGCGGGATCTCGCGTCCGGACTCGGCCAGCACGGCCAGCAGGTCACGCTGGAACGCGGCGAGGTCGTCGCGCAGTTCGGGCGGGACCACGTCGTTCGGCGGCATCACCAGTTCGTGCTGGGCCAGCACGTGCCCGGCGGCGGCGAGGAAGATCCGGCCGAACGGCTCGTCGAGGCGGTGCAGTGCGCTGCTCGCGGTGGTGCCGACCCCGCCGGTCGGCGACGCGAACACCAGCGTGAACTCCTTGGTGTGGGTGAGCGCCCAGCGCCGGAAGCCCTTGCAGATCCCGAACAGCTGCAGCATGCCCTCGGCAGGCAGATCCGCGATGTCCTCGGCCAGCTCGGCGGCCAGGTCAACACACACGTCGAGACGGAGGTTCTCGAGCAGGTCGTCCCGGGATTCGTAATACCGGTACAGCGCTGGTGCGGTGATCCCCAGCTCGCGGGCGATGGCCCGCAGCGTCACCGCCTCCGGACCCTGGTCGACCAGCAGTTTCCGGGCAGTACGGCGGATGTCCTGCTCGGTAGCCGCTCGCGCGCGACCCCTGCGTGTGGGGCTGCTCATCCGGACATTCTAGGTGGCGACGGTCCTCTTTTCGGCAACGGTGCGGCCGGGCAGTAACCGGAGCTGCACCTCGGTGAGCGGCCGCAGCAGCCACATCGCCGGCACGGTCATGCCGAACGCGCAGAAGAAGTGCACGATCCAGGCACCGGCGAGGCCGGGGCCACCCCAGGATTCGCCTGCCGTCGCCGGATCCCAGAACAGCCCGTAGGTGGCGATCCGCCCGACCAGGTACCAGATCAGCATGGCGAGCACGAAGGCGAGCACGGAGGTCCCCAATGCCGCGGCCAGGCGCGGCCTGCCCTCGCGTGGCGGAACCCCCAGTACCCGCCACGCGAGCCACCGCTGCGCCCGCGCACCACCGAGGTAAGCGGGGAGGGCGAGCACCGCATAAACCGCGCGCCGCCAGTCCAGTGTTGTCATGCGATGCACGCTAGAGAAGCCTGACCAGCGGAAACACCGGGGAAGCCGTCGAATCGGGTAGGGAAATCCCCCATCCGCCGGTCCGCACCGGGGGAACAGCACCACCGCCGGTTTCGAGGTTCGTACGCGGACCGGGGCGCCGCCGACGCCGATCACTCGGGGGGCTACGTGATCGGCGCCGGCGACCCGATGCCCTTTCCGGTGCGCTTCCGGTCCGGGCAACGCCACCGGCTTGAAGTCAGTGACGCTGGACGAGAGCGGAGCCCGTGTCAGAAGTGACGCGTGGGGGATAAGTATCCCCCGATCGAGTGACGGGCGGCCACTGCTCGCCTGATTGTCGCACCGAACGGGTGCAAAGTTACAAAGTTCTTCACTTTCGGCCACGGAAATGGGCCGAACCGGGTCAGCCGGACGCGTGGCAGAGTGATCGTCATGAGTGCTGTGCTGGTCGTGGGGTCCGCGAATGCCGATCTGGTGGTCCCGGTCGACCGTCGTCCGGCGGGTGGTGAGACGGTGCTCGGCGGCGACACCGTCCTGTCGCCCGGCGGCAAAGGGGCGAACACCGCGGTCGCGGCGGGCCGGCTCGGCGCCGACGTCGCCCTGCTCGGCGCGGTCGGCGACGATCCATACGGTCGGCTCCTGCGCGAGTCGCTGGCCGGCGCCGGCGTCGGCACGCAGCACCTGCGCACCGTCGACCGGCCCACCGGCATCGCCTACATCACGCTCACCCCGGACGGCGAGAACTCGATCCTCGTCTCCCCCGGTGCCAACTCGGCGGTGCAGCCCGCCGATCTGACCGACGACGCACTCGACGGGGTCCGCGTCCTGGTCACGTCGCTGGAAGTGCCGCTGTCCACGGTCGAACGCGCGGTGCTGCGAGCGCGGGAGAAGGGGGTGCCGGCGTTGCTGAACCTCTCGCCTGCTGCCGAGCTGTCCGCGGACATGCTCGCCGCCGTGGACGTGCTGCTGGTCAACGAGCACGAGGCCGGCTACTTGCTCGGCGCGTCCGACGCCGACCCGCGCGAGCTGCTCGGCCTCGGCCCCCGCTCTGCCGTGGTCACGCGGGGTGCCGCGGGTGCCGTGGTGGTCGAAGCCGACAAGTCGACCACGGTCGAATCGCCACGGGTCGAGGCAGTGGACACGACCGGCGCGGGTGACGCGTTCGCGGGTGCGCTGGCCGCCTCGCTCGCCGACGGTGCCGGCCTGGTCGAAGCCGCCGAGCGGGCGGTGCGGGTGGCCGCGGTGAGCGTGACCCGGCACGGTGCGCAGCCGTCCTATCCCACTGCCGGCGAACTGGAATGACCCACGGCCGTGCTGTGTTGTGCCGCACATGCGCGATTCGTTCGGTGCGGCCTGGTGGCAGGGCTACGCCACGCGGCTGAGGTCGCTCGCGGCGGCTCGGGGCACCGACGCACTGGCGTTGATCCCGCTCGACGAAGCCATTTCCGCGCTCGGCCGGACCACCGAATCGGACGAAGGCTTGCGTGCAGTACCCCTCGACGGCGTGGTGGGGACGCTCGCGCGAGCGGCCGACTTCGACCGCTACTTCCGGCCGCGCAACCGCGCCCTGCGGGACCGCTGGTGCGCGCTCGCCGCGACCGCCGGGGAGCTGCCGCCGGTCCGGCTGGTGCGGCTGGGTGAGATGTACTTCGTCGAGGACGGTCACCACCGGGTGGCGCTGGCAAGGGCGCGCGGCGCAGCGACCATCCGCGCCGAGGTGCGGGCGGTCTGCACGGTGGCCTTCGCGATGCGGTGCCTCACTCTCGCGGACCTGGCGGTGAAGACGGCAGAGCGGATGTTCCTCGAACGGGTGCCACTGGCCGACGACCTCCGCACCGATCTGTGGCTGGACGATCCGGGCGAGTGGTTCCGGCTCGCGGATTCGGCGGAGGCGTGGGGATTCCGGCAGACTCTGCGGGGCCGCGTCCTCGGTGACCGGGCGGCGCTGGCGCAAGCCTGGTGGCACGAGGAGGTGAGTCCGGTCGTGACAGCACTGCGGGAACGCGGGCTTCCGGCAGCGGCCCGTGATATCGCCGCCTATGTGGGATATGGTCTAGACCATGTCTGAGAGCGCCGAGTCGAGTCCGCACAGTTCGCCGTTGACCGGGGTCGCGGTGAGCCCCGGGCGGGCGAGCGGGCCCGTCGTGCGGGTCGCGGAACCGCTCGGGGAACCCGCGAGCACGCCGGAGCCCGCTGATCCGGACGCCGAGGCGGCCCGGATCGAGCCGGCCGCGCAGGCCGTCGCCGCGCGGCTCGAGGCGCAGGCCGCGACCGCGACCGGAGAGGCCGCGACGATCCTCGTCACGACCGCCGCGATGGCCGCCGACCCGGCGCTGGCCACTCAGGCTCACCAGCTGGTGACGGCGCGGAAACTTCCCGCGGCCCGCGCCGTCTACCAGGCTGCCGAAGGGTTCGCCGAGGCACTCGCCGCCGCAGGCGGGTACATGGCCGAGCGGGTCCGCGACGTACGGGACGTGCGCGACCGGCTCGTGGCCGAACTGCTCGGCGTCGCACCGCCGGGCGTGCCCGAGCTGACCTCACCGAGCGTGCTCGTCGCCCGTGATCTCGCCCCGGCGGACACCGCCGGGCTCGACCCGGACAAGGTCCTCGCCCTCGTCACCGAGGAGGGCGGGCCGACCAGCCACACCGCGATTCTGGCGCGGGCGCTCGGCATCCCCGCCGTGGTCGCGGTACGCGGGCTGCTCGCGTTCGACGCCAAGGCGCTCGCCGTGGACGGCGACACCGGCGTGGTCGAGGTCGCCGACCCGTCGGCGCCGATCGTCACCGCCGTCGCGTCCGGCCCGGCCGAGTGGAACGGCGTCGGCGCGACCTCCGACGGACATCCGGTGAAGGTGTACGGCAACGTCGGCTCCCCCGCCGACGCCAAGGCCGCGGCCGACGCGGGTGCCGAGGGAGTCGGCCTGTTCCGCACCGAATTCTGCTACCTGGACGCACCTTCCGAACCGTCCGTCGAAGAGCAGCAAAGTGCTTACACGGCAGTGCTTTCGCCGTTCCGCGGCAAACCGGTCATCGTGCGCACCCTCGACGCGGGCGCGGACAAGCCGCTCGCCTTCCTGTCGCCCGAGGCCGAACCCAATCCCGCGCTCGGGGTACGTGGCCTGCGGGTGGCGTTCGACCGGCCGGAGGTGCTCGACCGGCAGCTGGCGGCGATCGCAGGCGCGGCGGAGGAATCCGGCGCGCAGGTCTCCGTGATGGCCCCGATGGTGGCCACCGTCGAGGAGGCCGCGTGGTTCGCCGAACGCGTCCGCGCGGCCGGGATCGCGCGGGCAGGCGTGATGATCGAGATTCCCGCCGCCGCGTTGTCCGCACGGGAGATCCTGGAGGCGGTCGACTTCGTGTCCGTCGGCACGAACGATCTCGCCCAGTACACCTTCGCCGCGGACCGGCAGCTCGGCGCGGTGGCGAAGCTGAACGATCCGTGGCAGCCGGGTCTGCTGCGGCTGCTGAAGCTGATCGGCGACGCGGCGACCGCGACCGGCAAACCGGCCGGCGTCTGCGGTGAGGCCGCGGCCGACCCGCGGCTCGCGCTGGTGCTGGCCGGTCTCGGACTGACCAGCCTGTCGATGAACGCACCGGCGATCCGCACCGTCGGGGCCACGCTGGCCGCCGTCTCGCTGGCCGAGGCAGGCGAGCTGGCCGCCGCCGCGCTCGGCACCGCCGACCCGGCCGCGGCCCGCAAGGCCGTGGCGGACGCGCTGGCCCGCTGACGCACCACAGCGCCGGACCCGGTCGAGAAGAGGGAGACCGGATCCGGCGCCTGGCGCTGGTCAGCCGAAGAGGCCCCGCCGAGGGTGACGGATGACCAGCGAGCCCCCGGTGATCCGGCCGGTGATGACGTACCGCGGGGTGCCGGGTCCGCCGTTGGTGCCGGTCTTGTCGTCGAGCGAGCCGAACTTGATCTCGGTGATCGCGTTGTAGTCCACCGCCGCCTCGCGCGGGATGACCAGTTCGACCGAACCCCACTTCGCGTCGAGCTCGATCTGCACCACCGGCGTGGCCACCCTTGCCTGCGTGAAATCGAGCTTGGTGCTGCCGTACTTGTTGCGCACCACCAGCGCGGGCGGCACGATCCACGGGCCGCTGCGCTGCAGCGAGGAGTACTTGGCGTTGAGCTCGAGCCGCTGACCGGGCCCGTACGCGGGCACCTCGCCGACCGGCTGGTACGCCGGGGCGGCCTCCGGGTGCACCAGCCCCGGCAGGTCGGAGAGCACCGTGTTCAGCTCGCCGCGGGTGCGCGCCGACAGCGCCTGGTCGGTGCGTTCGGTGAATTCGTCGAGGGTGAGCATGCCCTGCCCGATCGCCTTCTGCAGGACGCCGACCACGTGCTCGCGTTCGTCATCGGACACCCGGATGTCGCGCGCGGTCAACGTCTTGGTCTCCGCGGCGTGCGTCTCTTCCTCGCTCATGACATCGATGGTAGGTCTCGTTCTGCACCGGCAGATCGGGGAAAAACCCTGAACGGTCCCGTACTTTCGCGCGGTGGCCGCACTGCCCGAGGCCTGCGCCGGGACGACTCCGCAGGTACCCGGCGTGCTCCCCTGGTTCACTCCTGGTCGAGTCCGTGCTCGATCGCGTAGCGGGCCAGCTCCACGCGGTTGTGCAGCTGGAGTTTCCGCAGCGTGGACTGCACGTGGTTTTCCACCGTGCGGTGCGAGAGCACCAGCCGTTCGGCGATCTGCCGTGCGGTGAGCCCCTTCGCGACCAGGCGCAGCACGTCGGTCTCGCGCTCGGTGAGCCGCGGTGGTTCCGGTGTACCCGCGGGAGCGTCGGCCATCCGCCGGTACTCGCCGAGTACGAGACCGGCCAGCCCGGCGGTGAACACCGGATCGCCATCGGCGGTGCGGCGCACGGCGTCCACCAGCTCGGCGGCCGACGCCGATTTCACCAGGTAGCCGGACGCGCCGGCCTTCACCGCTTCCAGCACGTCGCGGTGCTCGCCGCTGGCCGAAAGCACCAGCACCCTGGTGTCCGGTACCGCGGAGGTGAGCTCCCTGGTCGCCTCGACCCCGGACGTACCGCCGAGGTTGAGGTCCATCAGCACCACGTCCGGGCGCACCGTCCGCGCGATGCGCACCGCCGACGGCGCGTCCGGCGCGGTGGCCCGTACGTCGAAACCGTTTTCGGCGAGGTCACGGGCCACGCCGTCGCGCCAGATCGGATGGTCGTCCACGACCATCACCGAGATCGTCCGCTCCGTCATCCGCCGCCGTCCTTCGGCACCCGAACCTCCCACTCCGTGCCACGTCCGGGCGCGCTGTCCAGCACCGCGGTCCCGCCGAGATCGGCCATCCGGCCGCGAATCGACTCCACCACACCGAGCCTGCCCTCGGCCGCGGCGCGGGCCAGCCGGCCGGCCTCGATGCCGGGGCCGTCGTCCCGGATGCTCACCACCACCTCGGTGCCCAGGTCCTCCAGCAGCACCCAGGCCCGCGCGCCCTTTCCGGCATGTTTCTCCACATTGGACAGTGCCTCCCTGGTGACCGCGACGAGTTCGGCGGTCAGCTGCGCAGGCAGGTCGACGGTACTGGCCGGCGCGGACACCTGCACCGACGTGGTGGCGAGCAGCTGCAGCGCGGAACGGAGGTCGGCGGTGCCACCGTCCCCCGCACCGCCCGGCTCGGTGCTCACCAACGCGCGCAACGCGATTTCCTGTTCACCGGCCAGCTTCGCCAGCTCCGCGGCCTCACCGTCCACCTCGAGCCCCCGCCGCCGTACCCGTGCCAGGACCTGGAGCACGCTGTCGTGGATCGAGCGCGCGAGCCGTTCCCGTTCCGCCGTGGCCGCTTCGGTGCGCAACGCGCGGGCAAGTGCCTCCGCGGAACTCCGTGCGAGCGTGGCCGCCATCCCGACGAGCAGACCGCTGGCGCACAACAGCACACCGTCGCGGAACACATCGAGGTCGAAGCTTTCCCTGGCGAGCCCGGTCCCGACGGCGACCACGAGACCGGCAACGACCCCGCCCCGCGCGCCGAACCGGATGGCCGCGGCGAGCGGCCCGACCGCCGCCCACACCGTGGTGATCAACGGTGCGGCGGCCGCGTACTGCGCGTCGGTAAGGATCCACGGGGACGTGAGCATCAGTGCGGTCGTGAGCACGACGTCGAGCACCACGAGCCATCGGGGCCTGCCGGTTTCCCTGGCGTAGGCGAGGCTCGAACAGGCCGTCCACGCCCCCATCACGCCGACCACGGTCAAGGCCAGCCACGGCCGGTGGAAATCCGTGCGGTGCGCGAGCACCACTCCGAGCGCGAACGTCCAGGTGAGCACGCGGAGCAGGACGACTCCGCGCCACAGTGGCGTCGCCGGATCACGGGTGAGCGGGGTGCTCACTTCTCCTCTTCGTCGTCTTGTCCGTCCGCCGGCGGCTCCGCGGCGTCCTCCTTCACCTCCGGGACACGCCCGTGCAGTGAGTCGATCGCCGCGGGGTCGAGGTCGGGGTCGTGCAGCAGCGAGCGGATCCCCGCGTTCAGCACGGCCAGCAGCGGCACCGCGAGCAGTGCACCTGCGATCCCGGCCGCGACCAGTCCGATGGCGATCGCGAGCACCACGGCGAGCGGGTGCAGCTTCACCGCGCGGCCGAGCAGCAGCGGCTGCAGGATGTGGCTTTCCAGCTGCATCACGCCGATCACGATGGCCAGCACGATCACCGCGCCGATCAGCCCCTTGGTCACCAGCGCGATCAGCACCGCGACGCCACCGGCGACCACCGCACCGATGATCGGGATGAACGCGCCGAGGAACACCAGCGTGGCGAGCGGCACCACGAGCGGCACCCCGACGATCCACAGTCCGATGCCGATGCCGACCGCGTCGACCACGGCCACCGCTGCGGTCGCGCGGATGTAGCTGACCAGCGAGGCGAATCCGCGCCGCCCGGCCACGTTCACCCGCGCCCGCACCTGGTGCGGGACGCCGCGGACCAGGAACGACCAGATGTGCTCCCCGCCGGCGAGGAAGAAGATGGTGACGAACAGCGCGAGCACGAACCCGGTGAGGATTTCGCCGACCGTGCTCGCCGTGGTGAGCGCGGTGCTGGTGATCCAGGACTGGTTGTTCTGCAGGAACCCGATGGCCTGGTTGATGAAGTCCTGGATCTGTTCCTGGCGCAGGTGCAGATCGTTGATCAGCCAGTCCCTGATCTGGTTCAGGCTGTTGGTGAGCTGTGCCTGCAACTGTGGAAGGCCGCTCGAGATCTGGGTGACCACGAAGGTGAGCAGTCCGCCGAGCACGACGATCGCGGCGAACAGCATGATCGCCGTGGCCAGCCCGCGCGGGACGTGCCACCGCACCAGCTTGGCCACCGCCGGGGCGAGCAGCGCGGACAACAGCAGCGCGATGGACACCGGCACGACCACCGAGGACAGGTACCCGAGCAGCCACAGGATCGCCCACAACGCGGCGATCACCACGATGAACCGCCACGACAGTGCCGCGGCCACCCGCAGCCCGCGGGGGATGACGGGGGTGACGTCGGCGGAATCGGGGAGGAACGGTTGATCGCGCCGTTCGCGCCAAGGCTGGCTCACCGGTTCACCGTATCGGTCCGGATCGGGCTCGCCGCCGGAAACCGGGCGGTTCCGGGACGCAGCGGCCGAAATTCGCCTGAATCGACTCTTGACAGCAAGCCGTCGACCGACCCGGGAGTAACCGCCTGTCTCCTCCGGTGATGACCCGCGGTGAGACCCGGACACACTCTGTGTTGTTCACACGATGGTGGCATCAAGTCGTGTCAAAGGTGCGCGACGGGCGGTAAGCCTGGTTCTCTCGGTTTTGGCGCGGCGAGCGGAATTGCTTGTGACGTTCCCGCCGCAGCAAAACCGAATGCATTTTCAGCCCGAGGAGAAATACCTGTGACGAACGCTGCTGCGCACGAGAGGCGAGGCGCCACCCGCGCCCGTCGGCTCGCGTCGCGTGCACTGTTCGTCCTCGGTGGCGCGGTCGCGGCGACCGCAGCCGCATGGACGGTCTCCTCCGCCGCCGCATCCGCCGACCCGCAGCCGGACGCGGGTTCCGACAACAGCCTGAACGCGAGCGTCACCCCGGTCACCGATGCGACCGTCGCCGGTCTCCGCGACGTGACGCACGGTGCGTCCAAGTTCACCGGCGACGTCGCGGGCACGGCGGCAGGTGCGACCCAGAAACTGTCGGAGTGCGGTCAGAGCGCCACCACGTGGTCCGAGCCGGGCGCGTCCCGTCCGGGCTGCTCGCCGGACCTGCACGGGCACCGCGACCACTCGCGCAGCACTGCCGAACACGAGGTGTCCGGCCGGGTCAGCGAGGCGGTGACCGACCTCGGGCAGAACGCGGTGCTGCGGCCGGTGCAGCGCGGCCTCGGCTCGCTCGAGCACATCGCGCGCAAGCCTTCGGACACCAAGCAGGTGATCACCGAGGCGACCACGCCGTCGCCGGAGGCGCAGGAATTCGGCCGCAAGATCTGGGCGCTGCTCGACCCCGGCCAGACCGGCGGACTGGTGAAGCTTCCCGACGTGCCGGTGGTTCCGGTCCAGCCGGGCGATTCCGCGCCCGATGCCACCGTGGCCCCCGCTGATGCGCAGCAGAACCTCGGCGCCGCTGCAATGTCCACTTCGGACGCACTGCGCTCGGTCTTCCCGGCCGTCGACGGCGCACGCACCCACGTCCCGTCCGACAGCACCGGTGTGCCGTCGGACGACCAGCACCACGGCGATGCGCCCGGTACCCCGTTCTCCCCTGCGCAGCTTCCGATCGCGCCCCCTTCCATCCCGACTGCGCCCGGCGGCGGTGCCACCACGCCTGGCGGTCACCTCGACGGTCTGAACTTCGGCGTGCCCACGTGGGTCGCCGCAGCCGTCGACAACGCCGTGGCGGGCATGGCCCGCGCCGGCGTGCGGCACACGTCGTTCACCCCGGGCGCACAGCCCGGCGTCACCCCTGACTGACTCACTTCACCCGCGGGGTCGTTGATCTGCCGCGAGCACTTGTCTGTGCTCATTTTCCGGCAGCACCGGCCATTTCCGCGGGTTTTCCCGCGATGCGCACTTTTGCGCTCGCACCCGCAGTGCGTTCGACGCACTCCACCAGCCCGCAAGGGAACCCGAAATGAAGGAGAAAAACCCCATGCAGACCTGGGCAAAGCGCGGACTCCAGACCGCGTTGGTCACGGGTGGGTTGCTGATGCTGGGTACCGGCATCGCCTCGGCAGACGAGAACGTCAACCCGGACACCCCTGCCTCCCCGCTCGACCTGAACGTGACCGTTCCGGTCGACGTCGACAACAACGCCATCGGCACCCCGCTCGGCCAGGTGGACGTCCCCGGTTACCAGGGCGAGATCAGCACCAAACCGGTCACCTCCGCGGCAAAGAAGGTGCTGTCCTCGGCGAAGGCCCCCACCGGCGCCGCGAGCGCCGTGACCGACAAGCTGCCGAAGTCCGCCAAGCTGCCGAAGACCGAAGCCCCGCGACAGGTCAAGCCGACCAACGACGCGCTCAAGGGCAACAAGGTCTCCGGCGACCTGGTGGTTCCGGTCCAGGTCGTCGACAACGCCGTCGGGGTGCTCGGCGACGCGCACGTCGAGGGCACCTCGCACGACCAGAGCGCCAGCCACAACCAGGACATCGCGACGTCGGGCAAGGACTCCGGCCTGGCAGGCAACGTCGTGGCCCTCGACTGGGCACTGCCGGTGCAGATCGCCGGCAACGGCGTCGGCCTCGCCGGCGGCAGCGGCGCGGTGCACGGGGGCTCGGCCTCGCAGACTGCGACCGAAACCGGCAACATCGACACCACCGGCAAGGGCTCCGGCCTCTCCGGCAACGTCGTCGCGGGCCAGTTCGCCACCCCGGTCCAGGTGACCGGCAACGCCGCGTCCTGGATCCTCGGCAACGCCTACAGCGAGTACTCCGCGGACAGCTCCGCCACCTCCGGTGGATCGGCACTGACCAGCGGCAAGGGCTCCGCGGCCAGCGGAAACACGGTCGGCGCGCCGATCGCGCTGCCGGTCAAGTTCAACGGCAACGCCGGTGGCGTGTGGGGCTCGGACGCGGACGCAAACTCCAGCTCCGTGGCCGACGCCAAGGCGGGCGACAAGCGTCCGGGCAGCCTCGCCGACACCCCGACCTACCTCGAGACCGACGGCGACGGCTCGTTCCTCGGTGGCAACGCCGCCGCGGCGCAGCTGAGCCCGGTCGCCAACGTGGCGTCGGTGGCCGGTTCGTGGATCGGCAACGCCACCACCGGCAAGGCGCTCGACCGTGCGTCCTCCAGCCACTCCAGCACGGTGGACTCCGGCGGTTTCGTCAAGACCACCGGTGAGCAGGCGGCAGGCGCGGGCAACGTGGTCGACCCGGCCCTTGCGCTGCCCGTCGAGGCCTGCGGCGTCGGTGGCACCTACATCGGCAACGCGCACGCCGCGTGCGACAACACCACCAACGCGAACGCCGGCAACGGCAGCTACACCCGTGGCAACGACTCGACCCTCGCGGGCAACGTCGTCAACAGCCAGATCGCAGGCGCCCCCGAGGTGCACGGCATCGGCGGCAGCCACATCGGCAACGCGTCCGGCACCTCGACCGAGGACAAGACCGTCACCGCCGGTGGCTACGACGGCAGCCAGGGCGAGGACTCGTCCGGCTCCGGCAACATCGTGCAGGTGCCGGTCGGCGTGCCCGCCGAGGTCTTCGGCGTGGGCGGCTCGTTCATCGGCCAGGGCTCGGCGGACGCCAGCGAGACCAAGGTCGTGCAGGCTGGCGGCGGCGGGAACACCGCCGACGACAACGGTTTCCTGAGCTCGAACCTCGGCACCGTCCCGGTGTCGGCCCCGGTGCAGCTGTTCGGCATCGGCGGTGCGTTCGTCGGCCAGGGCCACGGCACGGCCACCAACGACACCACCTCGGGTGCCGGTTCGGACGTGCACGCGACCGGTCCGAGCGGCGCGGGCGCGGGCAACCTCATCGAGGCTCCGGTCTCGCTGCCCGTGCAGGGCCACGGCGTCGGCGGCGCGCTCGCCGGCATCGGCACCGGCTCGGCCGACAACGTGACCGACTCGACCGCCGGTGGCGACGCCTCGACCGACGGCACCGCGGGTGCCATCGCAGGCAACATCGTGAAGGCGCCGGTCGCCGGTGCGGCCACGATCTTCTCCGACGGCATCGCCGGTGGCGCGCTCGGCAACGGCAGCGGCACCAACGACATCGTCTCGACCGCAGGCGGCAGCGCGGAGACCGCCGGTGACGCGGGTGCGATCGCGGGCAACATCATCGGTGCGGACCCGCTCGCGGTCGCGCAGGTGTTCGGCGACGCAGTGTCGGCCGCCGGTGTTTCGGGCGGCGACGGTGCGAACAGCACCGTGGTGACCAACGGCGGCGACGACACCACCTCGGGTGTGGAGGGTGCGCTTTCCGGCGACATCCTGGACATCCCGGCCACCGCGGTGGCGCAGGTGTTCGGCGACGCGGTCGCCGTCGGCGGCGTGGCGAACGCGGTGGCGGACAACCAGCTCAGCGCGACCAACGGCGGAACCCCCACCACCGACGGTCCCGGTGACGCACTGTCCGGCTACAACTACTACCACCCGCTCGGCGCCGTGGTGCAGGTCTTCGGGGTGCCGCTCGAGGTGATCGGGCGGGCGACCGCGGAGGCGACCAACGCCTCGCAGATCGTGGACGAGCCGCAGATCAACGTGCCGATCGGTGGCGAGATGGGGGCCGACCAGCTGCCCGCGCTGCCGAGCACGCCCGCGCTGCCCGCGGGTGCCGGCCTCCCGACCGGTGCGGCCCTCCCGGCCCTGCCGAGCGGTGCGGCCCTGCCTGCCCTCCCGACGGGTGCGGACCTGCCGTCGCTGCCGACCGCCACGACGCTGCCGGCTCCGGCTCTGCCCACTGGTGCACTGCCCACCGGTGCACTGCCCACCCCGTCGCTGCCGGGCCTGCCCGCGCTGCCCGGTGCTGAGCGTGCCGACGTGCCGCAGATCAGCGGCCTGTCCGAGCTCGTTCAGCTGAACCAGCTGAACGGTGCCTCGGTGCTGCCGTCGATCTCCGGCCTGAAGGACGGCGTGCAGCTGCCCTCGGTTCCGGCGCTGCCGGGCGTGCCCGCCCTGCCGACCGACGGTGCGCGTTCGGACGCTCCGGCGCTGCCCGCCCTTCCGGTGAAGGCCTCGCTGCCGACGCTGGAGCAGCTGCCGGCCGCGACTGCGCTGCCGACGCTGCCGGGCGTGCCGACCACGCTGCCGACCCAGCTGCCGACGGCTCCGGCCGCCGGGGTGCAGGGCCCGGCGAACGCGGTGCAGGCGCTGGTCGCGAAGGTGACCGGCTTCTTCAAGAAGTGAGTCAGGGATAACCCGAACGGGCCCGGAAGCCAGCTGCTTCCGGGCCCGTTTCCCGTCCGGTCAGGAAAATTCGAGCGAGCGTTTCGCCAGGCCGTACCAGAACCCGTCGATCACCGTGCGGCCCTGCCCTTCGGCCGAACTCGCGCCGAGCGACACGAACAGCGGCGCGAAGTGCTCGATCTTCGGATGTGCGATGCCCGCGGCCGGCGCCTTGTGCTGGAAGTCGAGCAGGGCGTCGAGGTCCCCGGTGCGGAGCACTTCCTCGCCCCAGTGGTCGAATTCCGCGGACCACTGCGGAGGTACGCCGTCGCTTCCGTCGACCTGTCGCATCGCGTGGAGGTTGTGGGTGAAGAAACCGCTGCCGATGATCAGCACTCCCTCGTCGCGCAACGGCGCCAGCTTCCGGCCGAGGTCGTAGAGCACCCGAGGATCGAGCGAGGGCAATGAAATCTGCAATACCGGCACATTCGCGGCCGGGTACATCTCCACGAGCGGTACATACGCGCCGTGGTCGAGCCCGCGCTCCGGGGCGTCGCGTACCGGCGTTGCGGTGGACTGCAGCAGCTTGCGCACGCGCGTGGCCAGCTCCGGAGCCCCCGGCGCGGCGTAGCGCACTTGGTAGTAGCGCTCGGGGAAACCCCAGAAGTCGTAGACCAGTGGCACCGTCGTGGTCGCGCCGAGGGTCAGCGGTGCCTCTTCCCAATGCGCCGAAACAACCAGGATCGCCTTCGGCTCGGCCAGCCCGGCCGACCATTCGGCGAGCTGCCGGGTCCACGTCACGTCGTCCGCGAGCGGCGGTGCCCCGTGACTGAGGTAGAGAACCGGGGTACGGGTCGCCATGGCAGCCTCCAGGTGTTTGAAACTTCAACTACCAGAGTAGGTGACGTCCCCGGTCCCGGAGATATTCCCTGATCGTCACCGCCGCAACGGCGAGCCCGCTATTCGGTGCGCCGGTCGCCGTCCTGCTCCATCGCGTTCGCGATGCGCTGCGCCAGCCTGACTCGTGACTGGTCGCGCCGGGTCCCGAGCGTTCCGTTGGCTCGCGCCAGCGCGATGGCCTGCCGGATGTCCTCGTGCTGTGCGGTCGCGGAGCCCCGGCGAACCACCTCCAGTGAGATCCGCAGTGCGTGCCACTGCTCGAAACTCGAACGTGGCCGTCTGATCGTTTCGGTCAGCAGGGGAACCGAAGCGAGTTCGGGGTTGGCCTGCATCAGTCCGAGTGCGGTGATGCGGTTCCCGTCCTGTCCGGACCGGAACAGTTCTTCCACCGCCTCCGTGCTGACGAAGTCGAACTCGGCCATCTTCTTCGCCTGTTCGACCAGGTCTCCCATGGCGTGCGTACGATCCCGTCCATACGGACTGCTCTCCCGGATGGCTTCGTACTGGTTTGCGATCGGCTCCATCGCGGCGAACAGCAGCCGGGCTTCTTGGCGCAGTTGCCCGGCGCCCTCCGCGTCTCCCGCCTCCTCCGCCTCGTCGGCCTCCCGCAGCTTCGCGGCCACCGCACCGAGCTGGAGCTTGAACCCGCCACCCTCGACGCTTTCGAGCTGGTTGGCGAACAAGGCGAGCGCGATCAGCACGGTTCCCGCCGCCACCAGAGCAGCCGCGCCTGCGGAATTGGTGGTCACGAAGACCGCTACCGCGCCCGCCACGAGCAGTGCGACGCCTGCTGCCGCCACCCCGAAACGAGCCCACGCCGGTGCGCCACCCGGCGGTCGCAGCCGAGCCAGCGCTTGGGCAGACCTGGCCACACTTCCCCCGATACTCCGAGCCGACCGGCGGCAGTTCATCCGGAGCCAGCACCTTATCGACCGTGGTGGCGGCCCGGCCAGTGTCAGGACGATTGCGGCGGCTGCTCGTCCTCGGCTGCCAGACCGGTGCGCATCAACGCGACCAGGCGGCGGGCGTGCGTGCTGTCGGTGGCAAGGGCGGCGCCGCTCGCCAGCGCCACCACGTCGATGGTGGTGACGTCCGGGCGCAGGCTCAGCTGTGCCCGCCGCACCAGCTCGGCGGCGCTGGCGATGATCGAGGCGTGCCATTTGTCGAACAGCGGCGTGCGGCGCTCGCCCGGACCCTCGGTCGCGGCCAGCGCGAGTGGCCGTTTCGTGGCCACGTGCACGACGAACTCGTCCAGCCAGGAGAAGAGCGCGTCCAGCGGGGATTGCGCGTCGAGCAGGTCCGCGCCGTGCCGGCACAGCGTCGCCACCTCGTCGGCGTAGACGGCGACGAGCAGGTCCGCGCGGGTGGGGAAGTGCCGGTACAGCGTGGCGTTGCCGACGCCGGCACGGCGGGCGACCTCATCGAATGCGACCTCGTTGCCCACCTCGGCGACCAGTTCGCGGGCCGCGGCGAGCAACAGCCGCGCATTGCGGGACGCGTCGGCCCGTGGCGCGCGCTTGCTATTCGGGGACATCCCCACATAGTGTACGGCACGCGACCGGCCTGCTCCCCGGTTGCGGCCGGAAGGGGGTACACATGGCGCTGACCACTGAGGACCGGTTCGCCATCGAGGACCTGATCAACCTGCACGGGCACATCGTCGACCGCGGCGACCTGGACGGGTTGTCCGCGCTGTTCGCCGAGGACGTCGTTTACGACGTCGGCCCGATGGGCGGCACGGCGCTAGTCGGGCTCGCGGCTGTCCGAGCGGCCGCGCTGGCGTTGGGCGAGGGGAACCCGACCGCCCACCACGTCACGAACATCGTGCTGACCGAGGCACCGAACGGCGCAGTCCACGCACTGTCCAAGGGTTTCGGCATACAGATGGACGGCTCCGTCCGCAGCGTGACCTACGAAGACACGGTGCAACGCGGCGCCGAAGGCTGGCAGATCACCCACCGGGTGATCCGCCCCCGCCGAGTGCCACTGCAGTCCTGACCTGTTCCCGTGGAGGAGTTGCTTCGTGCCCAGCCTTGCCGATGTCCGGCGTCTCGCGCTGGCTCTACCCGAAACCGTGGAGAAGCCGCACTTCGGCATGCCGGGTTTCCGCGTGCAGGACAAGGGTTTCGTAACCGTCACGAAGGACGGCACCCGGGTGTTCCTGCACACGAGCGCCGACGAAGTGGCCTCCGCAGTAACCGACGATCCGCAGACCTACCAGGAACTGCGTCGCGGCCCCACCCTGATCGGGATCGACGCCGACCTGGCCCGTATCCCGATCAACCGCCTCCAGTACCTCATCACCCAAGCCTGGCGCCACCGCGCGACCAAGAAACTGGCCGCCACCCTCGATTGGTAGCGGTCCCTGGACACACCACCCAGCGGCCCTCCCCCGGGTCAACCAGGCCGACCACCACCAACGTCCTGGCCGAACACAGCTAGGGCCGGGTGAGGTTGTCCATGATCAGGCCGAGGGTGAACTCGAACCGGTCGTGTCCGGTGCCGGAGGTCAGCTCCGCGGCGTAGCGCCGGGTCTGCGGGAACGTGTCGGCAGGCAGTGCGGTGAATCGGCGTAGCAGTTCCTCGCGGCCGAGGACCCATTGCTGGTCCGGGTGTTTGCGCTGCTGCTGGACCAGTGCCTGCTCCATGGCGTACGCGCCGACGTAGAGGGACAGGGCGTCGAGCGCCCAGGCGGCAGTCTGCGGTTCTATCCCGCCGGCGAGCAGGATCGCCAACATCCCTTCGCCGACCCGCAGCGTGTCGAGGTTGGTAGGGACCGTGGCCAGCACGGCACGCGAGACTCCGGGATATTTCAGGTACTGGTCGCGGATCTGCTCGTACACGTCGAGAATCTGCTCGCGCCACCTGGCCGGGTCTGGTTCGGGCAACACGACCTCGGAGTAGAGCCTGCCGACGAGCAGATCGTCGAGGTCGTCCTTGTTGACGATGTGCGCGTACAGCGACGACGGCCCGGTGCCGAGCACTGCGGCGACCCGGCGGATGGTCAACGCGTCGTACCCCTCGGTGGCTACGACTTGCAGTGCGGCGTCCGCGATCCGGCCGACCGTGATGGGTGTCTTGCGCGTTGAGGACGCTGCGGCTTCGGCGGCCGGTTGCGCGTGACGAGCTGCTCGGCGTTGTCGGGGACCGGAAGGCACGGTGGATACCGTACCGCGAGGCGAACTAAGTTCGTCTATGGGTACATTGTTCGTTCTATACGAACTAAGTTCGTTCGCTGCGTGTCACCAGGTGTCTGAGCGGTGTTCGCCAGGTCTGTGCTGGAGGTTGTGATGCGAGTTTCCGTTGCCGGAGCCGGCCTGGGCGGGCTGTGCCTGGCGCAGGGCCTGCGTGGTGCCGGGATCGAGGCCGAGGTGTACGAGCGGGACCCGGAGATCACCGCGCGGTTCCAGGGGTACCGGCTCGTGCTGCACCCGACGGGGTTCGAGGCGCTGCGCAGTTGTTTGCCGGCACGTTGGCATCCGCTGCTGGACGAGGTCGTCAGTGACAGCTACGTCGAGCGGCTGGTCCTGGATCCGCAGCTGAACGAGATCGGCTCGCTCGGCCCCGGCAGGAGCGGGATCGTGGTCGACCGGCAGGTGCTCCGGCACCTGCTGCTGACCGGGCTCACGGTGCACACCGGGGCCGGGCTGACCGGCTACGACGTGCTGGCCGACGGCAAGGTCGAAGCCCGCTTCGCGCACCGGGACCCGGCCACTGCCGACCTGCTCGTCGGGGCTGACGGGGTCGGTTCCACCGTCCGTTCGACGCTGTCGCCGCAGACCGTCCCGACCGACACCGGCGTCCGGTTCGTCCTCGGCCGCACCCCGCTGACCGAGGAGTTTGCCGGACTGTCGCGGGCCTTCGGCTCGAAGATCGCCGGCGACGGGGTGAGCCTGCTGCTCGGAGCGATGCGTTTCCGCACCCCGCCGAAGGAGGCGGCCGGGCAACTGGCCCCCGAGGTGGTCCTCCCCGATATCCACGACTACGTGCGCTGGGCGATGATCCTCCCGCCGGACGGCTCACGCACCGACCTGAGCCCACCGGAGGCCGCGCTGTCCAGGATGCAGGGCTGGCACCCTGACCTGCAGGCGCTCATCGAACAGTCCGATCCGGACAACGCCGCGCTGCTGTCCATCCGCGTGATCGAGCCCGGCGAGCGCTGGGCACCCGGTCCGGTCACGCTGCTCGGCGACGCCATCCACGCCACCTCCCCGACCGGCGGCAACGGTGCGAACACCGCCCTGCGCGATGCCGATCTACTGAGCCGCTGCCTGCTCGAAGCCGCCGAAGGCCGCCAGAACCTCCTTACCGCGGTCGGCAACTACGAGCGACAGATGCTGGAGTACGGCGCCGAAGCAGTGCGCACGAGCCTCGAAGCGCTACCCGCATACGTCCCGGCCCCCGAACCGACCTGACGCCGTGGGGCAGAACTCGCCGGGCAGCGTGGACAGCCGGATGACCAAGCCGAGCACGTGCGCCGCCTTGTACGCGGAGCGTGCGTGTAGGTCCTCGCAATCCGTGAGATGTCGATCTTGGCTGTCTCACCGTCAGGAACGAAGGGTGCGCAAGCCGGTGCGGATTTCGCGGACGAGGATCTCGGGCTGTTCCAAGGCCGCGAAGTGCCCGCCCTTGTCGGCCTCGCCGTAGTGGATCAGATTGCTGTAGGTGTCTTCGATCCAGCTTCGTGGCGGGAGTGGGATGTCCTTCGGGAAGACGGTCACCGCGACCGGAAGCGTCAGCTTCGGGCCGGCGAGGGTGCCCGACTTGTTCTCCCAGTAGATGCGGCCGGACGACGCTGCGCTGTTGGTGAACCAGTAGAGGGATATCACGTCGAGCATGTCGTCCATGCTGAGGACGTCCTCGGCGAGCCCGTGGTTGTCGGTCTTGGACTGGAACTTCTCGTAGATCCAGGCTGCCTGACCAACGGGAGAGTCCGCCAGGGCGAATCCGACCGTCTCCGGCTTCGTGCGCTGCAGGTGGTTCGACCCGCCGAGATCATCGGTGTAGGAGGCGAGGGTTTCCACGGCGTAGCGCTGTTCGGGCGACAAGGTGTCGGGTATCTGTGCGGGAAAGGCGTACTGGGTGTTCAGATGAATTCCGAGAAGCCCCTCAGGTTGCATGACTCCGAGGGCGGTGGTGACGACGGCGCCCCAATCACCGCCCTGCGCGGTCCATCTCGAGTAGCCGAGACGCTTCATCAGCTCCACCCACGCGCTTGCGACACGCGATACGGTCCACCCGGTCTCCGTGGGCTTCTGGGAGAACCCGAACCCGGGGAGCGACGGGACGACGACGTCGAATGAGTCGGCGGCGTCTCCGCCGAACGAAACCGGATCGGTCAGCGGGCCGATCAGCTTCAGGAATTCGACGATCGAGCCCGGCCATCCGTGCGTGAGTATCAGCGGCATCGCGTGCGGGTTCTTGGACCTGACGTGGATGAAATGGATGTCCAGCCCGTCGATCTCGGTCAGGAATTGGGGGAAGCGATTGAGCTCGGACTCGAAGCGCCGCCAGTCGTAGCCGTGCTCCCAGTGGTCGACCAGGGATCTGGCGTTCTGCACGCGAACCCCTTGCGACCAGTCGCCCACCGTTTCCGGATCCGGCCATCGAGTTCTGGCCAGCCGCTGCTTCACGTCGTCGACCTCCGAATCCGGGATCGAGACGGTGAACGGGCGGACGAGGGTCGAGGCCGTCGGTGCGGTCATTGCCTTCTCCTGAGCTTCGAAGCACAGCGCAACTCTTCGTTGCACACCGATGTGCAATCTACCTCGTTGCACACCGATGTGCAACGATGGTGTCGTGCCCACCGAGTCCTCCCGTGTGCGCTCGATGAACGAGACACGCGATCGCATCCTCGACGTCGCCCTCGATGTGCTGGGAGAGAACCCCGACGCAGGCATGGGCGAGATCGCCTCCGCTGCGGGCGTCGTCCGTCGCACGGTCTACGGTCATTTCCCCTCGCGCCCCGACCTGGTTCGCACGCTCACGGAACGGGCGGTCGCCGAAATGACGGCCATGCTTACCGAAATCAACGCCTCCGACGCGGAAGCGGACGCGGCGTGGGCCGAATTCATCGCCCGCGTCTGGCCGGTGGCGCACCGATACCGAGTGCTGTTGGCGTTGCGCCGTGGCGAGTACGGCGAGGCGATCCACAATCTGCTCGGGCCAGTCGACGAACTCCTCGCCGACCTCGTGAAACGTGGCCAGGACAGCGACGTGTTCGCACAGCACCTGCCGGCAGGCGTTCTCAGCCAGGTCGCCTACGGCGTCGTGTTCGCCATCGCGGAGAGCGACCTGTCGAACGGGACCCGCGGCGCCCGCGCAGCGGCGATCACAAGCCTGCTGATGCTGGGAGTTCCCGAGACGCGCGCCATCGCCCGCGCGGGCGACCAGCCCTGAACCGGTCTCGCAATCCGGGATATGTCGATCATGGATTTCTCATGTTGTCTCCATCGGGTCCCAGTCTCATTTCGCTACCTGGGTCGTCTGAGCAGCTGTTAGTGGACATCGCACGCCCCTTGTGTTGTAGCGTCGGGTGTTTCGCTGAGCACAGAAAGCGATGACCTTGCGGGGCCTGGGGAGGCCTTGATGGGGTTCACGACGGTGCCGGATGCGTTGCGGGCGGCGGGCCGCAGTGGTGATTCGGCGGTGGGTGCGGTCCGTGGCGCTGACTGTGATCAGGCGCTTGAGGGCGTGCCGGGCGCGCTTCCGGGATCGAACGCTGCTGGTGCCGCGCGGACGCATGCGGATACGTGGGGCGCGACGTTGAAGGCGTGGTGCGCGGACGTCGAGGCGCAGGCCAAGGCCTTGTCCACCGCGGCTGACGCTTATGTCGCTGGTGATGAGCATGCGCGGGAACCGTTGCCGGATGGGCACAAGATGACCGGGCCGCGCTGATGGTGTCGCTCGGGGACGTGAAACGGTGGAATCCGGGCGCGTTGAACAAGACTGCGACCACGATGCAACAGCGTGAGCAGGTTCTGGTCCATTCGGGAGACGATTTCCTCAAGATCATCCCGGTGGAGGGCTGGTCCGGTCCGGCGGCCGACAACGCGGCGTCGGCTCAGGATGATCTGAGGTTCCGCATCGACAAGATGGCAGCCGGGGCGGCCGTGGTGCACAAGGCCTTGATGCAGGCGTGCCTGCCAGCAAGTCGTCGACGACCTCGCGCAGGCGATGCGCACCGCCGAGGACATCGACAACGGCCTCACGTCGATGTTCCAACGCGCCAGCCACGGCGAATTTGGCACCGGTGACGAGGGAACCGTGGCTGCGGCCGCCGACGTCGCTGACCCCGGTCTCACACTCCCGGAGCCTCCCGCGAACGCAACACCCTCGCAGAACGCGGCCTGGCGGGCGAGTCTTTCCCCATCCGGGCAAGCGATTCTCCTGCACGACCACCCGGACTGGCTCGGCAACCGCGACGGTCTTCCCGCAGCAGTCCGTTCCCGGGCCAACATGGCGCGTTTGCCCGGTGAACGTGCGGCCTTGGAGGACCAGCACACGGCCGCGCAGGCGAAATACCTGTACGACCCGAGTGGCAACGTCCTGGCGAACGCTCTGCGAAACCTTGACCAGGTCGACAGGAAACTGCACTCGCCGGATGCGATCGACGCCGCGATGGCGCAAGGCGGCCGGCAGTTGCTCACCCTGGACACGTCCGGGGAGCGGGTGAAGGCAGCCGTCGCGGTGGGCAACGTCGACACTGCCGAGCAGGTCGCGGTATTCACGCCGGGGTTCACCTCGACGGTGGACGGCAGCCTCAAAGGCTACGACCAGGACATGTACAACTTGCAGCAGCACAGTCAGAACCTCTCGGCCCGATACGGTGACCAAGGCCAAGCCGCCGCGGTGACGTGGATCGGGTACGAAGCGCCGCAGACCGCCGATGTGCTGAACCCGGACAAGTCGGTCGCGTCCGACGGGCTGGCGAAGATCGGTGCGCAGAAGCTGGACGGCTTCCTCAACGGCATCGGCGCCGCGCACAACGCCTCCGGTCAGCAGCTCCACCTCACCGCACTCGGGCACTCCAACGGCAGTCTGACCACCGGCATCGCCCTCCAGCACGACACGCCCGTCAAGGACGCGGTGGTGTTCGGGTCGCCCGGCCTCGACATCAACAGCCGCAGTGATCTGAAGGTGCCGGAAGGGCACATGTTCTCCGAGTGGTCGGATCGGGACCCGGTCCCTCATCTCGACATCGCCCACAACTTCGGCACCTCGCCCTATCAAGGCATCTTCGGCGGCGAACTGAACGACATCCAGCAGCTGTCCACCGGGGACGCCACCGGCGTCGACGGGCCGCACCACATCACCCACGAACACGGCCAGTACCTCGACGACAAGTCGACCAGCCAGTACAACATGGCCAGTGTCGTCGCAGGACGTCCAGACCTGGCGGTACGGCACGTGCAACCGTGGGAAGCACCGGTGCCCCCGCCGACGTCGGGACAGCCGATTCCCGCGCCACCAGGTCGTGACCCTCAGCCGCCCCCGCGATGACAAGGAAACCTGCAACACCCATGACACGCATCCGCGGCCCGATCACCGCAGGACTGGCACTGGCGCTGCTGGTGCTGACCGCATGCGCCGGGCCAGACACCCCTCCGGAGAACACGACCGTGGATGAACAAGCTCAGCAGTTCAGCCAGCTCATGCAGCGCCCTGACATCGACCAAGCCACCGCGCGTTACGAACAGATGTACGGCCGCATCCGTGATGCCGTCGCAGCCGCGGTTCCGTCGCTGAAGGCGTGGCAGATCACGAACCCGGCCGGTGGGTCTGCCTGCGGCAACGACTTCGCGGCGGTCGACGCCGACCTTCGCAGGGATGACGCGGTCATCAAGGGCCTCAACAATTGGACAGCCGCGGGCAACATTCCGGACGGCAAATGGCTGCAAGTCGTTGACGCTGTCCATGCGATCGCTGCTGATTACGGCTTCGGCACCACGGCGACCACGGTCAATCGACCCAGCGATCACGAGGTTGTTTTCCACGACCAGTACGAGGCCGAGCTCAACTTCGGTCCCGCCGTCAACACGACCCTTTTGCTGCGCACCGGATGTCACCTGACTGCCGAAGCCAAGAAGCGTGGCGCACCTGCACCTAGGCCGACCTACTAGGCCTTGGTGGCACAGTTCCTGCCCGGCGAATCCCTGCTGGGCCCGTGAGGCTGGGGAGGCTCACGATGATCACCACCACACAGGGCGGACTTCCGCACCCACACAACACCGACGGTCTCGACATCGACGAGCGAGCGTTGTTCGTGGCTCGCGTGCTGCATCAGGCGCTGCGGCATTATCGCAGCGGTGACGATCTCGCGGCCGCGCGTGCGTTGCGGCACCTGCTGCTGGAAGATCCGCTGTCCTGTCCGGACGTGATCAACCGCTTCTGCGGATGGCTTGGCCCTGGCGGGCGCACTATGCAGATCGCTGCTCGGGCGCTGGATTCATGACCACCCGCGAGGCACCAACACAGTTGCCGGTGGTCAAGGCCGGGAGGAGTCGCGCCCGCGGCAGTGATGTCGTGCCTGGGGTACAGGTCAACCGGCTGTGGCCGCCCTACTCGCGCTTCGATGACGAGTTCGTCGGCGGCCTGGTCGGCAGGCTCGATATGCCGTCGGAAGAAGCGCAAGCCCTTGCTGCCGATCAACGCCGATCGGTGCGGAACCGGTGGGTGTTTGCCAGTTTGGAGGCCTTCGTGGTGTTCGCCTACCCGGTCCTGGCCTTGTTGATTCTCGCCGCGGATGGCGCGATCATCGACGCCACTCCCGGCCCCTGGCGCGAGGGCTGGTCGCGCTCGCCGGGATCCTGGTGGCGGTCGTCGTCGGACCTGCGGTGCTCTTCCGCGTCATGTGGTGGGGCCGAAGCATGGCCGTGCAACGCGGCGCACGCGCCTGCGGACTACTCCTGCAGAGTCTGCGGTTCGACGAGCACGCCATCCGCAGACCACGCCCCGCAGGATGGATCCTTGCCCGGCTGGGCGTGGCGGCGAAGTCGGTTTTCACGATCGTGCGCGGCGGCAGTTTCGCCTGGACTGTGCCGCCGGCGGTGTCCGAACGCGCCGCGCAGCTCGCGCTACCGCTGATGAACATCACCATGCCCGACGACATCGACCTACGCAGCAGCGCCGTCTACCGGCAAGCCCTGGCCGAGTTCGTGGCCGACGCCGCTTACCTCATCATCGCCGGCCGCCCGGACCTGCTGCCGCGGATCCGCCAGCACTACAACCACCGGCTCCACCTCCGCGCCCCTGACCTTGCCGAACACGACATCCGCTACCTCGACCCCATGCGTGGCCGCTCCCCCTGGGACGTCACCAAGGAACACATCATCCCCACCGTTGCACTCCTGATCACCCTGGCCGCACTCCTCATCCGCAAATAGGCAACGCGGCAAAAGGGACACGGCGGGACCGACTTGCCCACGACCCTCAGCTGAGGACCGGGGCCGTGACGCCCTTGCACAGCCGGGTCCGTCATCCAGTTTCAGCATCGACGCCGCGGCAGCCTCCGTCCCGACGGTCCACAGGGAGCAGCCAGATGAGGCATGTCGGCCACCGCCAACAGCTACTTCAACCGTGCACGGGCTTGTCCCGGTTCCGTTCGGGCAGCAGTTCCCAGCCGGTCCGGGCGCACCTTCCCTGATCGCAGCAGGTCCGCGAGTTGCCGAACGGCTTCGCTGGGTTCAACCTCGACCTCTGTCGGCCCGTCCGCGAGCACTTCCAGCACGGCCACCTCGGTCGCGGTCCGTCTGAGCGCGGCCGGGTACCGCAACCTGCGAACGACGAGGGATGTGCGTCGACGCCGTCATCCCACATTCCTCGGAAGCCACGAGACGAGAACCTGCGCTAACCACGCGCCACACCGGCACGAATAGCTGCACTATCAGGAGCGCAGGCGTGTGCGGTCGGAGTTGTGAAGCGGACCAACGCGGTCACGAGTGCACAGCCGGGTTGGCGAAGACACTCGAACGTTGGCAGCGCTGTACTGCTTACCTGGCGCGCGACCTGCTCGGCGCGGTGGTGCGTGTAACCGAACGGTGCAGCTCACACGGCCGTGGACAGCTGTGGATTGTGCGTCAGGGTTCGCCGTGCCCGCCAGGTGCTTCCTGGATCTCCTGAAGTTCGCGGGTGCTGGTCCAGTGCTAGCCGCGGCGGATCCGTCTGACGGCCGAGAGCCCGCGCGCTCTCGGCGTCGTCGGCGTGCGTCCGCCAGCCGCGTGGACATGTTCACGTGAGTCCTTGCCGGCTCACGAGCTGCCAGGCGGCGTCCTGTCGGCACGCATAAGCGGGGGACTCGACCACCATCCACCCTGGTCCGGATCGCCACCGCCCTGCTGCTACTCGCTGCGGCAGCAAATGGCGGATCCGCCACCCCCGCGTCGGCCGTCCCGGGCCGGATCGTGGGAAGCCTTGCGGCCCTATTCGTGGGCCAGGTCGGCGAACCGGCTGTAGTGCAGCTGATGGGCGACCACGATCGTGTTCGTCGGGCCTGCTCGGTGTTTGGCCAGGATGAGGTCCGCTTCGCCGGCGCGGGGGTCGTCGCGTTCCCAGGCGTCCGGGCGGTTGATCAGGATGACGATGTCGGCGTCCTGCTCCAGTGAACCGGATTCACGCAGGTCGGACAGCATCGGTTTCTTGTCGGTGCGTTGTTCCGGACCACGGTTGAGCTGGGAGATCGCGATCACCGGTACCTCGATCTCCTTCGCGAGCAGCTTCAGCTGCCGGGAGAACTCCGAGACCTCCTGCTGCCGCGATTCGACGCGTTTGCCGGACGTCATCAGCTGGAGGTAGTCGACGACCACGAGCTTGAGGTCATGCCGCTGCTTGAGCCTGCGGGCCTTGGCGCGGATCTCCATCATCGTCATGTTCGGCGAATCGTCGACGAACAGCGGTGCCTCGGACACCTCGCTCATCCGGCGGGCGAGCCGGGTCCAGTCGTCGTCGGACATCTTGCCGCCACGCATGTCGGCGAGGCGGATCTTGGCCTCTGCCGAGAGCATGCGCATCACGATCTCGGTGCGGCTCATTTCCAGCGAGAAGATGACGCTGGTCAGGCCGTGCTTGATGGACGCAGAGCGGACGAAGTCCAGTCCGAGTGTCGACTTACCGACACCGGGGCGGGCTGCGACGATGATCATCTGCCCTGGGTGCAGGCCGTTGGTCAGCTCGTCGAAGTCGGCGAACCCGGTCGGAATGCCCTGCGACTGACCGCCGCGCGAGGCGATCGCGTCGATCTCGTCCATGGTCGGCTGGAGCAGATCCTCCAGCGCCACGTAGTCCTCGCTGGTACGCCGCTCGGTCACGTCGTAGATCGCGGCCTGCGCGCGGTCGACGACCTCGTCGATGTTCGCACCGTCGGCCGCGGCCGCACCGTAGCCGTACTGCACGATCCGGGTGCCTGCCTCCACGAGCCGCCGCAGCACGGCCTTCTCCGCCACGATCTCGGCGTAGTAGCCGGCATTGGCCGCGGTCGGGACGGTCGCGATGAGCGTGTGCAGGTATGGTGCGCCGCCCACCCGGCCCAGTTCGCCCCGGCGTTCCAGTTCGGCCGACACGGTGATCGGGTCGGCAGGCTCGCCGCGGCCGTAGAGGTCGAGGACGCAGTCGTACACGGCCTGGTGCGCGGGCCGGTAGAAGTCGCCAGGGCCGAGTGCCTCGATCACGTCCGCGATCGCGTCCTTCGACAGCAGCATGCCGCCGAGCACCGACTGTTCGGCGGCGATGTCCTGCGGCGGTTGCCGGTCGAACCCGCCGGGACCGGGATCGCTCGGGCCCGGATCGGACTCCGCGTACACCGGACCGCGGTCGTCGGTCAGCGCCACCGCCCCGGACACCTCCTCGCCCGGCCGGAGAACCGGCCGGCCCCTCTCGTCGTGCGCTCGTCGTGTCGTCGAACTGCGCCCGGTGCCGGTCCGGCCAGCGGGTCCGGCAGTACGAACACCTGTTCGAGTATGCCGGACTCGACCCGGCTTTCCCAGTCGTAGGCCCGGTCTCTCCCGATGATGGACCGGCCCGTGCGCGGCGGCGGATCGCCACGCCGAAGGCCACCGTGCGTACTGGCCGAGGACGCACGCTAGATCCCCCGGAAGGACGAGCGCAATTCCGGCTGTTGACCGTCCTGTGGACACCCTGTGGATGACTGGGGGCAATCAATCACAGGTGCCCGTCAGCCTGTGGACAAAGTGGGGACAGTATGCATAAGTCCCAAAGAAACCCCAGGTCAGACCTTGTGCAGAGACTGTGGAGAACTTCGCCAAAACTCGTTCGGCGTGTCGCGTGGAACGAGTTCTTCGGCGTGTCGCGTGGCACTCGGTGTCGGTGCCTGTGGATGGTTGCTACCGACGGTAGAGGGAGACCCCGATGGGCTGAACGAAGGATGGGATGGCCTTCGTGGCCGTGTGTCGCTGCGCTCCGTGAGCGGCAGCGGAAAAGCGCAGGTTAACGGCTGGAACGAAAAAATCCGGGTGGAGTTCACCGGCCGGTCATCTCGCGATGCCGTGCCGGGAACTCCACCCGGAGTGAGTGTTCGACGATCAGCCCAGCGCGCTCTGCGCTGCCCGCAACCGTTCCGCGATCGCTTGCCGGGACCCTGGGGTGAAGACGATCAGTGATTCCCGGCCAGGACGCTCCTCCATCAGCCACCGGCCTTCGGCGGTGTCGACGAAGTTGACCGGTTTGGGAATCCGCCTGCGGGTCCCGTTGGGCGGACGGACCGCTACGTACAGCGCACCGGCACCGGTGTGTTCCGCCTTCATGATTCGCTGGATCTCCTTCAGCGGAGACGCCTGCTGGTTGCGGTTCGGCGCGGACTGCATGATCGAGCCCCGCGGTTCGTCGCCTCCCGCGACCTTTCCGCTCTCGTACTCCGCCCGGCTCGTGACGAGTGTCTGTCCGGAGGGAGTCCGTGCGGCAGGGACGATGTCGAGGAAGGTTTCGAGCAGCAGTTCCGGTCGCTGCCGGGTGACCGCGATGTTCGACTGGCCGCCGACGCGCACGAGCCCGAAGCCACCACCGTTTCCGCTGCCCACCAGCGCGGAGAAGTTGGCCGGGCTGCCGTCCTCGAACTGGCCGTTGAACCATCCGTAGTACTCGAAGTGCGGATGGGAGATGGAATCGATCAGCGCGAGCAGATCGCGGTCCATCCCCCGGGGGCCCATCAGTCCTGCCTGCATCAGCCCGGCGTTGACCTGCTCGTCGAGCTTGCGCTGGTCTTCCGGCACGTAGAACGCCGCGGTTTCACCGATGGCCTGGTGTGGTTCCGCGCCGCGTCGCCGGATGAGGTTGCACAGCGTGTAGGCCGTGAACGTCACCGGCCGGTCGAGAGTGATCACTGTGTGGGCCTCATTCACCGATCACGGGGGGCACGGTCAGCTGGTCGGACCCGAAGAGTTCGTTGTTGTCCTCTTCCACCAGGTACTTCGTCTGGTGCTCCTGGTCGTCCTCGCCCTTCTTGCCACCGCCGCGGGCTCCGCCCATCCCGCCCATCCCGGACGATCCGGCCTTGCCCGCTGCGCCGGCGGCGCTCATCCCGGAACCACGCATGCCGCTGCCTGCACCGCCACCGGCGCCTTCGGCGGCCGCACCGGAGCCCATGCCGCCTGCGGCCCCGAACCCGCCCGGACCGAACCCGGCCGAGCCGATCCCGCCTGCCCCGGATCCGGAACCACTGCCGCTGCCACTGCCACCGGGCCCGAAACCGCCGCCGCCGACGCCACCGGGACCGAAGCCACCACCGCCCGGCCCGAACTCATGGTCCATCGACGGCGGCACGTAGCTCGACGCCGAGGTGTTGTCGTTGGGCGGGGTGAAGCTCGGAGTGTCGGTCTTGGGCGTGTTGAACTTGGGGTTGTTGGCCGTCGGTGTATCGACCTTGGGCGTGTTCGTACTGGGCGTATTGAACTTGGGCGTGTTCGCGCTGGGCGAGAAGCCACCCCCGCCGCCACCGCCGATGCCGGCCCCGCCGGGCCCACTGCCGATACCGCTGCCACCGGGGCCGCCGGGGTTGCCACCGCCGTCGGAGATGTTGTTGCCCTGCCAGTTGTTGTACTGCGGCATACCACCGGCGTTCTGGTTACTGGAACCGTAGTACGCGGTGTACGCCTGGACGTTGGTCTGGCTGTCCTGGTTGTACTTGTTGATCTCGTCGTCTTTGTCGCTCCACGGGAAGTGGTCGGACCACCCCATCGACGGCGGATCGTCAGGCAGCTTCTGCACCTTGCCGTGCACGTCGTGGAACGCGTCGATCTGGTTGGTGATGAACGACCGGCTCGTGCCGAGGTTCTTGGCGGAGTCGTCGTGCCACATCTTGAGCGCGTTCGCACCGCCTGTGGCGGCTTCGGCACTGCTGCCTTGCCAGGCGCCGCCCATTTTCTTGTTCAGCGCATCGATCTGGTTGGCCCGGTCGGTGTGCGTGCGCTGGAGAGTTTCCGCGGATGACTTGCCATTGTCGAGCGAGTCGGTGCGACCCTGGCTGATCTTCGCGTAGATCGTGTGGGCATCGATCGACCCACCGCCCACGTTGGCCTGCAGGTGCTGAGCACTCGGCCCGCCGCTGAAGAAGCTGGTCGCCGCGCCGACCAATCCACCGACCGCACCACCGATGAGAGCGCCCTCCGGCCCGGCAATGGCACCGATCGTGGCACCCGTTGCCGCGCCCTTGGCTGTCTCTTTCAGCATGCCGCCGCCGCTGTCCCCATTCCCCATGATGAGACTCTTCCTTCCGGGCCTGCTACCGATATGTAGAGGTCATGACGCTGTCTTGAGATGGTCGATCATTGCGGCTGCGACGCGCGCGGTCAGAGTGCACGGATCAGCCTTGTTCGGTCCTTCCGTGATCGTCAGGGTGACCACAACGGCAAGCTGGTCGGTGACGCCTACGGTGAGGGCGCAAGATCCTCTCGTCCGGGCGTCGGATTGGGATGCGTAAACGCCCGGGTAGCCCTCGACAGTGGTCGGCTCGAAATACGCCTGCTTGGGCTTCAACGCGTAGGTGTCGCTCAGCCCGTTCTTGTTCGGCGTCAGCGGCCCGATAGCTACCTGATTCCCGCTGGTCCTAGGGGACGTCCAGTGGCAAATGGGCAACTGCTGCGAAGTGTCTAGCTCGCCTGGCGATTTGAAGCCCACCTTGGTGGCGTCATCGGGTCCGAGTGCACTGCACGGGTCGCTGATCAGTTGCTGCGTCGGCAGCGACGCGGGAACCTTCGGTGCACCCGAGTTTCCGCCCGGTGAGGCGCTGGTGCTTGCGGGCGGCTCGGCAGTGCCTCCGGTCTCCCCACTGCAAGCGGTGAGTAAACCGAGGACGGCGACGGCTCCGGCGGCGAGCCGGGCAGTGCGGTACGGCATGTGCTGCTCAGGCTCCACTCTTGGTGTCCATCTTTTCGCGCTGTTCCTGCTCATTGACACTGATCTTGTTCTTTGCCGCCCGGAGCGCCGTGATGTAGTTGGTCGCATAGTCGACCATGTTCTGGTGCTCGTCCTGCAAGGATTTACCCGATGGGTTGGCTCCCTGTTCGACGAAGGTGTGGCTGGCCACTTCGTCTGCTGGTGGCAGCACACCTGCGATTATGTCCGCGTCCGCTTTGTCCTTGATCAGCTCATCGCGCAGATCTTCCCACTGCTTGATGACCCCGTCGACCTCGTCCTCGCTGAACTGGTAGCCGCCGGCTTTCCCGTAGCCGCCTACCATGATCGGTGCGACCGGTGGGATATCGGACATCGCGCAAGACCCCCTTGAACCCGTTCTCGCTCCTCTTCCGGCGAGATCAGCAGCTTGGATGGTAACGCACCGCGGTTGGTTCCCGCTCGATGTTCGGAACCTTCCAGGCTGGTGCGCACGAGGAGCTGACCCCGTTGTCGTCCGAGTAGGTTAGCGCAGGTCAGGGCGCGATCAGCGGCGTACCCGGAAAAGCCGGAAGCCGGTGCCCGCCCCGCGCAGGGGGCAGGCACCGGCTTCCGGTGGTTCGGGAGGTGCTCAGGCCGAGGCGGCCTTGACCTCCAGGCGTACGTCCACCTTCACGTCCGGGTGCAGACGGGCGTTGACCGAGTGCTTGCCGACCGTCTTGATGTGCTCACGCAGTTCGAGGACGCGCTTGTCGAGCAGCGGGCCGCCCTGCGCCTTGATCGCGTCGACGATCTCGGCTGCGGTGATGGAGCCGAAGAGCTTCTTCGAGCTCCCCGCCGCCTTGCCGGTCACCTGGATCGGGCCGAGGCCCTCGAGCGTCGCCTTGATCTCCTTGGCGTGGTCGAGGTCGCGGATGCGGCGGGACTCCTGTGCGCGCTGGATCGTGCGCACGTTCTTCTCCGCACCCTTGCTGGCCACGATGGCGTAGCCGCGCGGGAGCAGGTAGTTACGGGCGTAACCGTCCTTGACCTCGACGATGTCGCCGGGGCCGCCGAGGTTTGCCACGTCGGTGGTGAGAATGATCTTCGCCATGACTTGGGCTCCCCTCAGCGCGCGGTCGACGTGTAGGGCAGCAGGGCCATCTCGCGCGAGTTCTTCACCGCGATGGCGATGTCGCGCTGGTGCTGGCTGCAGTTGCCGGTGACGCGACGGGCACGGATCTTGCCGCGGTCGGAGATGTACTTCCGCAGCAGGTTGGTGTCCTTGTAGTCGATCAGTTCCGGACGGCCCTTCTTCTCGGCCTTGCAGAACACGCAGACCTTCTTCTTGGGCTTACGAATGGGTGGCTTGGCCACTGTGTACTCCTGGAATCAAATCTTCGGGTAGAGAAAGAGATCAGAACGGGGGCTCGTCGGAGAAGCCGCCACCGCCGCCACCGCCCGCGGGCGGGGCAGAGCCCCACGGGTCGTCGGCAGGTGCGCCGCCACCGCCACCGCGGTTGCCGCCGCCTCCGCCGCCGAAACCGCCGCCACCACCGCCGCCACCACCGCCGAAGTCACCACCGCCGCCGCCACCGCGGCTGACCTTGTTGACCTTCGCCGTGGCGTAACGCAGCGAGGGGCCGATCTCGTCGACCTCGAGCTCGACGACGGTGCGCTTCTCGCCTTCCTTGGTTTCGAACGACCGCTGCTTCAGCCGCCCCTGCACCACGACGCGGGCACCCCGCGTGAGCGATTCGGCGACGTTTTCCGCCGCCTGCCGCCAGATGTTGCAGCGCAGGAACAGCGCCTCGCCGTCTTTCCACTCGCCGGTCTGCCGGTCGAGGGTGCGCGGGGTGGACGCGACGGTGAAGTTCGCGACCGCCGCACCGGACGGGGTGAAGCGCAGTTCCGGGTCGGAAGTCAGGTTCCCGACCACGGTGATGACGGTGTCTCCAGCCACGGATGGCGTCCTTTCGGATCAGGCCTTGGCGGGCGCGGGCTTGGCCGCGGCGCTCTTGACCTCGCGGCGCATGACCTTGGTGCGCAGGACGGTCTCCTGCAGCGACAGCTGCCGGTCGAGCTCCTTGACCGCGTCCGCGTCGGAGTTCAGGTCGAGCAGCGCGTAGATGCCCTCGGCGTGCTTCTTGATCTCGTACGAGAGCCGGCGACGGCCCCAGACGTCGACCTTCTCCACGCTTCCGCCCGAATTGCGGATCACGTTGAGGAAGTTGTCCAGCGTCGGGGCGACCGTGCGCTCGTCGAGCGTGGGGTCCAGGATGACCATTACCTCGTAATGGCGTGACACAACCACTCACCTCCTATGGGCTCTGCGGCCACGGACAATCCGTAGCAGGAGGGTTTGTCCAGGTAAGCGTACCCGGCGCGGTGCACACTCCGGTGCGGCGGGTGCCGCGGACGGGTGCCGAGGTCAGGACACCCGGCGCAGCACCCACGTGCGGACCAGGCCCGCGGTGACCCCGGCCAGCACGATCACCGCGAGCAGCATCGGCAGCTGCACCTCGGAGCCGCCGCCGTGGGTTGCCAGCGCCTCGGCGTTGCCTGCGTTGCGGATGTCCGGACCCTGCCCCTGCGGATCCTGCCCGGCCGGTCCGGTCGAGGTCTGCGGGATCGCGCCGGAGCCGGGCAGTGCGCCGCCGTTGGGGTAGCGCGCGCCCGGGGCGATCGCGGTGCCGGGGGTGGCGGTCGGGATGGAGCCGTAGTCGCGCGGCGGCACCGTGCCGGTGCTGCCCGGCTGGTAGCTGCCGAGCGGGGAGTTGTCCGGTGTGGAGTAGCCGCCGTGGTCCGGTGCGGTGCTGGTGGGCGTACTCGACGACGGCGCCGAGTAGTTCGTGGCCACGGTGGTCAGGCCGCAGGAAGAGGTGAGCTTCTTCTCGATCGCGGCGAGCACCTTGTTCTGGGTGTCCGGCAGCACGCCGAGCCCCTTGGCGCCCTTGAGGTCCTTCGCCACGACCGTGCCGATCGCGTCGCCGCCGATGGTCCCGCCGGAGGAGTCGGGGATCTGGCCGACCGTGAGATTGCCCTTGTCCGCGATCGTGTCGGCCAGCGAATCCGGCCATACGGTGAGGAAGTTGAACAGGCCGACCTGCTCCTGCGCGGCCTTGCGGACGACCTCCTTGACCGCCGTGCCCGGCACCGCGACCGTGTCGCCCATGCTGCCGCTGACCGCGCCCGTGCACTCGCCTGCCAGTGTGGTCGCGGCGGACGCGGTCCCGGTGCCGAGGAAGGTGCCTCCGGTGACGAGGGCGGCCAGCGCGGTGACAGTGAGTGTTCGACGAGTTCGCTGCCAGGTGGGGGTCTTCCGCACGAGCACAATCCTCCGGGGTCCGCGGGCGTGGGTCATTGCATCAGGAACAACGAGCCGGTACCACCGAAGATACTGGTGAGTCGGACTAACCGGCAGCGGCCATCCGGCGGAGCACCCAGGTGCGGACCAAACCGGCGCTGACTCCGGAGAGTGCCAGAACCGCAATCAGTACCGGCCAGTCCAACCCGTTCGCGTGATTGCCGTCGGTGGTGGGCAACGCCTGGGCCTGCCCCGCGTTCTGCACCGTCCGATCGCCGCCGGCAGGGGCGCCATTCGGGTTCGGGAGGCCGTACTGCGGCGCGTAGCCCGGGATCTGGCTGCCGTAGCGAAGTGCGGGCGACGGGCTGAACAGTCCGGCCATCGCCATCGGGATCCCGCTGTAGTCGCGCATCGGGGCGTAGCCGGTCGAGGAGCCGAACGGCAGGCTGCCGAAGTTCGGCACCAGCGAGGACAGCGGTCCGGCACCTCCGCCGGTCGGCAGCAGCGGGCTGTTGACGCCGGGGATCGGGTTCTGCGCGGCGGGGTCACCGCCCTGTTGCGGGGCGCCACCGGAGGGCGGTTTCTGCGGGTCGGGACCGGGCTTCTGCGCAGCCGGTGCACCGCCGAGTGCCTTGTTCGCCGCGGAAAGCCCTTGCTGTGCGGTGTTCGTGGTGCCGGAGACCGCGCCGTCCACCGCGCCCGCGACCGGTGCGCCGACCACCGGGACCGGTGAGACGACGGTGTCCACCACCTGCACCGTGACCTTGCAGACGGTACCGAGCACCGCGTTGACGGTCCCGGTCAGCACCCCGGAGGCAGTACCGACCACACCGAGGTCGAGCGGCAGGCCGAGCAGCGGCGTGGTCCCCTTGACGTGGTCACCCGGCTTGGCCGTGATCGTGGCGCCACAGGGTGCGGTGCGGGTGTCCGCCGAGGCGGTACCGGGTGCGGCCAACGCGGCCGAGCCGGCGAGGACGAAGGCCGCGGCGCTCAGCGCGGTGGCCCTCCGTGTCCGATCCTGCATGGCCGTCGACCCCTTCGCCGCCTTCGACTCCCTGCCAAGGACAACGACGGTAACGAACACGAGTGACGCCCGCCGCCTGTCCGATGTCGGGCAATCGGGTGGAAACGGACGGTTCGGGGATGACCGGCGTCAGGCGGGCTTGCGGCGCAGCCACGCACGCACCAGCGCCGCGGCCACGATGGCCAGCGCGAGCACGGCGAGCAGCAGCGGCAGCCGGTCCGGTGCGGCCGCGGCAGGCAGCGCCTGTGCGGACCCGGACTTCTTCTCGTCGACCGTCGGCGGCACCGGGTTCTGCGGCAGCTGACCCGGGATGACCTGGGTGACCACCGGAGCCTGCACGAAACTCGCGGGCAGCATCGCCCCACCGGTGCAGATGCCGGAGATCGAGTCGAGGTCATCCGGACCCACGGTCTCATCGGGGTTCGGCGTGCTGCCGGGGTCGGGCGTGGACCCGCCCGGCGGTTCCGGCTGCGGCGGTGGTTGCGGTGCGGGGGGCTCCGGGGTTTCGCCCGGCGGGGTGACCGGCACCTGTTTGATCAGCTGCTGGGTGGTGTTGCCGACGCCGTTCACCGTGTTCTGCGCGACCGGGCACACCGTTTTCGCGGCCACGTCACCGACCGCCGGAGTCTCCCCGACGCGGAGCGTGCGTGCGACGTCGCCAACCGGCACGGTGAGCAGCGGGTCTTTTCCGTCCGCCTGCTTGGCCTTCGAATCGAGGCCGACGGTGACGCGGTCCGGCGCGTTCAGCGGGGCACCCGCGTCGAGCGCGAGACCTTGTCCGTCCTTGTCGTTTTGCAGGGTGGCCGCGCAGTCACCGTTGAGCGTGGGACTCGGATCGGGCGTCCCCGGATCGGCCATTGCCGTGTTCGGGAAGGCGAGAGCCGCCGACAGCACCGGTATCGCGAGAGCGATACCCAGTGACAACTTTCGGCCAGCGTACTTCCCCATGCGCCCCTCCGTCGGCCCGAACTGGATCACGGAACGCGCTCACGGTACTCCACGAGCGTGACCAGCTGGGGGCGAAGGGGGCGATTCACTCGGGGGTAGCGTCAGGGCATGCAGATTGGCGCCCATGTCCGCGACGACGATCCGCTGGCCGCCGTCGCCGAGCGAGAAGCCGACGTCGTCCAGTTTTTCCTCTCTGACCCGCAGGGATGGAAGGCTCCGCAGCCGCATCCGCACGGCGAGACGATCAAGGAATCCGCGGTCGAGGTCTTCATCCACGCGCCGTACTTGATCAACGTCGCGTCGCTGAACAACCGGATCCGCATCCCATCCCGTAAGAACGTGGCGCAGCACGCGAGCGGGGCGGCGGCGATCGGCGCGAACGGGCTGATCGTGCACGGTGGGCACGTCGGCGCCGACGCCGAGATCGAGGACGGCCTTGCCAACTGGCGCAAGCTCTTCGAACGCGAAGCGGACAAGGGCGGCTTCGCGGTGCCGGTCCTGATCGAGAACACCGCGGGCGGTGACCACGCGATGACCCGCGAGCTCGACGTCATCGCCCGGTTGTGGGACCGGGTCGGGGAGTTCGGCGCCGGGTTCTGCCTGGACACCTGTCACGCCTACGCCGCGGGATGGGACCTGTCCACCGCGGTGGAACGGGTCATCGCGATCACCGGCCGGATCGATCTCGTGCACTGCAACAACTCCCGCGACGAGTTCGGCTCCAACCGCGACCGCCACGCGAGCGTGGTCGACGGCGAGGGCACGATCGATCCGGAGCTGCTCGCCGAGGTCGTGCGCAAGGCCGGTGCACCGGTGGTGGTGGAAACCCCCGCGGACGGACAATCAGCCGACATCGCTTACCTGCGCAAACAGCTCGGCTGAGTGGTCCGGCCTGCTCGGCCGCGCGGTCCGGCAGGCGGCGCCGCTCAGGTGGAGCCTGCCGTCCCCGGGGACCCGGTGATGGCCCGGGTGTTGCGGCGGCTGCGCAGACCCGGCAGCCGCACCCGGTCCCTTGCGCGTTCGAGGACCCCGCCGGCCGGGTCGTCGTCGCCGGCGAGGCGGACCAGGTCGGTGCGGGGGCGGTAGATCTCGCGCAGCACCAGTACGCACAGCCCGACCACGGCCAGATCGCGGACCACCACGGTGGCGAGGAACCAGCCTTCCGGCAGTCCTTTGTGGTCGATGCCGAGGTAGTAGAACATCCGCGGTACCCAGACCAGTGCGTCGAGCACCATCCAGCCGAGCAGCGGACGCCAGCGCGGGATCGCCAGCACCGCCAGCGGGACCAGCCACAGCGAGTACTGCGGGCTCCACACCTTGTTCGTCAGCAGGAACGCAGCGACCACCAGGAAGGCGAGCTGACCGACCCGCGGGCGCCGGGCCGCGGTCAGCGCGACGTAGCCGATGCCCACGCAGCAGGCCACGAACAGCACGGCGACCACGGTGTTCAGCACGGCCGGTGTCTGTCCTTTTTGGAGCACGCCGTCGAAGCCCGCCCAGCCGGTGGTGTGCGAGACCACGGTGTAGAGCGAATCCGGGTCCATCGGGCGCAGTGCGTTGAGCCGGAAGAACTCCCACCAGCCGCGGGTCGCGACGAGGATGAACGGGACGTTCACCACCAGCCAGGCGAGCACCGTGAAGAGCGCGGCTCTGCCCCACGTCCGCAGCTTCCCGGCCCGCAGGCACAGCACGAACAGCACACCCAGCAGCAGCAACGGGTACAGCTTCGCCGCCGCGCCGAGGCCGAGCAGCACCCCGGCGACCTCCGGCCGTCTGCGTGCCCACGCCAGTATCCCGGCCGCGGTGCATGCGGTGGCGATGGCGTCGAAGTTCGTGAACGTGTGCACCAGTACCAGCGGGGAGATCGCCACCAGCACCGCGTCCCACGGCCGGCGTCTCGTCGTCCGCCCGGTCGCCCACACGGTGACCAGCCAGGCCAGCGCGAGCCAGAACGCGGTGATGTTGAAGTACACCGCCACCGGCAGTGCACTGGGCAGCCAGCCGGCGTCGGCGATCGTCAGCCAGCCTGCGGTCAGTTTCGCGTTGATCCACTGGAACAGGCCGGTGACCACCGGGTACTCCATGTACCGGGTCTGGTCCTGCGCGGTCTGCGAATCCTCGCGCCACGAAGAGACGTACGGGAACGTGCGCGGATCGTCGAGCTTCTCCGAGCTGTAGAGCGGGACGATGTCCGAGTAGCACATCGCGACGAACGGACGCCCGGAACGCCAGTCGAGCTGGTTCGCGCCGCTGGAGTCGGTGTACTGCTGGATGCACGAGGCCTTGCCGAACCAGCACAACACCAGCGCGAGTACCGCGAGCCCGAGGCCGACCCGCTGCGGCGACCAGAACCAGTGCCTGCCCACCGCGGCGTGCTCGCCGAGTGCGCCGCCGACCGGTCTGGTCGCCGCAGCCACCAGCGGGTCCTGCCTGCTGGGCGCGATCCGCTCCGCCGGGGTCAGCGTGCGGACAGCCGGATCCGGATCGACGGCTGCGGGGATGGACTCGTCGGGCACGCCGCGGATGCTATCGGTCCGCGAGTGGGCTGCCCGTCATTTCGGATCGGCGTAAAACCCGGCAAGCACCTCGAACGCGGCACCGAGGGCCACTGCCTCCTCGTCGAGATCGCTCACTTCCAGATCGATCCGCTGCCAGTACGGCACCGGCAGCAGATCCCGCAACTGCTGCCCGACCGTCTCCCGGTACACCTCCGGCGCCGCGCGGATGGTCCGTCCGAACAGGACGATCCGCTCCAGATCGAGAACCTGCACCAGGTCGGCGAGCCCGATGCCGAGCAGCCGGGCCGCATCGTGGCGGGTGGCCGCGGTCTGGTGCATCACCTCCACACATCCCCGTCGGCCGCATGCGCAGTGCGGACCGGCGTAGGCGATGGTGGTGTGCCCGAACTCACCGGCGTTCGTGCGCGGTCCGCGGTAGACCCGGCCGTCGATCAGCAGCCCGACGCCGATCCCGGTGCCGACGAGCACGACCGCGGTCGCTGCCGGTGTCTCCTCCGGCCAGGAATGCGCAAAGGCAGCCGCGTTCGTGTTCTTGTCCAGGATGACCGGAAGGCCGGTGCGTTCGGCAAGCAGATCGCGCAGCGGGACGTCGTGCCAGCCGGGCATGTTGGTCGCGTCGCGGAGTCGGCCCTGGTGATGGTCGAGCGGCCCCACCGCGCCGACACCGAGACCGAGCACGCGCACCGGATCGACGTCGCCGAGCAGCCTGCGGACGGCGTCGGCCACCGCATCCACCGCCTGCTGCGGGCCGAATCCGACCGGCAGCGAGCCTTCGACGAGATCCTCCACCTCGCCGGTCAGCCCGGTTCGCAGCACGAGGAAACCATCGCGGTCGAGCTGGGCACCGAGTGCGCAGCGGGCGTCGGCGCGCAGCCGCAGCAGGGTGCGCGGTTTGCCGACCCCGGCGGCTGCCTGCCGTTCGACGTCGAGCAGGCGTTCCGGCAGCAGATCGGCCACGATCTTCGACACGGCCTGCTGGGTCAGCCCGGACCGTTCGGCCAGTTCCACCCGGCTGAGCCCGCCCGCGCGCAGAATGTGCCCGAGCAGCAGCGCCCGGTTGTGGCGGCGCAGCCCACGCAGGTTGGCGCCGGTTTCGGTCATCCGGGGATCCTCCAGGAGAGGTGGCTAATTACGCAACAGTGTTGTTTAATGGCGCCATGGCTGATGACGCACGGGTCGGCATCCTCGGGTACGGGATCGGCGGCCGGGTTTTCCACGCGCCACTGGTCGAAGCCACCCCTGGCCTGACCCCGGCGGTGATCACGACCGGGAACCCGCAGCGGGCGGGGCAGGCGCAGGCGGAGTACCCGGACGCCGAGGTGGTCGCGGACGCGGACGCGCTGTTCGCCCGCGCGGCCGAGCTCGACCTGGTGGTGGTGAGCACGCCGAACCGGACGCACGTGCCGCTCGCGTTGCGGGCGATCGAACTGGGCCTTCCGGTTGTCGTGGACAAGCCGTTCGCGCCGACCGCGGCCGAGGCCGAACGCGTCGTCGCCGCCGCGCGGGACAACGGCGTCGGCCTCACCGTGTTCCAGAACCGCCGCTGGGACTCCGATTTCCGGACCGTGCGCAAGGTGCTCGAATCCGGCACGCTCGGCGAGGTGTTCCGCTTCGAATCCCGCTACGACCGCTGGGTGCCGAAGCCGAAGGACAACTGGCGCGAGTTCGGTGACCCCGCCGAGGCGGGCGGCGTGCTCTACGACCTCGGCGCGCACATCGTGGACCAGGCCCTGCAGTTGTTCGGACCGGTCACCCAGGTCTACGCCGAGGTCGACCGGCGCCGTCCCGGCGTGGCGGTCGATGACGACGTGTTCATCGCACTGCGCCACGCCAACGGGGTTCGTTCGCACCTGTGGTCCTCCACGCTCGCCGGCATCCGCAACCCGCGCTTCCGCGTGCTCGGCGACCGGGCGACGTTCACCAAGTACGGCCTCGACGTGCAGGAACCGCAGATCAAGGAAGGTCTCCGCCCTGGCGACGCCGGCTGGGGGGTGGAACCCGACGCGGACGCGGGCAGGCTCGGAGTTGACGACGGTACCGACCGGATCGAAACGGTGCCCACCGAGGTCGGCCGCTACGAGGCCTTCTACGCCCAGGTCGCCGACGCGCTGCGGGGCGACGCGGACTTCCCGGTCGATCCGGCGGGCGCGGTCGCCGCATTGCGGGTGCTCGAGGCGGCGCATCGCTCCGGCGCCGAAGGACAGGTGGTCACGCTCGGCTGACGCCGGGTGCGCACCACCCCCAGGTCGGCCGTGGCCACGGCGCCCTCCCCCCAACGCCGTGGCCACGGCCTTCTGCCGTCGGCTCACCCGCCGTCCGGCTCCTCCTCCGGCGGCGTGCTGTCCCCGGTCGGGGTGTGCTTCGGCGGTTTCGGCGAATGCGGGGACCCCGAAGGCGGGCCGGTGCCGTCCGAATCGGTGGGTTCGGTCGGCTCGACGGCTCCGCCATCGCCGGGCTGGTCCGGGTCCGGGGTGTTCGTACCGGTCGGCTGGTCGCCGGTGCCCGGGGAGTCGGCGACGCCCGATGCCGGTGGCGTCGCGGCGCCGATCAGTGGCACCTGGTCGAACTTCTCGCCCGGTGTGCCGGTGAGGTAGCCCTTGATGAACTTCTGCCACATCGGGCCCGCGATGGTCGAGCCGTAGATCGGCGAATTCCCCTTGCCGTGCAAGGCTTGGTCGCCGTCCGCGCCGACCCATGCGGCGACCGACACCGACGGTGTGTAGCCGACCATCCAGGTCTGCGCGTTCGCGTTCGCCGCCCACGACGGTTCACCCGAGCGTTTCGTGTGCTGCTGGGTACCGGTCTTGCCCGCGCATTCGTGGCCGGACGGGCACTGCAGTTTCGAGAACCCGATCACCGGCTTCAGCGCGCTGGTCACGTTGCCCGCGATCTGCTTGCTGAGGTCTGCGTCGGAGTCGGCGAATGCCGTTTTGCCGGGGCTTTCCGCCGCCTGGTAGGCAACCTCGTTCTGCGAATTCGTCACCTTGAGCACGAAATGCCGGTCGCGCTGGACGCCGTTCGCGGCGAATGTGGCGTACGCGGAGGCCATGTCCATCGGCGTGATCCGGGTGTCGCCACCGCCGAGTGAGATGTTGTTGTCCTTGGTGGAGATCTCCGACTGGCCGCCGTCCTCCTTGGTCCGCACGCCTGCCTCCTCGGCCGCCTGCTTGACCGGGCCCTGCTTGGTCCGGTTGAGGACCATGTCGTAGAAGACCGTGTTCACCGAACGCTTCATTGCCTCGGCCACCGTGCACGGACCGGGGCAGCTGGAACTCGGCCCGGCGTTGCGCACGGTGCGGCCGTCGAACACCCGGTTGTTGCTGCCGTCGAAGGTCTCGTTGATCCCGTCGCCCATCTTGAGGAACGCGGTGAGATCGAACGGTTTCATCGACGAACCCGGGTTCTGCGGGGTGCTCGCCCAGTCGCGGGCCGCCTGCTGCTGTCCGTTGACCTCGACGATCCCCGGGCCGCCGTAGTATGCGAGCACGCCGCCGGTCTTGGGATCGACCGCGACCAGTGCGTTGAGCAGCCGGTCGTCCGACTGGTTCTTGAGCGCGTCGGTCGCCGCCTTGGTGGCGGTGTCCTGTGCTTTCTTGTCGACGGTGGTCTGGACGGTGTACCCGCCGGAGTAGTACTTGTCCTCGGTGATGCCCTGCTGCGCCAGTTCGGCCTTCACCTGCTCGGAGATGAAGCGGTACGGCGCGCTCGAGTCGTCCTTGGACTCCGACAGCGGGATCGGCGTCGGGAACCGGGCGGATTGCCGCTGCTGCGGCGTGAGGTAGTGGTTTTCCAGCATCCGGTTCAGCGCGGTGTTCCAGCGGCCCGTGGCCACCTTCGTGTTCTCCGACCGGCCGGGCTGCTGGATCAGGCCGGCCAGCAGTGCGGCCTGCGAGTAGTCCAGCTGTCCGACGTCCTTGTGGAAGAAGGCCTGCGACGCTGCGCCGATGCCGTACGCCCCGCGTCCGAAGTAGATGATGTTCAGGTACGCGGTGATGATGTCCTGCTTCTCGTACGTCTGGTTCATCTTGAACGACTTGGCCAGCTCGGTCCACTTGCGGGTGAGCGTGGGTGCGTCGTTGTCGGTGGCCTTTTTGACGTACTGCTGGGAAATCGTGGATCCGCCGCCGGTACCGCCGGTCAGCTGGTTGAAGCCGGCGCGCAGCAGGCCGGTGAGGTCGAAGCCGGAGTTGGTCTCGAACGTCGAGTCCTCGGTCGCGATCACCGCGTGCTTGACCACGTCCGGGATCTGGTCCGCGGTGAGGATCTGCCGGTTGCCACCAGGCGGCACGTCCTTGCCCATCGGGCTGCCGTCCGCGTAGAGGTACGTGACGGCCTGGTTCTGCCCCTGCGCGACGCTCTGCGGTGAGGGCACGTCGACGCTGAAATAGGTGATCACGAACGCGATCGCCGGGAGCACGATGAAGATGCCGACGAACGCGTACGCACAGCGCCGGGCGATCTTCCAGCGCCGCTTCCTGCGCTGCGCCGGGGTGCGGCCCTTCTTGTCCAGCTCGGGCCCGGCGGAAAAGCCTTCGTCCGGTCGGTGCCCGGCTTCCGGAAAACCCTGATCGGTACGACCGTCGTGGAATCGGTGCGTCATCAGCTCGGGTTCGGGCTGTGGTCCCGGCGGCGGGCCGGGACGCCACGGTCCCGGTGGCGGCGGCCGGAAGCCGGGTGCCTGCCGGGAACCCGGCGGGGGCGGCGGGCTGCCGGGACGCTGTGGGCCGCGGGCCCACGGCGGCGGCACCGGCTGTCCGGATCGGGGTTGACGCCGCGGATCGGGATCCCGGTCCGGCCAGGAACGGGGGCGGTCGTCGTTCACGTGCGAATCCTCTTCTCGGACAGGGGCGTGCTGCGGACGCAGAACCCTCTCCGTAGAGGACGCGGTACCCGCACCGAGGTTCACTGGGCCGGGCGTACTTGTCCGGAAGACGGCGAAGGGCCCCTCCCGTGCGGGAAGGGCCCTTCGCTTCGTCAGCCTGTCTTTCTCGGCGGCTCTCCGTTCACTCCCCCGCCGCTGCCACCGCCACCGGCACCGCCGGGACCGGTGCCGTCGCCAGGGCCGCCGAAGATCGGTGGCCGCTCAGAGGTGGTCTCCGAGGTGGACGTCTCACTCGACGTCGTCGGCGAGCTGGTCGTCGAGCTCGGCGGCGTCGTCGTGGTGGACGTGTCGGGGTTGTCCTGCTGCGTCGTGGTGGGCCGGCTGGTCGTGGAGGGGGTTTCGACCGCCTCCTTGCCGATCGGGTCCACCTTGTCGAACTTCTCCGACGGTTTGCCCTTGAGGTAGGCGTCGATGAAGTCCTGCCACGTCGGACCGGCGATCGTGGCCCCGTAGATCGGCTGCCCCTTCTTGTCGTGCAACGGCTTGTTGCCGTCGCCGCCGATCCACGCCGCGACCGAGACGGACGGGGTGTAGCCCACCATCCAGGTCTGCGCGTTGCGGTCGTCGTAGGACTTCGGATCATTGTCCTGCGGCGAGTACTGCTGGGTACCGGTCTTGCCGGCGCAGTCGTGTCCGCTCGGGCACTTCAGCTTGGAGTGCGAGATCACCGGCTTGAGCGCCTCGGTCACGTTGCCCGCGATCTGCTTGCTCTTGTCGGCGTCGCTGTCGAACGCCGGCTTGCCCGCATTCGTCGTCAGGTCGAACACGACCTCGTCTTGGGAGTTCGTCAGCTTCGACACGAAGTGCTGATCACGGCGCACCCCGCCGGAGGCGAACGACGAATAGCCCGCTGCCATGTCCTCCGGGGTGACCGCGGTGGCACCACCACCGAGCGAGATGTTCGCGTCCGAGGTGCCCAGCTTCGCCCGGCCATCCGGTGCGGCCTGCACGCCGGCCTCCTTGGCGGCATCCGCGACCCGCGCGGGTTTCACGTCGTTCAGCACCATGTCGTAGAACACCGTGTTCACCGACAGTTCCATGGCCTTCTTGACCGTGCACTGCTTGCTGCAACTGGAACTGTCGCCCGCGTTGCGCACCACGCGGCCGCCGAGCATCCGGTTGTTGCTGCCGTCGTAGGTCTCCCCGAGTCCCTTGCCCATCTTGAGGAACGCGGTGAGGTCGTAGGCCTTCATCGACGAACCCGGGTTCTGCGGGGTGTTCGCCCAGTCCGTGGCGAGCTGATCGTTGCCCTTGTCGTCCTTGACCGTGGTGGGGCCCCCGTAGTAGGCGAGGACCCCGCCGTTTCTCGGATCGACCGCGACCAGAGCTCCCCGGATGTTGTCGTCGGTCTGGCCCTTCATATTGTCCTGAACGGCTTGGACCGCCTGTTTCTGCGCTTCGGGGTCGATCGTGGTGTGGATCTTCGCGCCGGTGTTGTACAGCTTGTCCTCGTCGTAGCCCTTGGCTTCGAGCTCGTCGAGGATGCGCTGCTGGATGAAGTAGTCCAGCGTGCCGGCGTCCTTCTTGCTCTGCGAACCCTTCGGCACCAGCGTGGGGAACTGCGCGGACTTCCGGTCCGCGGGGGTGAGCCAGTGGTTCGCCACCATCTGGTCCATCACGTAGTTCCAGCGCTTCTCCGAGTACGTGTGGTCCTCGGATCGGCCGGGGCCCTGGATCAGCCCGGCCAGCAGGGCCGCCTCGGAAGCGTTGAGCTGCGAGACGTCCTTGCCGTAGTACGCCTTGGCCGCGGCCGCGATCCCGTTGGCGCCGCGGCCGAAGTACACGATGTTGAGGTACCCGGTGATGATGTCCGATTTGGACGTCTCGTTGTTCAGCTTGAACGACTTGACCAGCTCGCTCCACTTGCGGGTCAGCGTGGGGTCGTCGTTCTTGGTGGCCTGCTTGATGTACTGCTGCGAAATGGTCGAACCGCCACCGCTGCCGCCGCTGACCTGGTTGTAGGCCGATCGCACGATGGCCATCACGTTGAAGCCGGAGTTGGTCTCGAACGTCGCGTCCTCGGCCGCGTACACGGCGTGCTTCACGACCTCGGGCACCTGGTTGGGCTGCAGCAGTTCGCGGTCGCCGCCCTCCGGCACCGACCGGCCCATCACCTGGTTGTTCGCGTAGTAGAAGGTGATCGGCTGGCTCTGCAGTGCCTTGATGTCCTGCGGGGTCGGCACCGAGACGGTGAAGTAGGTGATCACGAAGGCGATCGCGGGGACCACCACGAACAGCCCGACCAGTGCGTAGAGCACCCGCCGGACGATCTTCCACCGGCGCTTCTTGCGTTGCTTCGGAGTGAGCGGGCCCTTGTTCCCCTTGCCCTTCTTGCCGTCCTCGTCCGCTTCCGGATCGTCGAAGCCCTCGTCGTCGGAGTACTGCGCGAAACGCGTCTCCTCGTCGTAGTCGGCGTACCGGTCGTCATAGCGGTCGTCGTACGGGTCGTAGCCGAACTCCGTGCCGTTGTGCGCGGCGTGCGTGATCAGATCCGGTTCGCGGTCCGGGTACGCCGGTGCCGGCGGGGGCGCCGGACGGCCCTGCGGCGGACGCCGGACCGGCCCGGACGAGGCGCCGGGAGGCGGGGGCTGGCGGAAACCCTGGGCAGGGCTGCTGTTCGGGTCTGGACGGCCGGCGCCGGGTGGTGGCGGTGGTGGCTGACGTCGCGGCGGCGGCCCGGGACGGTTCCCGCCGTCCAGGATCTGCGACGTGCGGGTCTGCGGTGGCCGCTGCGGACGGCGGGGCGGCTCGTCGCCGGAGGGCCACTGCGGTCCCGGCTCGTCGGAACTGGGCCATTCGGGAGCGTCGCCGCCACTGGGCCACGCCGGACCGGCGCTGCGCGGGGCGGGCGGCGCGGGCCGACGAGGATCGCCGGTCGGGCGACGGCGGGGCTGGGCAGGCCGCCGGGGGACCTCCTCTGCGGGCCAGGCGGGACCGGAGTCGTCCTCCGGCCGGCGGGCACGGCGAGGTGCATCTGGCTCTTGGCCGGGCCAGGAGCGGTTGCGATCGTCGTTCACGAATGGGCCTCCCAGGCCGGCGCCGGGCTTCGGGGAAAGCGGGGGCGCGCCGCCCTGTGCTCTGCAGCGGTTGTGGTACTCGTCACTGGCCGGCGGTCCTTCGTGGCCGGGTGGGCTGCGGTTCCTCCGTGCCGAGCACGTAGGAGCAGACCAGGTGGTTCCAGTGACACGTCCGGCACACCTCTACGTCGTAGACGGTGAACTCGGCGAAATGCCCCGCCATCCGGGCCAGTTCGTCAGGTGTGCGGGCTGATCCCGAGACGTGCTTGAGCTCGTCGCCGTAGACCCAGGAGACCAGGGTCAGTGGCGCCCGGCGGCACATTGGACAGGCCCGTTCCTCCGGCCTGCCGTGGAACTTCGCCGCCCGGAGCAGGTAGGGGCCCGCGTCGCAGACCTCATGGTCGCCGACGCGTCCGGAGCGGACGGCCGCCAGCAGCGCACGGCGCTGCAAGGCGTAGTCCACGACCTGCCGCTGGTTTCGCACGAGAGACAGAGTACGGGCTCTTGCTGTGCAGGTGGCGCCCCCGGCCGACCGGTACCACACGCAACTGCCCGGACACGCCGAGGATTCGATAACTCTCTGGTGACTTTCGTCCGGTTCCGGTCACCGGTGAAGGTTATTTCCGCCACTTCGATGTATCGGCGCGATATAGTGGCCGAGTAGGTTGGCAGAGCCGGTTCCGGATGGTCAACGGAGCCGGCCGTGGTCTATTCCCGATGGTGGGGTGCGGTGTGCTCGAACTCGCGATCCTCGGATTGCTGCACGAGACGCCGATGCATGGCTACGTGTTGCGCAAGCGTTTGCACGAGACGCTCGGCATGTTCCGGACGTTCTCGTACGGCTCGCTGTACCCGACCCTGCGTCGGCTGCTGCGGGCCGGTTACCTCGTCGAGGAGCTGGACGAGGCGGACGACCGGGCGTGGTCCCGGCGCGGCCGCCGCGTCTACAAGCTCACCGCCGAGGGCAAGGAGCGCTTCGCGGAACTGCTCGGCGACGCGGGTCCGACGACGTGGGACGACGAGGGGTTCGGCGTCCACCTCGCCTTCTTCTCGCGGACACCGGCCGACGTCAGGATGCGAATCCTGGAGGGAAGGCGCCGTCGTGTGGAGGAGCGTCGCGAGGGTTTGCGCGACGCGCTGGCAAGGACCGAGGAGAGGATCGACCGCTATACCCGCGAGCTGCACCGGCTGGGGCTGGAGACCAGCGAGCGGGAGGTGCGCTGGCTCAACGAGCTGATCGCGCACGAACAAGCCGAGCAGCGCGGCCCGGACCAACCGGGGCGCTGAGCGGTGCCGCAGCGTGGCGGCAGACCTGCAGATGTAAGGAACGGATTGAAGGAGAAACCGGCATGGGCTCCAAGCGCCGCGTTCGGGTGGCCATCGTGGGCGTCGGCAACTGCGCCTCGTCGCTGGTCCAGGGTGTCCAGTACTACGGCGATGCGGATCCCGGCACACGCGTCCCCGGTTTGATGCACGTCCAGTTCGGCGAGTACCACGTCGGTGACGTGGAGTTCGTCGCGGCGTTCGACGTGGACGCGAAGAAGGTCGGCCGTGATCTCTCGGAGGCGATCTTCGCCAGCGAGAACAACACGATCAAGATCGCCGATGTGCCGCCGCTCGGGGTCACCGTGCAGCGCGGGCACACCCACGACGGGCTCGGCCGGTTCTACCGCGAGACCATCGAGGAGTCCGACGAGCAGCCGGTCGACATCGTCGCGGCGCTGCGCGAGGCGCAGGTCGACGTGCTGGTCTCCTACCTGCCGGTGGGGTCCGAGGTGGCGGACAAGTTCTACGCGCAGGCCGCGATCGACGCGGGGGTGGCGTTCGTCAACGCGCTCCCGGTGTTCATCGCCTCCGATCCGGAGTGGGCGAAGAAGTTCACCGACGCCGGCGTGCCGATCGTCGGCGACGACATCAAGTCCCAGGTCGGCGCCACCATCACGCACCGCGTGCTGGCGAAGCTGTTCGAGGACCGCGGCGTGCAGCTCGACCGCACGATGCAGCTCAACGTGGGCGGGAACATGGACTTCCTGAACATGAAGGAGCTCGAGCGGCTGGAGTCGAAGAAGATCTCGAAAACCCAGTCGGTCACCTCGCAGGTCGACCGCGAGCTCGGCAAGGGCAACGTCCACATCGGACCGTCGGACTACGTGCAGTGGCTCGACGACCGCAAATGGGCCTACGTGCGGCTCGAGGGCCGTGCGTTCGGCGACGTGCCGCTGAACCTGGAGTACAAGCTCGAGGTGTGGGACTCGCCGAACTCGGCGGGCATCATCATCGACGCGGTGCGCGCCGCGAAGATCGCCAAGGACCGCGGGATCGGCGGGCCGATCCTGTCCGCGTCGTCCTACTTCATGAAGTCGCCGCCGGAGCAGTACGACGACTCGACCGCCCGCGACGCGGTCGACGAATTCATCGAAGGCGCGCGCGAGCGCTGAGCGAAAGAGGGGCCGCTGCAGGCAGCGGCCCCTCTTTCCGGGTTCAGGGCAGGTCGGCGCGGACCAGTTCGGCCTTGGCCATCGTGTCGACGAGCAGGTCCGGCAGCTGCCTGCCGAACCGGTCGGCGAGCTCGTCCGGATGGTCGACCTCGACCTGCCAGCCCTGTTCGGCCAGCCAGGTGATCGGGTCCCGGCGGGGATCGCCGGAGAACAGCTGCGAGATGTTCACGCCGAGCCGCTCGCCGGCGTCGAGTGCCTGCATGCTGTTCGTGACGCTCTCCAGGTGGCTCGTCGCGAACTGCTCCACGCCGATCCGGCTGCCCGGCGCGGAGCGGGCGTGCACCAGGTCGAACAGCTGCTCCTCCGCGTGCGCAGGCAGATAGGGCAGCAGCCCTTCGGCGAGCCAGGTGGTGGGCCGGGTCCGGTCGAACCCGGCCAGTTCCAGTGCGGCCGGCCAGTCCTCGCGCAGATCGGCGGCCACCGGGTGCCGGCGGCAGCGGGGCTCGGCGCGGAGGCGGTCGAGCACCTGCTGCTTGAACTCGAGCACCCGCGGCTGGTCCACCTCGTAGACGTCGCGGCCGGTCAGGTCGAGCCGGTAGGCCCGCGCGTCGAGCCCGGCGGCGAGGATGACCACCTGCGGGGTGTCCGAACCGGTGACCACCGCGTCGAAAAACTGCGAGCGCAACGCCATGTAACCGGTCATCGCGGTCCAGAGCTCGTCCTCGACCGGTTCGGTCGGCAGCGGCCGCGGCGGCGCCGCGGCGCGCACGAACTCCGCCGCGAACGGATCGTCGATCAGCGGCTCCGGGGAGTTCGTTTCGACCGCCCGTGCCGCCGCGACGCCGAGTGCGGTGAGCCCGATACTGCTGACGATGTCCCACTGCCGGTCCGTCGCTGCCAACGTCCATCCCTCTCGCCGTATCCGGAAAGCCGGGTTCAGGATGGCATTGCGCGATCAGCCGGATGCGCGGAGTGAACGTTATGCCGGTATTTGCCGTCTGTGAGCTGCATCACCGAGCTGTGCGGACCGCCGACGGCAGTTCGGTGATGGCGGACAGCACGGTGGCTTGCCCGAGCACGTCGGGGTCGGGTGGGAAGTGCGGATTCGGCACGCCGTACACCGTCATCCCCGCCGCCAGCGCCGCACGCAGGCCGTTGGTGGTGTCCTCCACTGCCGCGCACCGCTGCGGTGCGATCTCCAGCAGTGCGGCCGCGCGCAGGTAGACGTCCGGGGCGGGCTTGCCCGCCGCGACCTCCTCGCTCGACACCGCGACCGGGACCAGTGACGTGAGGTCGCACGCGGTGAGGAAGGCGTGGATCAGCACCGGCGGCGACGAACTCGCGATCGCGACCGGCCACTGCCGGGCGATCTCGCGCACCACGTCCGCCGCGCCGTCGATCACCGGCGGCCCCTCGGCGTAGCGGTGCGCCATCTCGTCGATCACGGTGTTCGCGATCTCGTCCGTACTCAGTTGTGCGCCAAGGGTGTCCACCAGGTAGCGCGCCCATTCCGGGGTGCTCATCCCCTGCTGTGCCCTGGTCGCCTCCGGTCGCCAGGTTCCACCGTGCGCGGCGACCACCGAGCGGCGCACCTCGTCCCAGGTCTGCTCGGAATCCACCAGCACGCCGTCGAGGTCGAAGATCACCGCATCCATGCCGGCAGCCTAACCTGTGAGGGCAATTACTTCGCTACCCTAACTAAATTTGTTAGGCTGGCTAAGTGACTTCCCCGATCGTCGATCTGGCCGGCCGGCTGCGGCCGGTGGTCTTCCGGCTGTATTACCTCGTGCGCAGGGAGACGGCCCAGCTGCTCACCCTCACCCAGGGCTCGGTGCTGGCCGAACTGGTCGGCCGCGGGCCGAGCCGGATGAGCAGGCTCGCCCGGATCGAGGGCGTGCGCATGCCGTCGATGACCGACGTCGTCGGCAGGCTCGAACGGCTCGGCATGGTGACCCGTCGTCCGGATCCGGACGACCGCCGTGCCGTGCTCGTGGCGGCCACCCCGGAAGGCGAACGGTTCTACGCGGAGCTGATCGCGGGACGGGAGGCAGAGCTGCGGGAGCGGCTGCTGCGGCTGGACGAGGACGAACGCTGCGCGATCGACGCCGCGCTGCCCGCACTCACCAAGCTGATCGCCGATTTCCACCGGGACGACCCGGTGCACCACTTGCCCAACCAGGAAAACCCGAAGGAGGAACTGATCCGCGATGAGCGCTGAGCACCACTCGAGCCTGCTGGACGCGGTCAAGGGCCAGCCCAAACAGGTGTGGATCACCGCGTTCGCCGCGGTCATCGCGTTCATGGGCATCGGGCTCGTCGATCCGATCCTGCTGTCCATCGCGAAGGGCCTCGACGCCACGCCGTCACAGGTCACCCTGCTGTTCACCTCGTACCTCGGGGTGCAGGTGATCGCAATGCTGTTCACCGGTGCGATGTCCGCGCGTTTCGGTGCCAAGCGGACCGTGCTCGTCGGCCTCACGCTGATCGTCGCCGCGACCGCACTGTGCGCCGCGGCCGGTTCGATCGAACAGCTCGTCGGCCTGCGTGCGGTGTGGGGTCTCGGCAACGCGTTCTTCATCGCCACCGCGTTGTCGGTGATCGTCGGTGCGGCCACCGGCGGGCAGAGCGGCGCGATCCTGCTCTACGAAGCCGCGCTCGGGGTCGGGCTGGCGGTGGGGCCGCTGCTCGGTGCGCTGCTCGGCTCGATCTCGTGGCGCGGGCCGTTCCTCGGCACCGCGGTGCTGATGGCCGGTGCGCTGGTGTTGTGCGCGGTGTTCCTGAGCAGCGATTCGCACCAGAAGCGGGATCCGATCAAACTGCTCGACCCGATCCGTGCGCTGAAGCACCCCGGACTGCTGCGCACCTCGGTCGCCTCGGCGCTCTACACCGCGGCGTTCTTCGCGGTGCTGGCCTGGTCGCCGTTCGTGCTCGGCTGGAACGCGATCGCGGTCGGCCTGATCTTCTGCGGCTGGGGCCTGTGCGTTGCGGTGGCCGGGGTGGCGCTGGCACCGAAGCTGGCCGGCCGCTTCGGCGAACGGCACGCGGCTGCGCTGGCGGTCGCCGGCTACACCGTGCTGATGCTGGTGCTGGCCATTCCCAGCAAACCGGTGGTGGTCGTCGGGATCATCCTGTCCGGCCTGGTTTCCGGGCTGCTGAACACGTTGTTCACCGGAACCGCGATGTCCATCAGCGACGCTCCGCGTCCGGTCGCCAGCGCGGGGTACAACTTCTGCCGCTGGCTCGGCGGTGCGGTCGCGGCCACGCTGGTCGGCCACGTCGCGGACTGGCTCGGCTGGCAGCAGGGACCGTTCGTGGTCGCCGCGGTGCTGTGCCTGATCGCCGCCGTGCTGCTGTCACTGCGGGAAAAGAAGGCGGATCCGCACGTGCTGCCCAAGGAGGCCGCGCTGGTCGGCGACGAGGAATTCTGAGCCGTCTCGCGACACTCGGCGATCACCCCTGGACTGTCCGTTCAGGGGTGATCGCGGATTAGGTCCTGATTGCGGCAAATACACCGGTTGTTCACCTTGTGGTCCGATTTACTCGGGTTTTCCCACATACGGTCGCTTCGTTCCCCTACTGAAGTGACCTGGAGGCCCAGTGTCTGAGGAGCCCGTGCGACTGCTGCCCTTGCTCGCCGTCCACCCCGGCGGCCGTTCCCCGATCACCTGCGAATACCGGTGCGGCAACGCGTGCGCGCACGAGGCGCCGAATCCGACCGCCAACGAGTACTTCGGCGACATCGCGAAGGGTGTCTCGCGCCGTGGGGTGTTCAAGGCAGGCGCCGTGATGGCCGCCGCGGCCGGTGGCTTCGCCGCGATGTCCGGTACCGCTGCCGCCACGCCGGTCGGCACGCCTGCGTCCGCGGCCCCGGCTCCGGCGAAGGGCTCCCGTCCGGTGCCCGGCACCGACTTCGAGCCGGTGCCGCCGAACCAGCTCGACCGGGTGAGCATCCCCGACGGTTACGACCAGCACGTGGTGATCCGCTGGGGTGACCCGGTGGTGGCAGGTGCGCCGAAGTTCGACTTCCGCGCACAGACCGCGGCGGCACAGGCGAAGCAGTTCGGTTACAACAACGATTTCGTCGGCCTGATCCCGCAGGACCCGCTGGGGCTGCGCAACCTGCTCGTGGTCAACCACGAGTACACCACCGAGGTGCACCTGTTCCCCGCCGACCAGTACGACCCGGACAACCCCACCGCGGAACAGGCGAAGATCGCCTGGGCCGCGCACGGGTTGTCGGTGGTGCAGACGCTGCGCGATCCGATCGGCGGTGCGCTGCGTACCGTGCCGAGCCCGCTCAACCGACGGATCACCCTCGACACGATCTTCGAGGTGCGTGGTCCGGCGGCCGGTTCGAAGTACCTCAAGACGTCCGCCGATCCGTCGGGCAAGCGGGTGCGCGGCACGCAGAACAACTGCTCCGGCGGCGTCACGCCGTGGGGCACGGTGCTCTCCGGCGAGGAGAACTTCCACCAGTACTTCGCCAACGCGGACCAGGTCACCGACCCGAAGCAGGCCGCGCGGCTCGAGCGCTACCTGATCGGCACCGGGGAGAGCACGCGCAAGTGGGAGCGCTTCGACCGGCGCTGGGACGTGCCGCGGGAGCCCAACGAGCCGAACCGGTTCGGCTGGGTCGTGGAGATCGACCCGAACGACCCGCACTCCACGCCGATCAAGCACACCGCACTCGGCCGGTTCAAGCACGAAGCGGCGAACGTGAAGATCACCGCCGACGGGCGGCTCGCGGTGTACTCCGGCGACGACGAGCGGTTCGAGTACATCTACAAGTTCGTCTCCAACGGCAGGTACAAGAAGGGCAGCTCCGCGCTCGCCCGGCGGCACAACTCCGCGTTGCTCGACGACGGCACGCTCTACGTCGCCAAGTTCACCGGCGACAGCCCCGGGGAGATCGACGGTTCCGGCACACTGCCTGCCGACGGTGAGTTCGACGGTGCCGGCGAATGGATTCCGCTGGCGAGCGGCAACAAGTCCTTTGTGGACGGATTTACCGCGGAAGAGGTCTACGTCTTCACCCGGCAGGCCGCCGACCGGGCCGGAGCGACCAAAATGGACCGTCCGGAGGACATCGAGCCGAATCCGGTGAACGGGCGGATCTACGCGGCACTGACCAACAACACCGACCGTGGCGCCGCGGGCAAGGCGGGGGTGGACGAGCCGAACCCGCGGGCCGGCAACAAGAACGGCCACGTGCTGGAGTGGCAGGAGCAGCGCGGCGACGCGGCGGCGACCCGGTTTTCCTGGCGGCTGCTGCTGGTCTGCGGCGACCCGGCCACCGCGGACACCTACTTCGGCGGCTTCCCGAAGGACCAGGTGAGCCCGATCTCCTGTCCGGACAACGTCGCCTTCGACCCGCACGGCAATCTGTGGATCTCCACCGACGGCAACACTCTCGGCGCGAACGACGGCCTGTTCTCGGTGCCGGTGACCGGTCCCGAGCGCGGGCAGGTGAAGCAGTTCCTCTCCGTACCGGTGGGAGCCGAGACCTGCGGGCCGGTGGTGACCGACCACCTGGTGCTCGTCGCGGTGCAGCACCCCGGCGAGAACGCCGACAGCTCGGCGAACCCGACGTCGCACTGGCCCGACGGCGGCAGCACCCAGCCGCGGCCCGCCATCGTGTCGGTGTGGAAGAAGGGCCGTTTCGGGCTGGTCGGCAAGATCGGACAGCGGTAACTCTTTGGAGTGGCTCCCGCTGCGCGCGCACGGTGCGGGGTAATAGCTTCGCCGGGTGAGGCGGGTAACGAGAGTCGCGATCGGACGGTCGACGGGCGCGGTGGCCTGCACAGCGGTGCTGGCCGGCGCGCTCGTCGTCGTCCTCCCGGGTTCTGCGCCTGCCGCGGGAGCCCCGGAATGCGGTGGTATCGCACCGAATCCGAGTGTCGAGGACGAGGTCTCGCCCGGCGGTATGCCGCGGGACTACCTGTTCACCCCGGCCGCTCCGGTCCCGCGCAGCACCCCGCCGGACCGGCTGCCGAAGCTCACCACCGGCAGCGCGCACGCAGTCGACGGCGGGGTCAACGCGCAGATCCAGACGCCGGACGGCCGGGCCAGCTGGGCGAGCCAGTCACTGAAGCCGGTGCCGGGCGGGATCTACACGCTGTCCGTCTGGACCGGCACCGCCTCCTCCGGGCTGGGTGCGCGCGCCGCCACCAGCGTGGGGCTGCGCTTCGCCGACAATGCGGGCCGGACGCTGCTGGAGAAACCGCTCGACGTGACGCACGACGTCGCCTCGGACGGCAAGCTCGTGCGCCAGGACGTCCCGCCGGTCACCGCGCCGGAGCAGACCTCGGCGGCCACGTTCTTCGCCACCACCAACCACAACTGGGTCATGTGGGACTGCGTGCGCGCCGATCTCGCGGCCTACACCGTCAAGAAGGAAGTGCAGAACCCGGCCAGCGGTGAATGGGGTGCTTCCGCACCGATCCCCGCCGGCCAGACCGCGCACTACCGGATCACCGTCGCCAACACCGGTTCGGAGCCACTCACCGGCCTGGTGGTGAAGGATCCGTGGTGCACCGGCCTGCCCGCCGCGTTCGACCTCGCCGCGGGCGCGACGCGCGCGCTGACCTGCGACCACCCGAACCTGACCGAGGACGACGACGGGCACGTGAACACCGCGACCGTCACCGGGGCGAGTTCGCCTGCCGGGCAGCTCGGTGACCAGAAGGCGACCGCGACGATCACCGTCACGCCGCCGCCCGCGGTCGGCAGGATCGGCGACCGCGTGTGGCGCGACGCCAACCGCAACGGCCTGCAGGACGACGGTGAGCCCGGATACGCCGATCTGCCGGTCACGCTCAAGGACGGGGCAGGCGGCACGGTCGCCACCGTCCGCACCGGAACCGACGGCAGCTACCTGTTCGACAAGCGCAAGGACGGCACCTACCAGGTCTGCTTCGATCTGCACGGGCTGCCGGACGGGCTCACCGCGACCAGCCGCGCCGCCGGCGACCCGGCCCTCGACTCCGACGTCGATCCCGGGACCGGGTGCACGGCGCCGTTCACCCTGGGTGGCACCACCCGCGAGCGGACGGACCTGGATCTCGGTCTCGCCGCACCAGCGCCGCCCGCGCCTGCGCCACCAACGTCGTCGTCCGCGCCTCCGCCGCCACCACCGTCTTCGTCCGCGCCCGCGCCGTCGTCACCGTCCGCTTCGTCCGTGGCTCCGTCGGGGCCCGAGTGACGGTTTCCTGACCACTGAGCGTCACCTGCTCCGGGATGCGAGACTGGGGGTGCAGACCACACCTCGGGGAGGGCCGGAGTACCCATGACCGCGGCAGCGACCGTCGGCGATCCTGTCGTGCAGCCGTCCCCTTGGTACCGCCGTCCGGTGGCCTGGACCTGGGTCGCCACCGCGGCCACGCTGGTGCTCTACGCGGTACTCGGCTGGCAGCGGCGCTGGATGAGCGACGACGGGCTGCTCGTGCTCCGCACCGTACGGGAGATCCTGGCCGGGCACGGTCCGGTGTTCAACGTCGGGGAACGGGTCGAGGCGAGCACCAGTCCTTTGTGGACGTGGTTGCTCGCGGGATTCGGCGCCATCCCCGGTCCGCCGCTGGAATGGGTGGCGGTGGTCGTGGGCCTGCTGTGCGCGGTCGGTGGCCTGTTCTTCGGGCTCGACGGCGCGCGACGGCTGTACGGCGCAGCGGTCGCCCCGGCGGGTGCGCTGGTGGTGTGCGTGCTGCCGCCGTTCCGGGATTTCGCGACGTCAGGGCTGGAAACCGGGCTGGCGCTGCTGTGGCTCGGCGGGAGCTGGTGGCTGCTGGTGCGGGGCAAGGCGCCGGTGGTCACCGCGCTCGTGCTCGGACTCGGTCCGCTGGTTCGTCCCGACCTGGCGTTGTTCAGTGTCGTCGGGTTCGTCGCGTTGCTCCTGCTGCGCCGGCCGAAGCTGCGTACCGCGCTCGGCTGGCTGGCCGCTGCAGTGGCGCTGCCGGTCGGGTACCAGGTGTTCCGGATGGGCTACTACGGCCTGCTCGTGCCGAACACCGCGCTGGCCAAGGAGGCGGGCGACGCCGACTGGCCGAGGGGGTTCGCCTACCTCGCCGACCTGGTCACCCCGTACCTGCTGTGGCTGCCGTTGCTGCTGCTGATCGTCGTGGCGGCGCTGGTCCGCCGCTCGCGGATCCTGACGCTCGCGCCGGTGGTCGCCGCGGTGCTGCTCACCGCGTACGTGGTGCGGGTCGGCGGGGACTTCATGCACGGCCGGATGCTGCTGCCTGCGCTGTTCGTGGTGCTGCTCCCGGTGATGGCGGTCCCGCTGACCCGGCGGACCGTTGCGCTCGTGGTGGCCGTCTGGGTGTGGGCGGTGGCCGCCGGGGGCTGGCTGCGCGTGCCGTACGAAAACGACCACCTCGCGGTGAGCGTCACCGATGAGCGGTCGTACTGGTCGTGGGCGACCGGGAAGGCCAATCCGGTGCTGGCCACGGACTTCCTCGGCCAGGACGTCATCCACCGGGCGGTGGACGCGGTGGCGGGCACGCGCGACCCGGCGGTGCTGGTCTACAGCTACGGCGACGTGAAGCAGTGGTTCCGCTTCCCCACCGACCTGCCGTACGTGACGTTGGCCGCGGACAGCATGGGTGCGATCAGCAACATGGTGTCGGTGGACGTCCGCGTACACGACGGCTACGGGCTGGCCAGCGACCTCGCCGCGCACTCCGCGTCCATCCCCGGCGGACGGCCGGGGCACTCGAAGTGGCTGGTCGGGGCATGGGAGATCGCCGCGGCCGGACGCGGCGACCTGGCTGTCGACGGCCAGATCCGGATCTTCCAGCCTGCCGAGATCGACGCCGCCCGTGCGGCCCTGCGCTGCCCGGCCGAACAGGACGTGCTCACCTCGACCCGCGGCGAGATGTCGTGGAGTCGCTTTATCGACAACTTCGCCGGGGCGTGGCACCGCACGGAGATCCGCTACCCCCGTGACCCCGGCGAGGCAGCCCGCTGCTGAGGCCTACCGTGGCCGGTATGACCGACCTTCCGCTCGCACTGGTCACCGGCGCCTCCCGTGGCATCGGCGCGGCCATCGCCCATCAGCTCGCCCCGACCCACCGGCTGCTGCTCGGCGGTCGTGACGAGGACGCGCTCGCGAGGGTGGCCGAGGAGTTGCCCGGCGCCGAGCCGTGGCGGGTCGACCTCACCGATTCGTCCGCCGTCGAAGCCGCCGCGAGCCGGATCAGCGAACTCGACGTGCTCGTGCACTCCGCGGGTGCCGCACGGCTCGGCACGATCGCCGAGGTGCCCGCGGACGCGTGGCGGACCAGCCTCGAGGTCAACGTGGTGGCGGTGGCGGAGCTGACCCGGGTGCTGCTGCCCGCACTCCGCGCCGCCCGCGGGCACGTCGTGGTGATCAACTCCGGCGCCGGGCTGAACGCCCGTCCGGGCTGGGCCCCGTACGCGGCGAGCAAGTTCGCTGCCCGCGCGTTCGCCGACGCACTCCGCGTCGAAGAGCCCGAACTGCGCGTGACCTCGATCTTCCCTGGCCGCACCGACACCGAGATGCAGCGCGCCGTGGTGACGCACGAGGGCGGCAGCTACGACGCGGCCAGGTACCTCCGCCCGGATTCCGTGGCGACCGCCGTACTCACCGCGGTGACCGCAACCCCGGAAGCCCAGCTCACCGAGATCACTATCCGCCCCCGCTGACCACTGGTGCGGTGTGCCGGCGAGCTTCGTTCGGGTCGTCACGCCGAGGCAAGTTCACTCTTCGGGCAAATCGGAGTTTCCCCCGCTTCTGCCCCGGTTGCTTCAACGTGTGAAGTGACACACGAATTCCTGTTCGCGCTCGGTCCGTTTCGCTTCCGGTCGGCTGCTCGGGCAAGGCGGGAGGGGTCTTCGGGCAACAACCGCGCATCTGCTGGAGGTCGTGCGGATTCCAGGAGCATCCTCGAATCAGGGTTGGTGCTCAGGCGTAGTCATAGCGCGATGAATCGGATATGCCGTTGAGCGGCAGCCTGCCCGGATTGTCTATAGAAGCAGGGAATCTGATGGCACGCACATTTCTTCGTTCGGTTTTCGGTGCTGGTCTCGTGGTCGGCGCCTTGGCGATTGCGGGCACCTCCGGGGTGGCCGACGCGGCTCCGGCCGTGGACCGTCCGCTCCAAGTTTGCAACAACGGCACCGGATACTCGGCTCAGGCGATTCCGGCCCAGGGTGAGTCGACGCGCGCGATCTTCAGCGGCTGCACGCAGATCAACGTTCCCGAAGGGACGACCTTCCTGGTGAGGATCACCAGTGCAGGAGGTCGGAAGAAGGAGCTGGCGAACGGCGGTGGCTTAGAGGTCTACCGGGGATGGGGGACCCAGGCCGTCATCTGCGGTGACTTCGACAACGCGTCCCTGACCCCTTGGCGGTACGGCGGGGATCCGCGCTGCTGATCCACGACCGTTCCGGCGCGCAATCCCCCGAGCGGAAAAGCAGCACGCGGTTAACGCTTCGCTGAGGGAGCGGTATTCGGAAATACCGTGGAGCGGCGGCGGGACAGGACTGTCCAGTCAAGCAAGGAATCTGTGATGACGCACTTTATTCGTTCGGTTTTCGGTGCCGGTCTCGTGGTCGGCGCCTTGGCGATTGCGAGCACCTCCGGGGTGGCCGACGCGGCTCCGGCCGTGGACCGTCCGCTCCAGATCTGCAATAACAGCGGCGACTACGCTGCCCAGGCAATTTTGCACACCGGCCAGGCGACGAAAGCAATCACCACCGGCTGTTCGCAGATCAACGCTGCGGTCGGCGCCGGTTTCGACGTGAAGCTCAGCAAGGACGGTCGGGAGAAGACCCTGACCGGCGGTGCGGAGGGCTACAAGGTTTACGCCGAGGGGAGCCAGCTCGTCGTCTGCGGGAACTTCGACACGGCGAACGCGATCGAGTGGAAGTACGGCGGGGATCCGCGCTGCTGATCCCCGGCCCGGTTAGCGCGCGGGCGTAGCGGGACCAGGGCTCTCGTGGGTCAGGCGGCCACGCCGGCTGACCCACGAGAGCACCGGCCCACCCGGCTCGGCAACACGCTCTACGTGCGCAGCCGCGCCGCGGTTTCGGTGGCGGACGCCTGGATCGCGGCGCGGTCGACCCGGGTTGGTTCGGCATCCGCGACGACCTGCTCGCCTGCCACCCACACGTCGCGGACGCGGCGGGAACCGGCCGCCCACACGAGGTTCGACAGCAGGTGCTCGTCCGGTACGTCCAGGCCCGCGGCGAAGGCCGGATCGTCGAGATCCACGTGCACCAGGTCGGCCCAGCGGCCCGGTTCGAGCACGCCGAGGTCGGCGCGGCCGAGTGCGTCCGCACCGCCGCGGGTGGCCATCAGGAAGACGTCCGCCGCGGTCAGCACGGTGGAGTCGGCGGTGGCCAGCCGCGCCAGCATCGCGGTGAGCTGCAGCTCCTCCCACAGGTCGAGGTCGTCGTTCGACGCGGGACCGTCGGTGCCGAGCCCGATCGCGACGCCCGCCGCCCGCAGGTCCTTGATCCGCGCGATGCCCGAGGCCAGCTTCGCGTTCGAACCAGGGCAGTGCGCCATGCCGACCCCTCGCGCGGCGAACAGCGCAATGTCCTCATCGGACAGATGGACCGAGTGCGCGGCGAGTGTGCGCCCGGCGAACACTCCGAGCGAATCGAGCAGCTTCGGCACCGAACCGTGCTGCTCGCGCTGCTTGCGGTCTTCGTCCGCGGCCTCGGCGACGTGGATCTGCACGAGCGCGCCGCGCGCCGCGGCGGACTCGGCGGTGGCCCGGAGTCCGTCCGGGTTCAGCATGTACGCCGAATGCGGGCCGTAGCCGAGTTCGATCCGCTCGCCGGGGCCGAACCGCAGACCGTCGGCGTCGATCCACCGTTCGATGCTCTTCAGCGAACTCTGCCAGTCCATCCCCGGCAGCTCCATCACCGGCGGCGCCGCGAGCACCCGGCCACCGGTGCTCAGCACCGCGTCCACCAGCTGCTCGCCCTCGAAGTACATCTCCGCGCTGGTGGTCACGCCGTGCCGGAGCATCTCGACCGAACCGAGCAGCATGCCGGTGCGCACGTCCGCAGGCTTCAGCTTGGCCTCGGTCGGCCAGATGATCTCCCGCAACCAGCGCAACAGCGGCAGATCGCCACCCATCCCGCGCAGCAGCGTCATCGGGCTGTGCGCGTGCGTGTTGACCAGACCGGGCAGCAGGATCCCGGTCAGCCGGATGACCTCGCCGGTGAACTCCGGTGCGGCCGTCTCCGGTCCGGCGAAGGTGATCCGGCCGCCGTCGTCGACGTCCACGACGCCGGAACGCAGCACGGAACAGGACGGATCGGCGGGCAGGACGACCGGAGCGTGAAAACGGCTGGGCATGCCGAGAGATGGTACGGGCGCGACCTCGACGCCAGGTCAGCGGCAAGCCACCGCGGTGCTCAGTCGACCACGCCGCTGCGCCAGGCCCACGCCGCGATCTCCACCCGGTTGCGGGCACCGATCTTGGACTGCACGGACGCCAGATGCGTCTTCACCGTGGACAGCGACAGGTACAGCTCGCCGCCGATCTCCGTGTTCGTCAGTCCCCGCGCGGCGGCCTGCACCACGTCCAGCTCCCGCGCGGTCAACGGCTCCGCGGGGGCAGGGACGTCCGGTTTGGCCGCTTTTCCGTCGAAGTGCTTCAGCAGCCGCACGGTGATCTGCGGGGAGACGAGTGCGTCGCCGCGCTCCGCGGCACGCACGGCCTCGATCAGCAGCGCCGGTCCGGCGTCCTTGAGCAGGAAGCCGCTGGCCCCGTTGCGCAACGCGGTGTGCACGTATTCGTCCAGGTCGAACGTGGTGACCACGACGACCTTGAGCGGATCGGTGACCTCCGGCCCGGCGAGTTGCCTGGTCACCTCCAACCCGTCGAGGCCGGGCATCCGGATGTCGAGCAGGCACACGTCGGGGCGCAGCTCCCGTGCGCTGGTCACCGCGGACACGCCGTCCGCGACGTCCGCGACCACCTCGATGTCGTCCTGCGCGTCCAGGATCATGCGGAAGCCCATCCGCACCATTTCCTGGTCGTCTGCGATCAGTACCCGGATCACCCGTTCGTCTCCCCGTTCGGCTCGAGCGGCAGCCAAGCCTCGACCCGCCAGCCGCCGTCCGGCCCGCGTCCGGCCGAGAGGCGGCCGTGCAGCAGCGCGACGCGTTCGCGCATGCCGACCAGACCGTAGCCGCCCGATCCGCCGGCCGGACGGTGCGTCGGCTCGCGCCCGTCGTCCATCACCCGCAGATGCAGTTCTCCGTCGACGACCTCGGCGTGCACCAGTGCTTCGCTGGCGTCCGCCGCGTGCTTGCCGATGTTGGTCAGCGACTCCTGGATCAGCCGCAGCGCGGAGCGGCCCACCTCCTGCGGCAGGTCCGGCGGCAGATCGAGCCGCAATGACGTCGGCACCCCGTGGTTGCCCGCCTCGACCAGGCGGCGCAGGTCGGCGGCGAGGTCGGTGGTGGCCTGCTCGTTGAACTCGCTCGAACCGGCAGGCGCGTCCCCGCGCATGCTGCGGACCAGCCGGCGCATCGCGGCCAGCGCTTCCACCCCGGCGTCCTCGATGCGGCCCATCGCCTCGAGCGCGAGCTGCGGGTTCTTCTCCCCCATCATCCGCGCGGCCTGCGCCTGCACCACGATCCCGGTCACGTGGTGTGCGACCACGTCGTGCAGTTCGCGGGCCAGTGCCATCCGCTCGGAGGTCTGCGCGTCGGTGACCGCGGCCCTGACCACCTGCTGGCGTTCGGAATCCCGGGAACGCAGGAACAGCCCGATCGCGATGGCGAAGCCCAGCAGCAGCGAGGCGACCACCACCAGCACACCGATCGTCTGCGGATCGGTGAGCAGATGGAATCCCGGGCGGTCGAAGTTCAGCAGGACCGATACCGCGACCGCCCCGGACAGCGCGACGATCCGCGACCACGCCTTCGGCAGTGGCGTCGCACGGACCAGGTTCACCACCACGCCGAGCCCGGCCACCACCTGGCCGGGCGGGATCGCGGTGCCGGGCTGGTAGTGGTAGCCGAAGTGCAGCAACGGCATCACGAGCCCGGAAAGCAGGATCAGCCCGGCCACCGCGAGTGCGCCTTGTGCGGGTTTGCGCCGGGAGAGCATCGCCGCGACCCCGGCGAGGATCGAGCAGAACAGGATCGGGAACGACCGCGCTCCGGCGTCGTAGCCGACGCTGAACTCGACGATCAGGGCGAACCCGAGCATGATCAGCAGCGGCCACTGGCCCATCGCCAGATCGTTGATCCGGCGCAGTACCCGCGCCCCCTCCTCGCTACGCGGGGTGCGCGTCGGCCGCGGCCGTCCGATCACCCCGGTCAGCACTGCGCCGGCGAGCAGCACGAAGCCGAACACTATCGACTGCACGATCGGGGTGGCGGAGATCCGGTGGCCGGGGGCCCGGCCGAACACCGCGATCAAGGTCGCCACCACCAGCGTGGAGATCGTGCAGAACGCCGCACCGAAGCGCACCCGGCGGGCCGCGAAGTAGACCATCTCGACCCCGGCCACCACCTCGGTGATGGACAGGTTGGCGAGCACGCTCGAATACGCGGGCACCCCGAAGTAGCGGATGAACAGCGTGCAGCCCACCAGCACCATGGCACCGGTCATACCTGCGACGGCCGCCCGCTTGCGGGCCCACAGCGCACACCCGGCCATCGCGAAGATGCCGGGGAACAGCCCGAAGTCCACGAACCGGCGGCCGATTTCGTCGAGGGCTGCGTTCGTCACGTAGACCAGGTCGAAGGCCAGCGCGGCGAGCAGCACCAGCATGGACGCGCCGACCCGGTTCACGAACTCGGTCGCGCGCGTCGAAAACGAAATCGGTGGTGGCTCGGACACACCGAAACGGTAGAGGATCGCCGTCCGTGCGCACCTTGGCCAGGTGGTTGCACCCCCATCGGCCGATCGGCCGACCCCCCGGCAACGCGGACCGGCCGTCTGCCCGAAGTGGCCGCTCGCCCGGTTCGGCGAAGCTGTTGCCAACGCAGTCGGAGATCGAACAGGGAGAGAGCTCTCGGATGAGCAATCCACAATGGAGCGCAGGACCGGTGCTCGCCGGGCGCGGACTGGTGAAGCGCTACGGCGAGCAGTACGCGCTCGCGGGCATCGACATCGATGTCCGGCCGGGTGAGGCGGTGGCCATCGTGGGCCCGTCCGGCTCCGGTAAGACCTCGCTGCTGCACGTGCTCGCCGGCATCCTTCGCGCCGACGGTGGGGAAATCCACTTGCAGGGCAGGCGAATCGACCAGCTCGGGGAGAAGAAGCGCAGTGAACTGCGGCGCACCGAGTTCGGGTTCGTCTTCCAGTCCGGGATGCTCGTGCAGGAGCTGACCGCCGAGGAGAACGTGGCGCTGCCGTCCTTGCTCGCCGGGCACACCCGGCGGGAATCCGTTGCCGCGGGCCGGGAATGGCTCGGCAGGCTCGGACTGGCGGGCAAGGAGGGCCGCCGTCCCGGTGAGCTTTCCGGTGGCGAGGCACAGCGCGTGGCGATCGCCCGTGCGCTGACCCACCGGCCGAAGGTGATCTTCGCCGACGAGCCGACCGGCGCGTTGGACACCCGCACCGGTGGCGAGACCATGAACGCACTGCTGGGTGCCGCACAGGAGTCCGGCGCCGCGGTGCTGGTCGTCACGCACGACCGGGAGCTGGCCGAATCGCTGCCCCGCACGGTGGCGATCCGCGACGGGCTGATCGCCACGAGGCAGCCGGCATGAACGCCTTCCAGCTCGCCCTGCGCGTGCTCCGCGTCGACCGGCGGACCCGCGCTTCGGCGATCCTCACCATGGTCGGGGTCGCGGTCGCGACCGGGCTGGTGCTGCTGCTGGCCGCGCTGCCGTTCGCCACGCAGGCCCGCGAGCAACGGGCGCAGTGGCAGGAGCCGTACGGCTACTCCGACGAGGGCAAGTCGAGCATGCTGGTCAACTCGGCCAAGGACTACTTCGACGGCAAGGAGATCGTGCGCGTCGACGTCGCGCTCACCGGCTCCGCCTCGGACCTGCACCTGCCTGCCGGTATTTCGAAGCTGCCGGGCCCCGGCGAGACACTCGTGTCGCCGGAACTGGGCAAACTGCTGAACACCGTGCCGGGCAACCAGCTCGGCGACCGGTTCGGCAAACCGGTCGATGCGCTTGGCGAACAGGCGTTGCGGTATCCGGAGCAGCTGGTCGCGCTCGTCGGGCACAGTCCGCAGGAGCTGCAGGGCAGCGGTGCGCACGCGCTGACCGGCGTGGCGGGCACGCCGGTCGCCGACTTCCCCGACGGGCAGGCGAAACCGGACGGGGTGCTCGCGCTGCTGGCCGGGGTCGGCATCGTCGTGTTGCTCGTGCCGAGCCTGGTACTGGTCGCCTCGTCGGCGAGGCTGACCGCGGCCCGGCGCGAACAGCGGCTGGCCGCACTCCGGCTGGCAGGCGCAACGCCGGGACAGGTGACCTCGATGGTGGCCGTGGAAACCGGACTGTCCGCCGGGGCCGGGGCACTGCTCGGCCTGCTGGTCAGCCCGGTTCTGCACGGACTGGCCACGTTCATCCCGTGGGCAGGCGGGACCTGGCTGGCTGCGGACTTCAGCCTGCCGGTCGGCCTGACCGTGGCGATCATGGTGGTCATCCCGGCGCTGGTGGTGCTGGCCGGGGTGCTCGGCCTGCGCCGGGTACTGCGCACGCCGCTGTTCGCCACCGGCGGGCACCAGGTGAAGCCGCTGCGCTGGTGGCGGCTGCTGGCGTTGCCCGCGGCGGGGTTGTTCTTCTTCACCGCGATCGTGACCGGCAGGCACTCGAGCGGCGGTGGGGAGATGGTGCTGTTCGGCCTGTTCCTCGTCGTGGCTTCGGCGATGGTGGTCGGTCCGTGGGTCACTTCGGCAGTCGGTGGCACCTTCGTGCGGATCTGGCGGCGGCCGTCGACCCTGTTGGCCGGGCGGCGGCTGCGTGAAGACCCGAAGGGCGCGTACCGGGCTTCGGCGGGCATTGTGCTTGCGGTGTTCGCCGGGTCGATGGCGCTGACCCTGTTGCCGTCCTTCGAGTCGCTCTCCGGTGGCGGTCGCCAGTACGTCGACTCCGCGCTGTACGCGGACGTCAGCCCGGAGAAGGCCGGCGCGATGGTCGAGCAGGCCAACAGCAAGCTGGCCCAGGACGGCGTGCAGGAACGGGCGGTCGCGGTGCCCACCGTGTACCTCTCGAAGGCTTCGGAAGGACAGCATCGGATCCAGCGGACGTACGTGATGACGTGTGCGGACGCGGCTCGGCTGACCCGGCTCGGCATCAGCGAAAAGGACTGCAAGCCTGATGTCGGCCTGTACGCACCGTACGAGTTCGACACCTCCCAGTACGTGGTGGAGGGCGACGCCGGGAACGACGCGGTCACGAAACCGCTCGGTTCGGTGCCAGTCGGTCGTTACACGCTGGATCAGGACGTCTACGCCTCGTACGTGATCGAACCGACGTCACTGCCTGCCGGTGTGCAGCCGATGGACGTCAGCATCGTGGTGCCGACCACCGACGCCGACCGTGAGATGGTGCGGACGGCCTTGGCCTCGGTGTCGGCCGGTTCGGAGATCGGCAGCCGCGACCAGCACCTGTACGACCAGCAGCAGACGCTCGGCGACCTGCGCCGGGTGACCGTGATCGGGCTGCTCGCGGCGGGGATCCTTGCCGGCTGCAGTGCGGCGGTCGCCACCGCGGGGGCGGTGATGGACCGGCGGCGCACGTTCGGCGCGCTGATCGCGGCAGGCACGCCGGTCCGGGTGCTCGCCAGGGCACTGCGCATGGAGGCCGCGCTGCCGTCACTGGTGGCCACGATCGGTGCCGGGGTGGTCGGGATCTTGGTCGGGCTCGGGTTGTTCAGCCTCTTCAGCGAAGGCGACATCACGCTCAGTCCGTGGGTCCTCGCACCGGTGGTGCTCGGTGTCGGGGTGGCCCTGCTCGGGGCCTCGGTCTGCACCCCCGCGCTCAAGCGCGTGCAGGCCGAACCGCTGAGCGACGAGTGATCGGTGCCCGCCCCGCGATCGGGGGCGGGACGGGCACCGAGGGGCGAGGGGGAGGAAGGGCCGTTGCCGGGGATGGGAACCCGGCAACGGCCCTTTACCGTTTCGGAGCCTTCGGAGCCTTCGGAGCCTTCGGAGCCTTCGGAGCCTTCGGAGCCTTCGGAGCTGCTCGGGCCGCTCGAGGCTGCAGCCGTTTCCGGACCGCAACGCCGCTTCCCGGGCCTCGGTACCTCCCGGTCAGTGCCTTTCAGACCGCTTCGCGAGCCTCGGCGCTGCTTCCCGGCTTCCGCCTTCCGGAGATCAGCGCTTCTCGAAGATCAGGTCGTGCGAGACGCGGCCTTCGGCGTCGGCGCGCTGTTCGAACTTCGTCACCGGACGCCACGGCGGGCGCGGGGCCCAGCCGCCGGGTTCCTCGGCGTACCGGTTGCGTAGTGCCTGCTCCGCGGAGCACACCTCGAGCATCTGCTCCGCGTAGTGCTCCCAGTCGGTGGCCAGGTGGAAGGTGCCGCCTGGGGCGAGCCGGGACGCCACGAGCGCGACGAACTCCGGCTGCACGATCCGCCGTTTGTGGTGGCGCTTCTTCGGCCACGGGTCCGGGAAGAACAGCCGCACACCGGACAGCGCGCCGGGGGCGACGTGTTCGGTCAGCAGCACCACCGCGTCGCCGTGCAGCAGCCGCAAGTTCGTCACGCCGAGCTTTTCCGCACGCAACATCAGCTGGCCGAGCCCGGGTTCGTAGACCTCCGCGGCCAGGTAGTTGAGTTCCGGCGCCGCGGCGGCCAGCTGCGAGGTGGTCTCCCCCATGCCGGAACCGATCTCCAGCAGTACCGGTGCCTCGCGGCCGAACCACTCCGTGAAGTCGACGGGTCCCGGCGGCAGTTCGGCGACCGTCCGGCCCAGCTGCGGCCAGTGCTCTTCCCACGCCCGCTGCTGGCCGACGGTCATCCGTCCGCCGCGGTTGACGTAGCTGACCACGCTGCGCAGCCGTGGCTGGTCCTCGTTTTCCACCCGGACAACATACTGTGGGCGCTTGGCGTGCCCAGCCGACCACACCGCGGCTGCGCGCGGATCGGCTGCCGCCTGCTTCCCTGCCGGATCGGTACGGGTCAGCGCACCGCTTCGAATTCCCCGAGCCGGGCGCGCAGACCGGACAGCCCGGACACCGCGATCGGCGCAGGCGTGCCGCTGGAATGCGCGGGCAGCACGTCGATCCAGCCGTCGTGCCGGTCGGTGTTCAGGACCGTGGTCGGGATGCTGTGGCCGGATTTGCCGCGTTCGGACGGCATGAACTCCCAGTACCCGGATTCGCCGTCCGCGGCCCACGGCACGAACTCCCAGCCCGGCCTGCGGGTGAGCAGTTGCGCGATGCGGTCCTCGATGCGGAATCCGAGCTCGCGCGATTCGAGCCGCCCGCCTGCCATCGCACGCAGCCACCACGGTGCGGGCAGCTGCTCGTCGGCCTGGCGTGCGCGCAGGTACAGCGTGAGCACCTCGGCTTCGGCCGCGCGGTGCACCCACGCCTGCCGCAGATCGCCCGGCCGCGTCGCGGGCAGCGCGAATCGGGGAAGCTCGATCGCCTGCGACCATTCGAGGTCGAGCATGGGTTCGAGCCGAGGTTGAAGATCCGCTTCGCTGCGGGCCACCGGAATGGCGCTGATGAGATCGTGACCAGCGTCCACCGTCAAGGTTCACCTCCGGAGAGCTGTGACGGGTTTGCGCTCTACCTTTGAATATTCAGGGCGTGGTGACAGTATGTCCGCTCGCTGTGAGAGAAGCCACACCTGCTTAACGTGGTCTTAATCCATTTGCCTGCGGTACAAGCGCATCCGCACGTGCAGCCTCAGGCGTCCCGGCGGTTCGCAGTGCCTGCCCCGGCGGCGAACAACGCGATGCAGATCGCCGCGAAATACGCGAGATATCCCCACGGGCCGAGAGGCGCCGACAGTTTCAGGGTGCTTCTGGTGAAATCTCCACCGGCGAACTGGGAAGCGGCGTAGAACGGCAGCCACTGGTAGATGTCGGCGCCGATCTTCGGAATCAGCAGTACGAGCCCCTCCACCAGCTGGGACCACACGAGCACGAGCGCCAGCGAAAGCGCGGTGCTGCGCAGCAGCAGCCCCACGCCGACGCCGAGCAGTCCGGTGAGCGCGAAGGTGACCGTCTGCCCGAACACCAGCCGCCAGTCCGCCGCGCTGTGCAAACCCAGGTCGGCCTCCGGCCGGACCAGCTGCGCCAGTCCCCACGAACCGGTCCCGGCCAGCAGCCCGAGCAGGGCGCACAGCAGCAGCACCACGGTGCCCTTGGCGAGCAGCGCGGGCACCCGGGTCGGCACCGCCTGGAAGGTGAGCTTCAGCGTGCCCCAGTTCGCGTCGGACGACGCGGCGAGCACCGCCAGCACCAGCGCGACGGTCCGGCCGTTGCCGGCGGCGAGCTGGGTGTTGCCGACGTCGGCAGGAACCGCGGTGCCGGCCAGTCCGAAGAACAGTGCGGTGAACCCGATCGGCACCAGCACCGAGAGTGCACTGCACCACCACGGCGCGCGGGTGCTGAAGAGCTTGATCCGTTCCGCCCGCAGCACGTTCACCGGGCACCTCCGCCGGTGAACTCGCCGGACTGGCCGGTCAGCTCCAGATACGCCTGCTCCAGCGAACCGGCGAGCGGGCTCAGCTCGTACAGGGTGGCACCCGCGGTGAACGCGAGCTCACCGATCCGTGCACTGTCCATTTCGGACACGTAAAACACATCGGGATCCTCGGTGAACACCACGCCACGTTCGGTGAGTGCGCGACGCAGCAGCTGCGGGTGCGGGGTGCGCACGCGGACCCCGCGGGAGGCCGCCCTTGCCACGAACTCGGCCATCGTGCCCTGGTAAGTGAGCTGTCCTCGGCCGATCACCACCAGGTCCTGCGCGGTTTGCTCCATCTCCGGCAGCAGATGGCTCGACACGAACACGGTCCGGCCTTCCGCGGCGAGCCCGTGCAGGAGGTGACGCACCCACTGCACGCCCTCCGGATCGAGGCCGTTGACCGGTTCGTCGAACAGCAGCACCCGTGGATCCCCCAGCAACGCGGTCGCGATGCCCAGCCGCTGCAGCATGCCGAGGGAGAACTGGCCCGCCCGTTTGCCCGCCACCTGGTCGAGTCCGACCAGCCGCAGCACCTCGCCGACCCGGCTTTCGGGCAGTCCGTTGGTCGCGGCGAGCCAGCGCAGGTGCGCACGGGCACTGCGGCCGGGATGCCGCCAGGTTGCGTCGAGCAGTGCGCCGACCGTCCGGAGTGGATCAGTCAGCTGCCGGTAGGGCCGCCCCTCGATGTGCGCGGTGCCCGCGGTCGGCGCGTCGAGCCCGAGCAGCAGCCGCATCGTGGTCGACTTGCCCGCCCCGTTCGGGCCGAGGAAGCCGGTGACCCGTCCGGCCTGCGCGGTGAACGTGAGGTCCCGCACCGCGACGGTGTCGCGGTAAGCCTTGGTGAGTCCGGTCGCTTCGAGCACGTTCGCCCCTCCCTCGCCGGGCGAACTCTACCGGCACGAAAAATCCGGGCCGCCCCCCGAATTGGCGACCCGGATCTTTCGTTCCCCTTTTCCCCGTGTTCCGCCGCTTCCGGTCCCCACCAGATGCCGGCGAAACGTTCCCTGTGGCGGGCTTGTTACGCGTCGCGCTTCTTCGCGACGCCGATCGCGATCACCAGCATCACCACGGCGAAGCCGGCGAAGTAGGCCAGTGACTCGCCCTGCGAGAGGACCGAGTCCGAGGCTGCCGAGCCCGGCGGAGCGGAGTTCGCCCCGTGCAGGAAATTGTCCGCGACGGTGAACGGCATCCAGTTGTGGATCTTCGAACCGACCTTCGGGATCACCTGCACGAGGTTCTCCACCGCCAGCACGTAGATCAGCAGCAGCGCGATCGCGCCGGCACTGTGGCGCACCAGCACGCCGACGCTCAGTGCGATCACCGCGGCGATCGCGAACAGCACGCCGACCCCCGCGACGTTGATCCAGTCCGCGGAAGTGCTCAGCCCCAGTCCGTCCTGCGGGCGGATGAGGTAGCAGACGCCCCACGCGCCGAACGCGCCGATCTCACCGATCACCAGTGATACCAGTGCGATCACCCCGGCCTTGGCCAGCAGCACCGAGGTCCGGTGCGGCACGGCCTGGAACGTGGTGCGGATGGTGCCGAAGCGGTACTCGGTGGTGACCGAGAGTGCGGCCAGCACCATGATCACGGCTACCCCGAACTGGTACCCGAACTGGGTGGAGCCGATGCTGATGGGATTGTCGTCCGACGAGGCGGCGGCGAGGATCGCGCCGAAGCCTGCGGTGAGGGCGATGGCGATGAAACCGCACCACCACGGCGAGCGGGTGGTGAACAGCTTGATGCGTTCGACCGCGAGCAAGTTCATGGGTTCTCTTCCGATGCGTGGGTGGTCAGCGGGCGGCCGGCGTTTCGAGACCGGTGTGGTACTGCACCGAGTCGCCGGTGATCTGCATGAAGGCCTGTTCGAGCGAGCCGGTCTGCGGACTCAGCTCGTGCAGCACGATGTTCGCCGCGGCCGCGATCTCGCCGATCTTCGCGCTGTCCATTCCGGACACGATGAGGGCCTCGCCCGAATCGACGACCTGCGCGCTCGCCTGTGCCAGCTGCTGGTGCAGTGCGGGCAGCTGCGGTGAGCGCACCTTCACCGTGTTGTCCGCGGCACGGGCCACGAACTCCTCGGTCGAGGACTGCGCGATGAGCTGGCCCTTGCCGATCACCACGAGCTCGCTCGCGGTCAGCGCCATTTCGGAAAGCAGGTGACTGGACACGAACACGGTGCGGCCCTCGTCGGCCAGCCGGTGCATGAACTGGCGGATCCAGAGGATGCCCTCCGGGTCGAGGCCGTTCACCGGTTCGTCGAACAGCAGCACCTCCGGGTCACCGAGCAGTGCACCCGCAATGCCGAGCCGCTGCGACATGCCCAGTGAGTAGCCCCCGGCGCGTTTGCCCGCCACGGTGGTGAGGCCGACGAGATCGAGCACCTCGTCCACCCGCTGCTTCGGGATCCGGTTGGACCGGGCCATCCACGTCAGGTGCGCGCGGGCGGAGCGGTTGGGGTGCACCCACTTCGCGTCGAGCAGCGCGCCGACGGTGCGCAGCGGATCCTTCAGATCGTGGTAGTGCTTGCCGCCGATGCGGACGTCCCCGGCGCTCGGGTTGTCCAACCCGAGCATCATCCGCATGGTGGTGGATTTGCCCGCCCCGTTCGGCCCGAGGAAGCCGGTGACCTTCCCGGTCGGCACGCTGAACGACAGGTTGTTCACCGCCAGCGTGTTCCCGTAACGTTTGGTGAGACCTGCTGCCTCGATCATCCTTGCTCCCTCGATGCGGTCGCTTACCGGTCACATCGTGACGGACCGGCCATGGTCCCCGCGTCATCCTGAGGGCCGAACTCCATGCACGACCTGAGTAGTACCCAACCGGGTTACCTGGTGGAGCACGATCGGTGAAAACCCTGAGCCGACCCTGAACTTCCCCGTAGCCCGGATGTGCCCGAGGCCGTCCGAAGTGGAACGGGCCGGCCGATCTGTCCGAAGTGGAGCTCAGTCGAGGCCGGGCCGGGCGAGGCCGGTTTCGTAGGCGAGCACCACCGCTTGCACCCGATCGCGCAGGTCCAGCTTGGCCAGGATCCGCCCGACGTGCGTTTTCACCGTCGCCTCGGACAGGAACAGCGCTTCGGCGATCTCCAGGTTCGACAGGCCCTTCGCGATGAGCACGAGCACCTCGCGTTCCCGGTCGGTCAGCACCTCGAGTTCACCGGCGTCCCGCACCGGGGAACCACCGGCGCCGACGAAGCGGTCAAGCAGCCGGCGGGTGACCGACGGGGAAACCACTGCGTCCCCCGCGGCGACCGAGCGCAGCGCGGCGACGAGGTGATCCGGCTGGGTGTCCTTGAGCAGGAAGCCGGAGGCACCGCCCTGCAGTGCGGCGTACACGTACTCGTCGAGGTCGAAGGTGGTCATCACCAGCACGCGCGCGGTGCCTGCCGCGACGATGCGCTTGGTCGCCTCGACCCCGTCGAGCACCGGCATCCGCACGTCCATCAGCACGACATCCGGCCGTAGCTCGTCGGCCATCCGCACCGCCTGCGCGCCGTCCCCTGCCTCGCCGACCACATCGAGGTCGGATTGCGCGCCGAGCACCATCCGGAACCCGACGCGCATCAGTTCCTGGTCGTCGACGATCACTACTCGGATCACGTGTTCAACCTAGCCGGGAGCATCGCGTGCACCTGCCACCCGCCACCGGGTGCCGGGCCGACCTCCAACGTTCCGCCGTACACGTTCGCCCGTTCCCGCATCCCGATCAACCCGTTCCCGCCTGCCACCTGCAACCGTGGCGGCCGGCTCTTCGCCGCCACGCTGACCTGCTCCAGCTGCCGGGCCCGGCCCGCGCCGTCGTCGCGGACCAGGACCTCGACCAGATCATCGGTGCGGTGCACGCGTACCTGTGCCCGCGCGCCGACGCCGGCGTGCTTGAGCGTGTTGGTGAGCGATTCCTGCACGATCCGGTAGATCCCGAGTGACACCCCGGTGGGCAGGATGCCGAGGTCGTCGTCCAGTTCCAGGGCCACCGGCACCCCCGAGGAACGCATCCGTTCGACGAGATCCGACAGTGCGTTCGCGTCCGGCTGCGGTACCCGGGGCTCCCCGTCGCCCTGGTCGCCGCGCAGCACCTCCAGCAGCCGTCGCAGCTCGGCGAGCGCGCCGCGGCCGGTCTCGGAGATCGTCTGCAGCGCCCGTTCGGCCAGCTCCGGATTGGCCGACAGGGCGAGTTTCGCGCCGTCCGCCTGCACCACCATCACGCTGACCGAATGCGCGACCACGTCGTGCAGCTCCCGCGCGATCCGTCCGCGTTCTTCGGCGACCGCGATGCGGGTGGCCTGGTCTCGTTCGGCCTCCAGCAGGTGCAGCCGGGCCTCCACTTCGCTGTGGTAGGCGCGGCGGGCGCCCATGAACTCGCCGAGCGTCCAGAACAGCGCGAGACCGAGCACGGCGAACACCGCGTTGCCGATGGTCTGCTGGTCCTGGTCGGTCAGCGTGCCCACCGCGGTCATCAGCACAAGTGCACCGACGTAGATCAGCCCCTGCTTGCGCCCGACGTAGACCACGACCGAGTAGAGGCTCAGCCCCATCGCCGCGGCGCCGGCGAAGCCGAGGTTCAGTTCGCCGTGCGCGATGGCGGCCACGTACACGACGTAGGCCGAGACGAGGGGCCGCTTGCGGCGGAAGGCCAGCGGCACGGTGACCGCGAGATCGACCGGGATCGCGACGTACCAGGGTGGCATCGTCGGTTGCTCCGGCATCGCCCGGTTGCTGACGAACAGCAGGAAGTCGACCAGCAACAGCAGTGCCGCGATCAGCGTGTCCCCGGCCATCGGGTGGGCACGCATCCACAGACTCAGCCGTCGCACCGGTCAACAGTAGGTCGGCTCGGAGCCGGCCGCGTCGCCCTCGGGTAGCACCTTCGGTGCGACCGAAGGATGACCGGCATGGCACGATTCGTCCGCGGGCGGGCAGACACGAGCCGAAGGGGAGGCGGGCAGTGACGGCAGCAGCGGACCAGGGGCGCTACGCAGGTCCGCTGTCGGCTTCGGTGGCCGCGTTGTGCAACCGGCTGCGCTCACAGGTCTCGCCGCGCACCGCGGCCGGCTTCACCGAGGTGCTGCGCCGGCTCGGCGCGCCACTGCAGGTCGCCGTCGCCGGGCGGATCAAATCGGGGAAGTCGACACTGGTCAACGCGCTGATCGGGCGACGGGTGGCACCCACCGACGTCGGCGAGTGCACGCGGCTGGTCACCCGGTTCCAGTACGGCACCGTCGACCGGGTCGAGGTGGTGTTCCTCGACGGCCGCAAGCAGGTACTGCCGTTCGCCGCCGACGGGTCGATCCCGGCCGAGCTGGGGGTGGACATCAGCGAGGTCTCGCACCTGGAGGCGTACCTGACCCACGCCGTGCTCCAGGACATGACGGTGATCGACACCCCCGGGCTCGGCTCGCTCGACGCGGCATCGGTGTCGCGGACCGAGCAGCTGCTTGGCGCCGCCGACCAGGACGAGGGCTCCGACGACCTCGACGACACCTCGCGCAACGCGGTCGCCGGTGCCGAGGCCGTGCTCTACGTGGTGACGCAGGGGGTGCGGGCCGACGACCAGCAGGCGCTGGCCGCGTTCACCGCCGCCACGGCGAGCCGCGAGGCGGGCCCGGTCAACGCGATCGCGGTGCTGAACAAGGCGGACACCATCGTCGCGGAAACCGTCGAAGGCGCCGAGGGCGACGTGTGGCAGGCCGCGCGGCTGCTTGCCCAGAAGCAGGCGAGCACGCTCAAACCGCGGGTCGCCGACGTACTGCCGGTGATCGGCCTGATCGCCGAGTCGGCCGAATCCGGCGGGTTCACCTCGGCCGACGCGGAGGCGTTGCGGCAGCTCGCCGGGCTCGACCCGGACGAGCTCGAGACCATGCTGGTTGCCGCCGACATCTTCACCAGCTGGGAATGCGACGTGCCGGCCGGGGTGCGGCTGCGGTTGCTGGAGAAGCTGGACCTGTTCGGTATCCGGTGCGCGGTGGACCGGCTCCGCGCCGAACCGGAGATCACCGCGGGAGCGCTGCGCCGCACGCTGCTCGACGCTTCCGGGCTCGACGCCGTGCGCAGGCGGCTGTCGGTGGTGTTCGCCGCCAGGGCGGACGGCATCAAGGCCGCGGCCGCACTCGCCTCGGTGACTGCGCTGGCACACTCGTCCGGCGATCCGGCCGAACGCCAGCGCGTGCACGACGCGATCGAGGTGCTGCTGGCCCGTCCGGAGGCACACCAGCTGCGGCTGCTGGAGGCGCTGACGCTGGTCGCCTCCGGTGCGGTCGAGATGCCCGACGACCTCACCGAGGAAGTGCTGCGGGTCGGCAGCAACGCCGATCTCGGTGCACAGCTCGGCCTGCCCGGCGCGAGCCGGCCGGAACTGGTGGCGCACGCGCTGGAACGCGCCGGATGGTGGCGTTCGTTCGCCTCCTTCGGGGCGACGCCTGCGCAAAGCCGGGTGGCGCACGTCGTGCACCGGGCCTATTTCCTGATTTGGCAACAGATCCGCGAGCAGTGACGAACCCTCGGTGCGGTCGCCGCGACGCGTAGGCTGGATTTCGTGCGGCTGGAGAACACCACCTCGTGGCGGGCGTACTGGGGGAGCGAGCACGAGATCGACGTGGCGCTCTACCTCCGGGACGTTCTCGCGCTGTCCGTTGCCGACGGGCAGCTGCTTCCTCCGGTGGAACCCGCGGTCCCGGTGCGGGTGCCACCCGCCATCGACCGTGCGGCGGTGCAGGCGCAGTGGCCGGGGTGGTGGAACGGGTTGCTGGAGTTCCTCCGGCAGCGTGGGGAAAGCCGACCGATGCGCCGCCGCACCGGCCCGGCGCCCGGGGACGGCTCCGCGATCGACCTCGCCGCACAGCATTTCGCCCCGGCCGCGGCGAGGCACTTCACCGCAGCCCGCCGTCCGGTCGCGTCCGCGTTCCACCGGCGGCAGATCGTCGCGGGTGACCGGCTCGGCCAGCTGGTCCGCGAAACCGAGGTGGAGCTGGGCCGCCGCGCCCGTCCGTTCCGGCTGTCCGTGCTGGAGATCCCGGTGGCAGGGCACGTCTGGCTGCGCACGGCGGAGCAGCAGCTGCTCGTGTCGTCGCGGTTCGCCGAGGACGTCCCGGCACTCGAACACGCCATGCGCGCGCTGATCAGGGAGCTCGCCTGAGTCGCGCGCACCGGCTTCGAGAAGACGACCACTGCGGACATCTGTCGTGCCGCGGGAATCAGCTCGGGCAGCCTGTTCCATTACTTCCCCGGCAAGCGGGCGGTGTTCGCCGGACTGGTCCGCCGAAATGACGACCGGATGCGCGCCGGACTGGCGGAACTCGTCGAACGGGGTACCCGGAAGGGCGGCCGGCACCGGTGCTGTCCGCGGCCGACGCGGCAACTGCTCGACCGGTTCCTCTGCCCGGTTGGCGCTCCGGTGCGTCCGGCTGGTGGAATCTCGGAGGACGAACGGGGGTGAGGGATGGCTGGCTCCGCCGACAGTGACGCGCCGACCGGTCAGATCGCGGCCGAGGACATCGCGCGGATCATCGCCGAAACGGACGGAACCGAGGACGGCTCGGCAGCGTCGGAACCCGATGTGGACGTCGTAGCTACTCCCGGTGATCTGGATCGCGCGCTGGCCGACCGGCAGGCGCTCATCCAGCTGTGCCTCTACGCGCTGGACCGCGCCCGCAGCAATGGCGTGGTGGAGCGGCTGGAACAAGGGCTGGCCGGAATCGGGGTGACCGCACTGCGCCCGGACGGCGAGCGGTTCGATCCGGCCCGGCACGAAGCGGGCGGTGCCGTTGCCACCGATGATCCGGAGCTCGACGGCGTGGTCGCGGAGACCGAGGTGATCGGTTTCGCCGATCACGAACGGCTGCTGCGCGCGCCGATCGTCACTGTGTACGCGAAGCGGGCGACGTGACCGCTCCGAGCTTCCCCGCCCAGGTCCAGGCTGCCCGCGAGCAGCTGCTCGAGGTGGTCCGCGAGATCGATCCGGCGGCCGCGAAGTGGGTTGCCGACGTGCGGCGGGCCCGTTCGGAGAAGCCGTCGGTGGTCGTGGTCGGGGAAACCAACCGGGGCAAGAGCTCACTGGTCAACGCCCTGCTCGGGAGCCCGGGGCTGTCCCCGGTCGACGCCGACGTGGCGACCGCGACGTACCTGGTGTTCGAGCACGCGGCGCAGTGGGGTGCACAGGCCTGCTACCCCGGTCAGCACCCGTCGGTGCCCTTCGACCTCGGACAGCTGGTCGACTGGGTGTCCGCGGCGCATGAGCTGCCGCCGGGTCAGCTCCCGCCCCGCTACGTCGAGGTGTCCGGTCCGATTCCGCTGCTGGAACGGCTGAGCCTGGTGGACACCCCCGGCGTCGGCGGTCTCGATTCGCGGCACGGCACGCTGGCGAGGGAAGCCGCCGCGGAAGCGACCGCGCTGGTGTTCGTGGTCGACGCTTCGGCCCCGTTCACCAACACCGAGCTGCGGTTCCTGCGCGATGTCGCGGACCGGGTGGAGACTGTGGTCTTCGTGCTGGCCAAGACCGACGCGTTCCGCGGCTGGCGGGAGATCCTGGACGCGAACCGGCGGTTGCTCGCCGAGCACGCGCCGCGGTTCGCCGATGCGCCGTTCCACCCGGTGTCGGCGCGGGTGTTCGAGACCGCGGCGAAGGCCCCGAACGAGCGGGTGGCCACGATGCTGCGGGAGAAGTCCGGGATCGCGGACGTGCAGGTGGCACTGCAGGAGCTGCTGGTCGGCCGGTCGATCATGCTCAACGAGGCCAATACCCTGCGTGCGCTTTCCAGTGCGCTGGCCGAGATCAAGGCGAACCTGCAGGCGGAGAGCCGGGCGCTGTCCGCGGGCGAGGCCGAGGCCGAGCAGCTGCGGGAACGGCGGGACCACCTGCAGGCCGAACGCCGCACGTCCACCCGCGGCTGGCAGCTGCGGTTGCGTGGCGAGATCCAGCGCACGCGGGTCGAGGTCGGGCACGAGAGCAGCCGCGAGATGCGGGACGCACAGACGCACTTCCGCCAGCGCATCGAGGTCGCGAAGCGCGACGACCTCGCCGCGCTGCCGCAGGAGGTCGACCTGACGCTGCAGACCACGTCGCAGCAGATCTCGATGCAGCTCTCGCAGCGGCTCAACCAGGTCACGAACGTCGCGCTCGCGGAGTTGTTCTCGGCCGAGGAGCTGGACGTGATCCGCGGCCAGTTCGCCAGGGCAGGCGGACCACCCGTGGTGCTGCGTCCGCCGGACAAGAAGCCCTCCACCGCCGAGGACAAACTCCTCGTGTTCATGGGCATTTCCGGCGGGGTCGGCGCGGGCAAGCTGGCCGCACTGCCGCTGGCGGGCGTCGCACTGCTGAACCCGGTGGTCCTCCCGGCGACGATCGTGATCGGCCTCGGCGCCGGCTGGTGGATGGCGCGCACCCGCAAGCAGGCGGCGGACAAACAGCATCTGAAGCAGTGGCTGGTCGAGGCCATCGCGGACGCCCGCGCCACCCTCGACCAGCTGGTCGCCGAACAACTCATCGAAGCAGAACAGCAGCTGTCCCTCGCACTGGACGAGGCACTCGGCCGTCGGATCGAAGCCATCGAGGCGGAGCTGAAGCAGGTCGACCAGACGATCAAGATGGGCGCACAGGAGCGGGCGAAGAAGATCGCGGTGGTCTCGAAACGGCTGAAGGAAATCACCGAGGGCCACGCGAAGACCGAAACACTCCTTTCGCGGATCCGGTCGCTGCGTGACCGAGCCTGACCTCCGCTGCTGCTGCCCGCCGGACCGGCAGTCGTTGATCAGCTTGTGGACGGGAACCGAACCGGCCTAACGTGAGTCATACCGTGCGACAAGCGCAGACCGGCCGTACCAAAAGGGGGCACCACCCATGTGGGTCGACGAGAGCGGCGGGACCGACGCCACCGGGCCCGAAGCCATGACCGTGCACGTCGAGGGCCAGGACTACCAGGCCGAGGTCAACTACGACATCGACCAGGACGGGGTCTCCGACACCGCACTCGTGGAGCACGACGACGGCACCGCGCAGGCCTTCCTCGACAGTGACCACGACGGCACCGCCGACCAGTACGCGGTGCTGGACTCGAGCGGGCACGTCGTGGACCAGGCGGTGTACGACGAGGCCAGCGGCGCATGGGTCGAATCGGGCGACGGACACTCCGACGGCACCGACCCGGACTCCCAGGACACCTCGACCGCAGGGCACATCCACGCCGACCTGCCCGACGGTGGGGTCGACGCCGGTGTCGCCACCGTCGACACCGACCACGACGGGCACAACGACACCGCCATCGTCGATTCGGAGTCCGGCGGCACCATCGCCTTCACCGACGCGGACGGCGACGGCGAGGCGGACATCGCGGTCGAGATCGGCTCGGACGGCAGCACCACCACCTACGAGCACACCGGCACCGGCGAGTGGACCGAGACGACCGGCGCCCCGAACCAGGCACTCGACCCAGCCGCCGACTCGGCCTGGGGCGGCGAGGGCACCCAACTGCTCAACGGCGTCGCCCGGATCGACTCGGGCACCGGCCAGTGGATCAGCCCGAACTGAACCACGCGGGTACCGGCTGCCGGACCGGTTTCGGCTGAGCCGCGTGGGTGCTGGCCATCCGGATTGGTTTCGGCTGAACCACGCGGGTACCGGCTGCCGGACCGGTTTCGGTTGGGCCGCGTGGGTGTTGGCCACGCGGATCGGTTTCGGCTGAGCCGTGCGATGGCCATCCGGATCAGCTTCGGCTGAACCACGCGGGTACTTGCCATCCGGACCGGTTTCGGCTGAGCCGCGTGGGTGCTGGCCACGCGGATCGGTTTCGGCTGAACCGTGCGGGTACTGGCTGCCGGATTGGCTTCGATTGAGCCGTGCGGGTGCTGGCCAACCCGGGTCGGCTTCGGCTGAACCGTGCTCGGGCACTGGGTACCGGGTCGGCTACTCGGGCACGGGCCACCGGATTGACCTGAACCGAGCTGCTCGCGGGGCCGGCTCCGGTTGATCCGGGTGGGCGTTGCCTACCGGATCGGCCCGAACCGAACCGCTTGGGCCGGTCGCGGTTGACCTGTTCCGATCGGCCTCATCGGGACCGGGCTGTAACTCACGTCACAACAGGGGTCCGGCACTCGCCGGGCCCCTGTTCGTCTCTGCCGTCCGGGCATTGGTCACGAATGCGGCGCGGGCCACCCGGAAAGATTTCCGGCGATGGACCGTTCCGGTGAAACTGAATCGATTCCCTTATCGTTCTTGTGAGAGAACCGACAGGTCAGCTCTCGGTTACCTGCCGGTCATCCGGCTACAGTCGGGGAATCCCAAAAACCGCACACCGGTCCGCCGCCGGTGTGCGAAGCCATTCGGTCGCCGGCAATGAGGCCCGCACCAAGAACATCTTGTCGTTCGCGGTGTGGGCTCTTTTGTCGTCGGAGTCAGGAGTAGAGATGACCGCAGTCGCCATCCCCGGACTGGACAGCGCACCGACGACGCACACCGGCGTGCTGTCCTGGGTCCGGGAGGTCGCCGAGCTGACCACCCCGGACCGCGTGGTGTGGGTCGACGGGTCCGACGAAGAGGCCGCCCGGATCAACGAGGAGCTCGTCGAGGCGGGCACTTTCGTCAAGTTGAAGGCGAAGCCGAACTCCTACTGGGCCACTTCGGACCCCGGCGACGTCGCACGGGTCGAGGACCGCACCTTCATCTGCGCGCAGCGCCCCGAGGACGCGGGTCCCACCAACAACTGGGTGGACCCGGCCGAGATGAAGGCCACCATGACCGAGCTGTACCGCGGCTGTATGCGCGGCCGCACGATGTACGTGATCCCGTTCTGCATGGGTCCGCTCGGCGACGAGAATCCCAAGCTGGGTTTGGAAATCACCGACTTCGCCTACGTCGTGGCGTCGATGCGCGTGATGACCCGCGCCGGCAAGGCCGCGCTGGACAAGTTCGTCACGGCCGAGGGCACCGAGCGGGAATTCGTGCCCGCACTGCACTCCGTCGGCGCGCCGCTGGAGCCGGGCCAGCAGGACGTCGCCTGGCCGTGCAGCGACACGAAGTACATTTCGCACTTCCCCGAGGAGCGCGCGATCTGGAGCTACGGCTCTGGCTACGGCGGAAACTCGTTGCTGGGCAAGAAATGCTACTCGCTGCGGATCGCATCGGTGATGGCGCGCGACGAGGGCTGGCTCGCCGAGCACATGCTGATCCTCAAGCTGATCTCACCGGAGGACAAGGTCCACTACGTCGCGGCGGCGTTCCCGAGCGCCTGCGGCAAGACCAACCTCGCCATGCTCCAGCCGACGATTCCGGGCTGGCGCGCGGAAACCCTCGGCGACGACATCGCGTGGATGCGGTTCGGCGAGGACGGCAGGCTGTACGCGGTGAACCCGGAGTTCGGTTTCTTCGGCGTCGCGCCGGGCACGGACTACCACACCAACCCGAACGCCATGCGCACCATCGAAAAGGGCAACACGGTCTTCACCAACGTTGCGCTCACCGACGAGGGCGACATCTGGTGGGAGGGCATGGAGAACAAGCCCGAGCACGCCATTTCGTGGAAGCACCAGGACTGGACGCCGGACTCCGAGGAGAAGGCCGCGCACCCGAACTCGCGGTACTGCACGCCGATGTCGCAGTGCCCGATCCTGGCGCCGGAGTGGGACGACCCGAAGGGCGTGCCGATTTCGGCGATCCTGTTCGGCGGGCGGCGCAAGACCACGGTGCCGCTGGTGAACGAGGCCCGCGACTGGCAGCACGGGGTCTTCATGGGCGCCACCATGTCGTCGGAGACCACGGCCGCGGCCGCGGGCGCGGTCGGCAACGTGCGGCGCGATCCGATGGCGATGCTGCCGTTCCTCGGCTACCACGCCGGTGACTACTTCAAGCACTGGCTGGACCTCGGCAAGAACGCCGACGCGAACAAGCTGCCGAAGATCTTCTACGTCAACTGGTTCCGCCGCGGCGACGACGGCCGGTTCCTGTGGCCGGGCTTCAGCGAGAACTCGCGCGTGCTCAAGTGGGTGCTCGAGCGCGTCGAGGGCAAGGGCAACGCCACCGAGACGCCGATCGGGTACGTGCCCAGCGCCGCGGACCTCGACCTGGACGGCCTGTCCGAGCCGGCCGAGGACATCGATGCCGCGCTGGCCGTGCACCCCGAGGAGTGGCGGGCCGAGCTGCCGCTGATCGAGGAGTGGTTCGAGAAGATCGGCGAGGTGCCGACCTCGCTGCGGGACGAGCTGGACGCGCTGGCCCACCGGCTGGGCTGACGTCGAAGTGTCCGAAGGGGACGTTCGTGCCGATCGGCACGAACGTCCCCTTCGTCGCGCCGGGCCACGGAATTCGTCGGTGGCTGCCGGTAGCGTGGGCGCATGACGATTTCGCAGTCGCGGGCCTTCCGCTTCGGCGTCAACCTGACGCTGCCGGGCACGCGCGAGGCATGGGTGGCGAAGTGCCGCCGGGTCGAAGAACTCGGGTACGACGTGCTTGGCGCTGCCGACCACCTCGGCATGGCGCCGCCGTTGCCCGCGCTCGTGCTGGCCGGTTCGGTCACCGAGCGGATCCGGCTCAACACTTTCGTGCTCAACACACCGTTCTACAACCCGGCGTTGCTCGCGCGGGAGGTCGCGGGCACCGACCAGTTCGTCGGCGGGCGGCTGGAGCTGGGACTCGGCGCCGGGTACGTGAAGGAGGAGTTCGAGGCGGCGGGGATGCCGTTCCCGCGCGCGGGCGAGCGGGTGGACCACCTCGAACGCACGATCAAGGAGCTCAAACGGCTCTACGCCGACTCCGGGTACGAGCCGAAACCCGCGCAGCACGGCGGTCCTCCGCTGCTGATGGCAGGCAGCGGCGACCGGTCGCTCACACTGGCCGCCGAGCACGCCTCGGTGATCGCGTTCACCGGCACCGCCAAGTACGCCGACGGAGTACCGATGACGCCGGCGAGTGCCGAGGACATCGAGGAACGCACCCGGTTCGTCACCGCGCGGCTGGGGGCGCGCGAGGTCGAGTTCAACCTGCTCGTGCACTTCCCGCAGGTGACCGACGACCGGGAGCGGGCGCTCGAAGAGCTGCACCAGCGGATCGGTGGCGCACTCACGGTGGAGCAGCTCGCGAGTACCCCGGCAGCGCTGGTCGGCACCCCGGAGGAGATCGCCGAGCAGCTGCTGGCGCACCGCGACCGGTTCGGCATCAGTTACTACACGATCATCGAGCCGTACCTCGAATCGTTCGCGCCGGTGCTGGAGGTGTTGCGCGGCCGATGATCGACGCGCGTGGGCTCGGCGTGCGGGCCGGTGACCTGTGGTTGCTCGACGACCTGGACTTCTCCGTCGACCCGGGCGAATGCGCGGTGCTGGTCGGCCCCAACGGGGTCGGCAAATCGACCCTGTTGCGGTGTCTTTACGGTATGCAGGAGCCGCAGCGCGGCCGGGTGCGGATCGACGGCGCGAAGCCGGACGAACGCAGTGTTTCCTTCCGCCGCAAGGTGTCCGTGCTGTTCGACGACTCCGACTTCTTCGCCGAACTCACCCCGTGGCAGCACCTGGAACTGCTGGCCGGTTCGTTCGGCGAGGACCTCGGTGACTTCGACACGCTGCTGTCCGACGCCGGGCTCGCCGACCGGGCCAGGGTCACCGCAGGGCACTTCTCTGCCGGGCAGCGGCGCCGATTGCTGCTGCTCGGGGTCACCGCGCGGCCGCACCGCGTGCTGTTGCTCGACGAGCCGGAGCGGGCGCTGGACGTGGCAGGCAAGGAATGGCTGGTCGAGCTGATCGGGCGGTCCACCGCGGCGGGTGCCGCGGTGGTCGTGGCCACGCACCACCAGCCGCTGCTGGAGGCCGCGGACAGCGTGCTCGAACTGTGGTGAGCCTTGGTCTGCGGCCGCGGGTGCCCGGTCGCAAGCGGTTCGGCGGGGTGTTCAGCGGCGACAGCGCCACCTTCCTGCTGCTGTTCGGGGTCGGCTTCCTGTTCACCGCCTTCTTTCGCACCGACGCGTGGCATCGAGTCCTTTTCGGACCGTCCGCTGTGGACTTTCCGGCAGTGCTCGGCCTGGTCGTGCTGTGCTGCGCGGTGGGCTGGCGGAGCCTGCTGCGGCGCGGGTTCGTGTGGGCCGAGCCTGCCGAGCTGACCTGGATGGACTTCGCCCGCGTGGACCGGCGCCGGGTGGTCGCGGCACGGCTGGCCGGTGGGCTCAGCGGGTTCTTCGTGGTGATCGGCTACCTGGCGGCGTTGATGCTGGCTGTCGGCGGCGGTTCGCTCGACCAGTGGCGGGCCGCGGCAGCGGTCGTCGCGGGCAGTGTCGTGCTGGCGTTCACCACGGCCCGGCGCACCGCGTTTCCGGCCGAGGCGGTGGGTCCGCTGGTGCTGGCGGTCGTCGGGGTGGTGATTTCCGCGGTCCGGCTCGACGCGGCCACCGTGCAGTACGTTGGCGCCGCGTTCGCGTTGTGCGGGCTGGCGCTGGCCTTCGGCGGGCAGCCGGTCACCCGGGCAGGCCGCGCGGTGCTGCTCGAGGGCTGGAACGCTCGGGTGCTGCGGTCGGTCGCGGTCACGTTCCTCGATCCGATGATGATGCTGCCGGAGGCCGCGCCGTCGGGTTCGTGGTCGCTGCGCCGTCCCACGCCGTTGCGATTGGCCTGGGTGGGCGCGGTCGGCCGCTCGCGGTACGCGGGTGCGCTGCTGCTGGTGGCGGTGGCCGTCGCGGTGGGACACGTGGCCGTGCCGACCTTGCCGGGTCAGGTGCTCGTCGGCCTTGGCGCCTATCTGGCGCTGACCCCGTTCGGCGCCGGGCTTGGGGTGCTCTGGCGCAACCCGGGGCGACGGCGGTGGCTGGGTTCGTCGTCGCGGGAGCTGGTGATCGCGCACGGGGTGGTTCTGGCGGCGGTCGCGCTCGGCTGGTCCGCGCTGCTCGCGGTGGCGCTGCTGGCGGTGGGCACGTCGGTTTCGCCGTTGGCCTGGAGCACCGTGGTCCTGTCGGTGTTGTCCGTGCTGCGCACGGTCACCCGGGCACCGGTGGACTACAGCAGCGCCGGTTTCGTCGACACCCCGGCAGGCCCGATGCCGGCGAACCTGGTCCGTCAGCTGTTCCGCGGCCCGGATTTGCTTGCGGTCGGAATCCTGGTGCTCTCGCTGGTCGGCTGAACGAACGCCGCGGGGTTAGGCTCCGTGCCGACGAGAGGAGCCGAGATGGGCGGTGGGCACGCGGCAGGCACCGGACGCAGGGCGACCACCGAGTTCCCGCCCGGCTGGAGCGCCGAACAGATCATCGCGGTGGTCAAGGACGTGGCCAACGATCCAGGTGAACCGCGCCGCCTGCAGTACAACGGCCGCTGGCGGTGCGCCGGCGAACGCTACGGCGTGCAGGTCGTCGTACTGGTCAACGGCGATGGCCTGGTGCACACCGGCTACCCGGTCTCCGGCCCCGGCGTGGTCCGCAACCCGGACGCCGCCCGCGATCCGGCGAACCCGACCGTCGCCGACCAAGCGGGCAACCGGATCAGCTACTTCACCGAAAGCCTGCTGCACCTGGTGTCGGATCGGTTGACTCCCGAGGACCTCGACCACTACCGCGACCTGCAGTGGTCCGGCGAATGGGAGGAACTCGCCGACACCATGGCCGCCCACTTCACGCACACCGGCTTCCGGCTCACCGCAGACGAATTCGCCGACTTCGAGAAACTGCTGAACTCCTTCGACGTACCGGTCGGCGCATGCACCTACCTCAACGACCGGGACCGCCTCCTCAGCACCCTGCGCTCATGAGCCGCCGCACCCGCCCCCGAACAACCGAGCCGACGAGCACAGGTCACCCAGGCCGAGAGACCCGCGGCCAAACCGGCCGGTGATGGGGTGGTCGGGTCAGGAAGTGCCCGGTCAGCTGGCCGCGAGGTCCACCGGCTGGCGAGGCTCGCGGTGGCAGCCGGCTGATGAGGGTTCTGGCAACTGGGCCAGGGCGTGCCCGGTCAGCTGGCCGGCGAGGCTAGCGGGAACAGCCGGCTGGTGCGGTTCGCGGGTCAACTGAACTGCGAGGCCCGGCCAACCAGCTGACGAGTACCGCCGGTCAACCGACCTGCCAGAGCCGCGGGTCAACCGGGCCCGCGGAGGCCGCGGGTCAACCGGGCCTGCCTGCCAGTGCCGCGGGTCAACTGGGATTGCGGAGGCCGCGGGTCAACCGGGATTGCCTGCCAGTGCTGTCGGTCAACTGGGATTGCGAGGGCTTCGGGTCAACCGGGCCTGCGGGTGCCGCGGGTCAACCGGGCGTGCTTGCGAGTGCTGTCGGTCAACTGGGATTGCGAGGGCTTCGGGTCAACCGGGGCCGCGGAGGCCGCGGGCCAACCGGGCCTGCGGGTGCCGCGAGTCAACCGGGATCGCGGGCGCCGCGGGTCAACCGGGATCGCGGGCGCGGCGGGTCGACTGGGGCCGCCGGTCAGCCCGGCCCGCCGGTGCCGGGTCAACTGGCCTGTGAAAGTTCCGTCGCTTCGCTCTCGCAGGCGAGGCGGAGTCGGTCCAGGGGGATGCCGACGGTGTCGGCGATGGCGGCGACCGTGAAGAACGCCGGGGTCGGGATGCGGCCGGTTTCGATCTTGCGCAGGGTTTCCACCGAGATCCCCGCTTCTGCGGCCACCTCGGCCATACTGCGTCCGGCTCGGGCAGCGCGCAGCAGCACACCCAGCCGCTCGCCGCGGGAGCGTTCTTCGTCGGTGAGGGGCACGCGCACCATGCCGTCCAGTTTAGCCACAGAGTTGTCCACTGCCTGTGGATAACTCTGTGCACAAGGTGGTCGTTCCCGTGGACAACCAGGTGGAACACAAATGCTGGGGGCTTCCAGTACCGGACTGCACCGCACATGGGGGTTCCGCAGTTGAGCCGATCGGCGGTACGCGGGCGTTCCCCGGGGTTTCTCCACGGCTGTGTCCACAGCCTCGCCACTACCGCACCAGCCTGATCAAATCGATATGGGACACCAGTGCCGCACATCGCGCCGAGGTTCTAGGGTCAGGCGGTCGCCGTGTTGCGTAAGTGTTAGGTGAGGTTCCATGTCCACTGCCAAACCGGGCAGGCGGGTACGTGGGTTCCAGTTCAGCGCCTGGAACCTGCTGTTGATCATCCCGTTGTTGATCCTGGTCACGCCGCTGTTCAACTTCGACGAGCCACGCCTGATCGGCATGCCGTTCTTCTACTGGTTCCAGCTGGTGTTCGTCTTCGCGGGCGTGCTGTGCACCGGCATCGTCTACTGGGCGACGAGGAAGAAGCCGACCAGTGAAACCCGCGATGAGCTGGGTGTGGACGACCTCGACGAGGGAGAGACCCGATGAACCACATCCAATGGGTCGAGCTGGTCATCTTCATCGTGCTGTTCGTGGCGGTCACCGTGCTCGGCTTCGTCGCGTCGCGGTGGAAGGCCGGCGGCTCGCTCGACCACCTCGACGAATGGGGCCTCGGCGGTCGCAAGTTCGGCTCGTGGATCACCTGGTTCCTGCTCGGTGGTGACCTCTACACCGCATACACCTTCGTCGCGGTGCCCGCGCTCGTGTTCAGCGCCGGCGCGCTCGGCATGTACGCGCTGCCCTACACGGTCGTCGTCTACCCGATCGTGCTGCTGCCCGCGTTGCGCATGTGGTCGGTCAGCCGCTCCCGCGGTTACGTGACGCCTGCCGACTTCGTCCGCGGCCGGTTCAGCTCACCGACGCTGGCGCTGCTGATCGCGATCACCGGCATCGTCGCGACCATGCCCTACATCGCACTGCAGCTGGTCGGTCTCGAGGCCGTGCTGCGCACCATGGGCATCAACGGCTCCGGCATCGTCGGCCACCTGCCGCTGCTGGTCGCGTTCCTGATCCTCGCGCTCTACACCTACCAGTCGGGCTTGCGTGCGCCCGCGCTGATCGCGTTCGTCAAGGACATCCTGATCTACATCGTGATCATCGTGGCCATCATCTACCTGCCCTCGAAGCTCGGCGGCTGGGGCCACATCTTCGACAGCGCCAAGGAAACCCTGGCCAAGCCGAGCCCGACCACCGGCAAACCGGCCGGCTCGATCCTGCTGAACTCGTCGAACCAGCTGCAGTACGCGACCCTCGCACTCGGTTCGGCGCTCGCGCTGTTCCTCTACCCGCACTCGCTGACGAGCGTGCTCGCTTCGCGTGGCCGCAACGTCATCAAGCGCAACATGGTGGCGCTGCCCGCCTACTCGTTCGTGCTCGGTCTGCTGGCGTTGCTCGGTTACGTGGCGATCAGCGCGGGCGTCAAGCCGCTGACGAACAACGCCACCGGCAAACCGGACGGCAACACCATCGTCCCGCTGCTGTTCGACTCGCAGTTCGCGAACTGGTTCGCCGGGATCGCGTTCGCCGCGATCGGCATCGGCGCGCTGGTGCCCGCCGCGATCATGTCGATCGCCGCGGCGAACCTGTGGACCCGCAACATCTACAAGGAGTACCTCCGCAAGAACGCGACCCCGCAGCAGGAGGCCAAACAGGCCAAGCTCGCCTCACTGGTCGTGAAGCTGGGTGCGGTGCTGGTGATCATCCTGATCGATCCGCAGTTCTCCATCGACCTGCAGCTCATCGGTGGCGTGCTGATCCTGCAGACGCTGCCCGCGGTCGCGATCGCGCTGTACACGCGGTGGTTCCACAAGGCCGGTCTGATCGCCGGCTGGATCGTGGGCATGGGCTGGGGCCTGATCATGCTGTACGGCATCCCCAACCCGGCCAACGGCAAGCTGCACTTCGGCGGCTCCGCGCTGGCGATGGGCAACCTGTCGATTTTCGGCTGGCACCCGTTCGCGGGCACCGGGCTGGACGCGGTGCAGATCTACCCCGGTTTCGTCGCGCTGGTCGCGAACATCGTGGTCGCCGCGGTGGTGTCGGTGATCGCCCGTGCGCTGAAGTGGAACCCGGGTGTCGACCAGACCGCACCCGAGGACTACCACGCCGACGAACACGACAAGGACCTGCGCCCGATCGGCGCGCACTGAGTCCTAAGCAGCCGAACTGGCCCTCGCACCGACCGGTGCGGGGGCCAATTTGGTGATCATGGCGTTCGAGACCACGTAGAGCACCACCGCGTTGAGCAGATGCCAGAGGAAGTGCGTGCCCACCGGGAAGTCACCGCAGACCACCCCGTCGATACTGCGAAACGCCAGTGACAGCGCGAACACCGCTCCGGCGACGGCGAAATGCGTCCAGTGGGAGTCCCGCGCGACTCCGAGCGCGACCGCGAACGCGGCGAGCCCGACCAACGCCGGCAGGTACAGCCCGCCGCCGAGCGCTGCCATCGCGACCGTCAACCCGACGAACCCGGGCGCGGCCGGCCACGACCACTTGAGCGGCACCGCGAAGAACGCGGACGGGAACATCGCCGCGTAGTACAGCAGGAAGACCGCAATCGCCGACGAGTCCGCGACCGCACCCCAGCGCGTGGCGACGAGGTGGAACACGCTGCTGGCGAGGAACACCAGTCCGATCAGCCCGGCCAGCACCCGGCCGGTCCGCTGTCCGCGCGCCCGCCACCACACCAGTGCGGCCGCCACGAGAAACGCCAGATTGGTCGCGTCGTTGAGCGGTTCACCCCACAACCCCGGCGCGAGACGTTCGCAGTAGCCGTCCACATACGCGGTCCAGTGCACGGGGGTAAGCAAACCCCTTCCGGGTGAACGGCGGGTGCCCGGGTCGGGCCCCGCCTGCCGGCGAATCGCGGGTTACCGTGGGCGCATGAGCGACGCGGTGAGCCGGTTCCCGGTGACGGAACTCGAAGAGCTGCCCGACGATCTGCGGGCCAGGGTCGGGGTGATCGCGGAGAAGTCCGGGTTCACGCCGAACATCTTCCGCGCACTCGGGCACCGGCCTGCCGAGCTGCGGGCGTTCCTCGACTACCACGACGCGCTGATGGAGCGCGAGGACGGATTGACCAAGGCCGAGCGGGAACTGGTCGTGGTCGCGACGTCCGGCGCGAACCACTGCACCTACTGCGTGGTCGCGCACGGGGCGATCCTGCGGATCCGCGCGAAGGACCCCGAGCTGTCCGATCGGGTGGCCGCCAACCCGTGGCAGGTGGAGCTCGACGAACGCGGCCGCGCGATCGTCGACCTGGCGTTGGCGCTGGCCCGTGATTCCGCGCAGTTCGGCGAAGCCGACCTGGCCGCCGCGCGCGAGGCCGGTCTCACCGAGGACGAGGTGTGGGACGTCGGTGCGATCACCGCCCTGTTCGCGATGTCCAACCGGCTTGCGCACCTGACCGCGCTGCGGCCGAACCCGGAGTTCTTCGCGATGGGCCGTCAGAAGCGGTAGAACGGCCCCGGCAGGTCCCGGCTCAGCTCGAACCGGTGGCGCAGCCAGCCGCGCAGCCGGCTGACCGGTTTCGTCCACACCCGCGGCGCCGGGCCGAAGTGGCGCGGGTCCTGGTGCGGGGTGAACGCGTCGCCGGTGAGGATCACGACCTCGTGCCCGTTCGGGCAGTGACCGGACACCGAGAGCACCCCATGCGTGAGGTTCTCGACCCAGTCGACCTCGTCGACGCCGAGTAGTGTGCGGCGGTCGCAGACCGCGCAGTACGCGACGAACATCTAGAACTCCGCCCGCCGGATCGCAGTGCGCACGGGTGGACCGAATGCACCGGTCTGCTCCCGGTCACCGCGCCCGGCGTGTCCGGCGATCGCTTGCGCCCTCGGGCGACTGTGCATCACCAGACCGTGCATCACCCGACCGGGCAGCTGCGGGGTCGTCAGGCGGCTGAGCGGCAGGCGTGCGCAGTCGTCGCCGAAGGCGCGCTGCTTGTGTGGATCACTGACCTGAAGCCGGTCCGGTTGGTTCACTGCGAACCACGTCCGCGCTTCGCTTCCGGAGTGCTCGGCGGCGGCCGGTCGCTCGGCGAGTGCGGCGGCCGGGCCGGCTTCGAGCCGGTTCGGGGTGCGCACCGCGGTGACCCGCTCGGCCAGGCCGACTGCCGGCACCTGACCACCTCGACTCGATCGTTGCCTGAGTCAAGCATTACCCGCGGGCTCGTCCGGAGCAAGGGTTTTGCGCCGGCGGGCGGATCGGGCACGAGGTGGTCTGGACAAATGGAAACCCCGTGATGCTGCCAGGTCGGGGGTCCGCCAGCATCACGGGGTCGTAGTGGGTATCGACGCCAGATCGCGTGGCGTTACACCCTTGCCTTGTTGTGGTCTGGATCACCCGCGTTGGTGATCTGCCCACCACTGTCGGTGCAGGTCAGCGCATGAACGGCTGACGCGCCTGTGCGAGTGCGATGAGCTCCTGCCGGACCGTGGAAGTGGCCGCGGTGTCGATCGCGCGGTGCAGTGCCCGGCGAGTGCGCGCTTCGGCGCGGCGGGCACGGAGCTTGGCGGCCATGTTGCTCATTGGTGTCTGCATCCCCTTTGCAAGGTCTTCGAGTGCGATGCCTCTAGTATGCACCTTTTTTCACAAGGACTCCAACGATTCAACGGTGATATGCCGCACTTGCCGAAGAATCATCGGCAAGATCAGGGTTTACGCCGGACAGATCTCGTGTCGGCAGTCACAAAGAAGTAACGCACTACAGAAATCTACAAAGATATAGCTCTGTCACTATAAAGCTCTAGTCAGCCGCATAGACCGGTATCGTGCCGAAGTGGCCGCAGGTCAGTCGCGGCCGAGCAGGTAGTGCCCGAAGTGCGGCACGGTGAAGGCGATCTGCCCGCGCTCGGCGGAGTAGACCAGGCCCTTTTTCATCAGGCTGTCCCGCGCCGGCGACAGCGACGAGGGTTTGCGGCCAAGGTAAACGGCCACGTCGGCGGTGCCCGCGGCCTCGTCACGGCCCTGGGTCAGCTCGGCCATCGCCAGCAGGTACTCGCGTTCGGCCGGGGTCGCCCGTTCGTAGCGGGAGCCGAAGAACCCGACGGCCAGCTCGGATTCCGCCTCGGGCGCGGCAACCTGCACGTCCTTGACCGTGATCGGATCGTCGGGCGCGGCGTCCCACGCGGCCTTGCCGTAGGCCTGGATGAAGTACGGGTAGCCGCCGGATGCGTCGAACAGCGCGTCCAGCGCCTCCGGCTCGATGCCGGCCTCTTCGCGTTCGATCGGGGCCAGTACGGCCAGGTCGGCGTCCGCGCGGTCGAGCCGGTCGATCCGGGCGTAGCGGAAAAGCCGTTCCGAGTACGACTTCGACGCCGACAACACCGCCGGCACGTGCGGCAGCCCGGCGCCGACGACCACGAGCGGCGCGCCGGACTGCGACAGCTCGTGGCACGCCGCGCACAGCGCCGAGACGTCGTCCGGCTGCAGGTCCTGGATTTCGTCGATCAGCAGCGCCACCCCGGTGCCGACGTCCGCGGCCAGTTCGGCGACGTCGGTGAACAGCTCGACCAGGTCGATCTCGATGTCGCCGGAATCGGCCCGGCCCTGCGCCGCGGGTGCGTCGATGCCGGGTTGCCAACGCTCCCGCAGCTTCGCGTCCGGCTTGCTCGCCTTCAGTGCGAACGCCTTGAGCACGCCCAGCACGGTTTCCACTCGGTCCGGTGCGCGGTGGCGTACCGCGAGGTCCCGGATCGCCCGGTGCAGTGCCGCGGAAAGCGGACGGCGGAGATCGGCGTCCGGCCGTGCCTCGATCTTCCCCGCGCCCCAGCCGCGGCGCACGGCCATCGCACGCAGTTCGCCGAGCAGTACCGTCTTGCCGACGCCGCGCAGCCCGGTCAGCACGAGGCTGCGCTCCGGACGTCCCCTGGCCACGCGTTCGAGGACCACCTCGAACGCCTTCAGTTCGCGTTCCCGCCCCGCCAGCTCCGGCGGGCGTTGCCCGGCGCCAGGCGCGAACGGATTGCGGATGGGGTCCACTCTGTCACCGTATCGGGTTGTCTAGCTCCGGCCCGATATTGCCGAAGAGCGCACTAGCCCGTGTCGGCGTCGTTCGGTGTTGCCTTGTTCGGCCTTGTCCGGCGTTGTGAGGGATGGCCGGGTCTGCAGCCCCGTCCATCCCTACCCCCAGCACCACTCCGACGGAGCGTTAGTCCGTCAGGTTCCGTTCCGCGTAGATCCGCATTGCGTCGCGGATGTACTCGGCGGTGCCGGACCCGTGCTGTTCGTCGTACGCGCCGTAGCGCGGGTCGTCCACGTACAGCTGGCCGAGACCCGCGAAGTAGCCCTTCGAGACCGATCGAACGGCCGGACGGAGCCACGCGTGCAACCGCTGTGTCACGGCCTGGGCCTCGTCCGAGCCGGCACTGTGGCCGGCCCCGCGGGCGGCCGCGAAGGCCGTCGCGATGTCCCGCTGCTCTTGCTGGTGTGCTTCCTTTTCAGCAGCGGACAACGAACGCCACCACTCGTCGCCGGTCCGGTAGGCCTCGGCACCCCAGCGCCGCGTGACCTCTTCCTGGTACTGCGTGTGGTCGAACCCGTCGAAAACTTCTTCCACCATGAGTTGTTCACCTCCCTTCAGTTTCGCCACGGTCGCCCGGACGGAGTCGATCTGCCTGCCGATCCGCTGCCGCTGCTGTTCGAGCAGGGCGAGGTGCGTTTCGAGGGCCGCCACGCCGTCGCGCTGGCCGTCGAGCACCTCGGCGATCATGGGCAGTCCCAGGCCGAGCTCGCGCAGCAGCAGGATCCGCTGCAGCCGGACGAGCGACTGCTCGTCGTAGTAGCGGTACCCGTTGCCACCGATCCGCGTCGGCGGCAGGAGCCCCACGGCGTCGTAGTGCCGCAGGGTCCGGCTCGTCGTGCCCGCGGACCGGGCGATCTCCTGGATCGACCATTCCATTCCGGCCTCCTGACCTCTTCGACGGTAAAGGTTAACGTTGCGTCAAGGTCAAGCCGAAGTCAGTAGAGTCGTATCCGAGAATCTAGAATTTTTCCGATATTCCACTAGTGAGTACTAGCCCGGTTTGGCGACGAGCCGGGAGGGCATTCCCGGTTGTAGGTTCTCTGCAAGGACCACAACCAGAGAGGCGAGACCGTGATACTGCGTCGGGTGGCACGTCCACTGCTCGCGTCGATCTTCGTCTTCGGCGGGATCGGCGCACTCCGCGACTCCCAAGGCCATGCGAAGGCGGCCGAGCCGTTCCTCAGCGATGCCTTCGACAAAGTCGACGGGCTGGTGCCGGATCAGGTGCCCCGCGACCCGGTCACCCTGGTGCGCATCGATGCGGCGGTGAAGATCGGTGCCGGGGTCGCGCTGGCCGGCGGCAAGGCGCCGCGGCTGGCGGCGGTGGCGCTGATCGGCTCGCTGGTGCCGACCACGCTCGCCGGACACCGGTTCTGGGAGGCGTCCGACCCCGCCGTCAAACAGGCGGAGCAGGTGCACTTCCTGAAGAACGCCGGACTGGTCGGTGGACTGCTGCTGGCCGCGAGCGATACGGCGGGCAGGCCGTCACTCGGCTGGCGAGCCCGCCGCGCGGCGAAGAAGACCGGCAAACGAGCCGAGAAGCTGAGCAAGAGGGCGGAGAAGTCGCTGCCCGGCTGAGTCTGCCCGGGTGTTCGCCGGGTGCCGACGCAGGTCTACCGGTTCCGCACTGCAGCCCGGCCGGTGCCGGCCGGGCTGCAGTGCGGTGCGGTGCGGAGGCTTCCTACTTCTCCAGGATCGCCGTCACGCCCTGGCCGCCGGCCGCGCAGATGGAGATCAGGCCACGGCCGGAACCCTTCTCGTGCAGCAGCTTCGCCAGCGTCGCCACGATCCGCCCGCCGGTGGCGGCGAACGGGTGCCCGGCCGCCAGCGACGAGCCGTTCACGTTGAGCTTGCTGCGGTCGATCGAACCGAGCGGCGCGTCCAGTCCCAGCTTCTCCTTGGCGAACGCCGGGTCCTCCCACGCCTTGAGCGTGGCCAGCACCTGTGACGCGAACGCCTCGTGGATCTCGTAGAAGTCGAAGTCCTGCAGTGCGAGTCCCGCTCGGTCCAGCATCCGCGGTACGGCGTAGGCGGGTGCCATCAGCAGCCCCTCATCACCGTGCACGTAGTCGACGGCGGCGGTTTGGCTGAACGTGAGGTAGGCCAGCACCGGAAGCTGGTGCGCCTTGGCCCACTCGTCGGTCGCGAGCAGCACGGTGGATGCGCCGTCGGTCAGCGGCGTCGAGTTGCCCGCGGTCATGGTCCCGTCTGCGCCGCCGTACACCGGCTTGAGCTTCGCGAGCTTCTCCGGCGAGGAGTCCGGCCGGAGGTTCTGGTCGCGCGCGAGCTTGAGGAACGGGGTGACCAGATCGTCGAAGAACCCGCGCTCGTAGGCGGCGGCGAGGTTGCGGTGGCTGGTCGCGGCCAGCTCGTCCTGCGCCTCGCGGGCGACGTCCCAGACCTTCGCGGTCAGCGCGGCGTGCTCCCCCATCGACAGCCCGGTGCGCGGCTCGGAGTTGCGCGGGATCTCCGGCACGATGTGGCCCGGCCGGATCTTCGCGACGAGCTTGAGCCGGTCGGCCAGCGTCTTGGCGGCGTTGAGCTGGACGAGGATCTGTCGCAGGTCCGGGTTCACCGCGAGCGGCGCGTCACTCGTCGTGTCCACTCCGCCGGCGATCGCCGAATCGATCTCCCCGAGCGCGATCTTGTGCGCGACGGTGAGCACGGCCTGCAATCCGGTGCCGCACGCCATCTGCACGTCCGAGGCAGGCGTCGCGGGTGCGAGCTTGCTGCCGAGCACGCTTTCCCGCGCGAGGTTGAAGTCCTTCGAGTGCTTGAGCACCGCACCCGCGGCTACTTCGCCGATCAGCTCGTCCTGCAGCGAGAACCGGCTGACCAGCCCGTCCAGCGCGGCGGTGAACATGTCCTGGTTCGAGGCACGGGCGTAGGGCCCGTTCGATCGCGCGAACGGGATCCGGTTCCCGCCGACGATCGCGACCTTGCGCACCGTGGCACTGCCCGGGGTCGTCTTCCTGGCCGCCATGACGTCCACCTCTCTGAGTCGTCCCTTTCACACTGTAACCTACTAGCGAGTAGGTTAGACTGCGACGTGACGCAGACTGCACGGGAGGCACGTGATGGCGGACAGGTACCAGCAGTTCACGAAAACCCCGCTGGGGAGGTTCGTGGTGCCGAAGCTCGGCCTGCCCAGTCCGGCCACCCTGCGCCGGTACCGTCCCGGCCAGCCCGCACTCGAGGGTCCCGCACTTCTCGGCGCGGCGCCCGGCGGACGGCTGGAGAAGACCGTCCGGAGCCAGCTCACCGGCGCCGGTATCGAGGTGCTGAGCGCGCCGGTCGAACGGCACGCGGCGCTCGTCTTCGACGCGACCGGTGTCAAAGACCCGGCCGAGCTGCGTGCGGTGTACCGGTTCTTCCACCCGGTGATCCGCAAGGTCGGCTCATCCGGCCGGGTGGTCGTGCTCGGCACCCCGCCGGAGCTGGTCGAAGGCCGGGAGCGGATCGCGCAGCGGGCACTGGAAGGGTTCGTGCGCTCGGTCGGCAAGGAGCTCAAGCGCGGCGCGACGGCACAGCTGGTGTACGTGGCCGAGGGCGCCGAGGCGGCGAGCGAATCGACGCTCCGGTTCCTCCTTTCCGCGAAGTCGGCGTTTGTGGACGCGCAGGTGATCCGGGTCGGCACGCACACCACGACCGCGCCTGTACCGCAGAACTGGGAAAAGCCGCTCGAGGGCAAGGTTGCACTGGTCACCGGTGCCTCACGGGGTATTGGTGCGGCGATCGCCGAGACGCTGGCCCGCGACGGGGCGCACGTGGTCGCGCTGGACATCCCGGCACAGGGCGGTGATCTGTCCACAGTGGCCAACCGGATCGGCGGCTCGGCACTGCAGCTGGACATCACCGCTGCCGATGCGCCCTCGAAGCTCGCGGAGTACCTGACCACCCGCCACGACGGCGTGGACGTGGTCGTGCACAACGCCGGCATCACCCGGGACAAGACGCTCGGCAACCTGACCGAGTCCGGCTGGGACTCTGTGCTCACGGTGAACCTCGCGGCGCAGCTGGCGGTGAACGACAAACTGCTCGCCGACAAGGTGCTGAAGGACAACGGCCGGATCGTCGGGGTCTCGTCGATCGCCGGTATCGCAGGCAACGTGGGACAGACCAACTACGCCACGTCGAAGGCGGGCGTGATCGGCATGGTGAACGTCGGCGCGCCGCAGCTCGCGGAGTACGGCGGCACCATCAACGCGGTCGCTCCCGGCTTCATCGAGACCAAGATGACCGCCGCCGTCCCGCTGTTCATCCGCGAGGCCGGGCGACGGCTGTCGAGCCTCGGCCAGGGCGGGCTGCCGGTCGACGTCGCCGAGACCATCGCGTGGTACGCGAATCCGGCGTCGGCCGCGGTCAACGGCAACGTGGTCCGCGTGTGCGGCCAGGCCCTGCTGGGAGCGTGAACGATGGCTGTCCGTGAGCTGAGCAGTGCGCCGAACCTGGCGTCGCTGTACTCGAAGGCACTGCTGCGCCGCGGCGGCGGTTCGACGCTGCCGGACACCGAACTGGTGCGCCCGGAGGTCGTCGTGGATCCGGCACACGTCGCGGGCTACGCGGAGGTGTGCGGATTCCGCTACTCCGACGAGCTGCCCGCGACGTATCCGCACATGCTCGTCTTCGGGCTGCAGATGGCGTTGATGACCGAACCGAGCTTCCCGTTCCCGCTGCTCGGCCTGGTGCACGTGGAGAACCGGATCACCCAGCACCGTCCGCTGCGGCTGGGCGAGAAGTTCAGCGCGCGCGTCCACGCGGAGAACCTGCGGCCGCACGAGAAGGGCCAGCAGCTCGACATGGTGAGCGAGCTGCGGGTGGGCGAGGAAACCGTCTGGACCGAGGTGTCGACGTACCTGCGCCGCGGTTCCGGCTCGTCGGGCTCGTCCGGTCCGCGTGCACAGCTGACGCCTCCGACGCCGACCGCGTTGTGGCAGGTGCCGGGCGACATCGGCCGCCGGTACGCCGAGGTTTCCGGTGATCGCAACCCGATTCACCTGCACCCGCTCACCGCGCGTCTGTTCGGCTTCCCGAAGGCGATCGCCCATGGCATGTGGACCAAGGCGCACGCGCTGGCGGCTTTCGAGGGACGGCTGCCCTCCGCGTTCACCGTGGAGGTGCGGTTCAAGCAGCCGGTGCTGTTGCCTGCAAAGGCAGCGTTCACGAGCTGGCACACCGACGGGGGCTGGGCTTTCGAGCTGTGGCACGCCCGCAAGCCGAAGCCGCACCTCGACGGCGTGATCTCAGCCCTCTGACGGTTTCCAGACCGCGCCCTCGACGAGGTCGTTGAACCCGAGCCAGACGAGGTTCATCAGCCACGACGCGAGCACGCCGTCGGAGATCTCCGGATGGTCCAGTGCCCAGTCGGCCAGCGATTCGGCCGCGCCGACCAGCGCTGCGGACAGTCCCGCGCCGGAGAACTCGGCCTGCTCGCCGAGTCCCTTGCGGGTGCCTGCGGAGACCACGAGTGCGGCGACCAGTTCGATCGCCCTGGTGCGCATCGCGGTGATCTCCGCGGCGAACGCGCCCCCGACGGTGAGCGCCTGGCGGTGCAGCACCGTCCAGGATTCGCGGTACTCGGCGACGAACCGGTAGAACGAGCGAAGGCCGTGCCACAGCTGCATGTCCGGTGGCAGGTCGGGTTGCACGCCGGCCTGGATGGCTTCCAGCAGGCGGGTGGCCTCGCGCTGGATGCTCTTGCCGAACAGGTCCTCCTTCGAGCCGAGGTAGGTGTAGATCATCGGCTTGGAGACTCCGGCGACGTCGGAAATCTCGTCCATGGACGCCGCGTGGTAGCCGTGCCGGGAGAACACCTGCACGGCGGCGTCCAGGATCTGCCGCTCGCGGACCGCCCTTGGCAGCCGCCGGGCTCGCTCGGGTGGGCGCTGAGCTTCGTCGGGCACTGTGGTTCTGACCTCCTCTTGCTGGCAGGGAACGGTACCGGGCGGCGGGCCCGTGGCGTGCTTGCCCGCTTATCTACTCGCCGGTAGCCTTGCCGCGTAGTGCTTGGGAAGGGGTGGAGGATGGCCGACAACCCGGCCGGCGCCGGTTCCGGCCTGCGCGCAGCCGCGCTGCTGGACGCGCTGGATCGCGCCGACGTCGAGGACGTGGGAGTGCCCGACGTGAACGCGGTCGCCGACGCCTTCGACCCTCGTGAGCTGGGCAAGGACGACTTCCGCCGGCTTCTGGCCACGCTGCTGCGGCTGGCCGAACGGGCACCCGCGTTCGCACTGGAGAAGGTGGACCCGGCGCGGTTCGCCACCCTGGTCGCACGCGCGTCACGGGCGCAGCTGGAGGCGGTGGTCGCCGAGCGCGTCCTGCGTACGCGGGTGCTGGACGAGATCTTCGCGCGGATGGGGGCACACATCCGAGTCGATCGGGCACGATCGCTGCACGCTGTCGTGCACTGGCGCCTCTCCGGCGGTGTCGGCGAAGGCGGCTACGACCGCTACGAGACGCTGATTTCGCAGGGCGCCTGCACCGTCTCCCGCGAGATGCGGGAGAAACCACGGGTCACCATCACCGTCTCGCCGGTGGATTTCTTCCGGATCGTCACTCACCAGGCCACCCCCGCGGTGCTGTTCGTGACCGGGAAGATCAAGGTGAAAGGCGATCTGGCCTTCGCCGCGGGCTTGATCGGCTATTTCGACCTCCCCCGGCCGGCGTAGACTCTCCCGCCGTGCCGCGCCCCCGCGTCCCGTGGCGGAAGTTCGCCCACCCCCGTGCCGCCGTTTCTCCCGGCGAACACGCAGTGAACGGTTTCGCGCGGAAGCTGGAGTTCGCCAAGCTGACCCCACCGCAGTTCGTCCAGCTACTGGAAACCCTGCACATGCTCGGCACGGCCGGCGCCGGCATCGAGCTCAGCTCGCTGACCACGCAGGCACTGGTGGACGTGGTGGCGCAGGCGTCCCGTGAACAGCTCAAGGCACTGGCCGAACACCCCCAGCTACGCGCGGTGTTCCTGGACGAGATCTTCCGCAGGATGTCCGAACACTTCCGCCCGGACCGAGCCGAACACGTGGACATCGTGGTCTCCTGGCGCTTCCCCGACGGCGCCGGCGAGGACGGCTACGACCGCTTCCAGACCGTGATCGAAGACGGCCTGTGCGTCTCCAGCACCGACCTGACCCGCACCCCGGACACCACGATCACCCTCGCCGTCGACGATTTCATCCGCATGGCAACCGGCAACGCCGCAGTAGCAACAATGTTCGTAACCGGAAAGGTAAAGGTCAAGGGCGAGTACGCCCCAGCCGTACGGTTCTCGAACTACTTCGACATCCCAAAACCGAATGGGATCGAGTAGCGGTGACGTGGCTGGTTGGGTGGCCGGCTACGTCACCGGCCTGCGTAGGTACTCAACGCAAACTTAGAGTACGAGCAGCTGGACTCTGCGTGATAGGGCTGTCCGTGCACGTGAAGAAACTGCGCGATGGCGCCAATGTGACTCACCGTGAACTTGAGAACCACCGGCAGGAGCGGGAGCCAGCACCCGGCGACGGCCCTCCGGATGTGCCTTCCAGTGTCGCCGGGTGCTGACGCTGCTGCAGCTCCTGATCTGCAGCAGCCTGTGCCCGGGTCGCGTGGTCGCATGCTTCCGGGGCCACCGCCGGCGCCTGCCGCAACTACACTTACTCACAGGTCATCGCCTTTCATGGTTGATCGAGCTGATGTACCGAAGGGAAGGGGCCGACCGGTGTTGCCTCTCCAAGCTGGACCGGCGGGGCTCCTTCCTGAAATTCATCCACAGCTGCACTGCAGCTCCCGTGAACATGTGCCGCCTGCTAGTTGGTTGGTTGCGGGGTGAACACGGGAACAGCTCATGGGATGTTCATCGTGCATCCACGTCCTTTCCCTTTCTCTTCCTCCTTGGTGCTGGCAAGCGCCGTCACAAATGCTTACTCTCAGTAACTGCTGAGCGGCGCCCTGGACGTCGACGCACCTCTTTTCGCCCGGTGTCGTCGTCCCTGTGCGGCGGATCCTGGCTCGGGTGGCGTTCCGCATCGTGCGCATAACTCCCCGGGCTCACCGCAATACCGAGGGCTCGCGCTCTCGAGCTCGGGTCGACCGTCAAGTCAGCGAGGACGGTCTTCAGGTTGCCGAGCACATGTTCGGCCGTGTCGCAGTCGCCTGCCCGCATGCAGTCGATCGCGAAGGCGACCACATCGGCGGCTGTGGACGACGACGGACCGGCTGTTGCGGCACCCGGTGGTGAGGTTGATGCGGGCGGCCCACCGCATTTCTCGTTGCGCCGGTCGTGACTGGGACTGGTTTTGCCGTTGCGCCGGTCGAAATTTCCTGCGGTTTCATGATTCATCGCTGGGTTGCCGGTCAGGGGCGGGGTTGAAAGGCGAGTCGTGGCGAAGCGGATGCTGCGCAAGCTAGCTTTGGCGGCAGCGCGTGCTTCAAGGAGCTCGTCGAGAGTGCAAGGGAGTTCAAGGTTGCCCTGAGCGGCCTGGGTGGCCGCCTTCTGATGCATAGTCACGAGCAGCCAAACTGGTGGCACTCGCTGGCCGTTGGCGTACTGAGACAGCGATGGCTGAGATACGTGCAGGTCAGCAGCATTGCGCACCATGCTATTTGACGGCAGGCAGTGGTACAGCTCCGTGAAACGGGTGGCAAGCGTGACCACCTCCGGGGTCGCTGCGGTCGCGGCTTGTTTCCCGACTTGTCCCAAGGCTGGCATGTTCCGTCCCATCTTCAGCGTCCTGCGCGGGTGGCAGTAGCCCGTCAGGTAAATGACCTGGGAATTTGTGTACGCGATTGGGGAAGCTGAGGCCGACGCGATGCCCGGACCTCGGGCTAGTTGTCCAAGGACGGTCGTGTTCACGTGGATCGACGGCAGGCTCCACCACTCGGCTGCTGCGCTGCAAAGGTTCTACGGTTCCAAGTTTGCATCTCGCCTGTTCACGCGTGCGCGTTCCTGCTGACTTGTCGAACCTGTGCTACTACAAGGAGTTCGCGGCCAGTACCTGTAGCTGGCCGGAGCCTTCGATGCGGTCCGGAAACGCCGGTGTGGCCTCCGCGTGGATTGTGCTTGTCCTGTCTGAGGCCCCTCTCTCTGCTTGTTGGCGAATACTCAGCGTGGGCGAGATGCAGTTTGCAGGATCGTAGCACGCTTCGCGCCCATCGAAACGTCCTCGCGCTGCTTCGCTTGCGAGAGGCGGACGTAGACGCAATCTGTGGTGAAGTGATCATGCAGCGGTAGTGCCGTGAGTGCGAAGACACGTACACGCCGCGTACGCGCATACCGTGCGTCACTGATCGGTCCGTGCAGTGTTTGGCTCGGGCAGCGTTGCTTGCGTTGCGGCAGCTACTTGCCCCTTTGGTGAATATTCGCTAAAGCAAAGTTGCTAAAGCAAATTTTTGCAATAATGAATGTAATAAAGAAATTGCAATAATGTCACTGTGTTTTTGTAATAAAAAACCTGTTTCCCGCTGCAGACACGTCTTCCGATCCGTGGTACAAAGGTGCAAGAGTGTGCGACTACCTCTAATTCTGAAGGAGCTGACATGCTGCCCTCGTGGCAAGATCGAAACCTGGGTTCCATGAAAAGGGTGGCCCTGTGGCTGGTTTCTGAAGTGGGAGAAGGAAACCGGTTTACTAAGGAGGAAATGCGCCGGGCATTCCCTGGTGTCTCCCAGATCGATCGACGGGTCCGGGACCTCCGGGGGTTCGGCTGGCAGATCGACACCAACAGGGAGGACGTTACTCTTGCGGCGGCGCAGCAGCGTTTCGTTGTACGTGGTCAGCCGGTGTGGGAGAAGGGTGTGACGTCCAGGCCGGCGCACGCGGCGGCGATCGGTGCTGGACGGCGGCGTGAAATTATCTCGCGGGACGGCAACATGTGCCGGTCTTGCGGTATCGCCCCGGGGGACTCGTACGAAGACACGGGCGCGGGTGTGCAGCTGGACGTCGCGCGCCGCAAAGTCCGGTTGCCGGGCGGTGGCACCGAGGTCCAGCTCGTGGCGGAGTGCCGGAGGTGTCGCCTGGGCGGGCGTGATCTCGTCGCCGGAGCAGACAACGTCGTGGAAAAGGCTGGGCTGCTGAGCACGGTGGATCGTGGCGTGCTGACGAGCTGGATCGAGGCTGACGAGCGAGAGCTCGGTGCTCTCGAACGGGTATGGGCGGAATATCGAGCCCTGCCGGCTGACGCTAGGAGCAGCGTGCGCAGCGCACTTGGATTGGGCTGACACACATGCCTGATGTGCGTTCGGGCTATCGTTCCCGGTGAAGTTGAGGTAGCCGGCGGGGCAGGAGTGATAATGATCAAGGATTATGGGCAGCCGCCGCGGGCAAGCGCGACCCGCTCACTCATCGAACGGCGACTCAGCGAGGTGGTGTCCACGCGCGGTGCGCGGGAGACGCAGACTGTCGACTGGCGCGGCAAACAGATCCATCTTGAGGTCATCGATGTGCGCGTAGGGGACCTCTATTACAACCCGGCCACTCATCGCGTCCGGGCGCAGCGCAGCCACGATCCTCGGCTTGACGCCCTGGTGGATGAGGATCCGTGGTCTTTCGAAAGCCAGCAGTATCTCGAGAAGCTGCTGAAAGTGGTACCGGCTGATCCACAGCGGATCGATCCAGCTTTCACTGAACTGATGCAGAGTCTCAGGGAGTACGGGCAATCAGATCCCGGGCTAGTCACGGTCGAAGGTGTCCTCGTCAACGGCAACACGCGCCGTGCTGCCCTGGTCCAGCTCGAAGGGCCCGAGGCAAAGATGCGGGTCGCAGTACTTCCAGCGTCTTGCGACTGGGTTGACATCCGAGATGTCGAGCTCTCTCTGCAGCTCAGGAAAGAGCACCGGCGGGCCTATTCGTACATAAACCGGCTGCTGGCAATTGATGAGCTGGTTGCTCAGGGGACCCCGATGCCTGCTATTGCTCAGACTTTTCGCAGCACCGTTGCGGCTTGCGAGCAAGACCTGTGGGTCTTCTCGGCCATCAAGTCGATGATCGAGCGCAGTGAGCACAATGGGCAACGCCTGCCTCTGGTGGCATTCGAGGAGGAACAGGAAAAACTGAAAGAACTCGCAAGAAAGTATCATCGGGACATGGCAACCCGTCCCGATGATGCCGAAACCACAAAGGAGGCCCGTCTAACGGCCATCGCTCTCGGCTTCTCGAAGACGGACGTGCGCTGGGTAGAGTCGGACTTCCTGAGCAGGTATCTCGTTCCTAAACTGCCGGATGGGTTCATCCCGGAGGACTCGTCGCCGGAGGTTCAGGTCCCCGGCCTGGGCATGTCGGTCAAGACAGGTTCGGACGACGCTGCCAAGGCAAGGGTGCTCACCGACAAGGTGCTGCGAGCGAAGACAGAAAGCTCGATTTCCGCCAGCGGGGAATCAGCTGAGCTAGAGCTCGTCCGTGGCTTGATGGAGGAAGCGATCGAACTGGCCGGCCGTGACCAGAAGCTCCGGAAGAAGAAGCAGAGGGCTCCGGAACGTGTCCTGTCCGCAGTGGACCAGCTTGATCAATGCGTAACAGATCTGGTCATGTCGCGGGCTGATCGTTCACTCGATGAGGAGGCCTTCAACGACGCTGTACTGAAGCTGAGGAAGACACTTCGCCTCCTCGCAGCTGAGAGTGCGCGCACGGTCAAAGATCCCGGCGAGGGTATTGGCTGGCTTCGCGATCTCATGCTGGGACCCGGCGCCTGATGGATGAGGCATCGCCAAGCTTGTACGTCACCTTCGACCCGACGAGAACGCGAGCCGAGCTCCGGGCACGAGCGTCTTACCGGGAGTCGCTCGCCAGCCTGATGGCGCGATTCCCGGGCGGCCGGATGGTCGACCGTCTGGCCGCCTCAGTACCGATCGACGAATTCCTGACTGGGCTCGAAGAACTCGCAAAATGGCCGGACCCTGGGTCTGTCGTGTGGGAGGAAACCTTCCGGGTCAGGGCGACAGAGATGCTCAAGGACGCGGAACGTTCACAGCGAATCTTAGCGGGTGATAGCGACGGCTCTGCCGTTACGGCTGACGAGGTTTCCGAGTTGCTCGGCAGTGAATGGTCCGCTGATCTGACCGATTTCCAGCGTCGGGACGTGGCGAAACTCTTGTCGTTACGGCACGGCGCCAACTTCAGCGTTCCCGGTGCCGGCAAGACCCGCGTAGCTCTCGCCGTTTTCGCTGCTTTGCGTAAGAGGGGCTTGACTGAACGAGTTCTCGTAGTCAGCCCGAAATCCGCTTATGAGGCCTGGACTGACGAAAGTGTTCAGTGCTTTGGCGAGGGGCTGACGGTTAAATTGCTTGGCAGCTGGGGCTACCGAGCGGCAGACCTGCTGATCGTCAACTACGAGAGGCTCGGGCGATCACTCGAGGTGCTCGCGGAATGGCTTAGTGCTGGTCCGGCGATGATGATCCTGGATGAGGCTCATCGCATGAAGCTAGGGACCGCAGGAGTTTATGGCATGGCTTGCATGTCGCTCGCTCCTCTGAGTGAGGTACGCATGATCCTCACTGGAACGCCGGCGCCCAATGGTTCACGGGACTTGGAAAGCCTGCTGTCCTTCGTCTGGCCGGGTCGCGGCCGGCGCGCGGTCAGCCAGGCAGTCCAAGGGGGTGATCTGAGCCACGCCAGCCGCGTGCTCAAGCCAATGTATACCCGTACAACGAAGCAGGAGCTTGGCCTTCCGCCGGTCAGTTTACGGGTCCGTACGGTCGAGTTGCCTCGTCTGCACCGGGAGATCTACGACGCGATAGTGGGGCGGTTCACGCCACGCGCAGAGAGGAGCAGGTCTGATTTCGACGCGATTGGCCGGACGGTTCTGCGTCTTATTATGGCAGCGACGAGTCCGGCCCTGCTTGCGCTGGGGGCCTCACGCTATGAACCGCTATCTCTGCAAGTTCCACCTCTGGAACTGCCACAAAGTGATCCGCTGTTTGAGCTGCTCGGGTCACTTGGTGAATATGAGATACCACCTAAATACCAAGAAGCCCTTGCTATCGTGGCGACCAACGCTGCGCACGGACGGAAGACTCTGGTCTGGGCCAGTTTCGTGCGCAGCATCAGCACTTTGGAACTCCTCTTGAGTGAATTCGCGCCTGCGGTAGTGCACGGTGGTTCCCCCAACCGGCAGGAGCAGATCGATCGTTTCCGCAGTGACCCCAGCTGCCGGGTCTTGATCTCAAACCCGGCGACTCTCGGTGAAGGTATCAGCCTGCATCAGGTGTGCCACGACGCGGTTTACGTCGACCGTGACTTCCAAGCGGGCCGGTTCTTGCAGAGTCTCGACCGGATCCACCGGCTCGGTCTCGCTCCCGGCACGGAGACCCATGTCACCGTCTTGGCCGCTCGTGGCACGATTGATGAGGTCGTTGCAATGCGGCTCAACGAGAAACTCGAGTTCATGGGCAGGATCCTGGATGATTCCGCGGTCCAGCAACTGGGTGATCCCGACGATGAGCCCTCAGCTCTTGCCGGCATGGACGCAGCGGACGTCGACGCCCTGCTAATGCACCTTGCGAAGCACGTCAGCTGATCTTCGACCGGTTCTGTGCAAACTTAATGTGCCGCTCGTGGTCTTCCTGGCCGACGAACGCCTTGAACTTTCCGAGGCGGTAACTCAAGACACCGTCTCCGCGTGGTTCACTGTAGACCTCGAAATCACGTTTAAGGAGAGCGATGCGTCGTTCCAAGTCGGCGATACCTAGTGTCAGGCCAGCTTTTTCGATCAAATCTTCGGTGGCGATGAAGTCGTCGTATTCGCGGAGAACCCGGTACACTGGATCATGGGGTGTAGAGGGACGTTCCTCCTGGTCCCTGTTCCTGTTTTTTAGCGCTCTTTTAATAGCTCTGCCCAAGGCCTCTGCGACTGGCGGCGGAAAGGCGTTACCGATCTGACGGTAGCGGGACGTCTTGCGCCCGGTGAACGTCCATTCGTAACCAGGTAGCCAGCCTTGAATACGAGCAACCATTTCGTTGGTCAGCTTCGGGCCGTCGCCCTTCTGGAGGTCGAACCAGTCGTCCGGGCCAGGTGCTTCGTTGGCGAGTCCCATCGCGTCGACGCTGAGCTCGCGCCACGCGCGCTTGGCGCGAGTCGGCCCTAGATCGGCGCCACCGTGCTTCTTTGATCCCCCTACGATGGTAGGCGCGATTTTGTCAGCCAGCTTGGCCCACTCGTCCACCTGCGGCCACCCGTTCTCTCCCATAAGGTCGGCGATTGCCTCGCTCACCGTGACGGCCTGTACCGAGGGTTCCGGCCATGAGAAGTTGGCCATGTGTTCGGATTTCATTGCGATGAGAACGAATCGAGGGCGAAGCTGGGGCACTCCGTAGTCAGAAGCGTTGAGCAGCCGCCACTCGGCGGCGTAGCCGAAATCGGTGAGGCGGTCCAGCACGTGCTGGCGGTATCCAGCGAACCTTGGGAGACTCAGGCCACGAACGTTCTCCAAGAGGACGGCCTGCGGTTCCAGTGCGCCGACTTGCTCGACGGCCCACGCGAAGAGGTCGCGCTCGTCGCTCGCACCGAGCTGCTTACCTGCGATAGTGAAGGGCGGGCAAGGAACTCCACCGGCGAACAAAGCGACCTTCTTGTGGTCAACTGGGTTGAAGATACCTGGATCTGCGACGTCGCCGTTGCGCGCGATGTCCCGCTCTTGTCCGTTGATCAGGATCTTTCCTGGAAGGTTCGTGCGCAAGGTCTCGTAAGCGTTGGGGTCCAGCTCTACTGCCAGCCGGTGAGTGAACCGCGCCTTCTCGAGCCCCAGTGCCTGGCCGCCCGCGCCTGCACAGATCTCAACAACCTCGAAGGCCGTGTCTTCGGGGGTGCTGGTCATCCTTGTCCCTTCAGCGGTGGCGGTGTGGAGAGTTGCTTGAGACTATCTGGCGCTATGACCACACCTTTGAGGTCCCTGCTTGATGCCTGAACGAAGCTCTGGACCTGGTGAGGCTGCTCAGCGTCGCCAGAGTTATCCCGCTGCTGCCAGCGAAGGACGCTCCCGCAACATGCGGGCGAACCGTCGGACCGACACCAAACCGGAGATTGCTCTCCGTAAGGAACTGCACCGTTTGGGTTACCGGTATCGCAAGGACTTTCCGATTGTCCTCGACGGGCTTCGTGTCCGGCCCGATATTGTTTTCACCGCTCGAAAGGTCGCGGTGTTCGTTGATGGCTGTTTTTGGCACGTATGCCCCGAACACGGACGGCAACCGGTCAGCAACGAGTGGTACTGGACGCCCAAGTTGCAGCGGAACATGGAACGGGATCGCATAGCGACCGACGCTCTTCATGATGCTGGATGGCAGGTAGTCCGCGTCTGGGAACACGTGCCGCTCGCCGAGGCGGTTTCGGCCGTCGAGAGCGCGATCTTCTAGGGCGAACACGCGTTCGAGCTTAAGCTGTGAAATGGATTCTGACCAGCAACGTTAGACGGTGTGTCTCGCCGTTGAGGCTGGTCCGGTACGTCCTAGTGCTGCAACCCACAAGATTGGCTTGGTAGATAGTCTCTCCAGGCCGGCAGGCTGATCACGCCTGGCGGGTTGCCCGGTGGAGGTGGCTCCATGGCTGGTCAGCCCGAGGTGTTCGTCCACGAGTGAGAACCCGGACAAGCCCAACGCAGGTGAAAATCACCAGATCAACACACGGCTGGGGTCCGGCTGTGCGGGGCCGGAGTTGTCCTGGCTTCGGTGCAGTGCCGGCCTGTGAGCGAGATCTCGGTGATGTTCGCCGTAGTCGAGACCTGCATGCGGGTGGTGATCTACATGGTCCAACGAGCGGGTTCGCGGTGTTGGACCCACAATGGAACGGTGGTTGGCCACATTCGGTCCGGCCACCCGTCGGTCTGGTCTGCTCTATCGCTCGTGCCGCTACGAGCGCGCTCGGGCAGCCGTTCACCACGTGGAGCCCTGACCAGGCTGCGACCTGGGTGAACACCAGCGGTTGATCGTGTCCGCAGAGGCCACCCGACGTGTCCTGCATAAGGCCAGGATCACCTGGCAGCGCACGAAAATGGCAGATCGGTCGGCGACCCGGGCTTCGCCGCGAAGATGGCCCGCACTGGCAAGACCGAGGCCAGGAACTGGCGCGTCGGCCACGGCGTCAAGCTGGTCTACACGACCAGCAACGCCTTGTGGCTGAACTGGAGATCGAGTGCGAGTTCGCGGCGCTGCGTTCCGCCAAGCTCAATGGCAGCAACGGCCCTTCCATCCTGCTCAGGAAGCCGCTGTAGCCCGGCTACGTCCGCTGGCGCAACTAGGAGCATTGCCGCCGAAGCCTCACTTCGCCGTCAGCTTAAAGATCCGCCGCCCGGATTATCTGCCCAATGTCGGGTAACCCGGTCCTAGCCCTCGACGATGCGACCCTCGATCACCGGGTGTTGTTGGGTTTGCTGGTGGGGTTGTTCTGGGACCACTTCGCTGTCGACCACCATTGCTGGGCTGCGTCGTTGGTTTGCGTGGCGGATGGCTCGCTTTTCGGCTCGTTTCAGCCATAGGCGGCGGGCCACGGCGCGGGTTGGGGGTAGCAGGAAGAGCAGGCCCAGTACGTCGCTGACGAAGCCGGGGATCATGATCAGCACGCCACCCACGGCGACCAGCATGCCGTCGGTCAGTTCCTTCTCCGGGGAGCGGCCGGACTGTGCCGTGGTGACGAAGGCGCGCATCGCCTTGCCGCCCTCTCGGCGGGCCAGCCAGGAGCCCACGAGCGCGCCCGCGATGAGCAGGCCGATCGTGGCGAGCACACCGACAGCCGAGCCGACCGCCCAGACGGCGGCGACCTCGGCGATGACGTAGAGCAGGAACGCGACAGCCATACCGGTACAACGCACGAGCCTTCCGTTTTGCTCCCGGACTGCTGTCAGTGCAGGTCAGCGAGGAGAGCGCGGACCTCTCGCGGGGTGCGGAGCAGCACTTGGCGGGCGGACGGGGCGTCCTCGGCGATGCGGTCCAGCAGGCGCGTCCGGCGCTCCGGCCACCCCCAGATCCAGCTCAGCAGTTCGGCGTCGACCTTCGAGATGCAGCCGGGAGCCTGGGTGTCCTGGCCGCGCTCCCGAACCTGCCGCGCGAGCACTCGGTACAGGCTGACCCGGCGTGGCGCGTCCAGGAAGAGCACCGTGTCGGCCAGCGGCAGGCGCAGGTCCATAGTGCGGCTGTAGTTGCCGTCGATCACCCAGCTCGGCGTGCGTGCGGCCGCCGCCACCGCGGAGCGGAACTCGTCCGGCGGCGCGGGCACCCAGCCGGGACGCCAGTACAGCTGGTCCAGGTGGGTGACCGGCAGATCGAGTACCGCGCCGATCCGCCGGGCCAAAGTCGACTTGCCGCTCCCGGAATTTCCGAAGATCGCGATGCGCCGCCCCACGCCGCGCAGCTTAGCGGCTGGTCATGGTTTTGTGGCGGGTCATGATGGTGATCGTGGGCCAGTTGATGAAGGTTTCGGAGTGCTCGGGGAGGCGTTCGTAGTCACGGACCGTGCGGCGGGCTTGGCTGCCCCAGGAAAGCGGCTGTTCCACGCAGTGTGGTGGGAGAACGGCGAAGCCGGTTTGCCCTGTGGTCCTTTTTGACGATCCACACGGTGATCTTGCGGGCGGTGCACGCCGTGGACGGGTCGGCGGTGCCGGCAAACCCCACTCGGCGTCGGTGGTGTCCAACGGACAGCGCCGGTTCGGGCCGATCGGTGATCGAGTACACCGCAGGCAGAGCCTCTGCTCGCGATGACCACGATCTGGTGTCAAGACCGTTGGCAACGAGGCCCATGCCCACCACCAGCAGCAAAGACAACCTTTCACAGCCGCCGAGCGTCAGACCGGAACGAAGTTCGCCGCGACCAGGCCGAGTAGCAGCAGGTCCGGGCCGCGCACCAGCTGCCGTAGCAGGCCGGCCGGGATCAGCACCCCCTCGTACAGGACCATGCCCATCGATCCGAAGTCGAGCGGGCCGCGCGTCACCGACCGGACCGCGGCCAGCGCCGCGACCAGCACTGCCACCGCCGCGCCCACCGAAGCCGGCAGGCCGAGCAGCACGATCACTCCCGCCCACATCAGCGCGAGGATGCACAGCAGACCGGTCGTCGTGGCGTGCAGCCGCAGGTCGGACGCGTCCAGCCAGCGGCGCAGGCCGGGCACCCGATGCAACTGCGCGACGGGTGCGGTGAACGGCAGCAGCGTCAGGTAACCGCCGAGGCCGAGGAGCCATCCAGACGTCACCGCGGGGAAAGTGGCGTGCGCCGCGAGTACCGAGAGTGCCAGGAACACCGGCAGGCCGAGCGCGTGCCGGCGGGCGAGAGTCCCGGTCACGACGTAACGGGTGACGACGAACCGGCCGGCGAGCGCGTTCCGCCACGGCACCGGACGGCCGGCCGGGAGCAACGCCCACACGTCCAGGAATGCCGCCGACGTCCGGCGCACCATGCGTTCGGTGAAGGCATGCACCAGTTCACCCCGTGACACGGTGCGGGCGGACGGCTCGGACCACGCCAGCGCCACCGCTGACACCGCGGTCACCACCGCGAACGTCCACAGTGGAACAAGCAGTGCCACGGCCAGTGCGAGCGGTAGCAGGCTTTCCCCGGGTATTCGCACGCGGCGGGCCATCGCCAGCGCCAGCCCGGCCACCGCGACGTACAGCACGAGTACCCCGCCCACGTCGGCAGGGAAGCCGATGAGCATCCCGGAGACCAGGAAGAAGTACGCAGCCACGGCGAAGCGGGTGGCCCAGCCGCGCAGCAGCCGCCGGGTGAGGGTTCGCGGTCGGTTCCCGTGGAAGTCCGCCCAGGTCAGCGTCGCGGGGTGGGTCCAGAGGTGACTGCGATGCAGCGTCGCCCGCCATGCCAGTGCGAGGCCGGTGCACAACACGATCACACTGCCCGCCGCGCTCACCGGCGCGTCGCCGATCAGCTGCGCGCGCACCAAGGCGGTGTTGTAGAACGGCGAGCCGAACACACCGACCGCAACCACGAGGGAAAGAACGACGTCGGCGCGCTTCATGGGATCGCCAGGTTCGTCGGAGCGTCCGAGCGGCTGCGCACCGAAGTGCGGTTCGAGACCATCACAACGCCACTACGTAGTCCGCCACCGTGTCCGTCAACGGAGTGTGGTGACTTGCCACGACGACTGCAGCGCCACGAGTCACGCTGGTGGTGATCAGTTCTTCCAGCCACTCGCGACCGTCGGCGTCCAGTGCGCGTTCGGGTTCGTCGAGAAGCAGCACGTCATGCGGGCGTGCGACCGCTGCGTGCAGCAGCAGCCGACGCCGCTGGCCTGCGGACAGTTCGGCGGCCGGGACATCCGGGGCCGGCACCGGACCCAGGTCGACCTCCGTGCCGAACGAGTGACTCAGCAGGTCGAGGTGCTGGCGCGGGGTCAGCTCGTCGAACAGCGCCGAATCGTCGAACACCACCGAGACCCGGCGGCGGAACCGGGCCGACCGCTCGTCCGGCTGCCCGCCACAGACGGAAACCGACCCCGAGGTCGGTGCCTGGCTGCCGTAGAGGCACCGCAGCAGGGTCGATTTGCCTGCCCCGTTGGCGCCGCTGACCACGAGGCATTCTCCCCCGCCGACGGCGAGTTCGAGGCCACTGAACAGCTCCGTCTCGCCGGCCGTGACGCCCAGGTCGTGAGTCCGGATGAGCACAACGTCCCCCGGTCGTTCCCACTCATGACTACGAAGTACGTCAACCGGCACCACGCTAGCACGCACGACCAGCGCGAACCCCCGCTGCGATGGGCTAGTGGGCTAGCTGCGCCAGCGTGTCGCGGATTGCCTGAACGACGGCGTCCGGCCTGAGCCAGGTGATGTCCGAGTGCCCGGCGTCGTCCAGACGGCGAATCTGGGCCTGGGGAAGCATCGCGACCAGGTCGGTGTACAGCCGGTGCTTGGTCTGGTTGGACTCGGCCGGCGAGGCGTGGGCTTCGGGCGGCACCAACTGCTCCGCGATCGTGTCGGTCCCCATGGCAGACACGAAGATCAGCGGCACGTCGGGATCGGGTCCGGCGTCGCGGACCTCGCCGAACAGCCGCGGCAGGTTCAGCGGCTCCCGCAGGGCCTGCCGGTAACCCCCGCGGCTGAACCCCCGGTCCAGCAGCGGTTCGCGGATCTCGGCGGGCCAACCGGCGAGCGACCGGCTGAACGCGGCCCGATATGCGGTCCGCATCGCATCCAGCCGCCCGGGCGGGAACAGATCGTCGGTGTTCGAGTCCGGAAGGCGCTGCGCCTTTTCCTCCGGCAGGTAGTCGACGATGTCCTCGTGCGTCGGGTCGAGCAGGACCAGTCCGGCGATCTCGCCGGCGAACCGCTTCGCGTAAAGCCGCGCGTACAAGCCGCCGAGCGAATGCCCGACCAGCACGTACGGGCCGGGCACAGCCGCGACGCGCAGCAGCTCGTGCAGGTCGTCGGTCACCTGCGTGCCGCTGCGAGGCAGGTCCACCGTGTCGCTCCAGCCGAGGCCCAGCCGGTCGTAGATCACGCTGGTGGTGAACTCTGCGACGAGGTTGTGCACGTTCCAGTAGTACACGCCAGACGCCCCGCCGCTGGCCATGAACACCACCGACGGATCGCCGGTGCCAGAGCGGTGCAACAGCATCGCTCCGCCGGAGACCTTGTAGCGCGTCCCCAGCGGGGCCGCGGCCGCTCTCGCGGTGTCTTCCGCCATGCCGTCGCACTCCTGTTATCGGGGATCCGGTCGATCTGCCAGGGCGGGCGGACCCGGTGAGTCACCCCTGGATACGTGGCTCCGTAAGGACAATATCGGCCCGGTTCTGGAGCCGCCGTGCGCAGGACTGTGCTCGCGACCGCCGGATCGGCGGCAGAGCTGCTCGGCTTCCTCACCGGTTGCACGAGCCGTCTGGGACGTGATCACGCAGAGGCCCTACGGCGGGGGCGCGGTGGTGTTTCGGCGGTGAAAGGCAGGCGGAGTGGGCACACGTCCGCGATTGCTGAATGTCCAGAGTTCGGCTGCGCTGGCGAGGTAGTAGCCGTCGGGGTCGGTGATGGCGGTGCGAATACCATGCGGGAACACCCGAGTCGGCTAACCGAGGTACGCCTGCGCCTGCAGGGTGAACAGCTCCGCGTAACCTGCCTCGGCGGTCATCAGCTCCTCGTGGGTGCCGTATTCGGCGACCTTGCCGTGGTCCAGCAACAGGATCCGCTCGGCTTGGCGGACGGTGGAGAAGCGGTGCGAGATGTACAGCGTGGTGCGGCCGCTGGCCAAGGTCGCCAGCCTGGCGAACAGCTCGTGCTCGGCCTGTGCGTCCAAAGCGGACGTCGGCTCGTCCAGGATCAGGATGGCGGCTTCTCGCTGGAACGCCCTTGCCAGTGCGATCTTCTGCCATTCGCCGCCGGACAGTGCCACGCCCCGATCGAACCAGCGGCCAAGCGGGCTGTCGTAACCGGCGGGTAGCCGGGAGATGCGCTCGTCGGCGCCGGCACGGCGGGCGGAGTCGACGATGTGCTCGCGATCGGTCAGCCGGTTCAGGTCGCCGAGGCCGATGTTCTCCGCAGCGGTGCCCTGGTAGGTCACGTAGTCCTGGAACATCGCGCTGATCCGGGTGCGCAGTTCGTCCGGGTCGTACTCGCGGATGTCCACGCCGTCCAGCAGGATCCGGCCCGCGGTCGGATCGTAGAGCCGGCACAGCAGCTTGAACAGCGTCGATTTGCCCGCGCCGTTGCGCCCGACCACGGCCACCGTCTCACCCGGCCGGATCTCGAAGCTCACGCCGTGCAGCGCCGGCTCGTCGGTCCCGGGGTAGCTGAAGCTCACCGACTCGAACCGGATGTGACCATCCACAGTGGACGGCAAAGGCCGGGGCCGGGCCGGCGCGACGATCTCCGGTTCGGTGTGCAGGAACCGGTAGAGCGTGTCCAGGTACAGGTTGTTCTCGTACATCCCGGAAAATGCTGTGAACAACCCGGAAACCGAAGTCTGCACCGAGGTCGCGGCCGCGGTGTACAGCGCGAGATCGCCGAGGGTCAGCTGACCGCCCACCGCCTGCAGTGCGATGTACAGTGCGATCGCCGAACCGGCGAACGTGCTGAGCAGACCCCAGGACGTGGCCGCGACGTTGCGGTTGACGGTCAGTTTCCGCTGCCGTTCGTAGGCAACCTGGCCCAGCTTCCGGAACCGGTCCACGAAGTACGGGCCGAGGCCGAAGAGCTTGGTCTCCTTGGCGTACTGGTCCGTGGTGACCAAAGAGGACAGGTAGTCCATCCGTCGCTTGATCGGCGACATCAGGAAGGTCAGCCAGAACGCGCGCGAGCCGTACCTCGACTGCGAGATGAACGCCGGGATCGGCGCGAGCAACGACACGAGCGCGAGCAGCGGGCTGATCGACACCAGTAACGCGATCATGCTGGCGAAGGTGATCGTGGTCCGGATCAGGCCCAGTGCGGAGGTCATCATCGACAACGGGCGGCTCGGCGCCTCCTGTGCGGCCTGGCGGAGCATGTCGTAGGACTCGGAGCCCTCGAAATACGCCAGGTGCAGCTTGCTCGCATGCGCCATCACCTGGTTCCGGATGGTCAGCGTCATCCGTTCCTGCAGCAGTGACTGCGTGATCGTGGTGATCGCACTGGTAATCGCGGTCGCTGCCAGCACCGCGAACTGGTACAGCGTGATCCGCACGATGTCGCCGGTGGATCCGCGGTGCTGGATCGCGGCGACCACCGAGTCGAGCAGGATCTTGGCGAGGTACGCGGTCACCGTCGGCAGTAGCCCGGACACGAGCGTGACCAGTGCGATCAGGATGGTCAGAGCCGGACTGGCCTGCCAGGTCAGCCTCGCCACCTTCGGCAGTCCGCGCACGGTGCCGACGATCGACGTGCGCATCCGCGCGAACCGTGACCGCAGGTCCTTCGGCTCCGGAGGTTGCGCCGCCTCCGGGATGTCGACCGGCCCGGTCAGCCCGCTGTCCGGTACCGACTGCGGTGGACGGCGACGGCCGCGCCTGCCGAAGAACAGCTCGGCGCCACCGCCGGGGATCACGCCTGCACCGCGCCGTGCAGGAAGACGTCGATCATCTCGGCCGCCCCCGCTGTCCCCGGCATCGGGCGGGCGTGCGCGAACAGCATGGTCAGAAACAGTGCGGAGGCCTTGTCCACCGGCAGCCGCAGTTGGTCTGCGTCCGGTTCGAACAGCCGCTCGATCGCGGCCTGCATCGCCTCGACCGAAGCACGCCTGCTGTCCCCGCTCGGCGCTTGCCGGTTGCGCACCTGCTCCGGCCGCTCACGTCCCTTGTGGACGGCGGCCATCACCGCGCCCATCCGCTGCAGGTGCGCGGTGAGGGCTTCGACCGCTTCCTGCAGCCGTCGCTCGAGTGGCTCCTCGCGGGGGATCTCCTCGATGATGTCCAATGCTTCCCCCGGGTCGAGCGCGGTGACCACGCACGCGTCGAACAGTTCGTCCTTGTCCTGGAAGGCGCGGAAAATGGTGCCCTCGCCGATGCCTGCGGCACGGGCGATCTGACTGGTGGTGACCGCGCGCCCGTGCTCGACGACCAGCGGCAGCACCGCCCGCACGATCATCTGGCGCCGGTCCTCGGGCGCCATCGCGGGGGCCCGTCGTTTCGTCTCGGCTGACATACCGGCCACCGTACGGAGTGAGTACTCACTCCGTCAAGTGGTGAGCTCGACGGACCCCCGCTCGGGGCTTACCGGGGTGCGATCGGGTTGCCGCCGAAGCGGCGCTGGGCCGGCACCGTCTCCCCGCGCATCACCAGCGAGTTCGCCTCGACCGAACTGTGCTCGCCCAGGTGCGTGTCGAACAGCGTGACGGTGTGCGGGCCGAGCGTCGAGCCGTCGTCGAGGTGCACCGAGCCGAGCCGAAGCACCCGGTCCTGGAACAGGTGCGTCTGCACGACACAGCCCCGGTTGATCACGGCGCCGTCGCCGAGGTGCACGAGATCCGGCTCCGGCAGCCACTTCGTCTCGCACACCACGCCGCGCCCGATGCGTGCTCCGTAGAGCCGCAGCAGTCCGTTGAACAACGGCGACCCGAGCATCGTCGCGCCGAACCAGCGCATGACCAATTCCTCGTGGTAGACCGCGACCAGTTCGTTGCGCCAGACGAAGGAGCTCCACAGTGGATGTTCACCACGCCGGACGCGGCCGTTGAGCACCCATTTCGCCGTGACCGACGCTGCCGCGGCGACCAGTGCGGCACCGATGAGGACAGCGCCGGACAACAGGAACATCGCCACGATGCCGAGGTTTTGGGACAAGAACTCGAGCACCGTGAAGACGCCGTAGCCGAGCACCGTGGTGATCGCGAGCGGCACCAGCCGGGTCAGCTCCACCAGTGTCCGGCGCAGCACCAGCGACCGTGACGGCGAGTACGTGCGTTCGGCGCCGGCGTTGGTGACCTGCCTCGGGATGGCCAGTGCAGGACGGCCCAGCCACGAGGTGCCTGCTTCGGAACGGCCGGGTGCCTGGGAAAGCACGCCGATCAGCGCTCCGGTCGGCACCGACCGGCCGGCTGCCACCTCCGCCGAATTGCCGACGAACGCGCGGTCGGCGACGTTCGCCCGGCCGAGCAGCATCCGGCCACCGGCCATCCGGTACGGCGCGAGGTGTGAGTCATCGGCGAGGAACGCGCCGGCGCCGACGGACATCAGCTGCGGCAGACCGACCACAGTGGACGCCTCGGTGCGACGGCCGATCCGCGCTCCGAGCAACCGTAGCCACGCCCCGGTGAAAAGGCTGGCGTAGAGCGGGAACGCGGTGTCGCGGACGCTGGTCATCGATCGCTGGACGAACCACGCCGCCCAGCCTTCCCTGCTGTACACCGGATGCACACCCGGCCGCAGCCGTCTGCCGACCAGCCGCACCAGCAGCGCAGTCGATCCGGCGGTCAGCACCAGGGTGACCAGGCCCAGCACCGGAATCACCCAGAACAGCCCGCTCACCGAGGAAAGGTCGAGCCAGGTGTAGGCCGCCGCGGACGGCAGGAAGGCGAGCAGGGTGAGCAGTCCGGTCAGCACCGGGGTGACGGCGTAGGCGAACCGCCAGCGCGCGGGCCGCGGTGCCGGTTCCTGGACGGGGGTGCCGCCCGCGACGGCCCCGGACACGGATTTGCCGGGTTCCACCACGCCGCCCGGGGCGACCACCGTGCCCGGCTGAAGTGTCGAACGGGCACCCACCGTTGCGTTCGCTCCTACCCGGACCGGTCCGATGTGGAGTGTGTCGCCATCGAGCCACCATCCGGAAAGATCGGCGGCAGGTTCCACCGAGCACCCGTCGTCGAACTTGCCGAGGCCGGTCACCGGCGGCAGGGTGTGCAAGTCGACGTCCTTGCCGACGGTGTTGCCGAGCAGGCGTGCGTAGCGCAGGTTCCACGGGGTTCCGGGCAGCCCGGCGACTCCGATCGTCGCGGCCAGCCGATCCGTTGTCCACAGTCGCAAATGGACCGAGCCGCCCTTGCGGTATCGCCCCGGCCGGACCCCGGCCAGCAGTGTCCGCGCACCGAGGGCGGCCAGCAGCACGCGTCCGGCGCTGGTCGTGGTGACCAGCAGGCCACCGGCCAGCGCGGTCCACGCCCACCAGGGAACGCTCGCGTCGCCGGTCAGTGCGTCGTACACCGCGGTGCCCGCCAGCACTGCGATCGCCCAGCGCACCCCGGGAATCCACAGCAACGCCACGGAGATCAGGCTCTGCAGGAAGCCCGCCCGGCGGGACAGCGGAGCGACCGGGGTGGTCGTGGCCGGCGTCGAGGGTGCGCTGCCGGCAAGACGTTCGGCCAACCCGAGTGGTGTCGGGTTGCGGTAGACATCGGTGATCGCCGCGGACGGAAACCGTTTTCGCAACAGCGAAATCAACTGCGCGGCGGCGAGGCTCGTGCCACCCTCGGCGAAGAAGTCCGTCGCCGGACCCGGAGTGCGGCCGAAGAGCTCACGCCAACGTGCGGCAATCCAGTCGAAGTCCGCCCGCAGTGCAGGGGCGACATCGGCGTCGTGCCCCTCCTCCGCCGCCGGTGGCGGCCACGGGAGTGCCTTGCGGTCCACCTTTCCCGCCGGGGTCAGCGGGAAGTCCGCAACGACGACCAGGGTGGGCACGAGCCCGTGCGGCAGTTGCCTGGCCAGCTGTGCCCTGGCGGCCGCCTGGTCGAACGGCCCGTTCACCAGCAGGTAGCCGACCAGCACCGTGCCGCCCCGCACCACCGCGGCGGCAGCGGACACCCCGGGCAGGGTGCGCAGCGCGGCCTCGACCTCGCCGAGTTCGATTCGCCTGCCGCCGATCTTCACCTGGTCGTCGGCGCGGCCGACGAACACGAGACCGGCCGGATCGGCGCGGACCAGGTCGCCGCTGCGGTAGCCACGAGCCCAGCCGAGACCGGGCATCGGCGGGTATGCGGCAGCGTCCTTTTCGCGGTCGAGGTAGCGGGCGAGGCCGACACCGCCGATCACCAGCTCCCCGGTCTCCCCCGGTGCCACCGGACGACCCTGAGCGTCCACGATGGACACTTGCCAGCCGGGCAGTGGATGGCCGATCCGCACCGGTTCCCCTGCGTGCAGGCGGGTTGCGGTGGACACCACGGTCGCCTCGGTCGGGCCGTAGGTGTTCCACACCTCACGCCTGCCGTCGTCGACGCGGGCGACCAGTTCGGCCGGGCAGGCTTCACCGCCGAAGATCAGCAGCCGGACCCCGTCGAGTGCTTCGGGAGCCCACAGTGCGGCGAGTGACGGAACCGTCGACACCACGGTGATCCCGTGCGTGGCCAGCCACGGCCCGAGGTCCGGACCCGACCGCACGACCGCGCGCGGTGCGGTGACGAGGCAGGCACCGTGCCGCCAGGCCAGCCACATTTCCTCGCACGAGGCGTCAAAGCCGACCGAAAGCCCGGCCAGCACGCGATCTCCGGGGCCGAGTGGACGGCCACCGCGCAGGAACAGGCCGGCCTCGGCGTCCACGAAAGCGGCGGCCGAGCGGTGGGTCACCGCGACGCCTTTCGGCTTTCCGGTCGAGCCGGAGGTGAAGATGATCCATGCGTCGTCACCGGGAAAGGGCGGCCGCCGGATCGGGTGTACGGGTGCGATGTCCGGGCGCAGCTGGAGGTTCTTCCCCAGCACGGCGCACACCCCGGCTTCCCGGAAGACCAGTTCGGCCCGTTCCGGTGCTTCGTCGAAGTCGACCGGAACATAGGCCGCACCGGCTGCGAGCACGGTCAGAATGCCGAGATACAGCTCGACCTGTCCGGACGGGCGGGAAATTCCGACCCGGTCACCCGGCCCGATACCGTGCGAACGGAGTCGGCGTGCCCCTTGGTCGACGCGGTCGGCCAGCGTCCGGTAGCTCAGCCTGCTGGTGCCGTCGTCGAGCGCGGGTGCGTTCGGGTGTCGTGCGATGGTCGCGGAGAGGATGTCGAGGAGGGTGCGGGCCGGTGGCGGTGGTTCCAGTCCCGGCGGGCGGATTTCAGGATGGGTGGAGGCGGGACTGCCCATGTGCGGAAACTCCCGAACTGCGTCGGTGATCGCTTACGTTTCCAACGTAAGATCGTTTCCTGTCCCGAATCTGACAGACCGCTGTGCCTCGGCTGTGCAGCGAAGCCGTTGTCCGGCGGTATTTTCACCCGCAGCACACATTTCGGCAGGCGGACCGGCTGCCCGCCTGCCGAAATGTGCTGGTCGCGTCAGTAGGTGATGGCGACGGCCGGATCGGCGAGCAGTGCACCGACGTCGGCGAGGAATTCCGAACCCTGCTGTCCGTCGATCACCCGGTGGTCGAAGCTCAGCGAGAGCTGCATCACCTTGCGGACTTGCAGCTGCCCGTCCACCACCCACGGGGTGTCGCGGATCGCCCCGACCGCGAGGATTGCCGACTCGCCCGGATTGATGATGGGCGTACCGGTGTCGACGCCGAAGACCCCGACGTTGCTGATCGTGAAGGTCCCGTTCAGCATGGCCGCCGGCGTGGTTTTACCCTCGCGTGCGGTGTCGGTGAGGTCGGTCAGCGCGAGGGCCAGCTCCTTGAGCGACATCGCGTCCGCGTCCCTGATCTTCGGCACCACGAGCCCACGCGGGGTCGCGGCGGCGATGCCGAGATGCACGTATTCCTTGTAGACGATCTCCTGTGCCGCTTCGTCCCACACCGCGTTGATGTCCGGAGTGCGCTGCACCGCCAGGCACACGGCTTTTGCCGCGAACGCGAGCGGCGTCAGCTTGACCCCGCCGAATTCCCTGGACTTCTTGAGCTTTTCGCGCAGTTCCATCATCGGCGTGACGTCGAGGGTGAGGAACTCGGTGACGTGCGGTGCGGTGTAGGCGCTGCGCACCATCGCCGCCGCGGTGGCCTTGCGGACACCCTTGATCGGCACGCGCCGCTCCCGCGTGGCCGGATCGTATCCGGTGTCCACAGTGGACTCCGCAGGGGCCGAGCCGTTGGCTGCCTGCTCGACGTCCGCCCTGGTGATCACACCGCCGTCCGCGCTGCCGGTGAGTGCGTACAGGTCCACGCCAAGGTCCTTGGCGAGCTTGCGGACCGGCGGCTTGGCCAGCGGCACGTACCCGCCGCGCGGCTTCTCCGAAGCGGGAGCCGGAGCAACGGCCGCCGGCGCGGCAGCAGCCACCGGAGCAGCCGCAGCCGGAGTCGGAGCGGCAGCCACCGGAGCGGCAGCCACCGGAGCAGCGGCAGCCGGTGCCGCGGGCACCGAACCCGTACGCGCCCGCCGTTTGGTCGCCACCGTCTTGGAGCCGTAGCCGACCAGCGGCTTCATCTCCTCCTCGGCGGGTTGCTCCGCAGTCGCAGCCGTGGCCGCAGCCGTGGCCGCAGCAGCCGGAGCAGCCTTGCCGTCCGGATCGACGTCCATGGTCAGGATCGGCGTGCCGACCTCCACCGTCTGCCCCGGTTCCACGTGCAGTTCGGTGACCACACCGGCCCACGGGATGGGCAGCTCGACGGCCGCTTTCGCGGTCTCGATCTCCACCACGATCTGGTTGACCGTGACCGGATCGCCCGGCTGCACGCGCCAGGCGAGGATGTCGGCCTCGGTCAGCCCCTCCGCCGTGTCGGACAGGGGGAATTGTTTGTATTCGGGCATATCGGAAGGAACCCCCTTACCAGGCGAGTGAGCGGTCGACAGCGTGCAGTACCCGGTCGAGGTCGGGGAGGTAGTGCTCCTCGAGCTTCGCCGGCGGGTACGGCGTGTCGAAACCGGCCACGCGCAGGACTGGGGACTCCAGGGAGTAGAAGCACTCCTGCTGCACCCTGGCCGCAATTTCCGAGGTCAGCGACGATTCCAGGGGCGCCTCGCTGACCGCGACGAGCCGTCCGGTCTTGCGCACCGACTCGAACACCGGGCCGAGGTCGAGCGGGGAGAGCGTGCACAGGTCGATGACTTCCAGTGACTTGCCCTCGTCCTCGGCCGCCGCGGCGGCGTCGAGCGCCACCTTCACCGACGGGCCGTAGGCGACCACTGTCGCGGTCGTGCCCGCACGCACCACGTGCGAGCCGAACACGCGGCCCGGCGAGGTCTCGGTGTCGATCTCCATCTTCAGCGCGCCCGAGTGGTACAGCTTCTTGGGCTCGAAGAACATGACCGGATCGTCGGAGCGGATCGCCTCCTGGATGCCCCAGTACGCGTCCGCCGCGTTCGAGATCGAGACCACCTTGAGCCCGGCGATGTGCGCGAACAGCGATTCCGGCGATTCGGAATGGTGCTCCACCGCGCCGATCCCGCCGCCGAAGGGAACCCGGATCACCACCGGCATCTTGACCTTGCCCTGGGTGCGGTAGTGCAGTTTGGCCAGCTGCGAGGAGATCTGGTCGAAGCCGGGGAAGATGAAGCCCTCGAACTGAATCTCGCAGACCGGCCGGAATCCGCGTACGGCGAGGCCGACCGCGGTGCCGATGATGCCCGATTCGGCCAGCGGGGTGTCCAGCACGCGCTGTTCGCCGAAGTCCTTCTGCAGTCCGTCGGTGATCCGGAAGACGCCGCCGAGCTTGCCGACGTCCTCCCCCATGATCAGGACCTTCGGGTCCTGCTCCATGGCATGCCGGAGACCGAGGTTGAGCGCCTTGCCGATGGTGAGCTTCTGCAGGTCCATCAGTGCTCACCCCGATTGTGGATGCCCGAGCCCGCAAGCGGCTCTTCGGCCGTGAAACCGTCGAGATAGGACAGGTACTCCTCGCGCTGTGCATCGAGCACCGGTGAAGGCTCGGCGTACACGTTGGCGAAGATCCGTTCCGGCGGCGGTTCCGGCATGTTGAACGTGTGCTCGCGCAGCTGTGCGGCGAACTCGTCGGCCTCGGCCTGGACCTGGTCGAAGAAGTCGTGGTCGGCGCCGCCGCCGCGGGCGAGGTAGGCGCGTACCCGCTCGATCGGGTCCTTCAGCTTCCACTCCTCCAGCTCGTCGGAGAGCCGGTAACGGGTGGGGTCGTCGGTGGTGGTGTGCGCGTCCATCCGGTAGGTGAACGCCTCGATCAGCACCGGGCCGTTGCCGTGCCGGCACTGCTCGAGTGCCCACCGGGTCACCGCGAGGCAGGCGAGCACGTCGTTGCCGTCCACCCGGATGCCGGGGAAGCCGTAGCCACGGGCGCGCTGATAGAGCGGCAGCCGCGACTGGCGTTCGGTCGGCTCGGAGATCGCCCACTGGTTGTTCTGGCAGAAGAACACCAGCGGCGCGTCGTACACCGCGGCCCACACGAAACCCTCGTGCACGTCGCCCTGCGAGGTCGCGCCGTCACCGAAGTAGCAGATGGTGGCTTCGTCAGTGTCGGAAGGATTGCCGTCACCATCTGTGTTTCCCACCCGGCCCTCGAACTTCTGCCCCATCGCGTAACCGGCGGCGTTGAGCACCTGGTTGCCGATGACGATGGTGTACGGGTGGAAGCCGTGCGCCCGGTAGTCCCAGCCGCTGTGGTCGGTGCAGCGGAAGATGCCGAGCAGATCGCGCATGTCGACCCCGCGGGTGTAGGCGACGCCGTGCTCGCGATAGCTCGGGAAGGCCATGTCGCGGGGTTCGAGTGCCCGGCCGGACCCGACCTGCGCGGCCTCCTGGCCGAGCAGCGGAACCCAGATGCCCAGCTGGCCCTGGCGCTGCATGGCGTTGGCCTCACGGTCCGCGCGGCGCACCAGCACCATGTCGCGGTAGAGGTTGCGCAGCGTTTCGTCGTCGACGTCCGCGACGTAGGGGTCGAATCGCTCGGACGGAATCCGCTGGCCTTCGGGGGTGAGCAGCTGAGTCAGCTCAGCGCCACCTTCACTCGTTGCGCGCAATCCCGCGATCACCTGCTCGGGCGAGGGCTGGGCCGCGATCGCGGCCGGGCCGTCTCCAGGTTCCGGGTGCGTCCATCGTTCGGACGGCATGCGTTGTTCTCCTCGGTGTCGGCACCGCTGACGGCCGCTTGTGGCGGCCACAGCGACTGCACCGGCGGCGACCGGTAGCCCCGGGTCGGGGCGCCGGACCGCCGTCGGCGTTGACGGTTCGTGGCCACATCCTGGCACGAAGGGTGCCGCGATGGTGAGCCACGGATACTGATTTGTTGCTGAGAAAAAGCGTCTGATCAGCGAAAACGTTCGGAAGCCCGAGTATGGGAGCAGGAACGGTCGGGCGGCCATCCGCGGTCTCACCAGCGCCGTGCGCACCCGGGCGCCGGTCCCGGCGCCGCGGTGCCCGTGACTCGGCCACCGCAGTGATGTCGGTCACCGTGGCAGGATGGCCGGGGTGGAACAGAAATCCGTACGTGAATCCGTGGTGTCGACGTGGACCAACGACGTCACACCGAGCCTTTCCGGTCTGGTCGCGATCCCGGCGCTGTCCCCGGCGTTCGACGCGGACTGGGCGGCCAGCGGTCATCTCGCGGCCGCTGTCGAGCACGTGAAGACCTATCTCGAGGGCCGGAACCTGCCCGGCGCGCAGATCGAGGTCCTCCGCCTCGAAGGCCGTTCGCCGCTGCTGTTCGTCGACGTACCGGCCACCCCGGGCGCCTCGGCCGAGGGCACCGTGCTGATGTACGGCCACCTCGACAAACAGCCCCCGGTCGGCGGCTGGTCCGAGGGGCTGGACCCGTGGACGCCGGTGATCCGCGAGGGCCGCCTCTACGGCCGCGGTTCGGTCGACGACGGCTACTCCGGGTACGCGGCCAGTGCCGCGGTGGAGGCCGTGCACGCAGCAGGCGGCGAACACGCGCGAATCGCACTGCTGCTGGAAACCGGCGAGGAATCCGGCAGCCCGGACCTGCCCGCCTACATCGAGCACCTGAGCGGACGGCTCGGCGAGGTCAGCCTGGTCGTCTGCCTCGACGCGGGCGGCATGGACTACGAACGGCTGTGGCTCACCACCAGCCTGCGCGGCATGGTGCACCTGACGGTCACCGTGCAGTTGCTCGCCGCGGCGCAGCACTCCGGTCTGGCCAGCGGTGTCGTGGCCAGTTCGTTCCGCGTGCTGCGGCAGCTGCTGGAGCGGATCGAGGACGCGGAGACCGGCGAGATCAAGCTGTCCGAGCTCAACGTCGAGGTGCCGGAGAGCAGGCTCGCCGAGGTCAAGGCCGTGGCGGAGGTGGCGCCGGAGTCGTTGCGCACGGCGTTCCCGCTGGTCAGCGGCGGCAAGACGGTGTCGGAAGACGCGCTTGAGCTGCTGCTGAACAACTACTGGCGGCCCACCTTGTCGATCATCGGCGGCGAGGGGCTGCCGCTGCCCGCCGAGGCGGGCAACGTGCTGCGGCAGAGCACCACGCTCACGTTGAGCTTCCGTCTCCCGCCGACCGCGCAGGCAGACGTGGCGCTGGCGGCGATCAAGCGGGCACTGACCACGGACGTGCCCTACGGCGCGGCGGTGACCATCGCAGACGATGCCCAGGCGGAGAACGGCTGGAACGCGCCGGAGGAGGCGCCGTGGCTCACCGCCGCGCTGCGCCGCGTGAACGACGAGGTGTTCGGCCGTCCGCACCGCGCGGCCGGGATGGGCGGCTCGATCCCGTTCATGGGGCTGCTCGGCGAGAAGTACCCGGACGCGCAGTTCCTGGTGACCGGCGCGTGCAGTGCGGATTCGAACATCCACGTGCCGGACGAGTGGCTGAACCTGGACTACGCCCAGCGGGTCACCGAAGCCGTCGCGCACCTGCTCGACGCGCACGCCCGCGGCTGATTCTCCGGCCCGCCCTCGTGCCCGCGCACGAGGGCGGCTCAGGCGAACTTGCCCAGCGCCTCGGCCAGCCGGTTCAGCTCCGGGGTGAACCGCTGGTAGGAGAACGGCGTCTCGTTGTTCCACGCCACCAGCCGGCCCGCCTGCACCGCGGGCAGCTGCTGCCAGGTGGGTACTGAGCCGAGGCCGTCGGGGCCGAGGGAAAGCGAGCCGCCGCGGGAGTCGTACATGATCACGTCGGCCGGGTACTTGCCGATGTTCTCCCAGCTGACTTCCTGGTAGTAGCCGCCCTGGCTCTCGTCGACCTGGTCCGGCAGCACGAATTTCATGCCCTTGTCCTGGTAATGCTTCGAGGTCGCGAAGGCCGGCGGGTTGGCCACGTACACGGTGTCCTTCTGCGCCGACACGAGCAGCACCTTGAGCCCGGACGCCTTCTTGATCGCCTCGCCGAGTTTCGCGTCCGCCTGCTCGTACTGCGTCCTCGCCTGCTTGATCGCGTCCGTGTCGACGTTCGCGCCCAGCGCCTTGGCCAGCTTCTCGAACTTCGCGATCCCCTCCGGCATCGCGATGCCCTGCAGTCCGATCCCGACACTCGGCGCGGCCTGGTCCACCTTGTCCGCCAAGGTGTCCGGCACGTACCACATCTGCTGTTTCAGGTAGATCACGCTGACCAGCAGCTGCGGGTTCAGCGAGACGAACTTGTCGAAGTTGAACTCGTTCCACACGTTGCCCAGTGAGGTGACCGCATTCGGATCGACGCCACCGGCCTGTGGATCCGGCTTGCCGTCGGGCAGTTTGGACGGGCCGAAGATGCCCACCGACTTCACCCCGAAGTCCCACAGCGCGGCTGCCGCGGTCACCTGCGCGACGATCCGCTCCGGCCGGGGACCGTCGAGCTTGCGGCCGCGGTCGTCGGTGAAGCGCCAGGTCGCTGCACTGTCCGAAGAGGACTGGTCGTCCTGGTAGCCACAGGCGCTGAGCAGGCCGAGTGCGCCGGCGGCGGCGGTGCCGGCGAGGAATCCACGGCGGGACAGCGGCGAGAGGTTCATGGCAGCTCCGGGAATTCGGGTGCGGTTCCGCATAAGGCTAGCCTTGCCTTAACCTCGACGCCATGGTTCAGCTCGCGGAGCGCGTCACACCGGGGCGCCGGGGAGTACCCGGAGTGGTACTCGCGGTAGCGGTGGTCGCACTCATTGCCGTGGTGCTGCTGTCGATCGGGTTCGGGTCCAACCGGTTGTCGCTCGGCAGCGTGCTGCACGGCCTGTTCGCCTACAGCGGCACGTTCGACGACGTGGTGATCCGCGACGACCGGTTGCCGCGCACACTGGTCGGCCTCGCGGTCGGGATCGCGCTCGGGCTGGCCGGTGCGCTGTTGCAGTCGATCACGCGCAATCCGGTCGCCGATCCGGGCCTGCTCGGCATCAACCACGGCGCGGCAGTGGCGATTGTGCTCGGCAGCGCGGTCTTTTCGGTGCACGCGCCGGGACAGCTGGTGTGGTTCGCGTTCGTCGGCGCGCTGGCGGGTACCGCGGTGGTCACCGTGATCGGCGGTTCGGTGAGCCCGTTGCGGCTGGTGCTCGCGGGGGTTGCGGTGCAGGCCCTGTTCGTCGGCATCAACCAGGGCATGCAGATGATCAACACGCACAGCCTCGACCAGATGCGGGCCTGGCTCGTCGGTTCGCTGGTGAACCGGGATCTGGCCGGACTGGCCGGGTTGCTGCCGTTCTTCGTGGCCGCGCTCGTGCTCGGGGCGGTGCTGGCGCGGCCGTTGAACGCGATCGCGCTCGGCGAGGACGCCGCACGCGGGATCGGTGCGAACCCAGGGCTGGTGCGGGTGAGCGGCATGGTCGCGGTGGGCCTGCTGTCCGCGACGGCGACCGCGGCGTGCGGGCCGATTGCCTTTGTCGGGCTGATGATCCCGCACGTCGTGCGCGCGTTGATCGGACCGGACGAGCGGTGGGTGCTGCCGTTGTCCGCGGTACTCGGCCCGGTGCTGCTGCTCGGCTGCGACGTGCTCGGCCGGCTGCTCGGTGGCTCCGGCGAGATCCAGGTCGGCGTGCTGACCGACGTACTCGGCGGCCTCGCGTTCGTGGTCGTGGCGCGGCGGCTGAAGGCGGTGCGGCGATGAGGCTCTGGGTGATCGTGGCAGTACTGACCGTGGCAGCGTGCGCGCTGGTCGTGCTGGCGGTCGGGACCGGGGATTACGAGATGACGCCGGCCGAGGTGCTGCGCACACTCGCCGGCTCCGGCACGAAGGCGCAGTACCTCGTGGTGACCGGACGGCTACCGCGGGCACTGGTGGGGGTGCTCGTCGGCATCGCACTCGCGCTCGCCGGAACGGTTTTCCAGACGGTGACCCGGAATCCGCTCGGCAGTCCGGACATCATCGGGTTCACCACGGGTTCGGCGACCGGCGGCATCCTGATGATCCTGCTGCTCGGTGCCGGCCCCGGCCTGGTCGCGGTCGGGGCGATCGCGGGCGGTCTGCTCACCGCACTGGTCATCACCGCGTTGTGTGCGCCACACGGGTTGCTCAGCTCCCGGCTGGTGCTGCTGGGGGTCGCGGTGAGCGCGGTACTCGCCGGAGTCAACGGGTATCTGTTGGTGCGGGCGAAACTCGAAGCCGCGGCACAGGCGGTCGGCTGGCTGACCGGCGACCTCGCCGGCCGGGACTGGAGCTACTTCATCCCGCTGTGCCTCGCGGTGGTGGTGTTCGCGCCGTTCGTCTTCCTGCACAATCGCGCACTGCGGATGCTGGAGATGGGTGACGACGCGGCGGTCGCGGTCGGCGTCGCGGTTCCACGGGTGCGCGCCGTGGTGCTGGTCGCGGCGGTTGCGCTCGCCGCTTCCGCCACCGCGGCGGCCGGGCCGATCCCGTTCATCGCGCTGGCCGCACCGCAGCTCGCCCTCCGCCTGACCCACCGGCCGGGGCCGAACCTCTTGGCGTCCGCGGCGATGGGCGCGGTACTGGTACTGGCCGCGGATTACCTCGGCCAGCGCGTCCTGGACGCCTCGCTGCTGCCGGTCGGCGTGGTGGCGGCGGCACTGGGCGGTGGGTACCTGTTGTGGTTGCTGGCGATCTCGCGGAACCGGCGTACCGCGTGATCAGGCCAGCCGGGTCAGCTGCACGGACACGTCCAAACTGGACTGACTGGCGCCGGTGAAAATCCCCTTCAACGGCGCGACGTCCGCGTAGTCCCTGCCGGTGGCCACCCACACGTGCCGCGGCCCGACCGGGATCGCGTTGGTCGGGTCGTAGGCCCACCAGCCGCCGGTCCACACGTCGACCCAGGCGTGGCTCTCGCCTTCCACCGTCTCGCCGAGCTTCGCCTCCGGCCTGGTGTGCAGGTACCCGGAGACGTACCGGGCGGGAATCCCGATGGCCCGCAACATCACCAGCGTCACGTGTGCGAAGTCCTGGCACACGCCTTCGCGGGCACGCCACGAATCGGTCGCGGTGCTGTGCACGCCGGTGGTACCGGGCTGGTACTTGAGTTGCTTGTTGACCCACTCGCACACGGCCAGTACCGAATCGGCGGGGTCGAGACCCTTGCGCAGCGCACGGGCCTGTTTGGACAGTTCCTGGTCGTTCGGGGTGTAGGGCGTACGGGTGAGGTACTCCGTGCGGTGGTCCACGACGGTCTCGCCGTGCAGTTCCTTCCACGTCGCAGTGTGCACGGGCTCGGCTTCGTCGGCGGTCTCCACCACCGACGTCGCCAGCACGGCGAATTCGGTGTGCGGTGCGTGCAGGTCGAACGACGTGACCTCGGTGCCCCAGTAGTCGGTGTAGCGGTAGGCGCGCGTTGCCGGACTGGTCTCGATCCGGGTGGCCAGTGTGGTTTGCCGTCGATCCGAACGCGGGGTGAGGCGGGCTTCGTTGTACGACTGCGTTGCCGGCGTCGCGTACCGGTAGCCGGTGCGGTGCGTCACGCGCAATTGCCAGGTCACAGTGAAACCTCCGCCCCGCTCCACGCCACCCACGGCGAGGTGTGGAAATACTGCATCGACACCGCTTCGCCGATGTCCTTGATCGCCGTCTGCAGCCCCTGCAGCCGTCGGGGCAGATCGTCCAGCAATGCCGAGGGGTGCAGGAATTCCAGTTCACTGCGTGCCCTGCCGAGCAGCCGGACCGCCTCCGACTTGTCGTTGTCCCGCGTGTTGCGGCCGTGGTCGAGCTGTTGCAGGCAATCCTCCGCCTGGCGCAGCGCGTGGAACACCGACCGGGGGAACAGCGTGTCCCGCAACATGAACTGGACGACCCGGGCGGCGTCGAGTGCGCCCCGGTTGGTGCGCAGGTAGGTGTCCTGCGCACCGGCCGAGCGCAGCACGGTCATCCAGCCCGGCGAGGAGGCCCGGTCCGAAACCCGGGAAAGCAGCAGCCGCACCACCATGTCCGCACGCTCCACCGACCGGCCGAGCACCAGGAACAGCCAGCCGTCGTCCCGGCTCATCGTGGAGTCGGCGAGCCCGGCGAACATCGCCGCTCGCTCCTCCACAAAGGACAGAAAGGCGTGCGGTCCGGCGCGGCGGGCGTAGCGCTGCCGGTCCGGCACCGCGTTCCAGGTCGCGTTGAGGCACTCCCACAGCTCGGTGGACACGACCTCCCGTGCGCCCCGGGTGTTCTCCCGCGCGGAGTTGATCGAGCCGACGATGGACGAGGGGTTGTCCTTGGCATAGGCAACCAGTTCGGTCAGCTTCCACACGTCGAGTACGCCGTCCCCGTCCGCGCTGGGGATGCCGAGTACGGCGAGCAGCTGACGGCTGGCGTGGTCGGGGTCCACGCTCGCGTCCTCCAGCAGCTGGTGCACCGAGACGTTGAGGATGCGGGACGTGTCGTCGGCGCGTTCGACGTAACGGCCGATCCAGTAGAGCGATTCCGCGTTGCGGGCCAGCATCACGAACCCTTCCTCAGCTCTGCTGTTGCTGTTGCTGCTGCTGCGATGTGGACAGCTCCGGACCCTGGTCCGCGGCCAATCCGTCTACAACGGACACTTCGCCGAGTGCGGGCCGGTCGAGTTCGCGTTCCGCGGTGGAGGTGCGCGAGGCGAGCACCCAGGTGTCCTTCGAACCGCCGCCCTGTGAGGAGTTGACCACAAGACTGCCCTCCGGCAGTGCGACCCGGGTGAGCCCGCCGGGCAGCACGAAGATCTCCTTGCCGTCGTTCACCGCGAACGGGCGCAGGTCGACGTGCCGCGGTGCGAGCCGGTCCTCCACATTGGACGGTACGGTGGAGAGCTGCACCACCGGTTGTGCGATCCAGCCCCGCCGGTTGGCGCGTACCTTCCGGCGCAACGCCTCCAGCTCCTTGCGGCTCGCGTCCGGTCCGAACACGATGCCGTAGCCGCCGGAGCCCTCGACCGGCTTCACCACCAGCTCGTCCAGGTGTGCCAGCACGTGCTCGAGCTCGTCCGGCAGCCAGCACCGGAAGGTGTCCACATTGGGCAGGATCGGCTTTTCGTTCAGGTAGTAGCGCACCATTTCCGGCACGTAGGTGTAGACGAGCTTGTCGTCGCCGACGCCGTTGCCCACCGCGTTGGCGATCACCACGTTGCCGGAGCGGGCGGCGTTGAGGATGCCCGCCACGCCGAGTACCGAATCCGGCCGGTGGTGCACCGGATCGAGGAATTCGTCGTCGATCCGCCGGTAGATCACGTCCACCGGCCGCTCGCCCTCGGTGGTGCGCAGGTAGACCACGTTGTCCCGGCAGAACATGTCGCGGCCCTCGACCAGCTCCACGCCCATCAGCCGGGCCAGCAGGGAGTGCTCGAAGTAGGCGGAGTTGTACACCCCCGGGGTCAGCACGACGACCGTCGGATCGGCGACGTTCGGCGCCGCGGCCGCCCGCAGCGCGCGCAGCAGGTGTGCCGCGTAGTCACCCACCGGGCGAACCCGGTGCTGGGCGAACAGATCCGGGAAGACCCGCGCCATCGTGCGCCGGTTCTCCATCACGTACGACACGCCGGAGGGGTTGCGAAGGTTGTCCTCCAGTACGCGAAACGTGCCCTCTTCGTCACGCACCAAGTCCACACCGGACACGTGGATGCGTACGCCGTTCGGCGGTTTGACGCCGTAGGCCTCGCGGTGGAAGTGCTCGCACGAGGTGATCAGCCGCCGTGGCAGCACCCCGTCACGCAGGATCTGCCGGTCGCCGTACACGTCGGCGAGGAACGCCTCGAGCGCACGGACCCGCTGCGCCACCCCGCGTTCCAGCCTCGTCCACTCGGTCGCCTGGATGACCCGCGGGACGAGGTCGAGCGGGAACGGCCGTTCCTGCCCGGAGAGCGAGAACGTGATCCCCTGATCCACCATCGCGCGATCGAGGGCCTGCGCGCGGTTCGTCAGATCACTGGCGTCGAGCCCGGCGATCGACCCGTACAGCGCGCGGTACGGACCGCGCACGGTGCCGTCGGGTGCGAACATTTCGTCGTACGCGCCGGGGTACGGCCGTTCCGGCGCGAGGTAGCCGTCGAACTGGGCCCCTGGCCGGGTCGCCCGCCTGCCGCGCACCGTTCGCGCACGTCGTCCGGACGGGGGCAGCCGGGGACCGGAGGTGCTGTTCATGGTCGCCATCCTTACCCACCGTGCCAGCTCGGCGCGACCTGCGTGACACCGGCTGTCCTGTGCGAAACTGCCCCGTAACGTCCGGGTGCTGTGCATCCCCGCTTACGAGTGGCAATATGCGTGCTCTCGACGGTTGAGAACTACGAGGAGTGACGAAGTGGCCCGAGGACACCAGATGAAGGCACTCGCCCTTCTCCCGGCCTTCGCGCTGGCAGGCCTGACCATGGCCTGCGGCGCGGGCGGCAACGGCGCGGGAGGGGTGGCATCTTCGGCCGCCCCCGGTGGCTCGTCGGGAGACACCGCCGCGCAGGCGAAGGACGAGAAGCTCGCCGCGCAGCTGCCCGCGGCCGTCAAGGCGGACGGCAAGATCGTCGTCGGCCAGGACCAGACCTATCCGCCGAACGAGTTCAAGGACGCGGGCGACAAGGTCACCGGGTTCGACGTCGACCTCGGTACCGCGCTCGCGCAGGTGCTCGGCCTGAAGGCGGAATTCCAGAACTCCACCTTCGACGGCGTCATCCCCGGCATCGCCGCGCAGAAGTACGAGATGGGGATTTCGTCGTTCACCATCAACGCCGACCGGATGAAGTCGGTCGATATGATCTCCTACTACCGGGCAGGCACCTCACTTGCGGTGCTGAAAGGCAATCCGGAGGGGCTCAGCGTCGACAAGCTGTGTGGCAAGAACGTCGCCGTTCAGCAGGGCACCACTCAGGTGGAGGATCTGCAGAAGCGCACCAAAGCGTGCACCGACGCCGGTAAGCCGGCGATCAACGTGACCACTTTCGAGGCCCAGACCGACGCGAACCTCGCGCTGACCGCGAAGCGTGTGCAGGCGGAACTCGCCGATTCGCCGGTGATCGACTACGCGGTGCAGCAGACCAACGAGCAGCTCGAGGTCGTCGGCGCGCCGTACGACACCGCGCCGTACGGCATCCTGCTCCCGAAGAACAGCGGCGATTACGGCAAGGCCGTGCAGGGCGCGGTGCAGAAGCTCATCGACAACGGGACCTACAAGAAGATCCTCGAAAAATGGGGTCTGTCCGGTTCCGGTGCGGTGACCACCTCGGAGATCAACCCGGCCCCCTGAGTGAGGATTTAGTCTCTCGTGTCGCAATCCCCTGAAGCGCCCCCCACCGGGGCGCCGAACGACGCCGCCCCGATCAAGGCGGTCCCGGTCCGGCACTACGGCCGCTGGATCGCCGGGGTCATCATCCTGTTCCTCGCGTTCATCGTGGTCCGCAGCGTGGTCACGAACGACGCACTGCAGTGGCCGGTCGTCGGCGAATACCTCTTCGACGACCGGATCCTGCACGGCCTGCAGAACACCCTGCTGCTGACCGTGCTTTCCATGGTCATCGGCATCGTCGGCGGCATTCTGCTTGCGGTGATGCGGCTTTCGCCGAACCCGCTGATGTCCGGCGCCGCATCGGTGTACATCTGGTTGTTGCGCGGTACCCCGTTGATCACCCAGCTGATCATCTGGAACTTCCTCGGACTGGCCTATTCCCGGATCGGTCTCGGTATTCCGTTCGGTCTGACGTTCGTCAGCTGGGACACGAACACGCTGATCACCCAGCTGACCGCGTCGCTGCTCGGGCTCGGGCTGAACGAAGCCGCGTACATGGCCGAGATCGTGCGTGGTGGTATCCAGTCGGTCGATTCCGGCCAGCTGGAAGCCGCGTCCGCGCTCGGTATGAGCCGGGGCAAGACACTGCGCCGGATCGTGCTGCCGCAGGCGATGCGGGTGATCATCCCGCCCACCGGCAACGAGACCATCTCGATGTTGAAGACCACGTCACTGGTCGTGGTGATCGGGTATTTCGAGCTGATGCAGGTGGTCCGGACCATCTACTCGCAGAACTACCAGACGGTGCCGCTGCTGATTTCGGCCGCGCTCTGGTACCTGTTCATGACGACGGTGCTCACCATCGCGCAGTACTACATCGAGAGATATTTCGCACGCGGTAGTTCGCACAGCCGGCCGCGGCAGAACAAATGGGGTTCGCGGATGCTCGGCTTCCGTCTCGGTTCCGGTGCCGGCGAGGGTGGAGGTGCTTCCCGGTGACCCCGGTCGTTTCCGCGCAGAAGGTGTGCAAGAGCTTCGGTTCGCTCGATGTGCTCAAAGGCATCGACCTCGAGGTGCACGAGCGCGAAGTGCTGTGCCTGATCGGGCCGTCCGGCTCCGGCAAGTCGACGTTGCTGCGCTGCATCAACCACCTGGAGAAGATCGACGCCGGACGGCTCTACGTCGACGGCGTGCTGGTGGGTTACCGGCAACGCGGCGACAAACTGCACGAGTTGCGGGACAAGGACATCGCCGCCCAGCGCAAGGACATCGGTATGGTGTTCCAGCGCTTCAACCTGTTCCCGCACATGACCGCGCTGGAAAACGTGATGGAGGCGCCGGTCCAGGTTCGCCGCGAACCGCGGGCGCAAGTACGGGAACGGGCGCTGGAACTGCTGGAGCGGGTCGGCCTGTCCGACAAGGCAAGCTCGTACCCTGGCCAGCTGTCCGGCGGTCAGCAGCAACGCGTCGCCATCGCCCGCGCGTTGGCCATGGAACCCAAACTGATGCTGTTCGACGAGCCGACGTCCGCATTGGACCCGGAGCTGGTCGGCGACGTACTGGGCGTCATGCGCCAGCTGGCGAAAGACGGCATGACGATGGTCGTGGTGACCCACGAAATGCAATTCGCCCGCGAGGTAGCCGACAAGGTCCTCTTCATGGACGACGGCATCGTCGTCGAGTCCGGCCCGCCGGACCAGGTCATCGGATCTCCCCAGCACGAACGCACGAAGACGTTCCTGTCCCGGGTCCTGAACCCGAACGCCTGAGAAAAGGGTGGCTGCCCACTGGGGCGGCCACCCCTTTTCCGGCTGTTGTGGCTTGTTTCGCCTGGGCTGCCACGCCGGGGAGATGCGGGTCGACTGCTCGCGGCGAGGTGCGCCGGCCGGCGCTGCTCAGCGAGAGAACCGAGAGCGGTCGTACTACCAAAGGTAAATAACCGACTGCGCTAGGTGACCGACCTCGGCACTACTCCATTAGCCCCCTTGCCTCTGGGCCGTTGATCCGATTCCCTGGGAACCGACCATTGTGGGGAGAAGGGCGCACGTGCCGACTGACACGACCTTGCCGCCGTTGGATCCGTTTGCCGGGGTGCCGGACAAGCGGTACGAGGTGAAGGCGGCGGACCTGCTCAAACCTGGCACCGGTGGGCTGCTCCGGTGGCGGCGGCAGGCGACGAACGCGCCGATCGTGCAGGTGGAGGACGCCTACATCACGGGCACCTTCGACCTGCGGGCGGCTGATCTGAACTTTCTGTTCCGGTTCGAGCGGTGCCGGTTCGAGCATCCGCCGGACGTGCGCGAGGCGACTTTGCTCGGGCTCGTCTTCCGCAAGTGCTGGCTGCCCGGACTCAAGGCGCGCAATCTGCGCAGCCGCAACGACGTGCGGTTGATCCGCAGCGTGGTGGAGGTCGCGCTTGGCGACCACGAGGTCGAGGAGACCACGACGATCCAGCGTGGTGACGACCGCGAGCGCGGCATGCCCAACGCGGCGATCAACTTCACCGACGCGGTCATCGACGGCTCGGTCGTGCTCACCCGCACCATGATCAGCCATCCGAACGGCAAGGCGATCCAGGGCGACCGGCTGGTGGTCACGGGTGCGTTGCTGGCCTACCGGATGGTCGCCAAGGGTGAGGTGCGGCTGCCCGGTATGCGGGCCGGCGGTAATGTGAACTTCTCCGGGGCCACTTTGGACAATCCGGACGGGTTCGCGTTCAACGGAAACGGCCTGCACATCGGTGGCAGCCTGCTTTGCGAGGTCGACAGTTACGGTCCGCCGAGCGAGCGGAAGCGCTTTTCTGCGAACGGTATTCTCTACTTGCCGAGCGCCACTGTGGACAGTGACATCGTACTGCGAGAGGCGCGTCTTACGGTCGATCAACAGGGCCCGGTGGTGGTGGACGCGTGGAAGTCCGGCGACCCCTACCTCGATCCGCGGCCCGCGCTCGTGGCCGACCGGCTGAAAGTCGACGGCAACCTCGAGCTCTCCGACGGGCTGCGGGCGTTCGGCACACTCCGCATGGTCAATGCGCGCATCGGCGGATCGCTCCGGCTGGCCGGCGCGGAGATCACCATGGTTCGCGGGCAAGCCGCGCCCTATTACGACCGCGCGCTGCACCTCGACGGATCTTCGATCGGTGGCGACATCGAGGCGACGAACCTGCGGGTTCCGGTCGGGCAATTGCGCCTCGCCGATGTGACGGTCGGTGGCAATTTCCTCGCGTGGAATTCGATGTTCCTGCATTCCGGGCGGGACGCGTTCTCCGCTCGGCGCGCCAAGATCTCCGGAAATCTGCAGCTCACCGACGCCACACTGAAAGGCACGTTGCGGCTGCAGGGCGCGGAGGTCGGCGGCAGTGTAAACCTTTTCGGTACGGTTCTCACTGAGCCGGGACAACGGACTTCAAGCAGTTTCTCACTGGACATCCGAACTGCACGAATTGGTCGCGATTTGGTGCTCACGGAGAACAAGGAGCGTCCTTTTCTTGCGGAAGGTGGCGTCAATCTTGACGGTGCGCAAATTGCTCGACGATTGGACATGAACGGCGCACAGCTCAGCTCCCTGCCGCAGCACGGAATTGCGCTCGACGCCAGTGATGTCGCCGCGGATGAATTCATTTTGTCCCCGGCCGAGCCGCCGGTCGGGTCAGTGCGGCTGCGTCGTGCGCATTGCGGTTCACTTGCCGACAACGAGGCGATCTGGGCCGCATCCGATGGTCTCGAGCTCGAGGATTTCCGTTATGACGCGCTGAAGAATGGCGTCGCGCTCGACGACGACGACGCGCTGGATCATCGGATCGTCTTGTTGCGCAAGGCAATGCGTGGATATCGGCCCGGTCCGTACGACCAGCTCGCCGCGACTCTGCGTGCTGCCGGTAACGAGGAGCATGCCTCGACGGTGGCGTTGCGCAAGCAGCAGTTCCGCTATGAGGCGCTGGCGAAGGGCTTCAAGATTTTCGGCCCGGGTGTGCGGGCGTGGAGTTGGCTGCAACGGTCGATGGTCGGTTACGGGTATCGTCCGGTGCGGGCACTGGGCTGGTTGTTGACGCTGCTGGTGCTCGGCAGTCTGTGGTTCGGGCTGGGTACGGACAGCTGCGCGCAAGACCGTTCCGGCCGATTCGCGATCAGCGGGCCGCGGTGTCTGGTCAATCAGCAGGATACCGGGCTGCAGTGGAATCCGGTGATTTATACCGCCGATTTGCTGGTGCCGATCGTCGATTTCGGGAACAAATCGCGGTGGTACATGCACGGCACCGACAACTGGGTGTCCGCCGGTTTCACCGCGTCCGGCTGGATACTGGCGACGACCATCGCGGCCGGCGTGAGCCGCATGCTGCGCCGGGACAGCTGAGGGCATACTCTCGGTATGTGACTACTCCCGCAGCCACCGGCCGGATTGCCGTCAGCGCCCCGCCGGCCACGGTGTACACGCTGGTCAGCGACCCCGGCCGGCTCGCTGACGTGGCCGCCGAATATTCACGGCACCGCTGGCTGGACGGCGCCACCGGACCTGCCGTCGGCGCACGATTTCGCGGCACGAACCACCGCCGTGGCCGCCGCTGGACCACGACGGTCACCATCACCGCCGCCGAGGAAGCCCGCCGGTACGCCTTCGACGTCGACTTCGGCCCGGTGCCGATCTCACGCTGGGAATACCTGATCGAGCCCACCGCGGAAGGCTGCGTGGTCACCGAGAGCACCTGGGAACGACGGCCCGGATGGTTCCGCATCCCGGCCCTGCTGGGCACCGGCGTGTGGAACCGAGCAGCCGCGAACCACAAGAACATCGCCACGACGCTGGCCCACCTCAAAGCTGCGGCAGAGTAACTCCGCCACGACACAACAGCGGTGTCCCAGGCGACGCAACGACGACCCCCGGCGCCGCGACGGTGGTGTCCCAGGCGGCGCAACGACGTGCCCGACGGCGCAACAGTGGCACCCGGCGAGGCAACAACGGCGCGCGGAGAAGTAGCGACGATGCCCCGGCAGCGCACCGACGCCAGCGAAAGGCGGATGCAGGACACAGTAAGCAGAACACAACGAACCGGTGCCGCCGAATCCAGCGAGCACCGCCGAGCTCAGCTAGACGACCAGCTCTGTCGAGCTCAGCTAGACGACCAGCTCTGTCGAGCTCGGCTAGACGGCGAGTCCTGTCGAGCTCAGCAAGCCGGTGAGCCCTGTCGAGCTCAGCTAGACGACCAGCTCTGTCGAGCTCGGCTAGACGGCGAGTCCTGTCGAGCTCAGCAAGCCGGTGAGCCCTGTCGAGCTCAGCTAGACGACCAGCTCTGCCAACCTCGGCTAGACGGCGAGCCCTGTCGAGCTCAGCCGGCCGGTGAGTCCTGCCAACCTCGGCTAGACGACCGGCTCTGCCAACCTCGGCTAGACGGCGAGCCCTGTCGAGCTCAGCGAGGTCTGCTTCGCCGAATCCGGCGAGCCCTGCCGAGCTCAGCCGGGGCCGCCTCGCCATATCCAGCGAGCCGCCGAGCCCAGCTAGCACTGCCTCGCCAAGCCAGTCGAACCCGGCCGGTCCCACCGAACCCAATCCCCACAAGTCACCCCAACCCCACCAATCACCGGGCAACCCCAACCCCGCCAACCACATCCTCCACTTCAACCCCGCCGGTTGGCGCCTCGGCCGGGGAGGTGCGGTTCATTCGATGAACCGGGACCAGAATTCCACCCTTCGCGGGCCTTCCGGTGGTTGCGGTTCCAGGGGCTGGCCGGCGAATTCGTGGCGTAGGTAGCTGCGCAGGTTCCAGCCGTAGTACACGATGTCGGTCTGGTAGATCGACAGGACTGGCAGGCCGGTTGCGCCTCGGATGCCCGGTAGGTAGCGGTGTCCGCAGACCGGGACCATCTGGGGTACCTGGGCCAGCTGCCGTTTTGCACACGCCAGTGCGTTCGACAGCACCCGGGGGCGGGTGCCCCACTCGGGGAGCCACAGATCGTTGTGTTCCACGTCGTAGAGCACGCCGTCCACCGGCCAGTCCAGGCGTTTGCGCAGCTGGTCCGGGTTTCCGTGCCGCCAGTCCGGCCACCGCTGGCCCACCGGCACGCCCGCGGTCAGGAATACGCGGTGGTCGGCGGAGAAGGCGAAACCGAACTGCTCCTCGACGTCGTCCAGTTCGGCCGGGCTGAGGCCAGGGCGCAGGGGTTCGCCCAGGTTCTGCTGGAGGACACGGGCCTCCTCCACGGTGAGGGCTTCGGCCGGGTGGACTGTCGACATACCGAGAAGCGTACGGACGCCGCCCCCGTCGTCGCGCGTCCTTTTCCGGCTCGTTGACCCCTCCCTCGGCGGGGTGAGGTTCTTCTCTCAGGCCGTGGATATCGGAACACAGCGTGAACAGATGTAGTTCACTCGTCCCGTGACCTCTCCACAGTCGGCGCCGCGGCCACCGGCCCGTGTGCGCGCACCCGAACTCGTCGGCGACGTCTGGCTCAACACCGGCGGCCACCAGCTCACCCTGGCCGAGCTGCGCGGCCGCGTCGTCCTGCTGGACTTCTGGACCAGTGGCTGCATCAACTGCCTGCACGTGCTCGACGAGCTGCGGCCGCTCGAAGAGGAATTCAGCGACGTCCTGGTCACGGTGGGTGTTCATTCGCCGAAGTTCCTGCACGAGGGAGAGCGCGCGTCGATCGAGGCCGCGGTGCGGCGGTACGAGGTACCGCACCCGGTGGTCAACGACCCGAAGATGGAGTTGTGGTCGCAGTACGCGGTGCGGGCGTGGCCGACCCTCGTGCTCGTCGATCCGGAGGGCTACGTCGTGCACGTCGCCGCGGGCGAGGGGCACGGCGAGGCGTTGCGCCGGGTCGTCGCCGACCTGGTCGCGAAGCACGAGGCGAAAGGCACGCTCCGGCGTGGCGGCAGCCCGTACGTGCCGGTCGAGGAACAACGTGCCGAGCTGCGGTTTCCGAGCAAAGCCGTGGTCACCGCGGGCGGGCGGGTGCTGGTGGCCGACACCGGCCACCATTCGATCGTCGAGTTCGCTTCCGACGGTGAGACGGTGATCCGCCGGTTCGGCAGTGGCGAACGCGGTGCGCAGGACGGTCCGTTCGACCTCGCCACCTTCACCGAACCGTCCGGCATCGCCTTGCTGCCCAACGAAATCGCCCAGCGCGTCGGGTACCACGCGGTGGTCGCGGACACCGCGGGGCACCGGCTGCGCGGTCTGGACCTCAACACCGGCGAAGTGAAGACGGTCGCAGGCACCGGGCGGCAGTGGCGCGACGGTACCGACACCGGCAAGGCACTGGACATCGATCTCACCAGCCCGTGGGACGTCGCATGGTGGGCTCCGGCAGGCGGGGTCGTGGTCGCGATGGCGGGCAACCACACGCTCAGCGTGTTCGACCCGTCCTCCGGTGACATCCGGCGGTTCGCGGGTACCACCGTCGAGGGCCTTCGCGACGGCGACGTGCACGAGGCGTTTTTCGCGCAGCCTTCCGGACTCGCGGCGGACGGGAACCGGCTGTGGCTGGTCGACGCGGAAACGTCCGCCTTGCGCTGGATCGAGCCCGCGGGCGAGTCGTTCGCCGTGCACACCGCGGTCGGCGTGGACCTGTTCTCCTTCGGCCACGTGGACGGCCCGGCCGGCCAGGCCTTGCTGCAGCACCCGTTGGGCCTGGCCGTACTGCCGGACGGCCGGATCGCGATTGCCGACACCTACAACGGCGCGGTCCGCCGGTACGACTACTTCACCCGCGAGATCAGCACGCTCGCGACCGGTTTGGCGGAGCCACAGGGACTGATACTGCACGACGGTGAACTCTTCGTGATCGAGTCGGCGGGCAACCGGGTGGTCCCGCTCGGCGGGGACGGCCGGGCGACCACCGTGGCCGGCACCCGGACCGCCGTGCGCCGTCCGTCGACCGTGCTCGCCCCGGGCGACGTCGATTTCTCCGTGGTCTTCACCCCGCCGCCGGGCGAAAAGCTGGACGAGCGCTACGGCCCGTCGACACGGCTGGAGATCACCGCGTCGCCGCCGGAGCTGCTCGCCGACGGCGGTGGCGTCGGCACCGACCTCGTTCGCCGGATCCGGTTCTCCGACCGGGTGAGCGAAGGCGTCCTGCAGGTCGTGGCGCAGGCCGCCAGTTGCGATGACGGCGGCGAACACCCGGCGTGCCGCATCACCCGGCAGGACTGGGGTGTGCCGATCCGGTTCGACGATTCGGGCGAGCAGACCTTCAGCCTGGTGATGGCGGGCGAGCCGAAGGGAGCGGCTTCCGGCCAGTAACATGCACGGCGTGTCCGATACGCCCAAGCTCGAGATCCAGATGCTGCAGGACCGTGTGCTGGTGCGGCTGTCGCCGGAGGAAGGCGAGCGTCGCAGCAGCGGCGGCATCGTGATCCCGGCGACGGCCGAAGTGGCGCGCAGGCTCGCCTGGGGTGATGTACTGGGGGTCGGCAACAGTGTGCGGAACGTCAAACAAGGCGACCGCGTGCTCTTCAACCCCGAGGACCAGCTCGAGGTCGAGATCAGGGGGGAAGGGCACCTGGTCATGCGCGAGCGCGACATCCACGCCGTGGCCACGGAGCGGACCGAACACGGCACGGGGCTCTACCTGTAGTTCCCGTACCCGGGGAGGCAGGCGTTGGGTGAGGAAGATTCGGCGTTCTTCGCCGACGATCTGCTGGACGAACCCGACCTGGCGACGGAGATCTTCGGGGCGGTAGACGCTCCCCCGCCGCCGGACACCCGGCTGCGGCGGTTCCGCAAGCGGCTCGGCCGCACGTTCATGATCGTCGGCTGTCTGCTGGGTCTGTTCGTGCTGCTGTACGCGATCGACCTGATCACCAGCGCCGGTGACGTGCCGCGCGGGGTGCAGGTCGCCGGGATCGACGTCGGCGGGCTGTCCTACGCCGAGGCCGAGGCCAAGTTGCACGCCGAACTCCAGCCCCGGCTCACCCGCCCGGTGGTGGTGCACGCAGGCGACGTCACGTCGTCGCTGGTGCCCGCGCAGTCCGGCCTCGGGCTCGACTGGCACAGCACCCTCGAACAGGCCGGGCACCAGCCGTGGAGCCCGATCACGCGGGTGCTCTCGTTTTTCACCACCAGGGACGTCGGCGTCGTCACCCGCAGCGATCACCTCCAGGTAGCGCAGGCGATCCGGCAGCTCGCCCAGCAACACCTCGACCATCCGCTGGTCGAGGGCAGCATCGGCTTCGCACCGAAGGAGCCGGACGGCGTCGTCGCGTACCCGGTGGAGCCGCGGCAGGGCCAGCAGCTGGCCGACGTGCCCTCGGCCGTGCAGACCGTGGTGGACGGTTGGCTTTCGTCGCGGGGGGTCACGCTGAACATGACGATCACGCCGACGAAAGCGACGTCCGCCGGGGTGCACTCCCTGCTCGACAGCGTGGTCGTGCCTGCGGTGTCCGGTCCGATCGTGCTGCACGGCCAAGGCAGGGACGCCACGGTGCAACCGGCGGAGATCGCGGCCGCGTTCCAGTTCGTGCCGGGCGACCGCGGCAGTCTCGGACTGCGCATCGATCAGGCGAAACTCAGCCGGACCGTGGGATCGGACCTCGCGCCGACCGAGACCGAAGGCAAGGACGCGCAGATCACCTTCGACACGGGCGCGCCCGCGGTCACGCCCTCCACCGACGGGCGGAAGATCAACTGGGCCACCACGTTCAAGCCACTGGCCGCGGTGCTGGCGAAGTCCTCCGGGCGCGTGCTGCCGGTGGCCTACGACGTGAAGAAGCCGGACCTGACCACCGACGGCGCCAACGCGCTCGGCGTCAAGGAGGTCATCGGCGAGTTCACCACCGGCGGGTTGAGCGGACCGGCCGAGACGAACGTGCGCCTGCTCGCCGGCCGGATCTCCGGGGTACTCGTGAAACCGGGCGAGACGTTCAGCCTCGACGCACACCGCGGCGGTGGGTACGCCGCCGCGCCGGCGGAAGAGGACGGCAACGGACCGTCGGTACCCGGCGGCGGGTTGTCGCAACTGGCGTCCACTTTGTACAACGCAGGCTACCTTGCCGGCCTCGGCGACGGTGGACACACTGCGCAGGACCATTTCCTCGGCCGTTACCCGGCGGGCCGCGATGCCAAGGCCGTGGACGACGCGGGCAATCCGGTGGACCTGAAGATCGCCGACAACGATCCGACCGGGTTCGCGATCCAGACCAGTGTGAGCGGGGGCGCGGTGACCGTGAAGATCTGGGGCACCAGGCATTACCGCATCGAGGGCCGCAGCGGCGGGGAGTCGGACGAGGTGCCGCCGAGTGTCCAGATCGGACCCGGACCCGGCGGCACGTGCCTGCCGTCGGCGGGTTCGTCCGGGTTCAGTGTCACCGACACCCGGGTGTTCTACGACCTGGCCGCCGGCACCGAGGTCCGCGAGGAAAGCCGTGCCACCACCTACTCCCCGCGCCCGATCGTCATGTGCTGAGCCGGGCAGGGGCCTTCGACCGCCACGCGTCGGTGAGCAGCTCCCGCAGCTGTTGCGGGTCCACCAGGTCGAGGTGCACGAGGATCGCGCCGTGGCCGTCGTAATGCGGGGTGGTGAAGTAAGCCGGATCGCCGGACGCGAGCAGTGCCGCCTTCTCGTCGAGACCGCAGAACAGCATCAGCCCACCCTCGGCCTCGGTGCGCAGCCGGGCGAAACTCTTGCCTGCCACCTTGAGCGCCGGGGTGCGGTACGAGGTCGACACCTCGGTCTCGGGCAGCCGTTCGGCCAGCGCGATCACATCGTCCCAGGTCATTGTCATGGGGACCATCGTGCGCGCGCCGGGGGCGGAAAGTCTTGGCGAAACGCCGGATGCCCAGCCCGCAGTGGCCGTTCGGGTTTCGTGGTCCGAAAAGGTGCGACCAAGCAGGCCCGTCGGAAGGTGTGATCAGTCGGCTCGAGTATTCGGTCGGCCACCACGCCGGGCCGGATCTGCGCAGCGGCAGATCCGGCCGGTTGGCTGGGTTTGCGGGGCGTTAGGGCGTGCTGGTGATGCGGTCCGCCGGCGGTGGGGCGATGCCGGGGTGTGCGCCGAGGTAGGCGATGAACGCGTCCAGGTCGACCGGTCCGCCTGCCAGGTCGGTGCCCTTGGTGAACTCGGTGAATCCGTCGCCGCCCGCGGCGAGGAAGTTGTTCACCGACACCCGGTACGGCGTGGCCGGGTCGACCGGTGTGCCGTTCACCGTGATGGCCGAGACGCGCGAGCCGACCGGGGCCGCGGCCGAGTACGTGTAGTGCAGCGAGCTCGAGACCTGCAGGATCTTGGTGCCGCTCGGACCCCACTGCTGTTCCAGCACGTTCTTCAGGTCGGCGCCGGTGAGCGTGATCGTCTGCATGATGTTCGAGAACGGCTGCACGGTGAACGCCTCGCCGTAGGTCACCACGCCGTCGCCTTCGCCTGCCGACGAGGACTTGAAGGCGAGGTCCGCGCGGATGCCGCCGGGGTTGGTCATCGCGACGACTGCGTTGTTCGACTTGGTCGCCTCCAGCTGGGCATCCGCGAGCACGTCGCCGAGCGGGGACTCCCCGGACGCCGCACCTGCCGCGGGCAGGTCCGCGGTGATCGTGCCGACCTGCTTGTTCGCAATCGGCGCGGCCTTGGTCTTCGCCTCGTCGACGAGCTTCTCCACCGCCGGGTCCGGCGTGCCGTCGCGGGTGACGATGTCGTTGTGCGCCTTGGTCTGTGCCCGGATGACGTCCCGGGTGCGCGGGTCGATCTTCAGGTCGAGCACGGACAGCAGCCGTCCGAACGAAGCACCCTGCAGCACCGGACGGGGCTGGCCTGCCGGGTCGTTGAGCACGCAGTTGTACTGCTGGTGGGTGTGTGCGGTGAAGATCGCGTCGACCTTCGGGCTGACCTTCCCCGCAATGGCCGCGGCCGGACCGCCCGGCGCGACCTTGCAGTCGTCAGGGCCACCGCCGGGCACCGCTTCGTCGCCCTGGTGCAGCAGCACGACCTGGGCCTTGATGCCGAGCCCGTCGAGCAGGTTCGCGGTGCGGTCGATCGCCTCGGTCTCGTCGCCGAATTTCAGTCCCTTGACCGCGTCCGGCGCGACGACCGAAGGCAGGTCCTTCAGCGTGGCGCCGATGATGCCGATCGGCACCCCGCCGGATACCTGCACGCTGAACGGCGCCAGCGCGGGCAGTCCGTTGGTGAAGGACACATTGGACCCGAGGATCGGGAAGTGCGCTCCGCCGTAGCTCTTGTCGAACTGGCAGCCGTCGCTCGGGTGGCATCCGCCGAACTGCATCCGCTGCAGCTCCTGGTAGCCCTCGTCGAACTCGTGGTTGCCGACCGCGGAGGCCTTCACCCCCAGCCCGTTCAGGAAGTCGATGGTCGGCTCGTCGTGGAACAGCGCGGAGATCACCGGTGACGCGCCGACGTTGTCGCCGCTGGAAAGCACGATCGAGTTGCGGACCTGCGACTCGAGCTGCTTCACGTGGGTGGCGAGGTAGGCAGCGCCGCCCGCGTCCACCGTGCTGCCGTCCGCGAGCGTGATCTGCCCGCTCGAACCGGACGGCGGCTCGAGATTGCCGTGCAGGTCGTTGAGCGTGATGAGCCGGACGTCGATCGGCTGGGCCGCGGATGCGGGCGCGCTCGCGACGGCCACAGTGGCCAGCGCGGCCGCGGCGGCGACCGAGAGCCGGGTGAAGAACCTCATGTTTCCTCCGGTTTTCGCACCCGTTGTCCCCTGGAACGGGTGCCCGGCGGTGCAGTCTGCCCAAAGACCGCGAACCTCACCAGAGGAAGAAGTCGGCCGATGAGGAAATGTCATCTGCCGTTCGGCCGACCGATCGGTGCGTCCGCATCGGCCGGATGGCTGATGCCGGTGCCGGGCCGTCCGGCTCTTCGACCGAAGTGCCGGTGGGGGCGGCATCCATAACGTTTCGGGTATGACGAACGCACAGGTCACCGCCCTGCAGTACGGGCTCATCGGTTTCCTCGCCGGGTGGGTGACGATCCTCGTCCCACAGCTGGTGCTGCAGTTCGCGCGCTACGGCCGGGTGCGGCCGCGGCGCATCGCGACCACCGCGGGCTTCGTCCTGTACGCGAGCCTCGCGCTCGCCGTCGTCTTCCTGCCGCTGCCCGGCCCGAACAGCAGGCAGCTCGAACAGACCGTGCAGCTGCATCCGTTCCAGTGGATTGCTGACATCCACACCGAACTGCTCAAGCACGGGCTGTCCAGCGCGCACTGGTTCACCACGCAGACCTTCCAGCAGGCTGCGATGAACGTGCTGCTGTTCGTGCCGCTCGGCCTGTTCGCCCGGCTGTGCTGGCGCCGTGGAGTGGTCGGCGCGCTGCTGATCGGCGGCGCCGTGTCACTGGCCATCGAGATCACCCAGCTCACCGCGAACTTCGGAACTGCGCCGTTCGTCTACCGGATCTTCGACGTGGACGACCTCATCGCCAACACCTTCGGCGCCGGCCTCGGCTGGCTCGCCGCAGCGCTGCTGCTCGCCCTGCGCAGTACCTCTTCAACCGTCGACGCGCAGCCGGCCGGGCGCGAGCGGATCGACCTCGCCAAGACGCGCTAACCGGGCACGCCGCTGCAGCGCCGCCCGGCGGGCGGATCGCCGGTCCTCGACCAGCACGATGAGGGAGGCGGCAACGATGACCAGCGCCACGAGTCCGAGAACCAGCCAGAGCTGCATGATGCCTCCTCCGCTACGTCGTTGTGCGAGAGATCACACAGGCTACCCACCCCGATCACGGCCGCGCCACCCCGTGTGCGGTGCGGTTCCACTGAGCGGGCAAGACTGGTCCGTATGCCGGCCAAACCCACCAAGGCGCAGCTTGCCGCCGCATCCGCCGCGGTGCTCCCGGACGTCCTCGAACCCGACCTGGACGTGCTGTTCTGCGGGATCAATCCCGGGCTCTACTCGGGTGCGCTCGGCCTGCACTTCGCCCGGCCCGGCAACCGGTTCTGGCCGGCCCTGCATGCCGGTGGCTTCACCCCGCGGCTGCTCGACCCGAGCGAGCAGCACGAACTGCTCGGCCTGGGGCTGGGCATCACGAACGTCGTGGCACGCACGACCGCACGGGCCGACGAGCTCAGCGGTGACGAACTCCGGGCCGGTGGCCGGGCGCTGGCCGCCAAGGTGCGCGAGTACCGGCCCCGGTGGCTGGCCGTCGTCGGGATCACCGCGTACCGGACCGCCTTCGGCGAGCCGAAGGCACAGGTCGGGCGACAGGATCGGACGGTCGGGCACACGCGGGTGTGGGTACTGCCGAACCCGAGCGGCCTCAACGCGCACTGGACCGCGCCCCGGCTGGCCGAGGCGTTCGGCGAACTCCGGCGCGCGGTGACTGTCGAGTACGGAACGTAATAAGGCAATCGCCTGACAGGGGGACACCCACAGTAGCTACCCCGAACCCTTCGGGCGCTCGACTGCGCCGAATTCTCGCAGTTCGGGAGGACTTTTCTACGGAGAGTTTGCTGCAACCGTCCGATACGGCTATGAGGGGGAAACTGCGTCACAAGCCGCGCCGCTCGGAGTCGAATCAGGACAAGGTGTCGTTCCCGTTCGGTCCCGGCAGGGGGGACTGAAAGGCATGCCGAGGGGGTATGCCGGTCGCGGGAGCGGCCTGGAGGACGGAGAACCCCGAGATGCGTGGTATCGAGCCACACCGAACGCCCATCGCACCGGGACAGCCGGCAGGCGGCCGCAGCCTGGGGGTCGCAGTGGTCGATCCGATTCCGATCTTCCGCGAGGGGGTCGCGTCGATGGTGCACCGCACGCTCGGTCTGCACTGGTCGGGACAGGCGGCCAGTCACCACGCGGCCATGCAGTTGTGCGAACAGGCGCGGCCGGACGTGGTGATCCTCGATTCGGCACTCGATCCGAACTGCCACCTCGTGAAGCTGCTCAACGGCGGCGATCCGGCGCTGGTGCTCGTGGTGCTGGTCCGTGACGTCAGCCGTACCCAGCAGTACCTGGCGATGGCGATCGGCGCGGGTGCGCACGCGATCGTGCCGCGGGCGGTGGACTCCCGGCGGCTGTCCGAGGCGCTGCGCCGCGCGCACACCGACCGGCGCTACATCGACCCGGCGCTGTCCGCGCTGACCGCACGTCCGAAGCGGCAGTCGGCAGCGAGAGCGGCCCCAGGTGACGGGCCGCTCGGACAGCCCAAGGGTGCGATGCCGCTGTCCCGCCGTGAATACCAGGTCCTGCAGCTCGTGGCCGAAGGGCTGGAGAACTCGGCGATCGCCAAACTGCTCTTCCTCTCCGTGGAAACCGTGCGCACCCACGTGAAGAGCATTCTCCGCAAGCTCTCCGCCCGCGATCGGACACACGCAGTGACCATTGCCTTCCGTGGCGGCATCCTGGTCGCCCAGCTCGACGACCACGCCGCCGTGCTGCCTGCGCAGAACGCCGTGGCGCGCAGCACCCGCTGATCTCGATCTCCTGGTCGAGCCCCGCTTTTCGGCGAAATTCACCACACTGGAACTGTGCTTGTGCTTGCTCTGGTTACTCGTAGGTAATACCCTGATGTTACCGGCGAGTAAGGGAAGCTGTGCCCGGCCGGAAAGCCGAACACGACACGGAGTGACGACATGGGCCACTACAAGAGCAACGTCCGAGACCTGGAGTTCAACCTCTTCGAGGTGCTCGGCGTACAGGAACGCCTCGGCAAGGGCGTGCTCGCCGAGTCGGACGAAGAGACCGCCCGCGGGGTGCTGGCCGAGCTGAACAAGCTCGCCACCGGCCCGCTGGCCGAGTCCTACGCCGACGCGGACCGGAACCCGCCGGTCTACGACCCGAAGACGTTCAGCGTCACCATCCCCGAGTCGTTCAAGAAGAGCTACCGGCAGCTGCTCGACGGTGAGTGGTGGCGTCTCGGCCTCACCAACGACCTCGGCGGCTTCGGTCTCCCCCCGACGGTGCAGTGGGCCGCTTCCGAGCTGATCCTCGGTGCGAACGCCCCGTTGTTCATGTACCTCGCGGGTCCCAACTTCGCGATGATCGTGAACAAGAACGGCACCGAAGAGCAGAAGCGCTGGGCGCAGATCATGATCGATCGCGCATGGGGCGCGACGATGGTGCTCACCGAGCCGGACGCGGGATCCGATGTCGGCGCGGGTCGCACCAAGGCCGTCAAACAGGAGGACGGCTCCTGGCACATCGACGGCGTGAAGCGGTTCATCACCTCCGCCGAGCACGACATGAGCGAAAACATCATGCACCTCGTGCTGGCGCGTCCGGAGGGTCCCGGGATCGAGACCAAGCCCGGTACCAAGGGCCTGTCGCTGTTCCTCGTGCCGAAGTACCACTTCGACTCCGAAACCGGTGAGCCCGGCGAGCGCAACGGTGCCTTCGTCACGAACGTCGAGCACAAGATGGGCATCAAGGCGTCCACCACCTGCGAGCTGACCTTCGGCCAGCACGGCACGCCGGCCAAGGGCTGGCTGCTCGGCGAGGTGCACAACGGCATCGCGCAGATGTTCCAGGTCATCGAGTACGCGCGGATGATGGTCGGCACCAAGGCGATCGCCACGCTCTCCACCGGCTACCTGAACGCGCTGGAGTACGCCAAGGAGCGCGTGCAGGGCGCCGACCTGCCGAACATGCTCAACAAGACCGCGCCGCGCGTCACCATCACGCACCACCCGGACGTGCGCCGTTCGCTGATGCTGCAGAAGGCGTACGCGGAGGGGCTGCGTGCGGTCTACCTGTACACCGCGTCGTTCCAGGACCAGCTGTGGACGGGCGAGGGTGACGAGGCTTCGCTGAAGCTCGCGCACGGCGTCAACGACCTGCTGCTGCCCATCGTGAAGGGCGTCGGTTCGGAGCGGGCGACCGAGCAGCTGGTGCAGTCGTTGCAGACCCTGGGCGGCTCGGGCTTCCTGCAGGACTACCCCATCGAGCAGTACATCCGCGACGCGAAGATCGACTCGCTGTACGAGGGCACCACCGCGATCCAGTCGCTGGACTTCTTCTTCCGCAAGATTGTCCGGGACAAGGGCCAGGCGCTCTCGTTCGTCGCAGGGGAGATCACGAAGTTCGTCGAGTCGGACGAGGGCAACGGCAGGCTCAAGAACGAGCGCGCGTTGCTCAAGCAGGCGCTCGAGGACACCCAGAGCATGCTGGGCGCGTTGATCGGTTACCTCACCGCGTCGCAGGAGGATCCGCAGAACATCAACAAGGCGGGCCAGCACACCGTGCGGCTGCTGCTGTCGGTGGGTGACCTGCTGATCGGCTGGCAGCTGCTCAAGCAGGCAGGCATCGCCACCGCCAAGCTGGACAGCGGTGCCTCGGCGAAGGACAAGCCGTTCTACGAGGGCAAGCTCGCGGTGGCGTCGTTCTTCGCCAAGACGGTGCTGCCCGAGCTGACCGCTCGCCGGGCGATCGTGGAAGCCGCGGACAACGCCCTGATGGAGGTCGACGAAGCGGCCTTCTGACCGGTTTCTCTTTCCGACGGCGGATTCGGCGGGGTCGTCCCGGCCGGGTCCGCCGTCGGTTTTTCGTCAGTGGCCGGCCCCGATGGATGCGGCGATACCGCCGAGCGCGACGTCGACGGCCGCGTCCAGCTCCGCCGTGAACGCACCCGGCCGCGGATCCGGATCACGCATCCAGCGCCACAGCGCTCCCAGGTAGACGTCGTAGAGAAGTTCGCCTGCGACGGTGAGCCTGCTTTCCCCGCCGGTGCCCGGCAGATCGGCGTCGCCGAGCCAGGCGGCGAGCTCCTCGCTCATCGGTGACGGGTGCAGCACCGGACCGCAGGCGCGCAGGTAGCCGAACAGCATCTCGCGGGTCTCGGTCGGCCGGTCCTCGGTGATCGAGGCCAGTTCGCCGAAGTAGGCGCGCAAGCGTTCGAGCACGTCGCCTCGCGGGCTCGCGGCCTTCGCGGCGTCGGCGGCCAGCGCGCGCCTGCGCCGGGCCCACTCGAGCGTGATATCGCTCTTTGTCGGGAAGTGGTTGAACGACGTGCGCCTGGACGTACCGGCCCGTGCCGCGATTTCGTCGATCGTCGTCGTCTCGTAGCCGCGTTCGGTGATCAGTGCGACGGCCGCCTCGTACAGCCGTTCGCGGGTCGCCAGCCGCCGCCGGGTCTGCCCGTCGACCGTCTCCGCCGTCACCATCCGCACTGCCCCTCTCGTCCTCTGGACAGTCTTGCATTGGAGTGCAAAAGTGGGGGGCGGCACTTTTTGCACCCCAGTGCACAATCGGATCTCAAAGGAGCGATCCCGAGATGAGTTCCCGTTCGCCCGGCGCCCTCGCCGGCTCTGCCGAACTTGACCCGTTCCGGCTCGAGCACGTGGCCGATCCGTATCCGGTCTACGCGCGGCTGCGCGAACTGGGGCCGGTCGTGCACCTGCCGGAGCGGGATCTGTGGGTGGTGACCCGCTACGAATCGGTGTCCGCGGTGCTGCGTGACCACCGCCGGTTCTTGTCCGGTCTGGGGTCGAGCTACGAGCGCGTCGCGGAGACCGGGTTCCGTGCCCCGTTCATCGACAACGATCCGCCGGAGCACACCCGGATCCGGCGGTCGGTGCAGCCGCGGTTCCAGCGCGGCCCGGTCGAGCAGCTTCGGCCGGGTATCCGCGCGGCGACCGAACATCTCGTCGAGGCCGCGGTGGCCGAGGGTGAGGTCGACGTCGTGCCTGCGCTGTCCCAGCCCCTGCCGGACCTGGCGATCCGGCAGCTCACCGGAATCACCCCGCCGGACACGGCCACCATCACCGAATGGGCGGATTCGGTGATGCACATGATCGGGCCGGACGCGGATCCGGTGCACGCCGCGCGGGTCATGGCGTCCTTCGAATGGCTGGCGGGCCCCGGAGCGGCCGGGATGCCCGCGCACTGCCTCGGCAGGCTGATCACCGAGCAGGGCGGCGAGACCGGGTTGTTGCACGAGGGCCAGGAGCGGCTGCTCACCCTCGGCTCGATCTGGCTGGCCGGGATCGACTCGACCAACAGCCTGCTGGCCAACGCAATCCACGCGTTCGCGCTGTTCCCGGACGTGTGGGACGCGGTGCGCGCCGATCCGGGCCTGATCGGAAACGCCGTCGAGGAGGTGCTGCGCTGGGACTCACCGTTCAAGCAGTTCTTCCGCCGCACCTGCACCGAGGTCGAGATCGGCGGCGTGGCACTCCCCGCGGACGCCGACGTCTGTGCGATCCTGCCTGCCGCCAATCGGGATCCGCAGCGGTTCGCCGATCCGGACACCCTCGACGTCACCCGTCCCGACGCACGCCACCACGTCGCGTTCGGTGCATCCATCCACCTCTGCATCGGGGCGCCGGTCGCCCGGCTGGAGGGGGTGGAGCTGCTGACCGCGCTCGCCGCGCGGGTCCGCCGGTTCGAGATCGCCGGGCCGCCGGTGCGCAACCCGAACCGGGAGATCCGGAATTTCACCTCGTTGCCGATTCGACTGATCAAGGACCAGATGTGACCACCGCACCGCTGTATCGCAAAGGCCTGCACGATCTCGGCGACGGCTGCCACGCGTGGCTGCTGCCCGACGGGAGCTGGGGCTGGAGCAACTCCGGGCTGATCACCGGCTCCGGCACCTCGCTGATGATCGACACTCTGTTCGACCTCGCGCTCACCCGCGAGATGCTCGAGGGCATCCGCCCGGTCACCGACCGGCATCCGCTCGGTACGCTCGTCAACACCCATTCCGACGGCGACCACGTGTTCGGCAACCAGCTGCTCGCCGAACGCGGCGTCGAGATCGTCGCCTCGGAGGCCGCCGCGGCACTGATGACCCAGGACCAGGTCACCGCGCTCGCCTCGGTGAAGGAGCGGGACGGCGCGCTCGGCGAGTTCACCCGGCACATCTTCGGTCCCTTCGACTTTTCCGGGATCGTGTCCACCGGACCGGACCGGACCTTCGCCGGCGAGGAGAGCCTCGACGTCGGCGGGCGGGAGGTCCGGCTGATCCAGGTCGGCCCGGCGCACACCCCCGGCGACACGCTCGTGCACGTCCCGGACGCCAAGCTGCTCTACGCGGGCGACATCCTGTTCGTCGGCGGCACCCCGGTGGTCTGGGCAGGCCCCACGTCACGCTGGATCGCCGCGTGTGACCTGATCCTGGACATGGACGTCACGACCATCGTGCCCGGCCACGGTCCGGTCACCGACAAGAGCGGTGTCGGTCCGGTCCGGGACTACCTGAGCTTCGTCCAGCAGGAGGCGACCAAGCGCTACCAGGACGGGCTCGACGTCCAGCGTGCCGTCGAGTCCATCGACCTCGGCCGGTACGCGAAGCTGCCCGAACACGGCCGGCTCGCGCAGAACGTGCTCAACGTCTACCAGGAGCTCGACCCGACGGTGCCCCGCCCGCCGCGGTTCGACGTGCTGGGCCGGATCGGCGCACTCGAGGGGTTCACCGACGCGCTCGCGGACGAAGGGGGCCGCTGAGACCGCGTGTCCCGCCGCCACTGCCCGCGAAGTGGCAGTCTGGGCGGACCTTCCTTGCCGATGGCTCGAGAGCGGGTGGTGGAGATGGAGATCCGGCAGATCCAGTACTTCACGGCGATCGTTCGCGAGGGCAGTTTCAGCGCGGCGGCACGCAGGCTGCACATCGGTCAGCCTGCGCTGAGCAAGCAAATTCAGGCACTGGAACGGGAATTGGGCGTCGATCTCCTGATCAGGGCGCCGGAAGGGGTCCGGCCGACGGCCTCGGGTGCTCGTCTCGACGAGATGTCGCGCACCCTGCTCGGCTACCTGGACGACATCAGGTCGGAGGTCCGCGGCAGCGCCGCATCGCTGTCCGGAACTGTCACGCTCGGTCTCTCGCCGTCGTTGATTCCCGCGCTGGCCGGATATCTGGAAGAAAGACTTGCCGCGGACCATCCCGGGGTGCGGATCCGGATCGTCGAAGCACTGCCCATGTTCCTCGCGGAATGGCTGGAAGGCGGACGGCTGGACCTCGGCGTGTTCACCCGCGCGGATTACCGGACCACCCGCATTTCCTTCACCGACGTCGGATCCGACGAAATGCTGCTGGTCGCCGCGGGCGAACTGCTCTCCGGCGTGGGCGGACCCGCCACCCCGGACACGCTCCGGTCGCTGCGGCTCGCGTTGACCCCGGGGTTTCGCGAGGTTCTGCGCACCAGCCTGGACCTGGATCGCATGACCGACGGCATCGGTTCCGGGATCGACTCCCTGCACCTGGTCCGGGATCTCGTCGTGCGCGGCGAATACTGTTCGGTGCTGCCCTACACGTTCGTCCGGGACGACCTGGACAGCGGCGTCCTCACCGCAATCGGGTTCGCGCCCGTGCTGAAACGGGAACTCGTGGCGGTCACCCGTGCCGGACGGCACCCTTCGCCGGCTGCCGAGGCCGTCACCGAGATGGTCCGGATCCGGTTGGGTGAGCTCGCCGCCGATCGCAGGGCGGCGTCTGCGGCCGTTCAGCTCGCGTCGTCGGCCAGCACAATCTCCATCGACTCCTCCCAGGAAAGGGAAACGAGTTCTGGCCGGAACTCGGCGTAGATCGCGAGGATGCTCTGGAACGCGCGGGAGGCATGCGGCCAGAGGCGGTACTCGCCGGGGTCGAAGCGGCGGTACGCCTGTTCCGGCGGAACCCCGGCGGCCACGCACCGGGTCGTGTGCTCCAGCAGGTGGACCAGGTAGTTGCGGGTCTCGCGGACGCCGTCCGCGGTGGCCACCGGTCCGTGGCCGGGCACCACGACCGCGGGTTCGAGTGCGAGCACGGCGTCGCAGGCCGCGACGTAGTTCGACACCGGTCCGGCCCATACGATGGGCGTCGCCCGGTGGAACAGGATGTCGCCGCTGAACACGACGTTCGCGTCCGGCACGTGCACGATCGCGTCACCGAGGGTGTGCGCGGGCCCGACCTCGTGCAGCGTGACCGCGCCGTCGGCCAGCTTGAGCGTGCCGTCGAATGTTTCGGCCGGGAACACCGGACGCCAGCACTCGTAGTCGAAGATTTCCGCGCGCCAATGGGACCACCGCTGCAGTGCGGTTCCCGCCCGGCCGACCTCGGCCAGCCGGCGAGGGTCGATCGGCAGCGTCCGCATGGCGTTCGCCGCCGCCGTGGTCGCGATGATCCGGGCGTCCTCGAAGAACATGTTCCCGAACCAGTGATCGCCGTCGTTGTGTGTGTTGACCACCGTGGTGATCGCATCTTCTCCGCCGATTTCCACGGCAGCGCCGCGCAGGTCGCGAGCACGTCCCACGTCATTCTGGGTGTCGATGACGAGCAGTTCGGCACCGATTTTCACCAGGCCCGAATTGCTCAGCCCCCAGCTGCCGGGCGGTTCGAACCACGCCCAACAGCCCTCCGCCACCTCGTGCAGCCCTCGTGAATATTGCACTGCCATTCAGGTCTCCGTCCGTGCTCTTTCTCGTGTTCGCGCTGTCATTCGCCGTGCCCCGCGCTTGGGTAGGCGACGATCTTCGAGGTGATTTCGCCGAGCACGTCGACCGAAATCGTCACCGTGTCCCCGGGTCGCAGCGGCGGATGCGCGTCCCAGCCCTTGCGTCCCCACAGCTCGGCGAGGCAGCCACCACCGCACGTGCCGGAGCCGAGCACGTCGCCGGGGCGCACCTGCGTGCCGCGACTCGCGTACTCGATCATTTCGGCGTACGAGAAATGCATGGCATCCCAGCGATCGGTGCCGATCACTGCATCGTTGACCGCGGCCGTCATCCCGAGGTCGAATGCCGTGCCCGAGCGGTGCGGGGCGAGTTCGTCGGCGGTGACGAGCACCGGCCCGAGGGTGAGTGAAGTGTCTTTTCCCTTGGCAGGCCCCAACCGGACCGCCATTTCCGCGAACTGCAGATCGCGCGCCGACCAGTCGTTGAGCAGGCAATACCCGACGATGTGCCGCTCGGCTTCGGACGCGGGCACGTCCCGTCCGCCGAGCCCGATGACCGCGGCGACCTCCAGTTCGAAGTCGAACAGGGTGCACCCCGGCGGAACCGGAACGTCGTCGTGCGGCCCGAGTACCGCATACGGGTTGGTGAAGTAGAACGCCGGGGCATCGAACCAGCGCGGCGGAATCCCGGCGTTGCCACCGGCGAGCCCGAGGGTGCCTTCGACATGCTGTTGGAAGGTCATGAAGTCGCGCACCGTGGGTGGATCGGGGATCGGCGCACGCAGCGGTGCTCCGGCGAGCGCCACGACGTCGTGTGGATCGCGCAGCGCTCGTTCGCCGGCCTGGTGCAGGCGTTCCCCGTCGTCCCCCAGCAGCCCGCGCAGGGTCACTCCGGGGGCGAGGGCGTGGATCTGCTCTCCGCTGAGCACTCCGACCCGGTCAGCGGGGCCGTCGGAGTAGGTGACAAAACGCATCGTTCGGGAACTTCCTTCGGATCGGGGCGCCGGCTCAGCCGGTCACTGTCGCGTCACCGGCATTTTCCGGATTGCCGCTGCGGGCGAACTGCCGGGCTCCCCGGCCGAGGTAGGTGCGGATCCGGATCATCAGGAACCCGGCGACCAGGGTGAGAACGCTGGCGAAGAGCACCACGTACATCGGCGCACCGATACCGACACTCGCCACGAGCCACACCAGGATCAGGTTCAGGAATCCGCCCAGCAGCGCGGCGACGAGGTTGTAAGGCACCGAATATCCGGTCTGCCGCACTTCGGTCGGGAAAATCGCCGAGACGAGACCCGGGACGACGGCGGCGATTCCGCCCGCCGACATGGCCGCGGGCAGCTGGATCACGATGGCGAGGACCGATCCGGAAGGCAGCACCGGCAGGAGGACCAGCAGCAGCACGGTGGTCACCGCGGTCGAGCCCCCGGACCAGAACAACATCGTGCGCCAGCCGCGTCGGTCGCCGAGGAGGCCCCACAACGGCATGGCCGCCATCGCGCCGACGATCGCGACGAGACTGGCGACCAGCGCCGTGTTCGCGGTGTAGCCGAGCGACGTCTGGAGGTAGGTGGGCCAGAAGTTGAAGTAGGTGATGTTCACCAGTGTCAGTGCGACGGTGACGAGAACCGCGAATTGGACCGGACCGCGATGTTTGCCGAGCACTTCGCGGACCGGGGCGGACGGCCGATGCTCCTGCGTGCCGGTGGCGCGGACGAATGCCGGAGTCTCGTCGAGCCTGCGGCGGAGGTAGCTGGACACGATTCCCAGCAGTCCTCCCGCGATGAACGGCAGCCGCCACGCGAGTGAGGGCATCCCCGGTGCCAGGTGCGTCACGACGAGACCGGACAGAAACGCTGCCCCGGCACCGAGAAGAAATCCGCTGTACGCTGTCATCTGCTGAAATGCGCCCGCCCGCGCGACGCCATCCTGTCGTGCGTGTTCGGTGACGAAGACCGCGGCGGCGGGGAGCTCACCACCGACCGCGCATCCTTGGGCGACCCGCATGAGCATCAGCAACACCGGCGCCGGCCAGCCGATCTGGGCGTAGGTCGGCAGCAATCCGATGATCAACGTGGCCGCCGCCATCACCGCGACGGTCAGGATGAAGAGCTGCTTTCGTCCCACACGGTCGGCGACCCTGGCGATGAGGATGCCGGCCACCGGCCTGATCACGAGACCGATCGAATAGATCGCGAGGGTCTCGACCAGCCGCACCATCGCCGACGTGCCGGCCGGGAAGAAGGCCTGTCCGATCAGCGTTGCCACGTAGAGGTAAGCGACGAAATCGTAGTACTCCAGTGCCGCACCGAGTGAGCCGAGGCGGATGTTCCGTCTTGCTGCCCGGTCTCGACCGGTCGAAGATGATTGCGTCATGGCAAAGGTATCCTTTGGACTGCGCGGATACGAGGAAGTTCGGCCGGAACCGCTCCGGTGGCGGGCGTCGTCAGTCGTCGAAGTCGACGCTCGCGTGCGGCCAGTGCACCGTGTCGAGCAGATAGTCGTGGGACTCCTGGACGAGTCCCTGTACCTTCGCCAGATCGACAGCGAGCAGCCGGCCGTCCCATTTCACGATGCGACCGTTCACCAGCACTGCGGAAACGCATCCCACGTCGGCTCCTTGCACCACGGAACAGAGAACGTTGTTCCGGGGAAAAAGCTGCGGCTTCCTGGCGTCGAGGAGAACGATGTCCGCCTTCTTGCCGGGAGTCAGCGAGCCCACGAGGTCGCCGACTCCGCAGTTGTTCGCACCCTGTTGCGTGGCGGATTGCACGATCTCCCGCAGTGACGCCGATTTTTCCCCGGAGCGGTGCTGGTCGACCCGCTGCGTCAGGTACAGCGCCCGCATCTCGGCGAACATGTCGATCCCGTAGGTCATCGGATTGTCGTTGCTGAGTCCCGGCCGCAGCCCCTGCTCGACCCACTCGCCGTAGGGAATCCGGCCGTACCGGAACTGCGACTCGATTCGGGGACACACGTTGACCTGTGCACCGTTGTCCACCACGACTTGCCGTTGTTGCCGGGAGAGGAAGTTGGCGTGGTTGATCGCCTCCCGTCCGTCGAACGCCCCCGACGCGTAGAGTCCGGGCAGATCCTGGCGTTCGATTCCGCTGTCGAACGAGAACCAGAGATCGAGTTCCTTGCGGATGGGCAGCAGCTCGGTGAGCTCGTCACTCCCGGCGGCGTACAGGCGCATCGTGCACAGTTGGTCATCGCCGTGGAAGTATTGTGCGCGTAGCCGGTGTGCGTCTTCCGGGAATGTTTCCGCCCATTTTCCGGAACGGGGCTTTCCCATCGCGTGCACACCGCGCAGTCCGGCGGCGAAAAGTGCCTCGACCGCGGCATCTGAATGCTCGGGGGTGCGGGCGTTGTGCATGTTGTCGACGACCGTGGTGATCCCGGCGTCGAGTGCGGTGAGCAGGGTGTTCAGGGTTCCGGCGTAGATGTCCGCCGGTCGGCAGGCCGGTCCGAACAGGCGATGTGCGGCGTACATGTAGCTGCGACCGGACGCCGGTGCTCCGGCGACCGGGTCCGCGGTGGTCTGCGGGACGTTTTCCGGGATGATCCGTCCCAGCGAGCCCTCCCAGCAGTGGATGTGCGGGTCGCAGAAACCGGGCAGGACGATGTGCCCGCGCGCGTCGACGACCACTGCCTCCGGCGCCGAGATCGAGGGCCCGACCTCGGCAACGCGATCGCCGACGATCAGTACATCGCCCACCGCGAAGTCCCCCACCGCGCGGTCCATCGACAGGACCGACCCGCCCCGCAGGAGGATCTGCTGAGCCGCCCCCGCCCCCGCCGCCGGGCTGCCCGCGGCGTGCCGGTCGAGCAGCTCCCGGAGCCCACGGTCCGAAGAAGGATCCGGTCGAGCATTCGCGTCAGTGCTCATGAAACCCCGATTCCGACAGATTCAGGCACCGATGCCTGAGCATTGCCACCCATTTCCCGAATGGCCGGTGCGGCGGCAGTGCTGACGCTAGCACCAGCGGAAAGGCGGGTAAAATGCCAATCGGACATGCGGTGTATTCCCCGAAGGAATGGTCGCATGGTTTACGGATTCCATGGGCTGGGGTCGATCCCCCAGGTTTCCTGCGGGTCGGAAATTCTCCGTCACGGACGACGGTCTTCCGCCGGACACCTTCGGTGCTCCGCCCACCGCTGTTGCTACCTGCGGGCACCATGGCCGTTGCTGCTCCGTGCCGTGCCGTGCCGTGCCGTGCCGTGCCGTGCCGTGCCGTGCCTGCGTCGTGTCCCCGTGCTGTGCACCCGTGCCCGCGTCGTGTCGTCGTGCTGTGCGGTGCTGTGCTGTGTCTTGTACGCGGAGCGTGCCCGTGCCGTCCCGTCTTCGTCCCACCGCGGCTGCCGCTCCGCCGCGACTGCCGCTCCGCCGCGACTGCCGCTCCGCCGCGACCGCCGCGACTGCCGCTCCACCGAGACCGCCGCTCCGCCGCGGCTACCGCGGTCGCCACCGTCCCGCTGCTACCGCCTGCGGACGCCTTTGCCACCTCGGGTGATGGGCCTCGCACGTGGCGGGAGGCTGACCTCGGCCCGGGTCGCCGACCAGGCCGGCCCCTCCGACCGAGGCTGTCATCCGAATGGGCTACCCACCCGTCCCTCGCCCCGGCTCCCGGCCGTTGCCGCCGTGTGCCGGGCGAAGGACCCGATGCGCTGGTCGGCGACTGGCGGTGGTGGTTGCCCGGGTGGATTCTGGCTCCGGTGCGTTTTGCCCGGCTTGGGCCGGGGCATCCAGGGCCGCGTAGCCGCGGAACCATCCGGCAGAGGAGTTTCGATGACTGTTTCCGGCATTATCAGTGCCATCGTGATCGGGTTGATCCTCGGTCTTGTCGGTCGGCTGGTCGCACCTGGCAAACAGGCCATTCCGATCTGGCTCACCATCGTGGTGGGTATCGTCGCCGCATTCGTGGGCACCGCGATCGCGCGCGGGATCGGCTATGCCGACACCAAGGGGATCGACTGGCTCGAGATCATCACCCAGGTGGTGCTAGCCGCGATCGGGGTCAGCCTGGTGGCGGGCCTCTACGGCAGGCGCCGCCACGCCGAGCGGTAGCCGGGGTCCCGTTGCGACAGTCCACTCCGGAGTATCCGGAGTGGACTGTCAGTCCTTCAGCTCGCCCTCGAGCAGGCTCATCAGGTACATATCGTGGTACTTCCCGTCGTTGCCGCGGAAGCATTCGCGGTGTCTGCCGTCCTCCACGAAGCCGACCTTGCGGTACACGTGCCGCGCGCGTTCGTTTTCCGCGACCACCCACAGCGCGATCAGGTGCAGGCGCATCACGTTGAACCCGTAGCGGCACATCAGCTTCAACGCTTCGGTGCCGTAACCGCCGTCCCAGTAGTCCTTCTCGCCGAGGTAGATGTCCAGCTCCGCGCGCCCCTCCTCGGGACGGGCGTCGCGCAGGTCGATCACGCCGATCAGCTTGTCATCGGCGACCGCTTCGATACCGAGTACGACCAGTCCGTAAGTGTTGGTCTTGCGGTCCTCGCCGCGCTTGCGCAGCTGGTCGAGCGAAAGTGGATGGTCGTTGTTCATCCACTGGCCGACCTCGTCGTCGTGCACCCACCGGTACAGCGATTCAGCGTCCGACGGTTCGAGTGCGCGCAGCCGCACCAGCTCCCCCGTGAGCATCCGCTCCCCCTCACTCCCGTTTCAGCACCAGGAAATCCGTGACCCCGACCAGGCCGAGGACTTGTCGTACGCCCGGTGGCATCGGCCGGCGCGTCTCATCATGCACGAGTTCCGGGTCACGCACGCGGTATTTGTGCCCGCGGGTGATCACCTCCGCGCCGCCGGCCGCGAAGACGTTGCGCACCCAGTCGGCGTCCGGTCCGTAGGTGAGCGCGACGACGAAGCCGTCATCGGTGCGGAAGATGTTCAGCGGTGTGCGGAACTCGCGGCCGGAGCGGCGGCCCCGGTGCACGAGCAGGCCGAAGCCGGGCAGGACTCCGACGAAGGGTTTCGTGGCCCGGTTGGTGACCACGCGGTTGAAGCGGGCGACCCGCGCTGACAGAACCATGGAGGCAGCATAATCCAACAAGCGTGGAATTACTGTCCGACGGCGCGTACCGTGCCGTCCGGCCGGTCTGATGGGATGGGTTCGGACACGGAACCGACGCGGGGAGTGAGCATGTCCGACAAGTGGCTGCTGCGGCAGGATCCGGAGTCGCCGGTGATCATCGCGCACGCGCTGGTCGAGGAGCCGGGGCGGCTGGCCTTCGTGGTGCTCGACGATGACGACGACTGGTTCGTCAGCGACGGCGCCGAGTTCGACGAGGACATGGAGGTGAACCGGCGGCTGTTCGGTGCGATGAGCCTGCGCGAGGCGGTCGAGTTGCTGCCCCAGCTGACGGCGCTGGCCTCGGTGCCGACCGGGGTGGCCGCGGACTGGGACGCCGGGCGCGCCACCTGGCTGCTGAGCTCGGTCGCCGACTCCGACGACGCCGTGGAGGACCGCGCGATCCGCGAGGCCCGCGTCGCCGCGTGGCCACATCCGGGTTCGCCGGTGGACGAGGTGCAGCTCAGCACCGGCCTCACCGAGATCGGCACCGGAAAGGACGCCCCTTCGCGTGCCGTCCGGCAGGTGGTCCGCGAACCCGACGGCTCGTGGCTGTTCGTCGGTTTCGAGGTCCCGGAGGAGCAGGATTTCGAGGTCGAGAGCCTGGAGCTGGAACACGCGGTCCGGCTGTACCCGGAGGTCACGGCGGTGCTGCAGGCCGCCCCCGGACAGGTTTTCGACCGCGCCGAACCGGGTGCGGAGTGGGAGCTGGTCGAGGGCTGACCGGCAACGGTTGAGCGCCGCCGACGGCGCTCGTCACCGGTATGTGGGCTGGGTTTCGGCCGGCTGCGCGCGGACGACGTCGATTTCCGGATCGTCGACGAGCGCGTCGACGGCCGCCGGGGTGGCTCCGATTCCGGCCCAATGCGGATCGACGTCGGAAGCGAAACACCAGCTGTGATCAGCAGGCCAGACGAATGCCGGCGGCGCGATTGGTCCCCCGGAGCCGAAGGTGGCCTCCCATTCGGCGAGGTCCGCCACTGCCCCGCGCACAATCGCGTACCGACGGTAGGGCAGCGTGAACAGCCCGTCTCCGGGTGCCTGTGGTGGCAGGTTGACATCGGAATACCCGTCCCACAGGCAGAAGTAGCAGTCCTCCGGCGTCGAGGTGAACCGGCTCAACGTGCGCAGCGCCCGGCGGGTCTGCTCGATCTCAGCCGGATGGTCGTAGGGAAGCCGCACGTCCGCCTCGCGCTGCCCGGGTTCGTCGGGATCGGGAATGAAGCGAAGCCGCGCATAGCCGTCGTACACCGCGGGGCCGAAAAGGATCAGCTGTATATCCGGAGTCCCAGAACGCACCACCCACTCCGCGACACTGGTGTCCGGCTGGTACTGAAAAGCCACGGTTGCACACTACTGCGATGAGCGCGGATGCCGGAAACGAATTCGCTTGCGCTGCCTCGGGAATCAGGGGTGCGCATGCCGGAAAATGGCCCCGGTCTGCCCGTCGTTGAACGATCGCCCGCGAACGAGCAGCCACCGGTGCCGGCGCCGGGCTTGATCGCGATGTCCTGTTCGTAGACAATGGTGGGGCAACGGGATAGTTAGGTCTTGTGCGGTCCCTCGGGATCAGTAGGCTCTGCGGCTTGGTGGTCGCGTCCGGCCGGGGGAGGCATTTGACGTGACGATCGCTTGTGTTGCCAGCTGGCCCGCAGCCCCCGGTGACGTGCACAGGCCGGGGGCTGCGGCTTGCCTGACACGGCGTTGGCGCGACGGCCGGTTAATCGCCCGCCGAGAAGATCGAGCTACCAACGAAAAAGCCCCAGGTCCACAATCGACAACCTGTGACCTGGGGCTTTCGCAGGAGAGCGGATGACGGGAATCGAACCCGCGTATTCAGCTTGGGAACCAGGGCGATCATGGCCGAAGACGGTCCTGACCTGCGGACCCGGCTACCTGCGGTCGGCCGCCGTTGACCGTGGTTGACCGGCCTGAATGGCACGGCAATGGCACGGTGGGGCCGTCTCCGGCCCGCACCTTTCGGTGAGGAGGTCCCCGGGCTGCCACCGTCCCCGCATCCTCGGAGCGCCGCCAGGCCAAGGCGCAGCTCTGGCCCTCGCAGACCGCACGGCCCAGGATGGTCTTCGTGTCGATACCCGACTACGTGCGTGATCGAGCAGCACTGCAGCGTCTGCTCGATCGGTGGGGAGTACCGACCAACGCATATGAGTTGGATCCACTCCGGGTCGGTGCCGGCAGCACGCTGGTCGACGACGTTGTGATGATCGCTCCGGTGGGTCGCAGGTGGGCCGTCTGGTACCGAGAGCGCGGCAAGGACTACGACCTGCGCGAGTTCGAGACGGAGTCATTGGCGTGCCTGGACATGGCGATGCGTCTCCGGAGGCTGCTGGGGATCGAGTAGACGGCAGCCTGTCGCGCACCAAGCCCCCGGTTGTCTGTGGCGCGAAGGGCTGACTGTCGTGCGCAGCTTGACCGCGTCGGCCCCCTTGGCGATCGCCATGGCCTGGACCAGCCAGGCTGTCTCTTGGCTTCGGTGTGCTGCCAGCGGTGGCTACCCCTGTTTGTGACCCGGTGCAGGCTGCTGGGGTGCGTGGGCGAGTTGGCCTGACCCACTCCCCTCCCTTCACCCCGATCCGAAGCCCGCACGCGGCCGGTGTCGCCGGGTCAAGGCACGCTTTCCCGCCTTGACGCGGTGTCGCCGGCCGTTGTCACGATCCGGCTTCGGGGTGGAGCCTGGTGACCTCCGTGCGTAACGCTCGCGGCCCGGAGAGCGACCATGACGTCATGGCTCTCGATGGGGAGGCTCTGGCCCTGACTCCTCGGCGCATGCGTGCCGCCGGTGAGGGGCGCTACGTACCGACCCCGCTGGCGGCCGCGCCGCCCGGCCGGTGGGCGAAGCGGAGCGGCAGCCCGCCGTGCCGGAGCGGCGGCGGACGCCCAGGTGAGCGGCTCGGTACCGCACCGGCGCGCCGCCCGCCGGCGGTGCGCCCTTGATCCCATAGAGCTAAGTTCGGCAGCAAATCAAGCTGCCTAGGGCATGACTAGGGCCCACCACCAAGGAGAGATGTGGCTACCAATGCCTGCCAAAAAAGTCTGGCAGCAGCTATGGCACACATCCGAGTAGGGGCTTTAGTTAGGCCAGAAGAGCGAATTGTCTGGCAAATAGTAACACTTATGACTCAAGTTATGTTACTACTTGACTAGGCGTCACCACGGGAGGGCCAGTTGTACTTTTCCGAGCAATTTTCAATAAGCAATCCGGAGCAATATGATTGGTTTGATCAACTCCTGGAAGATGACACTCAACTATTTGCTGATCCCTTCCAAATTTTCAAGGAGCCGGAAACAAGCCCTTGGGGAAGTTCTCACAAGGTTATCACCGACTACTTCCAAATGACATTTAATCTACTAGCTGGACATCATAATAATGGCGGTAGCTTACAATATCAGAAGACGCTCTCATTAATGGAATTCCCTGAGCCGGAGGAATTTGGTTTAGGCTTAACCCGGAAGGGCAGAAATGGATCTGGAACGGGAAAAGGGTTCGCGAAACTTATGGTCGTCGCCATGCGCGACGCGATCGAGCTTGGACTTCAAGATCTCACCCACTTCGAGGAGCTCGGGCTCCTCGTCGAGAAGATTGGTCGCGATCGGATATCTGATATCACCTGTAACATTCTAAAGCCTCAGTTCATACAGTATACACAGGATGTTTGTAGGGACCTCGCGGTTTCTACCGAACAATTTCCGGTGAAGCATGCCAGTTTTGACTCCCATCGAATGAGGTGGTGTACCGAGCGCCTTTCCCTGCCGAAGAACCCTTTCACTAACGGACCCATTCTCCTGATTCCTAGTCGATTCCTTCGCGAACTTCCAGCCCTGGATTCGACAGACTGGTGGAACTTTGTCGAACCAGACCTCAGGATGGACCTCAACCTGAGCCTCAACCAGCACATCAACAAGTCTGAAGTAATTCGACGGGCTCGCTCTAATACTGATCTAGTCAGACAATGGAGCAGCACAAGCGAAGAAAGGCCAGCCGACCCGTACCCCGTCGACCGAGACCCGGTAGGGCTACATAACTGGCAGGCTCGAACTCGGGAGTTCGCCAACGAGCACCCCATAGATATCTCAACCATCGCCACCAAGGACGACTTACTCAGATTCGTAGAAAAGATCATCACCGAGTTTAAACATCAAATCGAAGAGGAAGGTCTCTGGTCGCTTCTCTACAATGACGATACCGGTCACCCTAAGCGCGAGACTTCGATTCAGCTACTGTTCAAGGGGGTTGTTCAGTCTTACTGTCGAGCACACGGGATCGGCCTAGACCGTGAGGTCGAGCTTGGCCGAGGACCCGTCGACTTTATTGTAAGCAAGGATTCACGCGTTCGAGTTCTTCTTGAGATTAAGAAGATGAGCAACGGGAAGTTTTGGAACGGACTTGAAAATCAGCTCGTTTCATACATGGAGAGTGCCCAGTGCTCAAGCGGATGGTTTCTTGCTGTGAGGTTTGGCGACACAAAAAACCAGAGAGAGCGAACTGCGAAGCTCCCTGCGCGTACATCCCATGCTGCCCACCAAACAGGCTTCGTCATCCGCAGTACCTGGGTAGACGCCCGCCGAAAAGATTCAGCAAGCAATCTTACGGAGAAGACCGAAGGAGTGCAGCCCGTCAACTTTGACCCAGAGTTTGAAGACGAGTAGTTCCGGACATTCTGATTACCCATTTGACGGCCTCACAGTAGCCTCGAATTAAACCCAGCTTGAACAAGATTTTGATAGGATTTTCGGACGACCAATGGAACCTCTTGCGCTATGGCGAACCCGCGTTTCGCGTAGATTTTGATGCGCTGAGTGTCGCCCACGAGCATGTTAATCACTCGGTCTACATCGCCGATGCTCACGATGTACTTATCCAGGGGCAACGGCCGTGACGCGCAAATGACGGCGACGTCGGGCCAGAGCTTCTTGCATGTCGCAAACGCTCGGCGCTGCTGGTACGGGCGCGAGATCAGCATGACCGACTTGACCTCGATCCCCCGCGCCTCTAGCAGCTGCCGGCTGAGTGTGATGTTGTCCCCAGTGTTCCGCGCCTCCGGCTCGACCAGGATCGCGTCATCGGGAATCCCCAGTTCCAACGCATGCTCCCGGTAGTGCACAGCCTCTCCGCGCGGGAACCGCTCGACGGTCGTCGGCGCGTTGGCCCCAGTGAAGACAATCCGCGGGAAGTAGCCCTGCTGGTACAGCTCCGCCGCGTACGTGGCGACGCCGAGATCGTGGCTCCCCAGGCCGATCCCGACGTCCGTGGGCCGGAGTTCGTGGTGCATGTCGTGGTAGTCCCAGAGCGTTTGGACGTCGGCGCGGAGGTTGTCCGGCAGGGTGGTCGAGCGCTCGGGCATGCAGAGACTCCGGATCAGTCGGGGAGCTTGAACGTATAGGACCAGGAGAACCGGCTTGCGGCGTGGACGCCACGCGCGAACTCGACGACCCGGCCGTCTGCGGTGAACGTACGGCGTTGCAGGACCATGACGGGCTCGCCGGCAGGGAGCTCCAGCGTCTCGATCTCGTCGGGCGTGGGCATGCGTGAGTAGAAGGTCTCGTTGATCGTGTCGGGTTCGAGGCCCTGCAACGTCAGGACCAGGAAGCCGCCACCTCGACCGGCCGGCCCCGGGGTGTCATCGACGAGGCGAGTGCCCTCGACGTCTTCGGGGCGGTAGTAGCTGGAGAGGGTGTGCGTGGGGTGGCCGGCGTCCTTGACCAGGCGCGCACGCTCGTAGACGAGTGACCCGACGTTGACGCCCAGGGCCTCGGCGACCTCCTTGTCGGCCTCGACCTTTGAGACGGTCTGCGTCTGGTCGGTGGGTTTCCACTCGCGGCCGGACGCCTCGCGGTCGGCAATGAACGCCACCGTGTCGCCGTACTTCCACTTGCTCTTGGCGTAGCGGTCGGTGCCGAGGCGCTTCATCGGCGGGCGCGCGCGAACGACGGTGCCGCGTCTGCGGATCGGCGTGACCAGCCCTTCGGCCTCCAGGACGCCGACGGCTTTGCGGACCGTGTTGACGTTGACGCTGTACTCCTCGGCCAGCTCCTCTTGCTTCGGCAGCGTCGAGTCCGGGGCGTAGTCGCCCCGCTGGATCGCGTCGCGCAGGCTGGCGGCCAGCTCGCGGTACCCAGTGCCCACGTGGTCCTCCTCTGTCGGTCGATAACGCTAGCGGTATCGGCTCATCATGGTCTACTGAGCGCGTTAGAGATAGTTCTATTGACAAGTTGATCGTCGCAGCCTCTAATAGAACTACCTCTAACGAGGTGAGTGGTCCCACAGGGACCCCAGAGACCAGATGTGACGACAGAAGGGGCAACCACCATGGCGATCAGCAAGGGGCACCGGTTCGCGATCGACTTTGACGAGGCTTTCCCGCTCGGCCTGGTGCTGGTCGGCGAGGTCGCGCCGGACAACGAGTACCAGTCGCGTGAGGATCGGGCGGCGGGTCGGCCTGCTCGCCAGCGCGTGGACGAGACCACGGGCAAGCGGCAGTGGAAGGCGACGGTCACCGACCCGAACGAGACCAACTCCAAGCGTGCGTCGTTCGACGTGACGTTCCTGGCCGACGTTCAGCCGGTGCCGACGACGTCCGAGGCTCTGCCCGGCATGCGACCGATCGAGCTGGAAGGGCTCACCGCTGAACCACGCGTGGCCGGGAACGGGGAGTTCAAGTACCAGTCCTACGCCTTCCGCGCGACGGGCTTCAAGGCCTCTGTCAGCTTGGCGAAGCCGGCCCGCAACGCCTCGACTGAGTCGGCGCAGAAGGCGGCGTGATGAAGCGGGTTTCCGCCGGGGTCGACTTGGTGCGGGCGTGGGAGCACGCCTACCGCCGATACGGCGCTGCGTCGGAGTTCGCGGCTCGGGTGGGCCGGGGAGACCACGGTGGGGCTTCCGCGATGGCGGACGCGTCGTGGTCGGTCGCTTCGGCTTGGCGGGCGCTCGCGAACAACCGGGACGACTTGGAGTGGTGGCTCCTCGCAGCAGTGGAGTCGGCCGCTGAGGCGTTCGAGGACCAAGCACGGTATTGGCAGCAACAGGAAGGACACGAGGGTGGCGTTCAATGCGACCTGGACCCCGGGCGCGGAGGCGGTCGCCGGGATGCACCAGCTTGGTTCGACGTCGCTCCCGGGTCTGGTGCTGTATCTCGATCCGGACAGTCTGGCGATCGCCCCGCCGGCGGATCCGGCGCTGTGGCCGAGGTTCGCGGAGTTCCTTCGCCAACTCCGCGACGGGGCGGAACAGTTGGCGATAGTGGTCGAGGCCCGGGCAGGGGTGGTGCGTGATGGCGACGACGACTGAGCCCACGACCCTCCAGGCCGCCCACAACGCCGCAACTGAGCGACGTCCGCCATCCAACGCGAATCTCACCGCGTGGGTGACGTTCCACCAGAGCAATGCCCGGATGTACCGCGCCGTCGCGGACGCCGATCGGTGGCATCACCACGAGGCCATGTACTGGGTCGGGTACGAGGAACGAAAGGCGGGTGAGGTGTCGGCTCGGATCCAGGCGGAGAAGCCGCGGGCCGAGTAATCCCAAGTAGACAAACCATAAGTCAACAGTTTCAGCGAAAAACGCACGCGATGACGTGCGGCGATCAATCACGCCCTCATGCGGCGGACGAGAAACGTAAGGCGCAGAAGCGGAAACCGGCTACCAACCATGCCGCTCCTGCGCTGTCCACAACCAGCGGAAGTGAACAATGACAACGCTAAACGATGGTAATCGGCGCGTGTCAACGGGGGTCACCCGGACGCGTTGCTGCTCCTGCAAGCGATTCGCGAAGCTGCTTCCCGGCGAGACGAAGTGTGCAACGTGCTCGGGAATGCTCCCCTTGAACCTCACGTCGCGAGGTGGTCGCTGATGTCGGCCGGATTCGTGGTCGTGGCAATGGCGGCGCTCGGCGTCGGTGTGTGGGTGTTGCACAAGGTCGGCCGTGCGCTGGCGTCGGTGGCGGAAGCCCTGGCGGCGGCTGCGGTGGTCTTCATCGCGCTCTGGTGGGTGTGCAAGGCCATCGTCTGGGCACTCGTGCAGCTCGTGACACGGTGGCGGACCAGCCTCGCCGTAGTGGCAGTGGTCGCGTGGTGTGCGCTGTTGGGTTGGATCTCTCTTGCTGCGGTGCTCGGTGGTGTCACGCTTGTGCTCGGCGCCTGGTGGTTGATCGACGCGGTGTCGTTCGATCAGTGGTGCTGGCGGTTCCTGCGCTCGTGGTGGGCGCGGTGGTGGATGTACAACCGCAAGCTTCCGGCCTGGCTGCACGCCTGCAGCCTGTCGGTACGTGACGGCTCGTTGCCGGTCGTGGTGGATGTGAACCTCTTCGGACGTAAGGCCAGTCGCTCGACGTCTCCGGCCGCAACGCGGATTCCCAAGGTCCGCAAGGTTCGGTCGGGTGCCTCGTGGGATGAGGTACGTGTGGAGCTCGTCGCCGGCCAGAAGCCGGAGGACTTCGACGAGGCTGCCCGGGCGTTGGCGGTGGCTCGGAAGGTCGCGCGGTGTCAGGTGCGGGAGGTCGCGCCGAACGTCGTCTCCATCGACTTCCAACGTCACGACCGGCTCTCGTCGCTCGTGCACTGCCCGCCGCTGCCTGAGGGTGTCGAGGCCGGCGGGGTTGATCTGCGCAACGTGTGGGCCGGGCGCACCGAGTACGGGAAGGACTGGCGGATCCCGCTGCTCGGCTCGGGCGCGCACACGCTCACGGCCGGTGCCTCGGGCGCGGGCAAGAACTCGGTCATGTGGTGTCCGCTGGTCGCGGCCGCCTCGGCGATCCGTTCCGGCGTGGTTCGCATGTCGGGGATCGACCCGAAGGGGATGGAGCTGGCCTACGGGCGCGGGATCTTCTCGCGCTACGCCGTGAGCGGCACGGACGCCTTGGCAGTCCTGGACGGCCTGGTGGACGAGATGGAGTCACGTAAGCGTGCCTTCGCTGGACGGGTTCGCACTATCCCGGTGTCGACGGAGTACCCGTTGGAGCTGCTGGAGTTCGACGAGATCGGGGCGTTGACGAAGTACACCGACCGCAAGACCCGGGACGCCATCGTGGAGCGCGTGGCGCTGCTGACCACGCAAGGTCGGGCTTTGGGCATGTCGGTCCGCGGCTACGTCCAGGAACCCACCAAGGACACCGTGCCGGTCCGGGAGCTGTTCACGCGGCGGGTGTGTCTGCGGGTCACCTCGAAAACGCACGTCGGGATGGTCCTCGGAGACGGCGCGTACGAGCGGGGTGCCTGGGCCAACCGCATCGGGGATTCCGAGGCCGGCGTCGGCTACGTCTGGGGCGAGGGCATCCGCGAACCCCTGCGGGTCCGTGCTGGCTGGGTGTCGGACGAGACGGTCAAGGCACTGGAGCAGTACGTCACCAACGGCGGGCGCGCTGATTTGGGCGCCCGTGGGATGGGGGTGGCTGCGTGAACCGGCTGATGGTTTTCCTCGATGCGGTCCGCGATCACTTGGACTTGCACCATTTGCCGCCGGCGGCGTCGGTGACCGTCACCGCCTGGTCCGAGCCGCTCGTGGTGCAGCTCGACGTGACCGAGCTGTCGGCGGTCGCGGCCGGTCTCCTGCGGTGGGTCTCGACGCTCGACGAGGTGGCGGCCACGATCTGGCGACCTCGTTCAAGCGGCCGGGTCCACCTCGTCATCAACGGTCGGACTCCGTGCGGCGTCCCGGTGCAGGTCTACGGCGGGGTGCGGTTCGACGAGGTGACGTTCCCGGATCTGCCGGAAGGCGTTCGCCAAGACATGCCCGTCTTCGTCCTTCGGGGCTGGGCCGATGCCGGGGAGGTGGCTGCCTGATGGCCGAGACTCGCGCTGAACGGATGCGCCAGCCCCTCGCGGCTGACGTCATCAAGGCGACGGCGGAGAAACACGGCGTCTGCGTTCGACCCTTCACGATGGAAGTCGGCGACAAGGAAACCGGGGAGCTGCAATACGTTCCTATCCCCTGTGGATCCACTGTGGAATCGGTGTGCCTGCCATGCGCACGAAAGGCCAAGGCGCTTCGGCAGGTTCAGTGCCGCGAGGGCTGGCACATGACGGAAGAACCCGACCTCACCCCCGAGGAACCCACCGAGGACCAGAAGGAGCTACTGACCTACCGCGCTGATCTCGTCGCGGCCTACCGGGAGGTGGCGGACCACGATCCGGCCGAGGCCGAGGAGTTGCGCGCGGAGGTCGCCGGGGTGGATGAAGAACTTCGGCAACTCGGAGTCCGGGGCCGGCTGCCGTCGCTCGACCTGCCCGCGAAGAAGCCGGTGAAGCGCTCGACGAAGCGTCGCCAGGACACGCCCAACCTGCCTCGGAAGAAGGTCACCAAGACGACAGTGGGCAGGGAGTTTGCGGGCAAGTTCCGGCCGTCGATGTTCATCACGCTCACGTGCGACACCTACGGCCGGGTGCGCTCGGACGGCACACCGGTTGACCCATCGACGTACGACTACCGCCGGGCAGCTCGGGACGCCGTGCACTTCTCCGCGCTGGTGGATCGGTGGTGGCAGAACCTTCGCCGGGTCGTGGGCTGGGACGTGCAGTACTTCGCGACGGTCGAGCCGCAGAAGCGGACGACGCCGCACCTGCACACCGCGCTCCGCGGTTCGATCTCGCACGAGACCATCCGCATGGTCACGGAGGCGACGTATCACCAGGTCTGGTGGCCCAACCACGACCAGCTCGTCTACACCGACCGCCTGCCCTCCTGGGACGGGCCGGAACGTGGCTTTGTCGACCCGGAGACACGGCGACCGCTGACCACCTGGGACGACGCCGTGGACGAGGTCGAGGAACCGGCGCACGTGGTGACGTTCGGCCGTCAGGTGCACTCCAAGGGCATCCTCGGCGGCACCGAAGAGGCCGGCCGCCACATTGGCTACCTGACGAAGTACCTCACCAAGTCGACTGGTGAGGTCGTCGAGGCCACCGGTACGGCTCAGGTCGCTCATCACGACCGGCTTCATGCGGAGCTGGCCATCACGCCCTGCTCGCCGCGCTGCGGGATCTGGCTGCTCTACGGGATCCAGCCCAAGGGCGCCAACAGCAAGATGACACCCGGGCACTGCAAGGGACGCGCACACCGCCGGACCACCCTCGGGCTTCCGGGGCGGCGGGTGCTCGTGTCGCGGAAGTGGTCGGGCAAGACGCTCGTGGACCACAAAGCCGACCGCAAGGCATTCGTGAAGCAGGCGCTCGCGGTCGTCGGGATCGAGAAGCCGGAACCCGATCCGGCCCGGCTCGTCTGGCGCAAGGTCGAGTCCACCGACACCCACGTCCCGCCGCGCGACCACCTCGTCATGCGTGCCATCGCCGAACGGATCACGTGGAAGGCCGAGTACGACCGGGCGCTACTCGCGGCGGGACCGCCAGAAACTTCGGCAAATCAGCTCGCGGCCTGATTCCGGAAGGGGGAACGGATGGAGACGAAGTACCTGACGGTCGACGAGGCGGCCGAGTACCTGAACACCGGCGTCCGCTTCGTGCGGCGGCTCATCGCGGAACGACGGATCGCCTTCCACAAGGCCGGCGCGCACGTACGGCTGGCGGTGGCCGATCTGGAGGAATTCATGCAATTGGGACGCGTCGAGCCGATCACCCGCGCTTCGGTTCGTCGAGATCTCGGAAGGGCGGCCTGAAATGGCGAACAAGCATGGGCACCGAGGGTTCGGAAGCGTTCGGCAACTGCCGTCGGGTCGCTGGCAGGCCCGATATCCCGGGCCCGACGGCATCACGAGGACGGCGCCCAACACCTTCGACACGAAGCGGACGGCGGAACGTTGGCTGTCCGAGGTCGAAACGCAGATCGCGCACGGCGAGTGGATCGACCCGGAACGGGCAAAGCGCAAGCTCCGCGACTACGCCGACCAGTGGATCACCGAGCGGCCAGGACTGCGTCCGCGCACGGTCGAGCTGTACAAGTGGCTGCTGCGCAAGCACATTGACCCGGGTCTGGGTGGGGTCGAGCTGGGTAAGCTCTCCCCAGCACTGGTCAGGCAGTGGCGGTCGGACCGGTTGGCGGCGGGCGTTTCGGAGTCGGTGACGGCCAAGTCGTACCGCCTGCTGCGGGCAATCCTGAACACGGCGGTCGACGAAGACAAGATCCTCATGCGCAACCCATGCCGCGTTCGAGGCGCTGATCGGGAGAACCCAGACGAGCGGCCGGTGCTCACGGTGCCGCAGGTGTTCGACTTGGCCAGTCGCATGCCGGAGCGGTTCCGTGCGCTGGTGCTACTCGCCGCGTTCGGGTCGTTGCGCTGGGGTGAGGTGACTGCCCTGCGTCGGTGCGACGTCGCCGAGGATGCGGCTTGGGTCCGAGTGTCGCGGGCGATGGTCGAAGTTCCCGGCCGTGGGTTGGTCGTCGGTCCGCCCAAGTCGAGGGCGGGTGTGCGCACGGTGATCATTCCGGCGGCCGTCCGGCCTGACCTGGTTCAGCACCTGAAGACCTGGGTCAAGCCGCCGCAGGACGCACTGCTCTTCACCGGTGAACGGGCTGGTCATGCGGTCCGCCGGCCGAACTTCAGCCAGCGGACCCGGTGGACGGAGGTGGTGGAGAAGATGGGCCTGAAGGGGCTGCACTTCCACGACCTGCGGCACGCCGGGAACATCTGGGCGTCCAAGGCCGGCACCTCGACCAAGGACCTGATGGCGCGCATGGGGCACGACGACATGCGGGCGGCCCTGATCTACCAGCGGGCGACCAGCGACGCCGACCAGCAGATCGCGGACCGGCTGTCCAAGCTCGTCGACCGGCATCGGAAGGGCGCCACGCCGGAGGACGACGAGGGTGAGGACGGCCAACCGGTTCCGGTCGGCTAATGGCACATTAATGGCACACGAGAAATAGCAGAGCGACAAAACCAAAGCCCCAGGTCCACAGTAGACAACCTGTGACCTGGGGCTTTCGCATGAGAGCGGATGACGGGAATCGAACCCGCGTATTCAGCTTGGGAAGCTGATGTTCTACCATTGAACTACATCCGCAATGCCTCGTCAGCATACACAACCCGGGAACCGCTGTGTCCAGTGGGCTTGGGTTGACGGTGTCCCTGTGAAGTGACAACACTTGTTGTCGGTCAGGAGGTGGGCTGGCGATGGACGAGCAGGTGCTGTTCCGGCAGGGCGGGTTCGGGCTGGTGGCCAGGTCGCGCGGGCTTGCCGGGCTGCGCGTGGACGAGGCGCAGGTCGCGCGGCTCCGGGAGTTCGCGCAGCAGCAGGACGAGCTTGCCGACGCGGTGGTCGACTGGCTGCACCGGGACGGCCGTGGGCAGCAGCTGGTGGATCGAGCGCTGGCCGAAGGAATCGACAGTGTCGAAGGTGCGCCTGAGGAGCTGCGCGCGTTCTTCGCGCGAGCCGAGTCCACGCCGTACTGGGTCGACGCGGAGCGGCTCGAGCGCGGCGCCCGCGCGATTACCCGCGCCGGGCTGCTCGGTCTCTTCCCGCTGGGTGACCTGTCACTGATGGGCGGCTACTTCGCATCGCGCGCGACGAAATCGCTGGTCGGCACCGGCGAGATCGAGCACAGCACGGCCCGTCGGCTGATCGAGACGGCGGCGTGGTGGATCGACGTGACCACGCCCGGCGCGTTGGCGCAGCGTGGCAGCGGTTATCAGGCCGCGTTGCGCATCCGGCTGGTGCACGCGCACGTCCGGCACGCCATGAACAACCGTGCCGACTGGGACTACGAAAGCTGGGACCGACCGGTCAACCACGTCCAGACGGCCGGCACGCTCCTGCTGTTCTCCCTGGTCTACGTCTCCGGCACGCAGCTGCTGGGCTTGCGCTATTCGGCGCGCGAGAAGGCCGACGTCCTGCACCTGTGGCGTTATCTCGGCTGGCTGATGGGCGTGCCGGAGGAACTGCTGCCTGCGAACGAGGACGACGCATGGCGGCTGTTGTGGCTGCTCGCCGCCACCGAGTTCATCCCGGACGACGATTCGAAACGCCTGGCCAAAGCACTCGTGACGAGCCACGAGGCGATCGGTGCCGACCGCGGCGTGGCGGGGAAGGTGCTGGCGCACGTGAACGTCCGGGTGCACGCCTCGGTCAGCCGTCTCGTACTGGGCCGCGACAACGCCGACTACCTGGGACTGCCGGACGACCTGATCGCGCAGGCCGCCGTACTGGTCGGGGCCGGAACGAACTTCGTGGCCGAGACACTGCGCCCGTTCGTCCCCGGCGCGACGACGGTGCAGGAGCTGCTCGGCGGCCTGGGCCGGCGCCACTACCGCCACCGCGTGGACCAGCTTCTCGACCGCCACCCCCGGACGGCCTGACCCGCGGACGTCCGCGGGTGAGTCGCAGCCTGGCCGCTCGACCGGGCGCACACCCGCGAATGCCACTGCCCAGCTGCTCCGGGTTTCGGTTGGGGTTGGGTTCGGCGGGTTCGCCGGGTTCGCCGGGAGAGGGGATACCCGCGGTGTTCCGGCCGCCCGATACGCTTCGTCTGTGCTGCTCAGTGACCGTGACCTCCGCATAGAGCTCGATGCCGGCCGGCTCGGCATCGATCCGTTCGATCCCGCCATGGTCCAGCCGTCCAGCATCGACGTCCGGCTCGATCGGTTCTTCCGGGTCTTCGACAACAGCAAGTACACCCACATCGACCCGCAGCTGCAGCAGGACGAGCTGACCTCGCTGGTGGAGAAGGAGGGCGACGAGCCGTTCGTGCTGCACCCGGGTGAGTTCGTGCTCGGCTCCACGTTCGAGCTGGTCGGGCTGGCCGACGACCTCGCGGGCAGGCTCGAGGGCAAGTCGTCACTCGGGCGGCTCGGGCTGCTCACGCATTCCACCGCGGGCTTCATCGACCCCGGCTTCTCCGGGCACATCACGCTCGAGCTGTCGAACGTCGCGAACCTGCCGATCACGCTGTGGCCGGGGATGAAGATCGGTCAGCTGTGCATCTTCCGGCTCTCCAGCACCGCCGAATTCCCGTACGGCTCGAAGCAGGCCGGCTCGCGTTACCAGGGCCAGCGCGGTCCCACGCCGAGCCGGGCATACCAGAACTTCCACCGGGTCGACACCTGGCGGTAGGGGGTTCGCCGCGGTGAGCGAAGGGCCCGATCGGGCCGGGTTGGTCACCCACGAGTCAACTGCGGCGTACCTCGATCGCTCTGCGGAGTGAGTTGCTTACCCGGCCGGGTAGGAAAGGACGCCGGCGTCACCGGCTCGTGAAAAGCTCGCGGGCATGGTCTCGGCCGGGAAACGTCTGCTGCTGGTACTCGGCCTGATGGTCAGCCTGCTTACGCCGAATGCACACGCCGACGTTGTCAAGTCCCTCGTTCAGAATTGGCACCAAGAGGTGTACGGGGATTTCCTGTACGCGGGCAACGGCGTGGTGCAGTGCGCGGAGGGTGACGCCGAATGCGCCAAAGCCGTCGCTCGCACGACGAAACAACCCGCCGGTGACTTTCCGCTGCAATGGTCCGATGTGGACTCCGATCCCACGACGTTCGACTCCTCGACTTCACAGGTGACCGTTCCGCCCGGTGCGAAGATCGCATTCGCCCGGTTGAGCTGGGGCGGTTCGGTGGCGCCGGGCTGTGCTCAGCCGCCCGGGGAACCGGCGAAACAGGCTGTGCGGTTCTCGGTCGGCGGTGCCGCCTCGACAACTGTCCCTCCTGCTTCATATGCCGAGGACGACGAGTTCTATTCTGCCTACGCCGACGTGACGAGCAAATTTGCCGGTGTGGCTACCGGAAAACCGGTGGATCTCGGCGCCGCGAACATCTGGACCAAGGTCGGCCGAGGCTGCAGTGGCGGGTGGTCGGTGGCGCTCGTGTACGCCTACCCGCAACGGGATCCGCAGTATGCACCGGAGAAGCGTGCTGTTTACGTCTATGACGGCCATCTCCACCAACGTTCGACGGACCCTGACGCGACGACCACAATCACCGGCTTCCGCGCGGCGTCGGCGGATGCACACGTGGGCGTGACTGCTTACGGCGGCGACTGGGGTACGAAAGGTGATCAATTTCTGCTCGACGGTTCACCAGTGGCCGAACCCGCGACTGGTGCGCAGGAAAACTTCTTCGTGGCCAATGCGGAAAACTCGAAAAGACCGGCTTTGACCAACAATTTCGGGGTGGACGCGAAATCTTTCAACAGTGCTGCGGTAGCTGTCGGCGCGGATGACGCGAAACTGTCCTTTCGTAGCAGAGGGGACGATTTCGTGGCCGCGAACCTGGCCTTTTCCGCACCGGTACCGGACCTGCGCGTCGCAACACACGCCGAACCGGCACGCGCGCACGCGGGAGAGCAGGTCGCGTTCACCGTGGCGGTCACGAACCCGACCGGCCTGGAGGCCCGCGACGTCACCGCCACCGACGGCGATTTCCCTTCTTGTGACAAGAAAATCGGCACCCTCGCGGCAGGCGCCGTGACCAGCTACCAGTGCACGGTGACCGCTCCCGACGACGACTTCACCGCTACCACGAAGCTCACCGGCACCAGCACGTTCGGTGACGCGATCGAGACCAGCACGACCAGTCGCGTCGACGTCGCACACCCGGCGATCACCTTGACTCAGCACCTGGACAAACCGGCCTATCACGCCGACGACCCGGTCACAATCACCTTGACCACAACCAACCCCGGCGACGTACCACTCCACGACGTCACGCTGACCCTGCCCAACCCAGCCACCACCCCACCCCAAGACGCCGCGACTGAGCCAGGGCCACCGGTTACGCCCGGCAGCCGATCGCCGAGCGGCGCCGCCGACGGAAAGCTGCAGCCAGAGGTTGGCGGTGTGCCGTCGCGTGATGTTGTCGGTGAGAAGCCGCCCTTGTGTGTGCGCACCGTGGGGACTCTCGCGCCTGGGCGGTCGGCCACTGCGACTTGTTCCGGTACCGCACCGTTGCCGGGTGGTGGTGGCCGGGTGGAGGTCCGCGGCACTGATCCGCTCGGCAAGGTGGTGACGGCTGCGGCTGACGTGAAGGTCCCCGTCATCGCGCCCGCGTTGTCCGTCACGAAGACTGCGGCCCCGCCGATGGCGCACGACGGGGACCAGGTGACCTGGACGGTCACCGTGCGCAATGTCGGCGACAGTCCGCTCGATCCGGTCGCAGTCGCAGACGAAACCGAGCCAGCGTGTGCCCGGACGTTCGGTGCGCTGGCACCTGGCTCCGAGCAGACCTACTCGTGCAAGGCGAAACCAACGGCGACCATCACGAACACCGTCACGGCAACCGGGACCGACCTGTCCGGAGCGCCGGTCACCGCGACGGATTCGGCCACCGTGCAGGTGCTCCACCCGGCATTGGCGGTCACGGTCACGCCCGAGCCGCTGGCCGTGCGCGAAGGGGACCGAATCACTTATACCGTCACGGTGCGCAACACCGGTGACTCGCCGCTCAACGAGCTGGCGGTGGCCGACGACGGGGTGTCCGGCTGCGTTCGCAAGTTCGACACGTTGTCACCAAAAGACGTGCAAACCTACCAGTGCGAACAGCTCGCGCCGGCCGACGACCTGACGAATACCGTGGTCGCGACCGGCAAGGATCAGCTCGGACGGGTACTACGCGTGACCGCTGACGCGCGGGTCGACGTGATCCACCCGGCCGCCGAAGTCACCGCGGTGGCCACGCCGGCCGCGGTGCGCGAAGGGGACCAACTGACGTTCACGATCACCGTCCGTAACTCCGGCGATGCTGATCTCCACGATGTCGACGTGACCGACAAACAGCTGCCCTCCTGCGCTCGGAAGCTGGGAATCATTGCGGCACAAGGAAAGCAGACCTACACCTGTACCACAGTGGCCGGGACGAACGGATTCGCGAACGAAATCGCAGTGACCGGAAATGATCCGACCGGACAGCCGGTCAACGCGACGACGAGTGCGGCGTTCACGGTCCAGCACCCGTCGGTGAGCCTGACCGCGAGTGTCCAAGGTGGACCATTCCGCGAGCACGACAGCGTGCGAATCCACGTGACAGTGAAGAATACGGGTGACGTACCGCTCAACGGCCCGGCCATAACCGCCGCGCCCCGGGTGGGTGGTTCCCCTGGGGCGATGAGTGGTCACCCCGGCTCGAGGCAGGCCAGCCCTCCCACGGGATCGAGAGGCAATAGCCCTAAGACAGCGCAGGAAGGCGGTTCCGCTGGGGTGGGTGGTGGCAGTCCTGACTCTGGGCAGGTGGGTGGTTCTGCTGGGGTGAGGGGTGGCAGTCCTGGCTCTGGGCAGGTGGGTGGTTCTGCTGGGGTGAGGGGTGGCAGTCCTGGCTCTGGGCAGGTGGGTGGTTCTGCTGGGGTGAGGGGTGGCAGTCCTGGCTCTGGGCAGGCGGGCGGTTCCGCCCGGACGAGAAGCAGCAGTCCTGGCTCCGGGTCGGCGGGTGGTCTTCCCGGGCCGACTGGCCGTAACTCCGGGCCGGGGCAGGTGGACGGGTCTGGTGGGCCCCGGGTGAGTGGCGCCGCTGGGTCTCGGATGGGTGGCTCCGGTGAGCCACGTGCGGGTGCATCCGCCGAGCGATCGGCAGGGGACGCTGCCATGGTCGGGTCCGGCGGCTCCCCCGCGGCGGGCGCCGGTGGGGTTGCCGAGCCGCGGGTGGACGGTTGTGTGCAGCAGCACGGTTCGCTTGCTCCTGGGGAGAGTTGGGCGTTCGACTGCGGTGTGACCGCGCCCGGTGACGACGTGGTCGAGGGGTTGCGGGTCAGTGCCGGGGTGCCCGTGGGGGCGCCGGTGACCGCTGCGGCGGAGGCTGCTGTCGACGTGATCCATCCGGCGGTGACGATCACGCAGAGTGCCGCGCCGTCCGCGGTCCGCGCGGGTGAGACTGCCACGTTCACGGTTACCGCCACCAACACCGGCGACGTGGAACTCCGTGATTCCGAGGTGGCCGATGCGTCCGTGCCGGAATGCGCGAAACGGATGGGAACCCTTGCACCCCAAGCGAAACAGACCTACACGTGCACGCATCCGGTCGGTGATGACCTCACCAACTCGGCGACGGTGACCGGTGTGGATCCCTCCGATCGTGCGGTCGCCGCTGCCGCGAGCGCGCACGTCGACGTGATTCACCCGGCGGTCGCCGTGACGCAGACCGCCACGCCGGATCAGGTGCGTGAAGGGGACCAAGTGTCCTTCAAGGTCACGGTGCGCAACAGCGGCGACGTTCCCCTGTCGAAGTTGTCCGTTGTGGATGATCGGACACCGGGGTGCGCCGGAAACGGTTCGGAACTGGCGGTCGGCGCGGTGCGTGAGTACAGCTGTACCACGAAAGCCGGCCACGACGGTTACACGAACAGCGCCAAAGTCACCGCGGTTGATCCGCTCGGTGGTTCCGTGGCTGCTTCGGCCGACGCTGCGTTCACGGTGGTTCATCCCGGACTTTCGCTCCTGAAAACGGTGCACGACGGTCCCTTCCGTGCCGGTGATCCGGTCACGTTCACCCTCACGGTCACCAACACCGGGGACTCGTCACTCAACGGCGTCAAAATCGCCGATGAGGGCGCGTGCGCGAAGACGTTCGAGACGTTGGCTGCCGGTGCGAAGCAGACGTACGACTGCACGGTGCCCGCGCCCGCCGACGACACCGTCAGTACGGCGAGTGTGACCGCGGCTCCGCCAGCCGGGTCACCGCTCACCGCCACAGCGGACGCGAAGGTCGACGTGATCCACCCAGCGGTCACTGTGCGTCCCGCCGTGAGCCCGGCGACTGCACGAACAGGCGATGACCTCGCGGTGACGGTCGTGGTCACCAACACCGGCGACGTGCCGCTGACCTCCGTTGCGGTGAAGGAACCGGGCTGTGCCAAGACTTTCGACTGGATCGACGTCCACGGTGCGGAGACGTACCAGTGCTCGGTGAAGGCCGGACCGGACGATTTCACCTCCACCGCCGCGGTCACCGGCAACGATCCGACGAGCCGGCCGGTCACCGATTCGGCCGGGGCCAAGGTCGACGTGATTCATCCCGAGGTCGCGCTCATGAAGGAAGCCCAGCCGTACGAGGTTCGCGCCGGTGAGACGGTCACGTTCTCGTTGCTGGTGAAGAATGTCGGCGACGTTCCGCTGACCGACGTGTCCGTTGTGGACGATCGCACGCCGTCCTGTGCGCATCAGGTGGCGCGGCTGGCGCCGGACGGTGAGGAGACATACCAGTGCACGGCTGTCGCGGGGACGGCCGGTTTCACCAACACCGCGGGCGTCACCGGAACCGATCCGACGGAACGCACGGTGAACGCTTCGGCGCAGGCGTCGTTCGTGGTGAAGAAGCCGAGCGTCGCGGTGACCAAGGGGGCGTCCGGTGGGCCGTTCCGGGCGGGTGACTCGATTCCTTTCGAGGTCGTCGTCACCAACACCGGTGATCAAGAGCTACGCGACGTCACCGTTTCAGACGATCTCGCACCAGGATGCGCTCGGCGGTTCGCGAAGCTGCCGGTCAACGGGATTCAACGCTACCCGTGCGTGATAACGGCTGGTGACGGCGATTCGCCGGTCAAGGTGACCGCCACGCCACCGCGGGGTGCGCCGGTCACGGCCGTGGACAAGACGAGCTTCGACGTGCTTCGCCCGGCCGTGGAGCTGCAGCGTGATCACTTGGCGCAACCGATCCGGCCTGGTGACCCGGTCACGTACCTGACTACCGTGCGCAACACCGGTGACTCAGCGCTGCACGAGGTGACCGTTCATGACGTCGACGGCAGCTGCTCGTTCACACTGCGTGCACTCGCACCCGGTGCGCACACGACCCGCGCCTGCACTCAGACGGTTCGGGCGGACACCACCACGCCGACCACGGTCACTGCGACCGACGAGACCGGTCACTCCGTCACGAACGGGACCACCACGACCACCGAGGTAACCGGGCCAGGCCTCACCATCACCACGGCCGGCCCGTCACGACCAGTCCTGCCTGGGCACCCGACCACGGTCACCGCCACCGCCACGAACACCGGCGACGTACCACTCGCCGACGTCCGCCTGGCCGGCCCGGGGTGCGCGAGCGGGCCGGTCGCTCTCGCACCGGGCGCCGCAACCCCGAAGTTGACGTGCGAGATCACCGCCCCGGGCACGATCACGGCCCGCGGACGTACAGACCAGGACGCACCGAGCGCAGTGCAGGGTGTGGCCGCCGCGCAAAGTGCCAACGCCGGCCGGAGCGCCGGTGCCGGTCCGGGTGCCGGTACCGGTCAGGGCGCCAGCGCGGGTCGAGGTCCTGACGTGGGCGAAGGAGCCGGTGCGGACCGGGGCGTCGGTGCCGGGCGGAGTGCCAACGCCGGTCGAGGTGCCGACGCAAGCCGAGGTGCCGGTCCGGGTGCTGGAGCTGATCGAGGTGCCGGTGCCGGTCCGGGTGCCAACGCCGGTCGAGGTGCCGAGGCCGCGCGAGGTGTTGCTGCGGGGCACGGAGTCAAGTCGACACAGGGTGCTGGCGTAAGCGAAGGTGCTGGCTCCGACGCCGTGCAGGGTGTCGCCGCGGGGCACGGGGGCAGGGCTGCGCACGGTGCTGACACCAGCGAAGGAAGTCAAGCAGGCCAGCGAGCCGACACTGCCAGGGACGACATCGCTCGGGCTGGGGCTGGTGTGGCGCGGGGTGGGGTTGAGGTGCCTGGTGCCGGGGCTGCCACGGTTCGGGCTGTGGTTGGCACCCGCGGTGCTGGGGCTGACGCGGTTCGGGCTGTGGTTGGCGCTCGCGGTGCTGGGGCTGACGCGGTTCGGGCTGTAGTTGGCGCCCGTGGTGCCGGGGCTGACACGGTTCGGGCAGTGGCTGGTGCCCGCAGCGCCGGGGCTGGTGTGGCTCGGGCAGTGGTTGGCGCCCGCAGCGCCGGGGCTGGTACCCCCAGCGCCGGGGTTGACACGGTCCGAGCCGTCGCTGGAAACGTCGGGGCTGGGGCTGATGCTGGCCGGGCTGGGGAGCATGTCACCGAAGTCGAGGTTCGTGCGTCTGTCCGGCCTGTTGTCGTGCGTCCGGGGCTTCGGTTGATCGAGCGTGGTGATCCGGCTGCTGCTCCCGGCTCGACGGTCACCTTTGTGGTCACTGCGGTCAACACCGGGTCCGCTGTGCTCATCGTCGACGGGCGGCGGCTCTTGCCTGGGGAGCGGCTGCTCTGGACCCGGACCGCGGTCGCGCCCGGTGGTGGGACATTCACGGACTCTGCGAAAGTCGAGGCGGTTCCCGAGGTGAGTGGTGCGGAGCCGTTCACCGTGCGGGCGGGCGCGCGAGGGCAAGTGCGGTCCGGGGCCGGCGCTGCTGCGCTCACGCCGCGGCCCGCCGAGGACTCCGACCCGGACGTCCGGACATATGCCCTGACCAGCCTGATTCTTCTCGGCTGTGGAGCCTTGCTGGTCCGGGTCACCCGGCGGACCAAGATCGAACGGAGTGCCGGATCTCACTGTACTGGGTTACACCGCCGGTGACCGGGTACTGGTTGGCTGGAAGTAGGTAGGAAAATTTCCCAGGGAAAGGCGGGCGGCATGTCCGACCTCGCGTCCGGCGAACGGGCAGGCCAGCAGCATCTCGCACACGTCGTGTTCATCGCGGGCGCGGCGGCGGTCGGCGGCTTTCTGTTCGGCTACGACAGTTCCAACATCAACGGTGCCGTGCTCGGCATCCAGAACCACTTCGACGTCGGGGCCGCTGCCACCGGACTCACGGTGTCCAGCGCGCTCATCGGCTCGGCCGTCGGCGCGTGGTTCGGTGGTCTGCTGTCCGATCGGATCGGCCGGATCCGGACCATGCAGCTGGCCGCGGTGTTGTTCTTCATCAGCGCGTTCGGCGCGATGTTCCCGTTCGGCATCGTGGATCTCGCGCTCTGGCGGGTGGTCGGCGGGATCGCGATCGGCGTCGCGTCGGTGATCGGGCCCGCCTACATCGCCGAGGTCGCACCGCCCGCGTACCGGGGACGGCTGGCCAGCCTGCAGCAGCTTGCGATCGTGCTCGGCATCGGGGTGTCCGCGCTGGTCAACTGGGTGATCAAGGATGTCTCCCCGACCGCCGCGGACGGTTCGCACGACCTCAACGGCAGCCTCGGCGGCCTCGAGCCCTGGCAGTGGATGCTCGGCGCCGCGGCGGTCCCCGCGGTGCTCTACTTCGTGCTCGCCTCGATCATCCCGGAATCGCCGCACTACCTGCTGTCGATCGGCAAGACCGAGAAGGCGCGCAAGGTGCTCGCCGAAGTCGAGGGCGAGGACGTCGTCGAGGCCAAGCTGGCCGACATCCAGCGTGGTCTGCGTACCGAGCGGCGGCCGAAGGTGCGGGACCTGCTCGGCGGGCGGTTCGGGCTGTTGCCGATCGTGTGGGTCGGCATCGCGCTCGCGGTGTTCCAGCAGTTCGTCGGGATCAACGTGATCTTCTACTACTCCGACACGCTGTGGCACTCGGTCGGCCAAAACACCGACTCCCTGCTGATCTCCATGGTCAGCCCGGTGATCAACATCCTCGGCACGTTCATCGCGATCGCCTTCATCGACCGGGTGGGGCGCAAACCGCTGCTGCTCATCGGGTCGGTCGGCATGGCGATCGGGCTCGGGGCCGCCGCCGTGGCGTTCGGCCACGCGCAGACCGTGCACGGCGAGCTGAGCCTGCCCGGTGCATGGGGACCGGTCGCGCTGGTGTTCGCCAACGTCTTCGTGCTCTCCTTCGCGCTGTCCTGGGGGGTGATCCTGTGGGTGCTGCTCGGCGAGATCTTCCCGCTGCGCATCCGCAGTGCCGCGCTCGCCATCGGCACCGCGGCCAACTGGGTGGCGAACTGGCTGGTCACGGTCAGCTTCCCGAGCATGTCCGATTGGAACCTCAGCGCCACCTACTGGATCTACGCGGCCTTCGCGCTGTTGTCGATCCCGTTCGCGCTCAAGTTCGTGCGGGAAACGAAGGGGACCGCGATCGAGGACGTGTCCTGACGCCGGGCTACTGAGCTTCGCCGATCGCCCGCCCGCGAAGGTCGCCGTAGCGAGCCAGCACGGTCGCGCGCAGCTTCGGATCAGTGCGTGGCACCGGCTCGATGAAGACCTCGCGCACGTCGCCGAACTGCTCGTCCAGCTCGTCGGCGAGGCGTACGCAGGCCCGTTCGACATCGGCTGCGCCCAATGCGTCGTCGAAGTCCACGCGGGCGCAGACCAGGACGTGGTCGGTACCCATCAGCATGGTCTGCAGGTCGACCAGCGCCTCGATCTCGGGCGCCGCGGCGAGGTGGTCGCGCACCCCGCGCACGAGCCGCGGATCGGCCTGCCTGCCCACGAGCAGACCGCGGTTGGTGCGCCCGAGCAGGTAGGCCACGCAGGCGAGCAGCAGGCCGATCAGGATCGAGGCGAGGCCGTCCCAGACCGACGAGCCGGTGAGCTGGTGCAGCCCGATGCCGGCGAACGCGAGCAGCAGGCCGATCAGCGCGGCGGAGTCCTCGAAGAGCACGGTCTTGGGTGCCGGGTCGTCGATCAACCGCAGGTAGCCGAAGAACGACCGGCCCTCGGCCTTCGCGTCCCGGCGCACCTGCCGGACCGCCTGCAGCCAGGAAACCCCTTCCAGCGCGAAGCCCACCGCAAGCACCACGTAGCCGACGATTGGGTTCGTCTGGTCCTCGGACTGCCCGAACACCGTGGTGAACCCTTCGTACAGCGCGAAAACCGCACCGGACGCGAAGATCGAGACCGCGGCGAGCAGCGCCCAGAAGTAGCGCTCCTTGCCGTAGCCGAACGGGTGGACGCGGTCGGCCGGGCGTTCGGACCGTTTGAGTGCGGTCAGCAGCAGAACCTCGGTGATCGTGTCGGCGACCGAATGCGCGGCCTCGGACAACATCGCACCCGATCCGGTGATGATGCCCGCGATCAGCTTCAGCACCGCGATGGCCAGGTTCACCCCGCCCGCCAGCACGACGGTGAGGGTGCTTTCGCCGCCGGAGGATTCGTCCTGCTCGCTCACCCGCAGCAGACTAGCCGTCCGGCGGCCTTCACAGGCGGTGAAGTCCCGCAAGCACACGGTGCAGCACCTCGAGCGAGGGCTGACCGTCGCCGGCGTGGCTGTCGTGCACCGTCACGAGCCCCAGGTCGGCCAGGTCGTCGAGCAGTACGCGGACGACGCCCAGCGGCACCTCGAGCGTGGCCGCGACCTCCGCGACCGAACGGGGGTGCCGGCACAGCGACCGCACCGGGATCGACTCGGCAGGCACCTGCGCCGCGGTCCACCGCGGATCCTCCGGGACGGCGGACACCAGCGTCTCGACGGCGAGGTACCGCCGCGCCTGCGTCCGGCCGCGGGTGAGCACATAGGGGCGGACGATCGTGCTCGGCGACGACGGGGGGACGGCAGTCTCGGCTTCGGCAGCAGAACTCGGCTCGGGATGTGCGGCGTCCGGCTCGGAATGCGCAGGGCCAGTGGATTCTGGTTCGGGATGTGCGGCAGCCGCAGGTTCTGGTTCGGGATGTGCGGCGGCGGATGCCGGCTCGTGCGCCGGTTCCGGGGTTGCCTGGTCCGGTTCGCCGGTCAGGCGCTCGGCGAGCGCCGCACTGGGGAATCGGGTGCCGACCCGGCCGACCGGTGAGAGTGGCGGCGGTACCGACGGCGGTTCTTCGCCGTCGAATCGGGAAAGGGTTTTCGCGCTCGGAAAACGTGCGCCGGTGCGACCTGTCGGCCTCGGTTGCCGCTTTCCGCCCATTGCTCCGCTCCCGGTTTACGGTTGACGAATACCGCCTCACGGGCCCACGGCGATCGCGAGGAGAGCCAGAATACGCCGCTTGTCCAGGGGGATGAAATGTCGTGCGGCAGGACCAGAAATACCGGCAGGAATTGTTAACGGCGTGTTTCGCTTATTTGACGAATCGACGTACGGCGTCGAAGTGCGGTCATCGCGACGCCGATTGCCACCGCAGCGAGCACAGACTGTTCGACGGTTGCCGCGAAGCCGGCGTCGAGTGCGGTAAGCAGCCCTAGCCAGCCGTACGTGATGGTGGCGCCCGCCGCGAGCGAGATGGCCGGAGGACGTGCACGCACCGCGTACGTGACCACAGCTGCTTCTAACGCCAGTGCTATGCCAACAGCCGGCCACGAAGGCAGCGGAGACATCTTCATCACGACTTGGAACGCGGTGCTCGCGACAAGCCCCACAGCGAACCCCACCCAGCCGTTGCCGTGCGCTTGCCTTGTGACGCCGGTGAAGCGAAGGCTTACGACTACGAGCGCTGCAACGACCACGAGCGCGCCGACCAGCTGCACCGGCGAAGCGAGGAAGTGCCCTATCCGGTAGTTCACGACGAACGTCGCCGCACAGCCAACTAGCAGGACACAGCTCCACACCCACATACCGGGGCGCCGCAACCACGGCGTACGGCCGGAGAAAGCCTCTGCGATTGCGATAGGTGTGGCGATGCTCCACACCGTGTGCAGCGTCAGCACGTACACGGTCCACCGCCCGCCAATGCCGAGCCAAGGTATGTACGCGGCGCTCAACAGGTCGCCACCGAGGTAGTGCTGGTTGAACAGCGTCTGTGTGAGCAGCCCTTCCTCGACGACGCCGTACGCGAGCGCGAGCACCAGGATCGTCGGCCAGCCACGGCCGAGTCGCCGCGCGACTTCACGGATCAACACCGCCCCGGCGCCGTAGAACGCCACGAAGATCGCGAACGTGACCAGCTGCCGCCCGACTTCTGGCGGGCCCGCCAGGTACTGGTCGCCGAGCAGGAACTCGGCGAAGAACGGCGAGAGTACGGCCAACGACGCGACGGCAGTCTTCCGGAACGGCATGTCGTGATGGTCCCGTCCGGTCCGGCCGCGGATCCGGGCCGCGTATCACGATCCGGCCATGACAAATGTCCCGGCACGAGAACGGCCCTCCCCTGCGCTCACGCACCGGGGAGGGCCGTCGACGGGGAACTTCTCAGTCGTCGCCCTCCGGCAGCGGGGTGCCGGTCGGCTTCTCGTCCGTCGGCACGTCCGGCTGTTCGGAAAGCTCGGCGTCCGAATCGCCGAGCGCCGGTGCACCTGCCGCGACCAGCGTCGGCTCCGGCTTCCGCTTCACCGCGGTGAGCAGCAGCTGCGCCACGTCCACGACCTCGACCTTCTCGCTCGCCACGCCGTCGCTCTGGCGCGAGGTCACGCCGTCGGTGAGCATCACGCGGCAGAACGGGCAGCCGGTGGCGATCTTCGACGGTGCCGTGCCGAGCGCCTCGTCCACGCGCTCCACGTTGATCCGCTTGCCGATCTTCTCTTCCATCCACATCCGCGCACCACCGGCGCCGCAGCACATCGACCGGTCGCCGTGCCGCGGCATCTCGCGCAGCTTCGCCCCGGACGCCCCGACGAGCTCACGCGGCGCGTCGTAGACCTTGTTGTGCCTGCCCAGGTAGCACGGGTCGTGGTAGGTGACGTCCTCGGCGACGGGCGCCACCGGCGTCAGGTACTTCTCGCGCACCAGCCGGTTCAGCAGCTGCGTGTGGTGCACGACGTCGAACTGGCCGCCGAGCTCGGGGTATTCGTTGGCGAGCGTGTTGAAGCAGTGCGCACAGGTCACGACGACCTTGCGCGCCTTGCGTTCCCGGCCTTCGAACACCGAGTTCAGCACCTCGACGTTCTGCTGCGCGAGCATCTGGAACAGGAACTCGTTGCCCGCGCGACGGGCCGGGTCACCGGTGCAGGACTCCTCGGAACCCAGCACGGTGTACTTCACGCCCGCGATGTGCAGCAGCTCCGCCACTGCACGGGTGGTCTTCTTCGCGCGGTCCTCGAACGCACCGGCGCAGCCGACCCAGAACAGGTACTCCGCGTCGCCGAGGTCGCCGTCGAACACCGGCACCTCGAAGTCCAGATCCTCCGTCCACTGCAGACGGTCCTTGGCGTTCTGACCCCACGGGTTGCCCTTGTTCTCCAGGTTCTTGAACATGCCGTTCAGTTCGGTGGGGAACGAGGATTCGATCATCACCTGGTAACGCCGCATGTCCACGATGTGGTCCACGTGCTCGATGTCCACCGGGCACTGTTCCACGCAGGCGCCGCAGGAGGTGCACGACCACAGCACGTCCGGATCGATGACGCCACCGTCGTCGCCGACCAAAGCCTTCTGCGACTCCGCGATCGCGAGGACGTCGATGCCCGCGTACATCCCGGACCCCGCCCCGCCACCGCCCTCAACGGAGGCGCCGTGCGCCGCTGTGTCGTCTTTACCGGACAACCCGACTTCGTCGCCCGCCATGTCACGCTTGCCGCCGGCCATCAGGTACGGCGCCTTCGCGTAGGCGTGGTCGCGAAGCTGCGTGATGAGCAGCTTCGGCGACAACGGCTTGCCGGTGTTCCACGCCGGGCACTGCGACTGGCAACGGCCGCATTCGGTGCAGGTGGAGAAGTCGAGCCAACCCTTCCAGCTGAAGTCCTCGATCGCGCCGGCGCCGAAGGTGTCCTCGTCCGGGTCGGCCTCCTCGAGGTCGAGCACCTTACCCTTGCTCATCATCGGCTTGAGCTTGCCGAGCGCGACGCCGCCGTCGGCTTCGCGCTTGAAGTAGATGTTGAAGAACGCGCTGAACCGGTGCCACGCCACGCCCATGGTCATGGTGCGCGCGACGACGATCAGCCACACCGTGGCGCTCATCAGCTTGATGAAGGCGAAGACCGATACCAGCGCGGCACTCGACGGCAGTGCCCAGCCGACCGGGTTGGACACGAAGGCGGCCCAGGTCGGCGTCTCGTGGACGTGCATCGCGGCCTTCGCGGCGCGGACGCCGATGATGCCGACGCCCTCGACGATCACCACGGCCTCGACGAAGTACGCCCACTTGAAGTTCGATCCGGCGAAGCGTGACTGCCGGTCGGCGCGGCGCGGGTGGTTGAGCTGGCGGATGATCGCCAGCGCGACCCCGCCGACCACGGTGCCGACGCCGAGCAGCTCCATCAGCAGGCTCCACGGCGCCCAGTCCTCGAGCACCGGCCAGCCCCAGGTCGGGACGAACACCTCACCGTAGGCCTCGAACAGCGCGAGCGACCCGATCAGGAAGCCCCACATCACCATCCAGTGCCACGGCGCGACCTGGCGGAACTTCGCCATCCGGGTGTGGACCGCGAACTCCTTGACCATGGTCACCAGCCGGGCCGTGAAGGGCCCGTTGCGGGTGCCATCGGGCTGGCCGAGCCGGATCACCCGCACGAAGCGGGCCACGGTCGCGATGAACATTCCCCAGGCGATGATGCCCAGGAGGACCGAGATCCCCCCGAGCGTCAGCTGTACCGCGCCCATCGTCGGGTGCCTTTCGTCCGGTGTGGTGGTAGCCGGTGCGCGAGCGCCGGCTGCGGAGCAGGGTAACGCTTCTTACTGATGGGTAACCGGTTGGCCGGGCCCAAGTCCCACCGATGTGGTGCACGCCTCGCTAGCTAATGGGACCATCGTTCAGGTAGTTTTTCCTCATGGGTGCTTACTTGTACCTCGCTCTGGCGATCGCCGCAGAAGTGACCGGCACCGTTTCGCTCAAGCTGTCCGACGGGTTCTCGCGGCTGCTGCCGTCGGTGCTCGTGGTCGTCGGCTACGGCGTGGCGTTCTTCGCGCTCTCGCAGGTACTGAAGCTGGGGTTGCCGATCGGCGTGGCGTACGCGATCTGGGCCGCCGCCGGGGTTGCGCTGGTCGCGCTGGTGGGGGTGCTGTTTCTCAAGGAGCCGGTCAATCTCGCCATGCTTTCCGGGCTGGTACTGGTGGTCGGCGGTGTGGTGCTGATCGAGGTCGGGAGCAACGCGTGAAGATCCAGACCGACGGACGCAAGGTGCGTGGCGAGAAGCGGCGCGCGGAAATCATCGAGGCCACCCTGCGGGTGATCGAACGGGACGGCGTCGCCGGGGTCACCCACCGCACCGTCGCCACCGAGGCCGGCGTGCCCACCACGTCCACCACCTACCACTTCAGCTCGCTGGACGACCTGCTCGTGGCCACGCTCATCTCGTGCGCGCGGGACATGGCGACCGAGGTGTACTGGATGATCGACCGGGCCCGCTCGCGCGGCAGCCGCGGGGCCGAGGAGGTGGCCGGGCTGCTCGCCGAAGCACTCGGGCCACGGCGTGGCCGCACGATGGCGGAGTACGAGCTGTACCTGCTCGCTGCCCGCAAGCCCGAACTGCGTCCGGCTGCCCGGCGCTGGCTCGACGTGCTGACCTCGATGGTCCGGCACGACGACGAGGTCGCCTTCCGGGTGTTCCTCGCCGGCATCGACGGGCTGCTCATCCAGGGCCTGATCGACGATGAACCGCCGTCCGCGGAAGAACTTCGCCCGGTGGTGGACTACCTGCTCAAACCGCGCTGACGAATTCGGTGGAGCACAGCTGCCGCGCTCGGCTAGCTTGCCGGGCATGCGGGTGGTTGGTGAGTACGAAGTGGACGACAGCCGGGAGCGGCTGGATCTCGACGTGTTGTGGAAGTTCCTCTCCACCGAGGCCTACTGGGGCCGCTGGCGCACGCGCGAGCAGGTCGAGGCGGCGGTGGCCGGATCGTGGCGGGTGGTCGGCGCGTACGAGCGCGCGACCGGCCGCCAGGTCGCGTTCGCCCGAGCCTTTTCCGACGGGGTGAGCTCGGCCTACCTCGGCGACGTCTTCGTGGTCGAGGACGCCCGCGGTGCCGGGCTTGGCAAGGAAATCGTGCGCGAGATGATCGACAACGGCCCTGGTGCGGGATTCCGGTGGATGCTGCACACCGCCGACGCGCACGGCCTGTACCGGCAGTTCGGCTTCGCCGAGCACACCAGGGGCCGCTACCTCGAACGCGAGGGCGTCAACCGCGAGTCGCTGCGGTAGGTCCACAGCAGACCGGCGGTGGACGCCCCCGGCGCAGGAACGGCTCAGCCCTTGTTCTCGTAGAGCGCGGTGATCGTCGCCCTGGCGAGGGTGTGGCCGAATATGGTGAAGCCGAGGAACGCCGGCGACGCGTCGGCGCCCACTTCGAGGGTGTCCACGTCGAGCGCGTGCACCACGACGTAGTAGCGGTGCGGGCCGTGGCCCGGCGGCGGGGCGGCGCCGAGGAACTGCTTCACGCCGCCGTCGCCCTTCAGAGTGACGGCGGCGTCGGGCAGGCCGGAGCCGGTCGCGTCGCCCGCACCGGAGGCCAGTTCGGTGACCGAAGCCGGGATGTTGAACACCGCCCAGTGCCAGAAGCCGCTGGCGGTGGGTGCGTCCGGGTCGTACACGGTCACCGCGAAACTGCGGGTGTCCTCGGGGAAGCCCTCCCAGGACAGCTGCGGCGACCGGTCCTCGCCGCCTGCTCCGAAGATGCCCGAAAGGTGCGGCGTCGCGAGCGTTTCGCCTTCGGCGATGTCGGTGCTGCGCAGGGTGAACGAGGGCACCGAAGGCAGGAAGTCGTACGGGTTGGGTCGCTGAGGCATCGATCCTCCTGATCACGGAAAGTCCGTCCGCCGCCAGGTTATGGCCCCGGCCCGCCGGGCGCCCTCTCAGGGATGTTTCGGGGGGTTTACCGGATGTCACCGGGGCCTCGCTGCTTCTAACGTCTCCGGGGACGAACGAGCGGCACGAGGGGAAGAAACCATGGCACGCCCGCTTCTGGCTCTGGGTGGCATCGTCGTGATCGGCGTGGGGGTGGCGATCGCGTTCGGCTGGGACGTCGGCTCCTCGGTCACCAGGGACGCCACCGTCAGCCGGCAGATCCGCGGGGTGCAGCTGGCGAGCGATTCGGGCGACGTGCACATCCGCACCGGCACCGGTCCGGTCCGGGTGCACCAGAAGATCGACTACTACTTCCGCGGCGAGCCCGGCGACGCCTTCCACGTGGAGGGCGATCAGCTGGTGCTGGCCGACTGCGGCGACAACTGCGACGCCGACTTCGACGTCGTGGTCCCGGCCGGCGTGCCGGTCACCGGCAAGTCCGACTCGGGGTCGCTGGACATCGCGGGCGTGGGCAGTGTCGACGTCACCGCGGACAGCGGCCGCGCGGAGGTCGCCGACGTCGCCGGTCCGGTGACCCTTCGCCTCGACAGCGGTTCGATCGACGTGCACAACGCCGGTGACGTCAAGCTGCACAGCGACTCCGGTCGCGTGACAGCGGACGGCGTGCGCGGACCGGTCGACATCTCGGCCGACAGCGGCCGGGTGGAGCTCGGGCTCGCACAACCCGCGAACGTCAAGGTCAAGGCCGATTCCGGCAGCGTCGAGCTGCGCGTGCCCGCCGACGGCTCTTACCGCGTCATCGGAGACAGCGACAGCGGTCACCGTTCCGTGGACATTCCGCAGAACCCCGGACCCGACCCGAAGACGCTCGACCTGAACACCTCCAGCGGCAGCGTCACCGTCAAGGCCGCCTGACTTCCCACAGGGGGGAACCGCTCCATGCGCAAGATCGAAACGAGGCTGCTCGCGGCCGTACTGACCGGCGCGGTGGCCGCGTTCGTGGTGACCGCTGCGTTCGGGCACCAGTCCGCCCCCGCACCCGCCACCGAGGTGGCCGTGGTGCGGGTCGCCGTGCCACCGGGCGACGTCCGGCTGGCCGACACCGTGGTGATCCGCAGCGACGTGGACCACCGGGCCGCTCGGCTGCCCGCCTCCGCGCGACCCGTGTGAGCCTTGCCGCGCTGGTGAGCACCCTCACATCGGAGTAGGGGTGCTCCGCAGCTGGTCCCGGGAACAAGAGCCGAGGCTTGCCCGTTACTCTGGTACGAAGGTTGAGCGCGTTCGGCTCAAGTCTGGTTGACGAGCCGAGCGCGGGACCGGTAGAACCTGCCAAGGGGTCGCTCAAGGCCGCCCCGAAGGCGCAGGTCACGAACATAGCAGGAGAACTGCCAACACGAGAGGAAGCACCATGGCGCGAGCGGTCGGCATCGACCTCGGCACGACCAACTCGGTCGTCGCCGTCCTGGAGGGCGGCGAGCCGACGGTCATCGCCAACTCGGAAGGCTCCCGGACCACCCCGTCGATCGTCGCCTTCGCCAAGAACGGCGAAGTGCTGACCGGTCAGCCGGCGAAGAACCAGGCCGTGACGAACGTCGACCGGACCATCCGGTCGGTCAAGCGGCACATCGGCACCGACTGGAAGACCGAGATCGACGGCAAGGGCTACACGCCGCAGGAGATCAGCGCGCGCGTGCTGATGAAGCTCAAGCGCGACGCGGAGTCCTACCTCGGCGAGGAGATCACCGACGCGGTGATCACCGTTCCGGCGTACTTCGAGGACGCCCAGCGGCAGGCCACCAAGGAGGCCGGCCAGATCGCCGGCCTGAACGTGCTGCGCATCGTCAACGAGCCGACCGCGGCGGCGCTGGCCTACGGCCTCGACAAGGGCGAGAAGGAACAGACCATCCTGGTCTTCGACCTCGGTGGCGGTACGTTCGACGTGTCGCTGCTGGAGATCGGCGAGGGCGTCGTCGAGGTCCGCGCGACCTCCGGTGACAACCACCTCGGTGGTGACGACTGGGACGAGCGCATCGTCACCTGGCTGGTCGACAAGTTCAAGTCTGCCAACGGCATCGACCTGACCAAGGACAAGATGGCGCTGCAGCGCATCCGGGAGGCGGCGGAGAAGGCGAAGATCGAGCTGTCCAGCTCCAACTCCGCCAGCATCAACCTGCCCTACATCACCGTCGACGGGGACAAGAACCCGCTGTTCCTCGACGAGACGCTCTCCCGCGCCGAGTTCCAGAAGATCACCTCGGACCTGCTCGACCGCACCAAATCGCCGTTCAACAACGTGATCCGCGATGCGGGCATCTCGGTCGGCGACATCGACCACGTGGTGCTCGTGGGTGGTTCCACCCGGATGCCCGCGGTTGCCGACCTGGTCAAGGAGCTGACCGGCGGACGGGAGCCGAACAAGGGCGTGAACCCGGACGAGGTCGTCGCGGTCGGCGCGGCGCTGCAGGCCGGTGTGCTCAAGGGCGAGGTCAAGGACGTCCTGCTGCTCGACGTGACCCCGCTGTCGCTGGGCATCGAGACCAAGGGCGGGGTGTTCACCAAGCTGATCGAGCGCAACACCACGATCCCGACCAAGCGCAGCGAGATCTTCTCCACCGCGGACGACAACCAGCCCTCGGTGCAGATCCAGGTGTTCCAGGGTGAGCGGGAGATCGCCGCGCACAACAAGAAGCTCGGCATGTTCGAGCTGACCGGCCTGCCGCCTGCCCCGCGTGGCGTGCCGCAGATCGAGGTCACCTTCGACATCGACGCCAACGGCATCGTGCACGTCCTCGCGAAGGACCTCGGCACGAACAAGGAGCAGTCGATGACGATCACCGGCGGCTCCGCGCTGCCGAAGGACGACATCGAGCGGATGGTCAAGGACGCCGAGGCGCACGCCGAGGAGGACAAGACCCGCCGCGAAGAGGCCGAGACCCGCAACCAGGCGGAGACGCTGGTCTACCAGACCGAGAAGTTCGTCAAGGACAACGAGGACAAGCTGCCCGACGACCTCAAGGGCAAGGTGAACTCGGCGATCGACGAGGCGAACGAGGCGCTCAAGGGCACCGACTCGGCCAAGATCCGCGAGTCCATCGAGAAGCTGAACACCGCTTCGCAGGAGCTGGGCAGCGCGCTGTACGCGAACGCGGGCGGTGCCGAGGGTGCCCCCGGTGCCGACGCCGGTGCCGCGGACGGAGCCCAGCAGCAGGCCAAGGCCGAGGACGACGTCGTTGACGCCGAGATCGTGGAAGAGGACGAGAAGAAGTGACCCCACGCCACTCCGAACCCGAGGGCCAAGGCCCCGAGGAACCGGTGGTCGTGCGGGACCGGCGGCGGGTCGACCCGCAGACCGGAGAGGTCCGGGAGCCCGAGCCGGAGACCGCGGCCGCCGACGCAGAGCCAGCGGCCGCCGAGGAGGAGCCCGCGGTGCACGCGGGCCCCTCGCTCGGTGACTCGGCGGACGACGCGGTCGCGGCCGGGTCGGACGTCGAGAAGCAGCTGTCCGAGCGCACCGCCGATCTGCAGCGGCTGCAGGCGGAGTACGCCAACTACCGCAAGCGGGTGGACCGCGACCGCGAGGCCGTGGTGCAGGGCGCCAAGGCGTCCGTGGTCGGCGAGCTGCTGCCGCTGCTCGACGACCTCGAGCGCGCGGAGCAGCACGGCGACCTCACCGGCGCGTTCAAGGCGGTCGGCGACAAGCTGGTCAGCGGTCTGCAGCGGGCAGGCCTCGAATCGTTCGGCACCGAGGGCGAGGACTTCGATCCGAGCGTGCACGAGGCGGTCCAGCACAACACCTCGCCGGACGTGTCGGGCCCGACGGTCACCGTGGTCATGCGCCGCGGGTACCGCTTCGGGGACCGGGTCCTGCGGGCGGCGCTGGTCGGGGTCACCGACCACGAGCCGGTCGAGGCAGGCCCGGTCGACCCGCCGGTCGGCGGCGAGCTGCCGCTCGACGGGTCGTTCGATGAGTCCGAGCAGCAGTAACCGGCGTTTCGCAGCGAAAGGAGGAGACACCCGATGAGTGCTCGGGAGTGGATCGGCAAGGACTTCTACCAAGAGCTGGGTGTCTCCTCCGACGCGACCGCGGACGAGGTCAAGAAGGCCTATCGCAAGCTGGCCAAGGAAAACCACCCGGACGCCAACGCGGGCAACACCAAGGCGGAGAACAAGTTCAAGGCCGTGTCCGAGGCATACGGGGTGCTCTCCGATCCGGCCAAGCGCAAGGAGTACGACGAGGCACGCAGCATGTTCGGCTCCGGCGGGGCCGGTGGCTTCGGCGGTTTCCCCGGCGGTGGCACCGGTGCGGGCGGGTTCGACATGAGCGACCTGTTCGGCCAGGCCGGTGCGCAGCAGCAGGGCGGCTTCGGTGGGCTCGGCGACATCCTTGGCGGCATTTTCGGCCGTGGCGGCCGGGGCGGCGCGGCAGGTGCGGCCAACCGGCCGCAGCGCGGCGCCGATGTGGAGACCGACGTGCGGATCGACTTCCTCGAGTCGGTCAAGGGCGCCACGCTGCCGTTGCGGCTGTCCAGCCCGGCGACCTGTGCCACCTGCGGTGGCAACGGGGCGAAGCCGGGCACGGCACCACGGGCCTGCTCGACCTGTGGCGGATCCGGTCTGGTGAGCCGCAGCCAGGGCGCGTTCGCGTTCTCCGAACCGTGCCGGGACTGCCGCGGCCGCGGCCAGATCATCGACGACCCGTGCCCGGAGTGCGGTGGCGAGGGCATCAGCACCCGCACCCGCACGCTCACCGTGCGCATCCCGCCGGGCGTGAAGGACGACCAGCGGATCCGGCTCGGTGGACAGGGTGAACCGGGCCGCGGCGGTGCGCAGGCCGGTGACCTGTACGTACGGGTGCACGTGGCGCCGCACCAGCTGTTCGGGCGCCAGGACCTGGACCTCACGCTCACCGTGCCGGTGGACTTCACCGAACTGGCGCTCGGCACCACCATCACGGTGCCGACCCTGGAGGGGAAGGTCTCACTCAAGGTGCCTGCCGGTACCGCGAGTGGCCGAGTGTTGCGCGTGCGCGGAAAGGGCATTCAGAAGCGGGACGGTGCGCAGGGCGACCTGCTGGTCACCTTGGCCGCGGCCGTTCCGGCGAAGCTCGACGACGAAGCACGCTCGGCGCTGGAGAGCTACGCCGAGGCGATGAAGGGCCACGACCCGCGGCCTGAGATCTCCGAGTTGCTCGAAGGCAGGTGACGCGAGATGTTCGGCGGTACTCCGGGACTCCCGTTCGGCGCGGACGAGGACACTCCGGTGTTCGTGATCTCGGTGGCGGCCCAGCTGTCCGGGCTGCACGCCCAGACACTGCGTTCGTACGACCGGCAGGGCCTGGTGTCCCCCGGGCGCACCTCCGGAGGTGGCCGCCGGTACTCCATGCGTGACATCGCACTGCTGCGTGAGGTCCAGCGCCTCTCGCAGGAGGCGGGCGTGAACCTCGCGGGGGTCAAGCGCATCATCGAGCTGGAGAACCAGGTCGACGCGCTGCGCTCGCGGGTCCACGAGCTCACCGAGGAACTGGCCGCCGCGCACGCGGCCGCCGAACACGCCGCCGCGGCAGTGCACGCTTCCTACCGCAAGGACCTGGTGCCGTTGCGGCAGCAGACCGCCTTGGTGGTGTGGAAACCCAAGAAGCGCTGAGGCGTTGCGCCGATGGCCCTCTTCCGTTCGGGGAGAGGGCCATCGGTTTTTCCGCGGGCGCACCGGTCTGGCGCAAGGCGGCTCGCCCCCATCGCCGTCGACCGGGCTCAGTCCACGGTGAACGGGTCGTACTGGATCTGCCCGAGTGCGCTGCCCGCGACGAGCATGCGGGACACCGTCGCGCGGATCATCGCCGGCGAGCCGGACACCAGGATGTCGTGGTCCGGCCAGGCGCCGTAGCGGGTCACCGCCTCGGCGAGGGTGCCCTGTTCACAGCCCGGCAGGTGGTCGCGTTCGACGACCGGGGTGATGGACAGCCACGGGTTCGTCGCGGCGAGCGCACGCAGCTCCTCGAGGTCGTAGAGCTCCTCGCGGGTCGAACCGCCGTAGAACAGCCGCGTCTTCGGGTTCTCGCCCCACAGTGCGAGGTGGTCGAGGATCGAGCGCAGCGGGGCCAGCCCGGTGCCGCCCGCCACCATCAGCACGCCCTTGGACCGTTCGCGGTCCACCGCCATCCGGCCGATCGGCGGGCCGAGCCGCCACACGTCTCCTGGCTGGGTGTGGCTGACGACGGCCCGCGAAACCCATCCGCCGTCCACCGCGCGCACGTGGAACTCGATCCCGCCGTCCTCACGGGGTGCGTTGGCAGGCGAAAGGTAGCGCCACAACCGTGGCCGCTGCGGCACCTCCACGCTCATGTACTGCCCGGGGCTGTAGGGCACCGGCTGCTCCGGGACCAGCCGGACCAAGGCGAGGTCCCAGGTCAGCCGCCGGTGCTCGACCACGGTGGCGTGCCAGGACGGCGGGTTCGCGTCCGCCGCGGCCGCCTCCTGCATTGCGCGCGCGACGATGGTGAACGCCTCGGCCCAGGCCCGTTCCACCTTCGGCGTCCACTCCGGGCCGAGGTGGCTCTTGAGCGCGGCGAGCAGCGCCGTGCCGACCGCCTCGTAGTGCTTCGGGATCACGCCGAACTTGCGGTGGTCCCGCCCGAGCTGGCGCAGGAACGGGACCAGGTCGTCCGGCCGGTCCACCATCTGCACGATGCGGACCAGTGCGCGCACCAGACGGCCGCGCTGCACTTCCATGTTGATCGGGAAGAAATCGCGGGTGGCCGGTGCGAGCGTGAACAGCATCCCGTAGAAGAACTGCGAGATCTCCGGGAGATAGGGCTCCGACTTGGCCCAGGTGTCCCGGATCAACCGCACCATGGCGGTGACCGCGGCCGGCGCCTCGCGGTGTGCCGCGGAACGCGGGATCGGGCTGATCGAGTCGGCTGTCATGGGGTGTTCTTCACCGGTACGCAGGGACGGGAACGGGTGGTCACGGATGGTCTGCCGCCAGGTCCGGCGGCTTCGGCTCGCGCCGTCTCGCGGACTTCCCGCGGGAATGCACCACTCCGGCTCCTCGTTGTTCGGAAGGCCTCCACCGCGTCGGCTCGGCGCGGCTCGTCCGCAGAGTAGCCGTAGTCCGGCCACTTGCTCGCAACGTTGCTCCGGTCGGGTTACCGACCCGGACGTCGACGTGGGGCAGCTCACGGGATAGATAGTTGCCCTACGCAACCTTCCGACCGTAAACTTGTAACGTACAAGCAATTGGGTGAGCGCCCGGGAGGAACCGATGAGCTCTGCCGACGACGTCAGGCTCGAGCTGTTGCGTGAGCTGCGGAGCTCGGCCCAGCTCCAGCACCTGTGGGTCATGCAGGCCTGGCAGGAGGAACCCGGGTTGCACCCCGCCGCCGGAATGCTGCTGTCCGATCTTGCCAAGCACGGCGAGGCCCGGCCCTCGGAGCTGGCCAAGCGCAGGCTCGTCGACCTGTCGGTGATCAGCAGGCAGATCACCCAGCTGCAGGCGGCCGGCCTGATCGACCGGCGCCCCGCTCCCGAGGACGGGCGGGCCTCGCTGATCAGTGCGTCGGAGAAGGGGCACGCCGAGCTGGAGCGCTGGCGGGTGGGGTATCTCGCGTTCTTCGAGAAGGCACTCGGCGGCTGGGACGAGGGGCGGCTGGCGGACCTGACGAGCAGGCTCGCCGACCTCAACGCCGATCTGCGGGCGACGATCGGCGCACCGGAGAATTGCACCGTGCACGTGGGAAAGTGAAGTAACGAGAAGTGGATAACACAGCAACCGGTGAGCCGATGACCCACCGGGAAATCATGAAGGCCTTCACCGGCCTGTTGCTGGCCCTGCTGGTGGCGTTGCTGTCGTCGACGATCGTGTCCAACGCACTGCCGACGATCCTCGCCGACCTGCACGGTTCGCAGAGTCAGTACACCTGGGTCGTCACCGCGACGTTGTTGACCTCCACCGCGACCACCCCGATCTGGGGCAAGCTTTCGGACCTGTTCAGCAAAAAACTGCTGTACCAGCTGGCCATCGTCATCTTCACCGCCGGTTCCGTGCTCGGCGGTATTTCGCAGTCGATGCCGGAGCTGATCGCCTTCCGCGCGGTGCAGGGCATCGGGCTCGGCGGGTTGCAGGCGCTGATCCAGGTCGTGATCGCGGCGATGATCGCGCCGCGCGAGCGTGGCCGCTACTCCGGTTACACCGGTGCGGTGTTCGCCGTGGCGACCGTTTCCGGGCCGTTGATCGGCGGTCTGATCGTGGACTCGCCGCTCGGCTGGCGCTGGTGCTTCTGGGTGTGCGTGCCGATCGCGGTGATCGCGTTCGTGGTACTCGGCCGGACGCTGAAACTGCCGGTGCTCAAGCGGAAGGTGCGCATCGACTGGCTTGGCGCGACCCTGCTGGTCGGCGGCGTTGCGCTGCTGCTGATCTGGGTTTCGCTTGCCGGCCAGAGCTTCGGCTGGGCCTCGTGGTCGAGCGTCGGTTACGTCGGCGGCGCGGTGGTGGCGCTGGCGCTGGCGGTGTTCGTCGAATCGCGTGCCGCGGAGCCGGTGGTGCCGCTGCGGCTGTTCCGCAACCGCACGTTCACGCTGTCCGTGCTCGGTTCACTCGCGGTCGGCACCGCGATGTTCGGCGGTTCGGTGTTCCTCGGGCAGTACTACCAGATTTCCCGCGGCTTCTCGCCGACGCACGCGGGACTGATGACCCTGCCGATGGTGCTCGGCCTTGCGATCGCCTCGACCGGAGCGGGCCAGGTGATCTCGCGGACCGGCCGGACGAAGCCGTTCATGGTTGCCGGCGGGACCCTGCTGGTGGCCGGGCTGTTCCTGCTCAGCACGGTGGACCACAGCACGAACCTCACGATGATGGGCGGCTACCTCGCACTGGTCGGCCTCGGGCTTGGCTTCCTGATGCAGAACCTCGTGCTGGTGGTGCAGAACACCGTGGCGATGAAGGACATGGGTTCCGCGTCGTCGGTCGTCACTTTCTTCCGGTCGCTCGGTGGTGCGGCGGGGGTGTCCGCACTGGGCGCGGTGCTGTCCGCGCAGGTCGCCACGAACATCACGAAGTCGTTGACGCACCTGGGAGTTCCGGCCGGGGGCGCAGTACAAGGCGGAGGCGGCACGCTCGACATCGCTTCGCTGCCGCCGGCATTGCAGCCGGTGGTGCGGGCCGCCTTCGGTGACTCGACCGGCACGGTTTTCCTGTTCGCTGCGGTGATCGCGGTGGTCACGTTCTTCGCGGTGCTGTTCATGAAGGAGGTGCCGCTGCGCCGGACGCTCGACGCGGACGCCCCGGCCGCCGCGGCCACCACCGTCGCGGAAGCACCTGCGGAGATGACGACGGTGCTGCGTGGGCGAATCCTCGACGCAAGCGGTCGCGCAGTTTCCGGTGTCGTGCTCACGCTCACCGACATGGCCGGCCGTCAGGTCGACGTCGGCCGTACGGGCCGCACCGGCGAGTACGAACTGGCAGCGAATGCGGAGGGCGAGCACGTCCTTCTGGCGACAGCCGGTTCTTCTCGGCCGGCCGTGTCCACGGTGCGGCTCGGCGGCACGCCGCTGTGGCACGACCTCCTGCTCGACAGCCACAGCTCTGTCGCGGGCCGGGTGCGCACTGCCGGTCGGCACGCCGCCGTCGGAGGTGCGGTGCTGACGTTGACCGACAGCGCCGGTGCGGTCACCGCTTCACACATCGCAGGTGGCGACGGCGCGTACAGCTTCAACAGCATCCCGCCCGGCGCGTACACGCTCACCGTGACTGCGTACGGCCACACGCCGCACGCGGAACCGCTTGCCGTCGGCGTTGAAGCTTCCTTGCGGCACGATGTAGTTCTTGAAGAGGAGTACGCCGCCCACCACGGAACGCTGGACTGACCGGAACTCCGCGCCATCCGGTGATTGCCGGAAGGACTCAGACCGTGTCCTGCGTGGTCGTCGGTTGTTGTATTGATCATGGTTGAGGAGGCCGGCGGGCCGAAGCCGATGCTCGCCGGCCTCCTCTAAGGCGTGGCTGGCAAAGGTTTCTGCTGGCGGTTGAGATGCTGCCGGGTGTGTCTCGGTTTCAGTTGCTGTCAGACGATCGGTGGGCCTTGATCGAAGACCTGCTGCCGGTCCGCACCGGTAAACAAGGCCGACCGTTCTCCGATGCCCGATCGATGGTCGAAGGGATCATCTACCGGTATCGATGCGGGATCGCCTGACGGGACGTGCCGGCGGTATTCGGTCCGTGGCAGACGATCTGGACCTGGCACCGGCGGATGGCCGGCGACGGAACCGGGGACACCGTGC